>JAVEVQ010000153.1:0-3684 GCA_034004945.1 Methyloversatilis sp. | reverse complement strand
CATGCTCGCTGCCCGCAATCTGACCGTCCGCGCCGGCCGTCGCGTGCTGCTTGACGACCTGACCCTGGCGCTCAAGCCAGGCGAACTGCTGGCACTGGTCGGCCCGAACGGCGCCGGCAAGACCACGCTGCTGCGCGCGCTGGCCGGCGACATCGACATCGCACGCGGCGGCGTGCTGTGTGCCGGCGCCGTGTTGCAGGACATCCCGCCGCTCGCGCTGGCGAAGGTACGGGCCGTGCACGCCCAGCACCAGCGCACCGACCTCGAGTACACCGCCGCCCAGGTGGTCGAGCTCGGCCGCTTCCCGCACCACCGCGGCCACCCCGGCGCGGAAGACCGGCAGATCGCCCGTGCCGCCATGGCGCTGACCGGCGTCGATGGCATGGCGGCACGCATCTGCGCCACGCTGTCCGGCGGCGAACAGGCGCGCGTGCACCTTGCGCGCGCGCTGGCGCAGATCTGGACGGCACCCGAAGGCGCGCACGCGCTGCTGCTCGACGAGCCGGTGGCTGCACTCGACATCGCCTGGCAGCACCGCACGCTGGCCTGCGCACGCGAATTCGCGCGGCGGCGCGGCTGTGCGGTGCTGGCCATCGTGCACGACCTCAATCTGGCGGCGCGCTACGCCGACCGCATGGTGCTGCTGGCCGACGGCCGCATCCGGGTGGATGCGGCGCCGGCAACCGCGCTCGCATCACCCGAACTGGCGCAGACCTTCGGCCTGCGTTGCCGCCTGCTGCACGACGCACATGACGGACAGGCCGTACTGATCGCCGAGCCGGCATGATCGTTAAAAATGCGCAGACCGGGGTTCAGAAGACCGTATGCATGCCGTTGAACACGATGCCCGCGCGCCACGAGTGTGCGTGGCGTCCCGGCACCCGACACGGCAGACACCCTCCGATGGCAAGCAATCCGATCGAATCCAGCACCTCGACCTTCCTCAACATGGGCCTGAAGGTCGGCGACCGCATGCAGCTCGATCCACCGGCCAAGATCACCGGCGGCGCGCGCGTCGTCAGGCTGGTCGGCTACACCGAAGACCGTTCGCTGCTGGTCAGCATGCCGGACGAAAAGAACTGGAGCGGCTCGCTGATCGAGGGCGACACCGTGCTGGTGCGCACCTTCTCCGGACGCAAGGCCTTCAGTTTCAACAGCCGCGTGCTCAGGCGTGCGGTCAGCCCCTACGAATACCTGCACCTCGAGTTCCCGTCCGCGGTGTCAAGCCGTCGCATCCGGCGCGCCGAGCGCGTGCGCACCGATATCGCGGTGCAGCTCAAGGGCGCGGACGCGCGCGCCGTACGCGTCACCAATCTGAGCGCGACCGGCGCCGAACTGCGCAGCAGCGATGCCGCCGGCGAAGTCGGCGAGACGGTGACCTTCACGTTGCCGCTCAAGCTGCACTTCGTCGACATCGAGGTGCAGTGCGAAGGCACGGTGCGCAACACCCATTCCCTTGCCGACGGCGGCATCGCCTGCGGCATCGAGTTTGCCGAACTGGACAATCAGAGCTGGATACTGCTGCGCAGCTACGTCTATCAGCACCTGCTCGATTCGCCGTCCGGGCGGGTCTGATACGCGGACGGCCGGCTGCAGCCGCTGCATCCACCGCAACCGGCTGACGGCGCGCGCAGGGCGCGCCACCACTGGCGCAACGCCCGTCCGACCACCAGCGCGGCCAGCGCCACGGCACACAGCGCGACGACATCGGTCAGCAAGATCATCCGCTCACTCCGGACGCGATGCGGTAGGTCAGGAAGGCGGCCAGCCAGGCCAGGCCGAACAGATAGCCCGCCATCAGCAACGGCGCCCGCCAGCCACCGGTTTCACGTCGCACGGTCGCCAGCGTGGACAGGCATTGCGGCGCGAACACGAACCAGGCGAGCAGCGACAGCGCGGTCGGCAGCCCCCAGCTGGCCGAAATCAGTGGCGCCAGCGCCTGCGCCGTGTCTTCGGCAGTTGCCGACAGCGCGTAGACGGTTCCCAGCGCACTGACCGCCACCTCGCGCGCCGCCATGCCCGGCACCAGCGCGACCGCAATCTGCCAGTTGAAACCCACCGGTTCGAACAGCGGCAGCAGGAAGCGGCCCAGCGTGCCGGCAAAGCTGTACTCGATCGCCGGCCCGGTGGCGCCGGGCGGCGGCGCCGGGAAAGTGGCAAGGAACCACAGCAGTACGGTGAGCGCGAGGATGATGCCGCCGACCCGGCGCAGGAAGATGAGCACCCGCTGCCACAGGCCGATCGCGATATTGCGCACCGATGGCCAGTGATAGTCGGGCAGTTCCATCATCAGCGTCTGCGTCAGGTCGCGCGCACCGAAACGTTTGAGCAGCCAGGCGATGGCGATGGCCGACACGATGCCGGCCAGGTAGAGCGCGAACAGCACCAGCCCCTGCAGTTCCAGCCCGCCGAAAACTGTGCGCGACGGAATGAAGGCGCCGATCAGCAACGCGTATACCGGCAGCCGCGCCGAACAGGTCATCAGCGGCGCGATCATGATGGTGACCCAGCGGTCACGCGGGTTCTGGATGGTGCGCGTCGCCATGATGCCCGGTATCGCGCAGGCGAAACTCGACAGCAGCGGAATGAAGGAGCGGCCGGACAGCCCGACGCCGCCCATCAGCCGGTCGAGCAGGAAGGCGGCGCGCGGCAGATAGCCTGATTCTTCGAGCAGCAGGATGAAGAAGAACAGGATGACGATCTGCGGCAGGAATACCAGCACGCCCCCCAGACCGGCGACGATGCCGTCGACCAGCAGGCTGCGCAGCAGGCCGTCCGGCAGCGCCGCTCCGACCGCTTCGCCGATCGCGGCCGTCGCCGCCTCTATCCAGCCCATCGGCGCCTCGGCCCAGGCGAATACCGCCTGGAAGATCAGGAACAGCAGCGCGCACAGCAGCAGCGGACCGACCAGCGGATGCAGCAGCACGCGGTCGGCGCGGTCGCTGAAGGCGTGCGCCTGCACCGTATCCAGACCCAGCGAAGCGAGGATGTCGCGCACGCGTCTGTGGTCGTCAGCGACGTCGCCTGCCTCCGCCGCCGGCAGGGCCGCGCCCGGACGCACGTCGTCGAGCAGTTCGAGCAAGGCGTCTGCACCGCCGGATTTCACCGCGACTGTGGTCACCACCGGCACCCCGAGCGCCTGCGACAGCGCATCGGCATCGACGCGTATGCCGCGCGCCCGCGCCAGGTCGGTCATGTTCAGCGCGACCACCACCGGCAGCCCCTGGCGCATCAGGCCGAGCACCAGCCTGAGCTGACGCGGCAGGTGAGTCGCATCGACCACCGCAAGTATCAGATCGGGCCTACGCTCGCCGGACAGACGCCCGGCCAGCACATCACACGTGACCTGCTCGTCCGGCGAATGCGGCGTCAGGCTGTAGGTACCGGGCAGATCGAGCACCGCCAGTCGGCGACCGGACGGCGTGCGCAACACACCCTCCTTCCGTTCGACCGTCACACCAGCGTAGTTCGCCACCTTCTGCCGGCTGCCGGTGAGCAGGTTGAACAGCGCGGTCTTGCCGCAATTCGGATTGCCGACCAGCGCCAGCAGCGCCGGCCCGAGCCGGCTGCTATCGACCACCGTCTGCATCACGCGGCCGCTCCGTCCACCGGTTGAACCAGCACGCAGTCCGCTTCCGCACGTCGCAGCGCAAATGTCGACACGCCGACGCGCACCGCCAGAGG
>JAVEVQ010000066.1:16494-17652 GCA_034004945.1 Methyloversatilis sp. | reverse complement strand
TCGCCCGCCTCATCATCCACCGCTACGCCATGCTGGGCATCCTCGACGAGGACGGCTACCCCACCCGCGAAATGGGCATCCTCGAAGCCCCGCGCGGCGACGACGAACCCAAGCTGATGCAGGGCGCGCTGTGCAACGAATGCGGCAACCAATCGGTGATCCGCAAGGACGGCTGCGATTTCTGCACGGCCTGCGGGGCAGTGGGGAGTTGCGGCTGACGGCATTCCCGACAACCCCGGAAAGCGCGCCGCGCACGAGTTATCTTGTGCGCACGATCTGACTCGTGCGCACCGACTTCGACCCTGCCGAGAGCGCGCGTAATCACCGCGAGCGCGGACTGTCTTTCGAGCAGCCCGCGGAGTTCGACTTTTCGTCCGCACTCATCGGGTGGACGACAGGAAGGAATACGGAGAAGTGCGCTACGTGGCACTGGGCATGCCGGGCGAACGCCTGCATGTCCTGTGCTTCACGGAAATCACCGATGGCATCCGGATCATCAGTTTCCGCAAGGCCAATTCAACCTGAAAACCTCAGTCGACCGCTTGCCATGAAGTCGAGAGCCCTGCCCATCAAGGAGACTTGTCAGTCTGCGTTGCTCACCCTCCGGGTGAGACCGCTTCGACGTCGCGTGCACGGCTGGCGGGGGCGTAGCGGGGGTTTCGGCGAGCACTGCTCGCCGCCCGCGGAGCCGGTCGGCCGTGCAGGGCCGACCGTGGGAAAGCCGCGTTGCTCGTCCTTGCAGGGAGCCATCCTGCCGCGTCCTCGCGCCTTGCCGTACACCCCGCCAACCATGCCCACAACGCCGATCAACTGAGGTTTTCAGGTTCAAAGGTTGCGCGCTGACGGCACGGCTCATGAGTCAAGGCGCGATACGACGGTCAATCTGCGTCCACCTCCTGCGACCCGCCAAAAGGCTGACTCCGGCCAGGATGGAAGCATCGTAAATTACCGTCGGCACAGCCGGGTCGCCAGCGAATGCAAGCGACCACGCAACGCCGTGTTTGGCGGTGTCCGGTTTCAGGGGGTTTTTCGTACCGTGAGTAACCGTGGAATCGAACGGAGTGCGTTGAAATGAAAAGGTATTCCAGCGTCCGGTTTGTCGACTTATCCGGACAGACGCCGGCTTACTCGCTGTATCTGGCGTCGACCTCACGTTAG
>JAVEVQ010000066.1:0-16394 GCA_034004945.1 Methyloversatilis sp. | reverse complement strand
GTACCGTGAGTAACCGTGGAATCGAACGGAGTGCGTTGAAATGAAAAGGTATTCCAGCGTCCGGTTTGTCGACTTATCCGGACAGACGCCGGCTTACTCGCTGTATCTGGCGTCGACCTCACGTTAGGCCGTGGGAAGAACCTGCGAATCTTCAATGCACCGCAACGCACTCTTGGCGAGTGACATTGCCGTCTGTTTCTACTGCTTCTCAGAGTTCTTGCCCCACACCATCGTGGAGTGGTGCGACGGCGATGAGCCTGGCCAGACGGCAATCTGTCCAATCTGCCAAGTAGACGCTGTGGTTGGGTTCAATGGCCCAGTCGACAAGTCCTGGGTAAAGCTTGCACACGAGCGTGGGTTTGGGCCATAAGGCCTAACTAATCATTCAAGCCGACGCCTACGGCGCGGCTTAACTAGGGCGTTAGATTTTTCAGGAACCATTCTATGCACATTAAAAAGCAAATCTCCCTATGGTTGGCAGTCTTGTTTCTCGCAGGATGCGGAGCAATGGTGCCGGTTGTGAAAATGGAGGACATCCCACCTGAACAGCGTCGTGCGGTAAACGATGTAGCCATTTACAACCAAACCCAACTTATCAGTCGCAAGTTCAAGATCATTAACATCGTTGAAGGCATCTCATGCAAAAATAAAGTATGGGATCACGCCGCAACGAAAAGTGATGCAATTTTTCAAGCCCGATATTGGGCGCAGCAAATGGGAGCCGATGGAATAACAAATCTACAGTGTGACCATCCGCGCGGAACAACGACAACTTACAACTGCTGGGAAAGCGTCACATGCACGGCAGAGGCAATTAAATTTGAATAAATCTAACATTGCGGTCGAGAGGGACTGGCCAAAAGCTGCGCTTTTGCCCAGCCCCTCACCTAAACGTTGGGCACCTTCGGGCAAGTCGCCGACAATCAACACAATTTCTATTTTTTGTGGACAAAATACACAAAAACAGTGTATCGTGTGCGTCGCGTACTTACCGAAAGGAGCCGTCCATGACCACCGATCATCTCCTTGGAATCGCCGAAATAGCTGATTTAGCGGGAGTTTCCAAGCAAGCCGTTAGCAACTGGCGTGTGCGATACGACCACTTTCCCCGCCCGATTCAAGACCTTCAAAGCGGCCCCGTCTGGGAGCGCGAGAAGGTTGAAGCATGGGTTAAGAGCTTCAACGGAGAGGAAACCCACGTTCTCAGTTTCATCAATCTAAAGGGTGGCGTCGGGAAGACTACAACTGCTGTTGCAGTCGCCGAGATGCTCGCGCACGAAGACCGCAAGCACGTTCTCTTAATCGACCTCGATCCGCAGACTAACGCTACTGTCACGCTGATCTCCGAAGACCAATGGGCCGAAATGGATAAAGACGGTCGGACTATTGCCCAACTTTTCGAGGATCGACTGAACCCACACAATTCCCCGAAGTTCGATATCGAGAAAGCGATTGCTCGAAGAGTATCGACCATCAATGATGGGATTGCACGACTCGACTTGCTGCCTTCGAGCATCCGGCTTATCGATCTCCAAGACCGAATTCCAATGATCGCGCTGTCTGGCAACTTCACGGCCAACCCGCTTGAAATTCTTCGGGCGGCTATTCAGCCGGTAATTGATCGCTATGACTACATCATCATTGATTGCCCGCCGAGCCTTGGCACCGTCACCAAGAATGGATTGCGAATCTCCACTGGATATGTAATCCCCACCATCCCGGACATAGTGTCCACCTGGGGCATCTATCAGATCGTCGACAACGTCGACCGTTTCTCACGGGACATCGGCCGCCCGATTCCCCCGGTCGGCATTGTTGCCACCAAGGTGCAGGGCAACAATCTGCACGGGCGGGTTATTGCTGATCTAAAGGCCAAACGGCTAGGCCGCTTCAGTGAGCCGGGAGGCTTGCCGCAGCCGCCGCTATTTGCAAATCAAATTCCACAAACCGTGGCTGTGGCTCGTGGTGCAGACGTTGACGCTGACATCCGCACCTTCAAAGGAAAATACGGCGCCGCCTACGACGCCCTGCGCGGCCTCACTCGGGAGATTATTCTGCTATGCGAAAAGAAAAAGCACTGATCGGCCTGCTGCACGGCTTGGTTGATTTGCTCGCCGAGGAATCCGCGCGCAATCCAGAATTCTCAGCCAAACTCGACACCCTGTTATCGGAACTTCCGCAAAGGAAGGGAGTGTCGAAGAAGATAGTCTCCACGCAGCCGCCTGAGCAACTTCCGGATATTCATGCGGAATGGAATGCACGGGAAGAAACAGACTTCCGCCTATGGCTGCGCGACCAACCGATTCCCGTGCTCCGCGCAATCATCCGAACAGAAGACCTCGACGCAACACGCCGTACAGCAAAATGGAAAGAGGCGGAGAAACTCGCGGCCTTCATCGCTGACAGCCTTCGCTCACGGCAATCACGCGGCTCTGCGTTCATAAGTAGAGGGCAAGATTAGGTGGGTCCGATAACCAGGTACCCAACCCATCATTCGAGCGGATCTGCGCGAAAAGCCGCGCAGTCCGCTCACTTCTACGTTGGGCGTCTCAGTAGTGGTAGCGGAGTTGTGCGAGGAGAAGAGAGCCGTCTTCGATCTTGTAGACCATCCGGTGCTCATCATTGATGCGCCTGGACCAGTAGCCTGATAGCGCGTGTTTGAGTGGTTCCGGTTTTCCGACACCAGCGAACGGCTCGCGCTTGACTTCATTTATGAGCTTGTTGATGCGCTCAACCATCTTTCGGTCTTGCGTCTGCCAGTAGAGATAGTCTTCCCATGCCTCGTCAGAAAAGATCAGCTTCACTCGGCGAGCTTCCGTTCGCTTCCTTTGCCGGCGTCCAGTTGTGCGGTCGAGGACAAGAGCCGTTTGGCATTGGCCGGGTTACGCAGCAAGTACGCCGTTTCCTCAAGGGCTTGAAAGTCTTCAAGGGAGAGCATGACCACGGCTTGGTCACCGTTTCT
This sequence comes from Methyloversatilis sp., assembly GCA_034004945.1. Classification (GTDB taxonomy): domain Bacteria; phylum Pseudomonadota; class Gammaproteobacteria; order Burkholderiales; family Rhodocyclaceae; genus Methyloversatilis. The sequence goes on along the minus strand of JAVEVQ010000066.1, from coordinate 13,432 downwards.
GGTGATGATCAGAGGCTCATGGTCGTTGCACACGCGATCCATCGTGCGAGCCAAGTTTGCTCTGGCTGAGGAGTAGGTAATGGCGTCCATTGGGCACCTCGATTATTGTACATAATATTGTACATGTATGTATGCGAACTGTCCACCAAAGCCGGAGACGGCCCAGGCGCTCTTCACCCAGGTGCCGCTGGTGTGCGACCGCGAAGGACTGATCGGGCGCGAGCTCTTCGCCATCGATGGTGTGAAGCTGCCGTCCAACGCGTCCAAGGAACTATCGGGGTCAGACCCCACATTTTTGACCCCATATGTTTCGGAACCCTCATATTTCCCGCAGCGGAGCGAATCCCGAAGGAGCAGCATGAAGCTGGAAAGACTTGGAGCTGAAAGACGCGCCGAACTGTCCCGACTGTTCCGCTTGACCTTCTCGACCTCTGAAGGAGAGGAGGAAGGACGATTGATCGGGGATCTGGTCGACAAGCTCGCCGCAGTCATTGACGATCGCGATGTGATTGCTGTTGGCGCCATCGAGGATGGCGTCCTCATTGGCGCCCTGTTCCTTACGCGCCTCAGGTTCAATGACGATTACCTCGTCTACATGCTTGCTCCGGTTGCCGTATCAACCGCTCATCAAAGACGTGGCGTTGGACAGGCGCTCATTGAATTCGGGTTACTGGGCTTGAAGGCCCTGGGCGCTGCTGTCGCGGTTACCTATGGCGATCCGGCCTACTACCGAAGAGTGGGATTCGAGCCACTTTCGGAGAACGTCATCAGAGCGCCGATGGAGTTGTCCATGCCCGAAGGGTGGCTTGGTCAGTCACTCTCGGATTTTTCCATCGAGGCGCGACGCGATCGTCCGCACTGTGTTGAGGCATTCCTCGACTCTGCATACTGGTAGCGATGAGCGCGCAGGCGTAAGTTGTGAGGTCAAACCCCAGAGATTTTCCGCTCTGGCGGAGCAATGGCCGGTTCCGTATTAGTGAAGTCATATTGACGGGGTCGGACCACGGTAATTTTCGTCCCATTCATCGATCCCACCGACCAGCATCCGGAACAGACCATGACGACCCGCATCCCTGAAGCAGATTGGCGACGGCTCAGCACGCTGAAGCCGGTCGCGCTTGAGCGCCTGTGCAATCGCATCCTGGAAGAACTGACACTCGTCGCCCAAAGCGAGGACACGAGCCATGAACGCTACTTGAACGTCTTCAAGCTGCTACAGGACCGCGACAAGCAGATCGCGCTGGCATTCGACGGGCTGAGCCGGTCCAACGCGCTGTTCAAGCTGACCGAGATGCGACGGGAAAATCTGCTGACGGATCAGGAGTTCGCCGAGTTCAGCGACGAAACGAGGCGTATCGTGTCGCGCATGATGTGAGGCGCCCAAGCGTGGTCTGCACACGCACCGAATGAATCGCCCGAAGGAACGCGAGCACATCAGAACTTCGGCGCCGTCCCCTGCCCCTTCAGCTTCCGCACCGCCTCGGCCTTCAGCTGTTCGACCCACTCGGCCGACCTCCGGCTACTGGCGATCATGCCGCCCTGATCGACAAGCCAGGCTTGGAAGTTCTGCACCGGTTCGCTGTTCCACTCGTAGCGCAGCACGATGCCGCAGCGGGCGACGTCCGGCGTGGGGCCGAGCGCCTCGACCAGATGCGGCACGCGCTGCCGTGCGTACTGTTCCAGCACCTTGACCGCACCCGGCTGCAGCAGCGTGCCCATGGCGTTATGCCAGGGGATGCGCTGGCCCTTGCGATCCTTGTCCACGCTGCACTGGGGTTTGCCCTCCTCGCTCCAGTGCACGACGGCGCCACCGCCGGCGACCGGCGGCGTGCGCGCGGCGTACGGGCCGTAACGCTCGACGAGTGAGGCCATCATCTGGTCGCTGCCCGGCGGCTGCGGTGCCGAAGCGCGGCGCATGACCGCGATGACGCGCGGCTCGGCTGGCGGGCTGGCGAACCAGATGCCGATGCCCGAACCGGCCATCGTGACGCCGATCTGGTCGAGGAATTCCGGCGACTCCAGTGAATTCACGCCGTCGAAATAGGGGAAGGTGGCGAGGTTGCGCTTCAGCTTCGCGCTGGCGTCGAAGGCCTGCACCGCCTTGACGGCCTCGGCCTCGGTCATGCCGATGCGCACGCCAGCGATGTCGAGTTTCGCGGCGGGGGTGGTGGCGTTCTGCGCCTGCGCGGGCACGACGCCGGCGATCAGCGCGACGGCCAGGGCGAGGCGGGAAAGAACGGTTCCTGTCTGCATGGGAAAGCTCCTGTCATTCAATGTCGGCGGGCGCATCGCCACCGGAACGGCCCCGGCTGCCGCGCGCCGGGCGTGAGGTTTCGGGTCGTGCGATGCCTGAGCACTATGGTAGAAATCCGCACAGGGCGCTTGCGCCCCCCAAACAGGGGAGAAACCCGCTCACGGAGGCATCACCCATGTCCTCACCGGAACCTGCCGACGCCCGCCTGTCGGCGCTGATCGCACATTACTACGATGCCGCGCTGGACAGCAGCCTGTGGCCGGGTACGGCGACGCGCACCGCACAGGCGCTCGATTCGACCAGCACCGTCATCAAGCTGCACGGCGACGGTGCGCGGGTGGATCTGCTCGAATGCACCGACAATCTGGTGGTCGCGGAGCGCGACCGGGCCTGGGCGGAGGACTGGCACCGGCGGGACCTCTGGGTCGAGCGCTCGGTCGCCCACGGCCTGTCGCGGATCATCACCGACGAGGATCTGGTGACGCCGGAGGAACAGGCGCGCAGCGGCTTCTACCAGGAATGGCTGCGCCATCTCGACATCCACCACATGCTGGGCGCGGTGTTCCAGGCGGCCGATGGGGTCATCGGCGTGCTGGGCATCCATCGCACGCGCGAGGCCGGCGCGTATACCGAAGCGGAACGCAGGAAGGTGGCACTGCTGCTGCCGCATCTGCAGCGCGCGCTGCGGCTGGGCCAGCGTCTCGCCGCGCTGTCGCAGGCGCATGCCGTCGCGCTGCAGGCGCTCGACCGCATCGATACCGGCGTGGTCGTGGTCGATGAGCGCTGCCGCGTCATGCTGTCCAGCGCGATGGCGGACACGCTGCTGCGCGGCAACACCGAAGTGACGGTGCGCGGCGGATGTCTGGTGCTGCAGCAGCCGGCGCTGCGCGATGCGCTGTCGGCGCGGGTGCGCGCGGCGGTCGATGTCGCGCAGGGCGAGCCGGGCGATGCCGGGGCCGCGCTGTGCGTTCCGCGTCGCGACCGGCTGCCGCTGCTGCTCGAAATCACGCCGCTGCGCCCGTCGCTGTCGGTGTTCGGCGACCAGGGGCCGGCCGCGCTGGTGTTCATCCGCGACCCGGAGGCGCCGGTCGATCATGAAAAACTGCGCACGCTGTTCGATCTCACGCGGACCGAAGCCGCGGTCGCCGCGGCGCTGGCGCAAGGGCGTTCGCTGGAAGGCATCGCGTCCGGGCTGGGCATCGGTCTGGCGACGGTCCGCTCCCACCTCAAGCGCATCCTCGCCAAGACCGGCACCCATCGCCAGGCCGAAGTCGTCGCCCTGCTCGCCCGCTGCGTCTGACCAGGGACATCGGACCGCGGATCGGGCGCAGCCCCTGTGGAAGCGGCCTTGGCGGAGCTGGCCGCTGGCTTCCATCTCCGCCGCAATCGCGAGCAAGCTCGCTCCCCCAGACCCCTGCTCCGGCGGCGAACAGCGAGCCATCCTCGTGGGAGCGACCTCTGGTCGCGATGCGGCGGGTACTGGCCGCTGGCTTCGATCACCGCCGCAATCGCGAGCAGGCTCGCTCCTGCAGAACCCTGCTCCGGCGGCGAAAAGCGAGCCATACTCGTGGGAGCGACCTCTGGTCGCGATGCGGCCGTTGCAGATCGCCACCGCCGTCGGGTTCAGAGGACCGCTCTCGCTGAAAGCGGATCGGCCCGGTTACCCGCCCGGCGCCCGCGTCGTCACCGCCGCGCGGATTTCGCGCAGCTTGGCCTTCACCCGCGCCGCGTTGTCCGGGCCCATGCGCAGCAGGATCTTCTGCCCTTCCGACAGCTTCTCCAGTTCGGGGTCGGCAAAGGTGTAGAGCACCTTGGGCTGCGCCAGGCGCAGCGGGCCGACGGGTTCGGGCGCGGCCAGCAGGTGGTCGATCACCTCGACCAGGCGGTTGTTGAAGTAGCCGTTCGGGTAACCCAGTTCGACGTAGCGCTGCTGGAACACCGGGTAGTTGCGCACGTAGGCGTCGACCACGGCCGCGGTCGGCACGGTGTCAACAAGATGGATGTAGTTGCGGTAGCGGGCGGCGTTGGATTCGTCCAGCACCCGCGTGTCGCCGCTGCCGGCGACGACCATCGGGCCGGGCACCGGCTTAACCGGCATCAGGCGACGCGCCACCTTCTCGCGCGGCAGGTTGTCCACGGTCACGACGATGCGCCGCACGATGTCGGTGCTGTTGAACAGCGTGTCGACCGAGGCGCCGAACAGCGCGCGCAGCGCGGCCAGCACCGCGGCGTCCGGGTCGACCTCGGCGCCCGTGGCATCCGCCGCCTCCGGCGCGACGATCGGATAGTGCGGTGCCGGCTCGGGCACTGGCGCCGGCGCATCGGGCGCACCGGCCACCGGCGCCTCGACCGCCGCCGGCGCAGCGGCAGGCGCCGCCTCGCGCTGCTGCCAGTACAGATAGCCGCCCACGCCGGCCACGGCCAGCACCACGGCCGAAACGGCCACCGTCGATGTCTTCATGTCGGTCTCCTCCCCGGTTCGCTCCAGCAGGATGGACAGGCATCGGGCGGGGAATATCCGGCTGAAGATTTTCCGGATGTAGCGGCCCGCCACCCGACCCGGGCGTGCGCCGCGGCTGTCAGGCAGGCGCCGCCGAGCCGATGTTTCTTCGCTGGATCAAGCGCTTGATGGCACATCCGGGCTGAACCGTCCCGCCCCGTGCCTGCCCCGTGCCTGCCCCGAGCCCGCCCCCTGTTCCGCCCTGCGCCGCGCCCGGACGGTGACTTTTCGTCGCATGGCTCGCCATGTGGCGGGTGATCGGGCATCCTGATGCGCCCCGAGTACCGGACGCCCCCGAGACGCTGTGGCCCTCACCGCCCCCCCCTCCGCTGCCGTTCCGTCGCCCCCCGACTGGCGCGTGTTCCTGCTGCTGCCGCTGCTGCACTTCGCCAGCGTGAAGCTGACGATGTCGCTCGCGATGTCGCCGGAGAACGAGGTCGTGGTGTGGCTGCCGAACGCGGTGCTGCTGGCCGCGCTGCTGCACTGGCAGGGCGCGCGCGGCGGCTGGATGGCGGCGCTGGTGCTGGCCTCCGACATCTACGCGAACATTCCCGCCTTTCCGCCGCTGCAGGCGACGCTGGTCAGCCTGTGCAATCTGGGGGAGGTGACCTTCGTCTATCTGCTGATGCGCCGGATCGGTGTTTCACCGAATCTGGAGCGCATCCACGATTTCGGCCGCTTCCTGCTGGCCGGGCCGCTGCTCGGGTCGCTCGGCGCCTCGCTGCTGGCCGGCATCGTGCTGCTGACGCTGGACCGGGTCAGCGCGCCCTACCCGACCCTGGCCCTGCTGTGGTGGTTCGGCGACGCGCTCGGCCTGCTCATCTACACGCCTCTGCTGCTGGCCTTCCTGCGCCCCGACCCGGAGGGTGCGCGCGGCGGCCGCACGGGCATCGCGATGGTGGCGCTGACGCTGGCCTTCGCAGCCATGCTGTTCACCCAACCGGTCAACGCCGGGGCCGCTTTCCACGTCGCGCTGACGCCGCACCTGCTGCTGCTGCCGCTGATGTGGGTGGCGGTGCGCTGCGGCACGCGCAGCACCGCACTGACAGTGGCCCTGATCGCCCTCGGCGCCGCCTGGTCGGTCACCACCGGACACCAGCCCTTCGGCGTCGCGTCGCCGCACGACACGATACTGCGCGCGCAGGAATACATCCTGACGCTGAGCATCATCGGCATGGGGCTGTCCATCCTGCTGCGCGAACAGCGCGCGCTGGCGCAGGAACTGGAGGACAAGGTGCACGAACGCACGGTCGAGCTGCAGGCGTCGAACAACCGGCTGGCGGCACTGAGCGCGACCGACAGCCTGACCGGCATCGCCAACCGCCGCCGCTTCGATGAAACGATGGACGCCGAGTGGGCACGCGCGCGCCGCAGCGGCGAACCGCTGGCGCTGTGCCTGCTCGACGTCGACCTGTTCAAGCCCTACAACGACCAGTACGGACACCTCGCCGGCGACGACTGCCTGCGGCTGGTGGCCGAGGTGATCACCGCGCACGTGCGCCGTTCCAGCGATCTGGTGGCGCGCTACGGCGGCGAGGAGTTCGCCTTCATCATTCCCGGTGTCGATGCCGACGGCGCGCTCGCCACCGCGCACGCCGTCTGTGCCGCGCTGCAGGCGCGCGGCCAGCCGCACGTGCGTTCGCCCTTCGGCGTGCTGACGGCCAGCATCGGCGTGGCGGTCATGGTGCCGACCGACGAAGACACACCGGACCAGCTGGTGCGGCTGGCCGATCAGGCGCTGTACGAAGCCAAGCGCGCCGGCCGCAACCGCGTGGTGCGGGTGGCCAGCGAAGACGTCGAGCAGCTGCGCGCGGTGCACCGCGGCTGACACGGCGCCGGACTGCCGGCCGCGTTCAGCTGGTGGCGCACACCACGCGATTGCGCCCCTGCCGCTTGGCCCGGTACAGGCACTCGTCGGCGGCGGCGATGGCGGCGTCGAGCGAATCGTCGTCCGGCCGGCAGGCGGCGACACCGAAGCTGGCGGTGATGCGCAGGTCGCCGCCGCCATCCAGCGGCAGCCGCAAGCCTTCGACCGCGATGCGCAGGCGCTCGGCGTGCTGGATGGCGCTGGCAAGGTCGGTGTGCGGCATCAGCACGATGAATTCCTCGCCGCCGTAGCGCGCCACCACGTCGCCGCGCCGGCTCTGTTCGCCGCACAGCCGCGCCACCTCGACCAGCACCGCGTCGCCCACCACGTGGCCGTAGCCGTCGTTCACCTGCTTGAAGTGGTCGATGTCGAACAGCGCCACCGCCACCGGATAGCCGTGGCGCTGCTGGTTCGGAATGTGGCGTTCGGTCAGCGTGAAGAAGCCGCGCCGGTTCGGCAGCCCGGTCAGGAAATCGGTGTTGGACTGATCGCGCAGCTGTTCGACCAGGCGCTGGCGCTCGTCCTCCAGCGCAACGCGGGCCACGCTGTTGGCGCGCAGCACGCTGATCGCCTGCAGAACGTCGGCCACCTCGTCGCGATGGCGCGGCTTGGGCACCGTGCGCTGCAGATTGCCCTGGGCGATGGCGACGATGAGTTCGGCCGTCTCCTCGAGCGGGCGCACCACCCGGTGATGCACCACCCACAGCGTGAGTCCGAGCAGGCCCAGCGTGAACAGTCCGCCGGCCGCGATCCAGACCAGCGCGGCGCGCGCCTCGGCGTAACCGCTGCGCGCCTGCTCGAGCGCTTCGTCCATCAGCACGTCGCGCAGCGCGACGATGGAATCCATGTCCGGCACGTAGCGTGCGGCAAAGCCGGCGGCGTCCATGCCGTACTGCGCGTCGCTCAGGCCGTGCGCGGTCAGTGCCTCGACGAAGGGGATGGCAGATTCGAAGTAGCGCAGCTGCATCGTCGCGGTCGCGGTCTGCACCGGCAGGCGGTCGGGCGCGGCTTCGGTGCGCTGCACCAGCAGCTTGCGCAGCTGTTCGATCCGCCCGCGCAGCCGCTCGATCTCGAGATGTTCCGCCTCGCGCAGCAGCTGGCGCGAGGTCAGCGCCACCGTGAACTGCGAGCCGAGCTGACCGGCGTATTCGCGCAGGTCAGCGGCGACGCGGGCGCCGATCAGGGCGTCGGCGGCGCGCGGGTAGGCGGCCACCGCTTCATTGGTCAGGCGCATCAGCGCCGGCGACAGGTCGTCGATCACGGCGAACATCTTGCCGATCGCCCCACTGATGGCGGCCGGGCTGCGGCGCGTCCTCGGCAGCGCCGCAGTGCGGTCGATCGCTTCACGCGCGTGCGCCAGTTGCAGCGTGGCGCGTGCGATCAGCGCACGGACCTCGTTGCGCGGCACCGACGGCGTGCCCACGGTGCGCTCCAGCACGGCGAAGGCGGCGTCAGTACGCACCCGCGCCTGCGCCAGACGCTCGTGCTTGACCGGGTCACCGGGCAGGTCGTCGCCCAGCACGCCATTTGCCGGCCCGCGCTCGCGCGACGCCATTTCGGCGGCGAGCAGCAGATGACCGAGATGCTCCATCGCCTCCAGGCCGCTGCGTGCCTGCGCGGCACGCGACCACTCGACCACGACGATGCGCAGCGAAAGGCCGAGGACGGCACCGGCGAGCAGGAGGCTGACCAGCCAGAAAAGACGGTGGAGGCGCATTCGGGAAGGAAAACCCCGCGCAGGCAATGCATGGCGCGGGGTAATCAGGTCGGTTCTTCTTGTGCTTGTCGGAAAAGGAAGATCGGGTCCGGGCACCGCGAAGGGTACCCGGAAGGGCGCTCAGTGTAGCCCGGCCGGATGCGCCTGCAACGACCTGGATCAAACACCTGACACGCGACCCGACCCGCGGACCTCACCGACGGTTGAGGTCCGCGGCGCCGGTCAGAGGCGCTTTTCCCAATCGCGAACCTGCCGTTCGGCTTCGTCCTTGGCGATGCCGTAGCGCTCCTGGATCTTGCCGGCGAGCTGTTCGCGGCGGCCGGCGATGACGTCGAAGTCGTCGTCGGTGAGCTTGCCCCACTGCTCCTGCACCTTGCCCTTGATCTGCTTCCAGTTGCCTTCGATACGATCGGTATTCATGGCGATTCCTTTCAGGGATGGATGGAAGGTTCCGGCAGACACGACCTGCGTGCCCGCGGACGGGTTGGGTCGGTCAGCGTTCGAGCAGACCGGCCAGTTCGTCGGCGTGCTCTTCCTCGTCGAGCAGGATGTCTTCGAGCAGACGCCGGGTGGTCGGGTCCTTGTCGGCGACCAGCGCGATCATCTGGCGGTAGCTTTCGACCGCCACCCGCTCGGCCAGCAGGTTGGCGCGCAGCATGGACTTGAGGTCGAGCGCCGCGTCGTAGGCGGCATGGCTGCGGTCGAGCAGGCCCTCGGGACTGAAGTCGGGCTCGCCGCCGAGCTGCACGATGCGCGCCGCCAGACGGTCGGCGTGCGCCGCCTCCTCGTTGGCATGCACCAGGAATTCGGCGGCCACCGCCGGCGCGTTGAGGCCGGTCGCGGTGAAATGGTGGCGCTTGTAGCGCAGCACGCAGACCAGCTCGGTGGCCAGCGCGCCATTGAGCAGGCGCACGATGTCGGCCGCCCAGGGCCCGATGGCCGGCGTGACGGCACCGTCATCGAGGTGCTGGTGCGCGCGCTGCAGCGCCGCGTGGTCCAGTTCGAGCGGGCCGGTCGTGCTCTGCCGGCCCGAGGACGGAAGACTGGCGATATTCATGAAATTCTCCTTTCCGGTTCGGTGCGCGGTGCTCAGTCGAGGGCCTTGAGGCCGAGCAGACCGAGTACCAGCAGCACGAGGAATACCGCGACGAACACGAAGAACAGGATCTTCGCGATGCCCGCCGCGCCGGCTGCGATGCCGGTGAAGCCGAACAGGCCGGCGACGATGGATACGATGGCGAAAATGAGTGCCCACTTCAGCATGACGTTCTCCTTCGGTGAGAAAAGTCGGTACCGGAGCGGAAGCGTTGGCGCCGCCGCGGCATGACTCAATCATGGGCGAGCGGCGCCTGGAGGCGTATAGGTGATCGGGCAGCCCCCTGTAGGCGCATGCCGATGTCGTGTCGGAGCGATCCGACGCCGTGCGGCCTGCCCGCGCGCGCTGAACGCGTGTCGGCGCGCACCTGCCGCTGCATATATATATGCACGACGGATTCCGGAGGCGCGGCACGGCGGCTGCGGCGACACCGTGTGACGAAACGCGGCACACTTGCAGTCCGTCTTCCCCGGAGATCCACCATGCTGGTCAACAAGGCCGCTGCCCGCAGCTGGGCGGCCACCGATTTTCCGGGCATCGAACGCAGCCTGTTCCGCAATACCGGGGAAGGCGGCCGCGCCTCCTTCGTCCGGCTGAGCGCCGGCAGCCGCTTTCCGCGGCACACGCATCAGGGCGACGAGGAGGTGGTGGTGATCGCAGGCCGGGTGCGCATCGGCGGTGTCGATCTGGACGCAGGCGACTACCTGTACACGGAGGCCGGCGAGGAGCACGACGTCGTGGCGCTGAGCGACGCGGTCATCTTCGTGTCGTCGCGCAAGCCGACGCCGCGGGTCGAGTGAGTCAGGTGACTTGCCGTTCGCGCGCTTCGATGCTACGGTCCATACCTCGCATGATCTCTTTCGACGCCCCGATCCCGTGAACGCCTTGCGCACCTCCGTCCAGCCGAAGCCGACCGCAGCCCTGCTGCGCGCCGACGCTCGCCTGTCGTGCGTGATGCTGGCGCACCGACCGCACGAGGTGAGCGCCTGCGAGGCTGACCCGGCGACCGTCTGTACCTGAAGCTGCACCAGACCGTCGCCGCCTGACGGGCGCGCGTGCCCTGCCCCGGCCAATCCCGGCCACTTTTCCCGAAATTCCGCCGCGCTGCGCAATGATGCGCTACGCGGCTGCTCGTCCTTGCGACGAGCCTTGTCCGAGGACCTAACACATGAGCACCAAACCGAACATCACCCTGACCGAACTGGACGCCGACCGCCTCGACGCACTGCTGTCCACGCTGCCCGCCCGCAACATGCCCGGGCGCGACGCACTGGCCGCCGAACTGCTGCGCGCGGACATCGTGCCCGCCCGCGAAGTGCCGCCGGACGTGGTGACCATGCACTCGACCGTGCGCTTCAGCATCGCGCCGGCCAATGAAACGCAGAGCCTGACGCTGGTGTTTCCGCGCGAAGTGGGTGATGGCGATGGCCGGGTATCGGTGCTGGCACCGGTCGGCAGCGCGCTGCTCGGTCTGAGCGAAGGCGACGAGATCGACTGGCCGGGTCCGTCCGGCGGCACGCTGCGCGTGCGCATCGACAAGGTGGTGTACCAGCCTGAACGGGCCGGCGATTTCGCGCTGTGAAGGCAGCGGGCGCCCGTGCGACGGGCGCCCGCCGTGTCAGGCGGCCGCTGCCGCCGGCGCGGCGACGGTGGCCAGAAAGCGGGCGCGCAATGCGTCGGCCGGCAGATGGCGACCGATCAGCACGACACGGCTCATGCGCGTCTCCCCCGCCTCCCATGGCCGGCCGTAGTCGAAGCCGGCAATGCGGTGCACGCCCTGGAAAATGAGGCGGCGCGCTTCGCCGTCGATGGACAGGATGCCCTTGTAACGCAGCAGATCGACCGAGTGCTCGGCGATCAGCGCATCGACGAAGGCCGACACGCGCTCCAGATCGAGCGGCGCCTCGCACTCGAGCAGCAGCGAGCCGACCGAGTCATCCCACGACTTGCGCGCCGTGCCGGCGATGCCGGAAATCGCGCGCGGCGACACCGGATGCCAGCCGCGCACCGGCAGCCCACGCTCATCGAGCGAAAAACCCTTGATGGAGAACAGGTCGCGCCAGCTTTCGTCGGCACTGCCGGCGACGATGAGCGGCGCGCGCGCATTGACGCGCTGCAGCCGCGTACAGAGCTCGTACAGCGCCTCCGGCGTCACCAGATCGGCGTGCGAAATGAGCAGCCGGTCGGCGAACGCCACCTGTGACGCAGCCACCCGCTCGCGGCGGAACTGGCCGTCGAAATGCACCGCGTCGACCACGGTAACGACGCCGTCCAGCCGGTAGCGCTCGCGCAGCCGCGCGTCGTTGAAGAAGGTCTGCACCACCGGCGCCGGATCGGCCAGACCGGTTGTTTCGACGATGAGGCGGTCGAAGGACACGTCGCCGGCATCGCGCTGCGCCAGCAGGCCCGCCAGTGCGTCACCCAGCTCGCCCTGCACGGTGCAGCAGATGCAGCCGTTCGACAGTTCGACCACCGACACCGCGGCGCGGTCGAGCAGCGCGCCATCGATGCCGGCCGCGCCGAACTCGTTCTCGACCACGGCGATGCGCTGGCCGTGATTGGCGGCCAGCAGGCGGTTCAGCAGCGTGGTCTTGCCGGCGCCGAGGAAACCGGTCAGCAGCGTGACCGGGATGGATTCATTCTGGGTCATCGAGACTCTCTCCAAAAAAGATGCCGGGGAAGGCTTGCGCCGACCCCGGCCAATAGGAGGAGGGTGGTACATCGGTGAAGACCGCCGTCGTCATGGACGACGGTCTAGCAACATTTGCCCGAGGCGCCGCCGAAGCGCGCCTCCTGGCGTTCGCGGAAAAATTCTTCATACGTCATGGGCGCCTGATCCGGGTGCTTCATGCGCATGTGCTGGACATAGGTATCGTAGTCCGGCAGGCCCACCATGAGTCGGGCAGCTTGCCCGAGGTATTCGCCCATGCGTGCGAGGTCCTTAAACATGTCCGGCTCCCGGGGGCACGTCCGGCCTGCCACAGACCCGCGGGGTCAGCAGATCTGCGGCAGGCACGGCCCACGGCCCTTGTGGGGCGCGCGGCCAGCCGGAGTACCCGGACGTGTTCAGGTCAGCACTCCACGCGCACTTCGCGGCCATGATCGGGGCGGAGCGCCGCGCCGCCCGCAGGTTCACCCCGGCCCTCTCGGGGGGGTGAGGCCGGGATTGCGCGGCGCACTGCGCCGTGCCGGCCGAACGGACCGGCTGTGCAAAGCCGGTCCTCCTGAGCGAACGCAGTGAGCGTGGGGGTCTCATATCAGACCTTGACCGTCTCGCCATGCACGCCGTGGTGCGTCTCGCGCACCGTCGGGTGGTCGTGGCGCAACGCCTGCAGCACCTTGCGGATGCCGAAGAAGGTGATCGACAGCACCACCAGCACGAACAGCGAGGCGAGCGCGGCATCGACGTAGTCGTTGAAGATGACCTGCTGCATCTGTTCGATGCTCTTGGCCGGCGCCAGCACTTCGCCGTTCTCGGCGGCGGCGCTGAACTTGGCGGCGTGCGCGAGGAAACCGATCTTCGGGTTGTCGCTGAACACCTTCTGCCAGCCGGCGGTCAGCGTGCAGGCGAGCAGCCACGCGGTGGGCAGCACGGTCACCCACATGTAGCGCTGCTTCTTCATCTTCACCAGCACCACGGTGGCCAGCACCAGCGCGACGGCAGCCAGCATCTGGTTGGCGACGCCGAACAGCGGCCACAGCGTGTTGATGCCACCCAGCGGATCGACCACGCCCTGGTAGAGGAAGTAACCCCAGGCGGCGACGCACAGGCCGGTGGCGACCAGGTTGGGAATCAGTGCCTCGGTGCGCTTGAAGGCCGGCACGAAGGTGCCCATCAGGTCCTGCAGCATGAAGCGCCCGGCACGGGTGCCCGCATCGACCGCGGTCAGGATGAACAGCGCCTCGAACAGGATGGCGAAGTGGTACCAGAAGGCCATCATGCCCTGCCCGCCGATCACCTGATGCAGGATGTGCGCCATGCCGACGGCCAGCGTCGG
>JAVEVQ010000009.1:0-74125 GCA_034004945.1 Methyloversatilis sp. | reverse complement strand
GCGTCGAACGACTACGGCATTCCGCCCGCCCCCGGCCACTCGCACGGCGGCGACGACCGGGTGCGCATCGTGATGGACAACCGCCGCGTCGACACCCGCGCCGAATGGCTGGGCGAAGGCTGGCTGCAGGCGCTGCGCTATACCGGCGCGCACGTCGATTACCGGCACGACGAAGTCGATCAGGGCGCCGTCGCCACCACCTTCCGCAACACGGCGATCGAACAGCGCATCGAACTGGAGCACGCCTTCGGCGAACACCTGGGCGGCACGGTGGGCGTACACCACACGCGGCGCGACTTCTCGGCGCTCGGCGTCGAAGCCTTCATCCCGCAGACTTCGATGCGCAGCTCCGCCCTCTACGCAACGCAGCATGTCGACATCGCCAGCCTGCGCCTCGAACTGGGCTGGCGCGGCGAAATGACGCGCATGGAAGCCGGCGACCGCGAACTGGCCGGCGGATTCGCGGTGAGCTTTCCGCGGCGCCACATCAACGCGCAGAGCACTTCTGCGTCGCTGCGCTGGCAGGCGGCCGATGCGCTCAGCTTCACCGTGAGCGCCGCCCACGCCGAGCGCGCGCCCGAGATCCACGAGCTCTATTCGCTGGGCGCCCACCTCGCCACCCGCACCTACGATCTGGGCGACCCCGGCCTGAACAAGGAGGGCGCGCGCTCGATCGACCTGTCGGCGCTGTACGAGGATGCGCGACTGCGCGCCGCGGTCAGCGTCTATGCCAACGACGTCAGCAACTACATCTTCCAGCGCAGCGAGGCCTTCTTCTACGACACCGCCGAAGAGCAGTTCCGCTTCGCCTGCGTCCGCCTGGAAGAATGTCTGCAGGTGGTTCAGTACGCGCAGAGCCGCGCCAAGCTGCGGGGCTTCGAGGCGGAACTGGCGTTGAAGTGGGCGGCCAGCCGCTTCGGCGACGTCGAGTGGTCGGTGTTCGCCGACGCCGTGCGCGCGCGGCTGCCCGCGCTCGACGAGGACGTACCGCGCATGCCGCCGCTGCGCTTCGGCACACAGCTTGCCGCACGGAAAGGTGCCTGGTCGGGCCGCCTTCGCGTGACCCGACAGGCAGCGCAGGACAGGCCGGGCGCCAACGAAACCGCCAGCGACGGCTACACCCTGGTCAGCGCCAACCTGAACCACGTGCGGCCGCTCGACGGCGGCCGCACGCTGACGCTGTACCTCAAGGCGCGCAATCTGCTCAATGCCGAAGCGCGCAACCCGGTGTCCTTCCTGCGCAGCTTTTCGCCGGAGCCGGGTCGCAGCGTCGAAGCCGGGCTCAGCCTCAGCTTCTGACCCGGCGCGCCAGCGAAGTCGTCAGCACCAGACCGGCCACCATCAATGCCCAGCTCGACGGCTCCGGCACCGGCTGGCTGATGCGCGACAGGAAGGCCAATTCGTACTGCGCGGCGCTCAGGCCGTAGTTGAACACCACCTGAAACGGGTCGGAATCCAGATAGCTTCCTCGGCCGCCTGTCGATGCCGCGTCGGTCAGCTGCAGCGTCACCATGTAGGCGCTGGACGGTGCCGCGCCTTCGATGAACCAGTCGAGGTGAGCGTGGAAGCCGCCGTTGGCGTTCGCGTCGTCTATCGTCGCCGCGACCGGGCCTTCGATGCCGGCGCCAGTGAACAGCGTGCCCTGCGAGTAGAACTCGAAATTCGCCGCCGCACCGGGCGGTGCCAGGCGCGGATTGATCAGCGACTGGATGTAGGCGTTGGCCACGGCCGGTGGCACCGCGCCGTACAGGCGGATGCCGACGCCGTCATCGGCGGCCGACCACGCGCCGCTGGCCGCATCCCACTGCAGCAGATTGCCGACCGCCTTGAAACCGATGAAATCGCGGGCGCCGCTTGCACCGGACAGGCTGCCCGGAAAAGCCTGGAAGCCCGGGTCGTCGGTGCTTTTCGGCCCGCCCTCGAAGTCGCCGAAGTCGCCCGGGAACACCATGTATCCGGTGTAGGCGTCGATCGGAAGCTGCGCGAACGGAAGGTCGCCGTAGGCACCGACCGTGATCCTGCTGCCGGCGACCGGCCCCTGGTCGAGCCCGATGGCGACGTCGAAGTGGATGGCCTGTGCCGCGCCGACGTGGAAGGACAGCAGTGCTGCAGCAAGGTGCATGAAGCGTATGGGCGCGCGCATGAGAGGTCTCCGGATGATCACCCACTAATGATAATGCAATCTCCTTTACAAAAAAGACTCAGCTCCTTATCTTTTGATACTCAATTATCAATAAAAGGGGAACACCTTGAAGATCCACACCCTGCTCGCCATCGCCGGCCTCATGTCCGGCGGCCTCGCACACGCCAGCGAACCGCTGCGCGCCGATGAAGGCATCGGCTTCTACGTCGGCATCGACAGCCTAGCCACCGTCGCGAGCGGCACCTTCGCCGGACAAGCCAATCCCAACTACGGCCGGCTCACCTTCCTGTTTGATCACGGCAATCACTTCCACGGCATCGGCGCCTACAGCCACTCCGGTACCGCCAATGCGCCGATCGTCAATGGCACCAACGCGAACAACCGCCTGCCTGAACTGTATTCGCGCATCGACCCGCTTCCCGGCACCCTGGCACTGACCGCCGGCAGCGGCGACTACGCCGGCATGTGGGTCAGCGCCGTGCTCGGCGAAGACGTTCCGCACCACGAATACAGCTACCTCGGCATGTCGTCGATCCAGTCGCTGGCGGGGAATGCTGCCGACAGCGCAGAGGCCATCCTGTTCAACAGCAGCAGCAGCCGCTGGAATGCCGCACTCGACGGCGTGCAGGTGGCGCTCAAGCTCGAATACGCCACCCCGGGCCTGAAAGTGGCGGCGAATGGCGACATGGACCTGTTCGACAGCGGCAACCTCTACCTGCTGGGCGACGGCAATGCCTTCGATTTCCTGCCCACCTTCTGGGTGGACTCGGCAGCCGCCGCGGGCACCT
This sequence comes from Methyloversatilis sp., assembly GCA_034004945.1. Classification (GTDB taxonomy): domain Bacteria; phylum Pseudomonadota; class Gammaproteobacteria; order Burkholderiales; family Rhodocyclaceae; genus Methyloversatilis. The sequence goes on along the minus strand of JAVEVQ010000009.1, from coordinate 71,194 downwards.
ACACGGCCCAGTTCTCGCTCGTGAATCTCGGCAGCAATACGGCCGTGCGTGATGGCGGCACCTTCTACATCGACTTCGCCGTCCCGGCGCCGGTGCCCGAACCGTCCACCTGGGCGATGCTGCTTGCCGGCCTGTTCATGCTGGGCCACGTCGCCAGCCGTCGTACCTGAAGCAGGCCCAGGCCCGCATGCGCCATGCAGCCCGCTCATGCATGGCGCATGCGGGCCGGTATCGACATGACTGCCAGATTTCAATCCTGCAACACGGCGACATCGCCCGGTACGGCCGACGCCACCGACCTGGCCGGCCTGGCGCGCATCTTCGACGCCGACTGCAATCTGGCGCGCATGCCGCGCGCCCTGCCGTCGGCCCTGTCCGACTTCCTTGACCAGGTCGCGGTGCACTCTGCGCTGCGCGGCCTGCCGCGCACCGTTCTCGACTGTGGACAGACGCTGACGCCCCATGCCCTGCCTGCCCAGGCCGGCCGGCAGATCCTGCTCGACGAAGTCCGCCTGTGCGGCGAACTGCTGTGCGATCTGACCGGCAGCCCGCGCTTCGGCCTGCGCATCGAAGTGCTCGATCGCGCCATGTGTCCGCGCTGGCACGTCGATCAGGTCGGCCTGCGCCTGCTGGTCACCTGGCGCGGACCGGCCACCGAGTGGCTGGACGAAGCCTGCGCCGACCGCAGCCAGCTGGGCGGCGACGGCGTGATGCGCGACAGCGCGGGCATCCGGCAAGCCCTGGCCGGTGACATCGTCTTGCTCAAGGGCGAACGCTGGCCCGGCAACGCCGCCCGCGGCGTCATCCACCGCTCGCCCTGCATCGACGACGATGCCCCGCGCATCGTCGCCGCCTTCGATTCCATCTGGTGAACACCCCATGACCGCAAGACTGCCCGTCACCGTCCTGTCCGGCTTCCTCGGCGCCGGCAAGACCACCCTGCTCAACCATGTGCTGTCGAATACCGAATGCCGCCGCGTGGCGGTCATCGTGAATGACATGTCGGAAGTGAACATCGACGCCCAGCTGGTGGCTCATGGCGCGCAGCTGTCGCGTACCGACGCCCGCATGGTCGAAATGTCCAACGGCTGCATCTGCTGCACGCTGCGCGAAGACCTGCTGATCGAAGTATCGAGACTGGCGCGCGAAGGCCGATTCGACTATCTGCTGATCGAATCGCCCGGCAGTTCCGAACCGCTGCCGGTGGCCGAAACCTTCACTTTCGAAGACGAGGACGGCAGCAGCCTGTCATCGGTGTCGCGGCTGGACACCATGGTGACCGTGGTCGATGCGTACAACTTCCTGCGCGACTATTCGAGCCAGGACATGATCGCCGAACGCGGCGAGTCACTCGGCGACGAAGACCCGCGCACCGTGGTCGACCTGCTGGTCGACCAGATCGAGTTCGCCGACGTGATCGTGCTGAACAAGTGCGACCTGGTGAGCGATGCCGAACGCGAGCGACTGCACGCCATCCTGCGCGCATTGAATCCGCGCGCCGACGTCGTCGAGGCCCTTGAAGGCCGCGTGCCGCTGGACCGCATCCTCGACACCGGCCGCTTCGATTTCGACGCCGCCGCCGAAGCGCCGGGCTGGCTGCAGGAAATGCGCGGCACCCACGTGCCGGAATCCGACACCTACGGCATCCGCAGCCTTTCGTGGAGCGAGCGCAGGCCCTTCCATCCGCAGCGCTTCTGGAACCTGATCCACGACGAATGGCCGGGCGTCATCCGCAGCAAGGGCTTCTTCTGGCTGGCCAGCCGCATGGATTTCGCTGGCGAATGGGCACAGGCCGGCGGCATCTGCCGCAACCGCCCGGCCGGCCTGTGGTGGGCGGCGGTTGACCGCGCCGACTGGCCGACCGACCGCGACTATCTGGAGCAGATCGAGGCGCGCTGGCTGGCGCCCTTCGGCGACCGCCGGCAGGAACTGGTGTTCATCGGTATGGACATGGACGAGGCGTGGATACGCCAGCAACTCGACGCCTGTCTGCTGACCGACGCCGAAATGGCCGCCGGCTCGTCCGTCTGGCGCACGCTGCCCGATCCGTTCGACCCGTGGTCGCTTGCTGACGCCGACGACGAGCAGGCGCAGCAAACCTAGCGCGAGGTCGGCGGCGCGTCCGCCAGGCCCAGCCGGCGCTCGGTCACCCAGGGCACCAGACCGACTTCGGACGCGAGCTTCACCAGTTCGATGTCCGAACTGACGTCGAGCTTGCGCCGCGCGGTGCTGAGCTTGTTGGCCACCGTCTTCGGGCTCAGATTGAGCTGTTCGGCGATGGCGTCGATCGAATGGCCGGACACCAGCAGCCGGCACATCTCGAATTCGCGCGGCGTCAGATAGCCGAACAGCTTGGACTCCGGCAGGTAGTGCGAGAAGGCGACACTTTCCGCCACCTGCCGGCTCAGCACGCGCTTGCCGCGCGCCACCGACTGCACCGCGTCCACCAGCTGCTCGGCCGGGCTGTCCTTGGTCAGCACGCCGAGCGCGCCGGCGTCGAGCGCCTGCTGCACCACGGTCGGGTGCGAGCACATGGTGAACATGAGCACCTTGGCCTGTTCGTCGAAGGCAACGATGCGCCGCGTGGCTTCGATGCCGCTGGAGCCGGGCAGCATGATGTCCATCACCACCACGTCGGGCGCGTGCTTGCGGTAGGCGGCGTAGGCCTCGTCGGCGGTGCCGGCCTCGGCCGCCACCAGCAGCGACTCGTTCATCTCGAGCAGCGCGCGGTAGCCGGTACGCACGACCGCGTGGTCATCGACCAGAAGGATGCGGGTCTGTCGGTTGTTCATGCGGTGATCTCCTGTTCGTTGCGTGCGAAGGGCAGACGGACGGTGACGCGCCAGCCGCCGCCGGCCGCCGGGCCGGCGCTGCAGACGCCGCCGAGTGCGAGCGCGCGTTCGCGCATGCCCAGCATGCCCAGCCCGGCAACGCCGGTCGGTATGCCATGCGCGCTGCCGTTGTCCCAGATGTCGAGCTTGAGTACGCGGCCATCGCTGCCCTGCTCGGTGCTCACGCCGATCAGCAGGCGCGAGCAATCGGAATGCTTGAAGGCATTGGTCACCGCTTCCTGCACGATGCGATAGGCACTCGCCTCGACCGTCGGCCCGGCGTCGGCCGATTCGCCTTCGAGGTCCAGCACCAGTTCGAGCGGCCGCGGCGCCTGCGCGCTGCGCTGCTCGACCAGCTGGCGCAGCGCGTTGTAGAGGCCGAGCGCGTCGATCTCGACCGGGTGCAGCGATTCCAGCTGCACCCGCACGCGGCCCAGCAGCTGGGCCAGATGCCCGCCCAGCGCCTCGGCGCTGCCGCGATAGCGGGTCAGTGCCGGCTCGTTCCGGCAGGCGGCCGACAGCACTGCGACGTGCGGCTGCATCGCCACCATATAGGTGCTCATTTCGTCGTGCAGGTCGCGTGCGATGGCGCGCCGCGTCTGCTCCTCCATCACCATGATCTTGCGCAGCAGCGCCGAGCGCTCGCGGCTCACCTCGGCCAGCGAATTGGCCATCCGGTTGAACGAAGCCGACAGTTCCGCCAGATCGGGCAGGCGGAAGGCCGGCAGGCGCGCGTCGAGACGGCCGGACTCGATGTCGCGCAAGGCGGTGCGCAGCGCGTGCACCGGTTCCAGCGCGCGACAGATGGCCCAGTACAGCAGCAGTCCGAGCAGCACGCTGTAGGCCACGGTGAGATAGCTCAGGCGCTTGAAGCCTTCCCACTTCTCGCGCATCTCGTCGGACGGCATCGGCGACACGCGATAGAAGCCGGCGATTTCGCCATTGAGCCGCCACGGCTTCATGCGCACCGTGCCGTCGGCCTGCACCGGCGGCTCCTCCGACCCCGGCCAGCCGCCGGCACCGCGCGAGTCGGACGAGGCGAGCACGCGACCGGCAAGGTCGAGCACGTCGATGCGCACGTGGCGGATGTCCTTCATGCGCTGCACGCGTTCGATCAGCGAATCGAGCATGGGCGAGCGGCCGTCGCCGGCATTCAGCGGCATGTCCTCCGGCAGCAGCAGCAGCGCCAGCCGCGTACCCGACTCGATCTCCTCGACCGAATCACTGCGCCAGGCCTTGTAGTGCAGCAGGCCGTGGGTGAGCAGCAGCAGGCACATGAGCACGAGCACGATCAGCAGCAGGCGGTTCTTCAGTGTCATTCGTCTGGGATGGAAATGCGGAGGGACGTCCGGCTCAGAGCTACCGGAGCGGTCGATGGTAGCGCCGGAGCCGAGGGACAAAATCCCCTCGTTGCAATGCGCCGCGCACCGCAATCGCTGCACTGCACATTCCTATAGTTCGCTCGACCGCAGCGCTGGCCGGCTGTCGATGGCAGCGCCCGCGGTTGCGATCTCCGGGCCAACAGGTCTGTTCAGGTCCGGCTCCCGGATCGCATGAAAGCGAATGCGCGTATCCCCACGCGCCCCACTCAAGGAGGAGAAAACCGCTATGTCACTGAAAACAGCAACCGGCCGGACCGGTCTGCAGAAGAAACGCCTGAGCCGCGCCGTCGCCACCGCGATCGCCGGTTTCGCGCTGGCGTCCGCATCGGGTGCCGCGCTCGCCAACGCCGAGCTGATCAAGCTGTCGAAGGATGACCGTCAGTGGGTCATGCAGGGCAAGGACTACGACCACAGCCACTACAGTGGCCTGAAGCAGATCAACCGCAGCAACGTGAAGAACCTGAAGGCCGCATGGACCTTCTCGACCGGCGTGCTGCACGGTCATGAAGGCGGCCCGCTGGTGGTGAACGGCATCATGTACATCCACACGCCGTTCCCGAACATCACCTACGCGATCGATCTGGACAACCCGAACAAGATCCTGTGGGAACACAAGCCGAAGCAGGATGCATCGGTGCGCGCGGTCGCCTGCTGCGACGTCGTGAACCGCGGCCTCGCCTACGGCGACGGCAAGATCTTCAAGACCCAGCTCGACGGCCACATCGTCGCGCTGGACGCCAAGACCGGCAAGGAACTGTGGAAGATGGAGAACTCCGACCCGAAGGTCGGCTCCACGCTGACGCAGGCGCCGATGGTGGTCGAGGACATGGTCATCGTCGGTTCGTCGGGTGCCGAGCTGGGCGTGCGCGGCTACGTCACCGCCTACCGCATCAAGGACGGCAAGCAGGTATGGCGCGCCTACGCCACCGGCCCGGACGAGGAACTCCTGCTGGCCGACGACTTCAACATGGCGAACCCGCACTACGGTCAGAAGGGCCTCGGTACCTCGACCTGGGAAGGCGACGCCTGGAAGATCGGCGGCGGCACCAACTGGGGCTGGTACGCCTACGACCCGGAACTGAAGCTGATGTACTACGGCTCGGGCAACCCGGCACCGTGGAACGAAACCATGCGCCCGGGCGACAACAAGTGGACCATGGCCATCTGGGGTCGCGACGTGAAGACCGGCAAGGCCAAGTTCGCCTTCCAGAAGACGCCGCATGACGAGTGGGACTACGCCGGCGTGAACTGGATCGGCCTGTCCGAACAGGTGGTCGACGGCAAGAAGCAGAAGCTGCTGACCCACCCGGACCGCAACGGCATCGTCTATACCCTGAATCGCGAGAACGGCAACCTCGTTCGCGCCGACAAGATCGACCCGTCGGTGAACGTGTTCAAGGGCTACGACATGAAGAAGGGCGTGCCCATCCGCGACCCCGAGTACTCGACCCGCATGGACCACCTGGCCAAGGGCATCTGCCCGTCCGCCATGGGCTATCACAACCAGGGTCACGACTCGATCGACAAGAAGCGCGAACTGGTCATGCTCGGCACCAACATGATCTGCATGGACTGGGAGCCGTTCATGCTGCCCTACCGCGCAGGTCAGTTCTTCGTCGGCGCCACGCTGAACATGTATGCCACCCCGGGCAACAACGGCAACATGGGTCAGGTCAAGGCCTACGACGTGAAGACGTCGAAGTTCAAGTGGGTGAAGGACGAGAAGTTCTCGGTCTGGGGTGGTACCACCTCCACCGCCGGCGACCTCGTGTTCTACGGCACGCTGGACGGCATGATCAAGGCGGTCGATGCCGACAACGGCAAGACGCTCTGGGAATTCAAGCTCCCGTCCGGCGTCATCGGCCACCCGGTCACCTATGAGCACAAGGGCAAGCAGTACGTCGCCATCTACTACGGCGTGGGCGGCTGGCCCGGCGTCGGCCTCGTGTTCGACCTGACCGACCCGACCGCAGGTCTCGGTGCAGTGGGCGCCTTCAAGGAGCTCCAGCAGTACACCAAGATGGGCGGCGGCGTGATGGTGTTCTCGCTGTAAGCAGTCCCAGGGTGCGGCGCCCGCATGGTGCGCCGCACCTTTTCCGCAGGAGAATCACGATGAAGAAAACCCTCATTGCAGCGCTGCTGTGCGCGTTGGGTGGCGTCGCGCACGCCGCCGGCACGCTGAAGGTATGCGCGGCCGATAACGAGATGCCCTACGCCAATGAGCGGGGCGAAGGATTCGAGGACCGCATCGCCGAAAAACTGGCGGCGGCCATGGACATGAAGCTCGAACGCGTGGGCTTCAGCGATCCGCGTTACGTGGTGCGCGACCTGCTCGATAAGGGCAAGTGCGACATCATGGTAGGCGTCGATGCGGGCGATCCCCGCGTGGCGACCACCCGTGCCTATTACAGGTCGACCTATGTATTCGTCACGCGCGCCGACTTCGGCCACGAAGTGACGAGCTGGGACAGCCCGGTGATGCAGCAGGCCCACATCGGCGTCGTGCCCGGCACGCCGGCCGAAGTGATGCTGGTGCAGATCGGCCGCTACCCGGACAGCTTCCGCTACATGATGTCGCTCGGTGGCAACAAGGCGCCGCGCAACCGCTATGTGCGCTACGACACCGAAAAGCTCATCCGCGACCTCGCCGCCGGCGAGATCGACGTCGCCGTAGCCTGGGCGCCTTCGGTCGCCCGCTACGTCAAGAACTCTCCGGTACCCCTGAAAGTGACCACCGTGCCGGCCGAGGCGAAGAAGTCGAACGGTGAAACGGTGAGCTTCCATTTCGATACCTCGATCGCCGTACGCAAGGGCGACACCGCGTTGCTCGGCCGGATCGAAGCCGCCCTCGAAAAGACGCGCGGCGACATCGAATCGGTGCTGCGTGCGGAAGGCATACAACCGCTGCCGCCCAATCCGGTCGCCGATGGCAGGAGCGACAGCCGCAGCCCGGGCAGCGGACCGGCCGAATCGCACGCAAGCCATGAAACGACGCGCCCGGCCAGCCGGGCAGCGGAAGACAACAAGGACAGCAAGGGATGAAGTTCCACGCAAGCAAACTGGTTGCGGCCGCACTGCTCGGCAGCGTACTCGCCACGGCGATCGCTGCCGGCAGCCCGCCGCGCTTCTACAACATCATCGAGGGCAATCCGCTCGATTTCTCCGGCAAGGAGGAGAGCGAAGCGGTGAAAACCTTCAAGCAGACCGGCATCAACCCCTACAACACCGACGCCGCCAAGATCGCCGAAGGCGAATCGCTGTACTCGACCGCCTGCTCGGGCTGTCACGGCCACCACGCCGAAGGCAAGCTCGGCCCCGGTCTGGCCGACGACTACTGGACCTACCCGGCGAACGCCACCGATCCGGGGCTGTTCTCCAGCATCTACGGCGGTCTGCAGGGAATGATGGGGCCGCAGAGCGGCCACCTGTCGCAGGACGAAATCCTGGTGATCATGAGCTGGATCCGCTCGGTGTACAAGGGCGACCCGGCCAAGGCGCTGTGGAAGCAGGCGAACTGAGGAAGGTGAAGTTTTCGACCCGGCCCATCCGGGCCGTCATGTGCAGCACCCACATCACAACCATGGAGGAATGACAATGAAGATCCGCACTGCAGCCCGCCTCGCAGCCACTTCCGCACTCCTGCTGCTGGCCGGCGGCGCCCACGCCTACGACGGCACCAAGTGCAAGGCGGCCGGCGACTGCTGGGAACCGAAGCCGGGCTATCCGGCCAAGGTCGCCGGCTCCAAGTACGACCCGAAGCACGACACCAAGGAGCTGGCCAAGCAGGGCGATTCCATCAAGCAGATGGAAGCGCGCAATGCCAAGCGCGTTGAGCAACTCAACGCCACCGGCACTTTCAAGTACGACGTGAACTGATCGTCGTTCCCGGTCCGGGCGGATACCGCTGCCGCCCGGACGTCCATCCCCGCCGCGCTGCGGCCCCGATCTGGATTCCCCGGATGCATTCCGAAACTGTCGACTTGTCGTCATGGCGCGCGCGCGCCCTCGATTTCGAACGTCAGCTCAACGCGGTGCTCGTCGGCATGCCGCGCACGGTCAGGCTGATGACCATCGCCGTCTTCTCGCGCGGGCATGTCTTGCTCGAAGGCGACGTCGGCGTCGGCAAGACCACGCTGCTCAAGGCGGTGGCACGCGGCATCGGCGGTGCCTACCAGCGCATCGAGGGCACCGTGGACCTCATGCCCGGCGACCTCGTCTATCACACCTACGTCGGCGACGACGGCCGCCCGCGAGTCGAGCCAGGCCCGCTGATCGCGCAGGGCAGCGAGCTGGCGGTGTTCTTCTTCAACGAGATCAACCGCGCCCGCCCGCAGGTGCATGCGCTGCTGCTGCGCCTGATGGCAGAGCGCACGGTGAGCGCCTTCAACCGCGAATACACGCTGCCGTGGATGCAGGTGTTCGCCGACCGCAACCGGGTCGAGCGCGAAGAAACCTTCGAGCTGCCCTCGGCCGCCCGCGACCGTTTCCTGATGGAAGTGTCGGTGGAAGCGCCGGATGCGCGCGAACAGTTGCGCGGTCTCATGTTCGATACCCGCTTCCACGATGCCGACGCGCTTATTTCCAGCGTCCAGCCCGGCATGCTCGATCACACCCGGCTGAACGACGTGGCCGAAGCCATCCAGAGTACGGTGCAATCGAGCCCGGTACTGGACGACTACGGCGTCGATCTTTGGCTGGCCACCCGCCGGCCGACCGACTACGGCATCAGCCTGCCGGACGTGGACATGGACCAGTTCATCCTGTCCGGCGCCAGCCCGCGCGGCGTCGCCATGCTCGCGCGCGCCGCGCGCGTGCAGGCCTGGCTGGAAGGGCGCGACCGCCTGATACCCGAGGACATGCACGCCGTGTTCTTCGAAGCCATCGCTCACCGGCTGTGCCTGAGCCCGGTGTACGAAACCCAGCGCGCGCTGTACGCCCGTCCCTTCGTCACCGAGGTGTTGCGCCAGGTCGCTTCGCCATGACCTTGCCGGCGCTCGCATACGCCCTGCGCTGGCGCAGTCGCGCGGTGACGCCGGGCGCACACCGCGGCACGCTCACCGGCCCCGGCCACGACTTCGAACGCAGCGTGCCGCTGAGCGACCAGAGCGACGCCCGCCGGCTCGACCTGCGCGCCTCGCTGCGCGACCCGTCCGAACGCGTATGGGTGCGGCTGTTCCGGCAGCAGGCGCAAGTACCCGTGGTCGCCGTGGTCGACGTGTCGCGCTCGATGGACTACCAGGGCGCGGCCCATCGTCATGCGCTGGCGAGCGATCTGGCCGAAGCCATCGCGCACGCGGCCTGGCGCATCGGAGACCCGTTCGCGCTGATCGCCTGCGACAGCGCGGTGCACCGCGCGCTCGCCCTGCCGCCGTGCCGCAGCGCGGTTGGCGCGCGGGCGGCCATCGCGCGGCTGCGCGCCCACACGCCGGCGGGCGACGACAACAGCGCCCTGCTCCGCATCGCTCCGCTGCTGCCGCGCCGCCGTTCGCTGGTATTCCTGCTGACCGACGCGCACATGCCGGACGAGCGGCTGACGCGCGTACTTGCCGGTCTGGCCCATCACGACGTGGTGACCGTGGTACTCGGCGACAGCCGCGAACAACGGGCCAGCACCCGCTGGGGCATCGCCCGCCTGCGCGACATGGAAAGCGGCGAAGAGCGGCTGCTGCTGCAGCGTCCGGCGCTGGCCGACGCCTTCGCCCAGGCGCGCATCGAGCGGCGCGAGCGCCTGCGCCGCATCGCCATGCGCTTTGGCCGGCCGCCGCTGTTCATCGACGATCGCATCGATCCGGTGCAGTTCAACCGCTACTTCCTGCAGACATGAAAAGGTCACCCCTCCTCGCCGTGCTGTCCTTCCTGCTGTCCTTCGCCACGCTGCCGGCGATGGCCACGGTGACGCTCAAGCAGATCGAATGGCCGCGCAACTTCGGCTATCGCATCGGCGACACCCTTCCGGTCATGCTCACCCTGGAAGTCGCGCCGGGTTGGGCACCGGATCGCGACGGTCTGCCCGAAGCGGGTCAGGGCGACCGCCAGTTCGAACTGCGCCGTCTGTCCGTCGTCGATGCGCCCGAGCGTTGCGCCGGCTGCCGCCTCTACACCCTCGAATGGCAGTTGATGAAAAGCGTGCGCGCGCCGCAGACGCTGCGCCTGTCGCCGCTGACGCTGCGCTTCCGCAAGGACAACGCGGTGGCCGAAATCAAGGTGCCGGCCTTCGACATCAGTACCGCACCGCTGCTGCACTGGGCATCGAAGAAGGACATCGTGTCCAGCGTGCACCCGGGCTACCGCGCCACGGAGTTCGACACCCGCGCGCCGCTGCTGCGCGCACTTGGCTGGGCTGCCGTCGCTGCCGGTCTGCTGCTGACCGGTCTGTGGGCAGGCGGTCGTCTGGGCGGGCAGCGCGCACGCCCCTTCGCCCGCGCCTGGCGCAATGTGCGCGCGCTGCGCGCCAGCAAGGACGCCGATGCACTGCAACAAGCCTTCCGCGCGCTGCACCGCGCCTGCAACGACACCGCCGGCGGCACCGTATTCGCCAGCACCCTCCCGGAATTCATCGCCGCGCACCCGGCCTTCGCCGACCAGGCCGACGCACTGACCGCTGCCTTCGCCGCCTCGCGCGCCTGCTTCTACGGTCTGCCGCCCGACGCGCATTACGGCGAGCCCGCGGCCCTGCTGCCGCTGCTGGCCGCCCTGCGCGACCGCGAGCGGCTGGTCGCACGCCCGGTCACGACGCCGCCGCTCGCGCGCGCAGCCTGAGGTCGGAACGATGGCCTTCGATCATCCCCAATGGCTGTGGGCCGCACTGCTCGCGCTGCTGCCGCTGCTCTGGCACGGGCAGCGCACGCTGCCGCACGGCTGGCTGCCCGGCGTGCCGACCGACCCGGCGTCGCGCGCACTGGCGATCGCGCTGCGCGCCGTCGGCGCCCTCGCCGTCCTGTCCGCCGCACTTGCGCTGGCCAGTCCGCACCGGCAAGGCGAGGACATCGAGCGCATCGGCACCGGCGCGCACATCGTCGTCACGCTCGACCGCAGCGCCAGCATGAGCGACGGCTTCGCCGGCCGCGGCGCGCAGCATGGCGACGAAGCCAAGGGCCGCGCCGCCGCCCGTCTGCTCGAGGACTTCGTGCGCGAGCGTCCGCGCGACCTGTTCGGTCTGGTGTCCTTCAGCACGGCGCCGGTGCACGGGCTGGAACTGTCGGCCGACCATGATGCAGTGGTCGCCGCCATCCGCGCCTCGGCGGCACCGGGCGTCGGTCTGACCAATATCGCGGCCGGTCTCACCATGTCGCTCGAACAGTTCAAGGACAAACCGGTCACCGGCTCGCGCGTGGTGCTGCTGGTGTCCGACGGCGCGGCACAGATCGATTCGCGCAAGCAGAACCAGATCCGCCGCCTGTTCGCCGAAAACCGCAGCGCACTGTACTGGATCTTCCTGCGCACCGCCGGCGGCCGCGGCCCGTCCGATCCGCCGGACCCGGAAAAGGGCTTCGACCCGGCGCCGGAGTACTTCCTGAACGAGTACTTCCGCGACCTCGGCGTGCCCTACCGGTTGTACGAAGCCGACACGCCGGACGCGCTGGCGCGCGCCATCGCCGATGTGGCCCGCCTGCAGAACCAGCCGCTGCGCTACCGCGAAACGCCGCCCCGGCAGGAACTGGGCGGACTGTTCATGGGCATGTCCTTCCTGTGCAGCCTGCTGTTGCTGGCTGCCCGATCGCTTGAGGTTCCCGCATGGTCCCGCTGATGTCCCCAGCCGCCCTTGGCCGCACGCTGCGTCGCCAGATGGCGCCGGCGCTCTATGTCCTGGCCGCCGCCTCCGCGGTCGCCTGCATCCATGCGCTGTGGCAGGGCTGGCGCGCGCACGACGCCAACCGCCAGATCCGCGCCGCCGTGGCCGACCCCGGTGCGCCGCCCATGGTGCTGTTCGCGCGTGCCGTCGCACTGGACAAGAAGCGCGACAACGACACTGCGCTGACCGCCTACAGCGAGGTCGAAGCACAGGCCACGCTGCGCGACGACGAGACGCTGGCGCGCGCCGCTCGCGTCAATGCCGCCAATCTGTATCTGCGCCGCGCGATCGAAGTGGCGACCGGCGAAGGCGCGGCCGCGCGCGCGATCACGCTGGTCGAACTGGCCAAGACCGGCTACCGCCGCGCCCTGCGCGAACAGCCGGACGACTGGGGCGCCCGCTTCAACCTCGAACTGGCACAGGTGCTGGTGCCGGACTACGAAGTGCGCAACTGGCGCAAGGAAGGCAAGGAAACCAAGGTCGACGACGACGCGCTGCCGGACAAGGCAGCGTGGACGGAAATGGTCGGTGCGCCGCGAGGCATGCATTGAAAGCGTCCGCACTGTCCGCCCCCCTGGTTGGCGCCCTGCGCGGCCGCGGCGCCCGCTTCTGGCTGCTGGCCGCGGCCGCCACCTGTTTCGGCATCGCGTCTGTCGACCCGGCCATCCGCGTCGAACGCGAAGTCGGCACCTACATGCTCGTCTACGACATCACGCAGAGCATGAACACGCAGGACATGGGACCGCCGGATGCGCGCATCGGCCGGCTCGATTTCGTCAAGCAGGCCACGGTATCCGCGCTGGATCAGTTGCCCTGCGGCACCCATGTCGGCGTGTCCGTCTTTGTCGAACGCCGCACCCAGCCGCTGCTCATGCCGGTGGACGTCTGCCGCAGCCGGGCCGCGCTGGCCGACGCCATCGGCCATATCGACTGGCGCATGGCCTGGGCGGCCGACAGCCATCTGTACTACGGCGCCTACTCGGCGCTGGACGACATCCGCAACATGGCGGCGGGGGCGGCCCTCGCCTTCTTCACCGACGGTCATCAAGCGCCGGCGCTGCACCCGGACCGCATACCGGCCTGGGATGGCAAACCGGGCGACGTACCGGGCGTGCTGTTCGGCGTCGGCGGCGAACAGCCGGAGCCGGTACCCAAGCTGGGAGAAAAGGGCCGCATCGAAGGTTACTGGACCGCCGAAGACACCGCCGGCTTCGCCAGCGCCGGCGCACCCACGCTGTCGGTGGCCGACATGGAAAAAATGGGCGGCGACATCCGCAACGCACCGCAGCGTGCGCCCGGATCGGAAAACGACCACCTTTCGCTGCGCCGCGACGACATTCTCGAAGATCTGGCCCAACGCACCGGACTGAGCGTCGCGGTCGCCCGCTCGGCCGACGGCATCGCGGCACAACTTCGCGCCCTGCCCGGCGGCCGCGTGACCGAAACCCGCTTCCCGCTTCGACCGCTGCTCGCCATGGCCGGTCTGGCGCTGCTGATCGCCAGCCTCGTGCCGGCCTCGTTCGCACGCCTGCTGCCGTCCGGCACAGGCACCGCGCGGCCGCCGACCGCAGCCCGCGGGGCGCTGCCTTGAACACGCTTTGCACCCCTTCAGGAGGAAACGATTCATGAAAGCAACCCTGTCCATGCTGTCCTTCGCGCTGATCGCCCCGCTGGCGCAGGCGCACGGACCGACGCCGCAGAAGATCGACGAATCGGTCACCATCGCCGCCCCTCCGGACAAGGTGTGGGCGGTCGTCGGCGATTTCGCAGGCATCGCCGGCTGGAACCCGTCGATCGCGGAATCGTCGGCCGACAAGGGCAACGACGCCGGCTCCACCCGGACGCTCAAGCTGGACAAAGGCAGCGTGACCGAACAACTGGACGACTACGACGCCGCCGGCATGACCATGAACTACCGTTCGGGCGATGCCAACCCGGCGGTGCTGCCGGTCAGCTCCTACTCGGGACGCCTCACCGTGAAGGCCGAAGGCAGCGGATCGAAGCTGTCCTGGCAGGCACGCGGCTACCGCGCCGACACGGGCAACGAACCGCCGCCGGGCATGGACGACGAAAGTGCGGTCAAGGCCCTGCGCGCACTGATGCGCCCCGGTCTGGACGCCGTGAAGGCGAAGCTCGAAGCGGGCGGCAAGCCCTGATGGACACGCCGCGTTCGCTCGCGCGCTGGCTGCTGGCGGTGTCGCTGTCCATCGGCACGCTGCCCGCCGCGTCGGCCGAAGCGGACGCGATATGGCCACGCCTGCGCGCAGCGCACTTCGGCGACCGCAGCTTCGCGAGCGATCCGGCCGTGCTGCGGCTGGAAGCGCCGGACCGCGCGGAAGATGCTGCGCTGGTGCCGGTTGCGATCCAGGTCGGCCCGGCCGGCACGCAGTTGCGCAGACTGTGGCTGGTGGTGGACGAAAACCCGTCCCCGATGTCGGCCCGCTTCACGCTGCACGATGCCATCGTCGGCAGTATCGAAACGCGGGTGCGCATCGAACGCTACACCACGGTGCGCGCCATCGGCGAGACCGGCGACGGCACGCTCTACATGGCCGAACACTATGTGCGCGCCGCCGGCGGCTGTTCCGCACCGATGGGGCCGGCCGACGAAGACGCTGCCGGCATCGGCCGCATGTCCATGCGCAGGTTCGACCCGGCGGACGGCGCGGGCCGCCGCAGCGAAGTGGAATTGCGCATCCGTCACCCCAACCATTCCGGGCTTGAAGTCGATCTCGACACCCGCGGCTACATCGCGCCGGAGTACGTGAAGCAGGTCGTGCTCACGCAGGACGGACGCCCGCTGCTCGATGCCGAACTGGACATTTCGATCAGCCGCAATCCTTTCCTGCGCTTCGGTGTGGCCACCGACGCGCAGCGGCTCGAGGTGAAGGTCGAGGACAGCCGCGAACGTCGCTTCGAAGCGCGTTTCCCGCCGGAGCCACGGCCATGAGGCCCTTGCAGCGGATCGCCGCCCTCCTGCTCGGCGCACTCTGCGGGCCGCTTGCCGCGGCACCCGACGCGGAAGTCATCGTGAAGCTCACGCGCGCCGTGCTGAAGGTATCGGCACTCGGGGATGAAGACAATCTGGCCATCGGCTCCGCCGTCGTGATCGGTCCGGACACCGTGCTCACCAACTGCCACGTCACCCGCCACGCGCACACCATCGTGCTGTCGCGCGGCATGGAAAGGCACAAGGTGGTCGGCCAGCGCGCCGACGTGTCGCGCGACCTGTGCCTGCTGCGGACCGCCGAGCCGCTGCCCTACCCGGCGGTGGAGCTGCGCCCGACGCGCAGCCTGACCCTGGGCGAGCGCGTGCTCGCCCACGGCTACTCCGGCGGGATGGAAGCGCATTTCGCGCGCGGCCTCATCATCGATCTGCACGCGGCGGGCGGCAGCCATGTCATCCAGACCTCGGCCGGCTTCCTGCAGGGCGCCAGCGGCGGCGGCCTGTTCGACGAGGAAGGCCGGCTGATCGGCATCACCACCTTCCTGACCAGCGCCGGCCGCACCGAGTATTTCGCCATGCCGGCCGACTGGAGCGAGCGCCTGCGCGAACGCCCGGAAGACACGCCGAAACCGCTGACCGGGTCTGCGCTGTGGGCGCAGCTGCCGGCACACCAGCCCTGGTTCATGCGCCTGCTCGAACCGCTGTCGCGCAAGGACTGGCCGACCGTGGCGCAGATGGCCGAAGAATGGATGGCAGCCGAGCCACACGCGCCGGCGGCGGCACTGATGTGCGCCCGTGCTGCACGGGCGCTGGCGCGACCGGCGCGCATGACGCAGTGCCTGCAGCAGGCGCTGGAGGGCGCGCGCGACAGC
Source organism: Methyloversatilis sp. (assembly GCA_034004945.1). Classification (GTDB taxonomy): domain Bacteria; phylum Pseudomonadota; class Gammaproteobacteria; order Burkholderiales; family Rhodocyclaceae; genus Methyloversatilis. Next base: position 55,370 of record JAVEVQ010000009.1, on the reverse strand, counting down.
GAGATCGAACTGACGCGCATCGCCGCCTGGGCGCGCGGTGAAGGGCTGAGCGAAACGGTCGACACTGCCGCGACCGCGCTGGCCCGGCTGCGTCCGCTGCCGCGCCCCGACTGAGGCGGCCCGGCCGACTCAGCCCGCCGGTACGCCGGTGCGGTTGACCTGGCTGTAGAAAATCTTCTGGTTGTGCAGGCTGCCGAGCAGCTCGTTCAGCTCGTGGATCAGCGCGTCGTTGCTCGCACTGGCCGCGACATCGCCGCTGGCGACCGCGACCTGGGCCAGACAGCCGATCTTGTCGCGCAGTGCGTCCTCGATCAGGTCGATGTGGCGGATCGTGAGCTGGAAGGTTTTCTGGTGCTTGGACATTGGGCTCTCCCTGTGCCGCCGCCTCGTGAGCGGCCGGTGATGACGAGAACCGACAGCGTAATCCTTTCGTGCGCCGCAACAAGCCCCGCGGCGACGGACGGCGACGGACAGTCGGGACATCCTCACCGGAATCCGGGGCAGACAACGCCTGCAGCCGCGTCCACAGTCGCGGATAGTGCTTTCCTTTTCCGTCACGTCTGCCCATCGAAGCCATGCATCGCAGCCGCCTCATTGTCACTGCCCTCGTCACACTGCTCGCCCTGCCGGCCGTCGCCGCCACCGATACGGTCGTCACGGTCAATGGCCGGCCGGTGCCGCGCGCCCAGCTCGATTTCATCATCAAGGAGCAGATCCGCCAGGGCCGCCCGGCCTCGCCCGACCTGTCGCGCCAGGCGCGCGAGGAACTGATCGGCCGCGAGGTGCTGGCGCAGGAGGCCGAACGCAAGCTCGGCCGCAGCGAGGCGCTGAAGACGCGCATCGAGTTCATGCGCCAGCAGGCGCTGCTCAATGCCTTGCGCGAGGACTTCTTCCTGAACACGCAGCCATCCGACGCCGAAGTGCGCAAGGTCTACGACACGCTGTCGAGTCGCGCCGGCGAGCGCGAATACCGCGTGCGGCACATTCTGGTCGGCGACGAGGCGCAGGCGAAATCGCTGCATGAACAGCTCGGCAAGGGTGCGCGCTTCGAGGATCTGGCGAAGGCCCACTCGAAGGACAGCGACAGCGCGCCGGCCGGCGGCCTGCTCGAATGGACGCCGGAGGGCCAGTTTTCGCCCGAATTCGCCGCCGTGCTGCCACAGATGACGCGCGGCAAGATAGGCGACGCCCCGGTGCGCAGCAGCGCCGGCTGGCACCTGATCCGGCTGGAAGACGTGCGTCCGGCGCAACCGCCGCGCTTCGAGGACGTGAAGCCGCGCATCGTCGAATCGCTGATCGAACAGAAATGGCGCAGCTACGTGAAGGAACTGCAGGCGCGCGCGGTGGTGAAGTGAGGGTGGTCTGGCCACTGCTGGCGCTGTGCTCGGCCACCGCAGCGGCCGGCGCGGCAGCCAGTGAGATCGATCACGAGGCGCACGCTGCGCTCGAGTGGGTGGCCGAGCCGGAAGCGCAGTGCGTTCTGCTGGGCGGCACGATGACCGGTCTGCGCAATCGCGACCGCAGTCGCACGCTGCGCGTCTGGGTCGAACGCTGGTACCTCGACGTGCTGACCGCCGACCGCAGCCGCCACGACCTGCCGCCGGACGGCAGCGTCAGACAGCTCGGCTGTTCCGAAACCCGCTCCGGCGCCCAGCGCTGGACGCTGTTCGACGCCCGTTTCCTGCCGACCGGCGAAGCACCACAATGAATCGATGAAACAGTCAATTGCACTCATTCTGCTGGTCGTGGCGACGACCGGCGCACAGGCGGACGAGCCGCCCGAGCGCGCTTACGTGCGCGCCGGCACCGACCGGCTGATCAGCGCCTGCACCCGGGACGGCCACACGCTCAGCCTGCTCGCCCGCCCGGGCGTCGAGGTGATGAACGGTGACGCCGCCCCGGCGGGTCTCCCTGTCGACGCCTTCATGCAGGGCATTGCCGAACAGGTGATGCATCTGACCCGCGACGTGCCGCACGCCGACTTCCTGCGCCCGGACAGCCCGGGCGCCCGTTCGCTGAGCGACGCCGTCGAGACCTGGATGGACGCTTTCAACCGCACCCACGGCACGCGGCTCGCCTGGGCGATCAGCGACTTCGGCGTCAGCGACGCGCCGCAACCCGCCTGCGCATCGCCGAAGGACTGAATTCCCCGCCGACTCAAGTTGTCGTCCCCCGCCGTCGATATGAATGGTCTGTACGCCGTGCGCCGCAGCATCCCGCGCGGTGCGGCGACAGCCACACGCCATGGTGGAGCGAGGAGACAACAAGATGACGCAACGGATACTCTATTTCCTGGTGCCGGGCAGCAATATCAGCCCCTTCGACGTGACCATCGCCGCCGACGCAGGCTTCGACCAGGTGATACCGCTCACCGGCATCCGCCCGGAAAACGTGACCGCGCTGGTGCAGGACGCCATCTTCTGTCGCCCGCCCAATCGCTTCAACGACACCGGAATCTTCATCGGTGGCCGTGACGTGCATATGGCGACCGACATGTTCCAGTCGGCCAAGAGCGCCATGGTCGGCGACTTCCAGGTCGGCGTGTTCGCCGACCCGAACGGCGCCTACACCACCTCGGCCGCCGTCGTCGCGCTGGTCGAGAAGGCAGTCAATGCGAGCACCGGCTCGGGTCTCGCCGGGCGCACGGTATCGGTGTTCGGCACCGGTCCGGTCGGACTGTGCACCGCCATCCTCGCCGCACGTCAGGGCGCGAAGGCGAGGCTCTGCCAGCTCACCGCGGACGACGATTCCAAGGCGGCGCTGCGCTTCTGCGAGCGCTACAACGCCAAGGTCGAATGGGTGTCCGCCGAAACCCACCGCGACAAGGTCAATGTGGTCGCCGACAGCGAAATCGCCGTCAGCGCCGCCAAGGCCGGTATCCGCATACTCGACGCCGAGGTGCTCGAGGCCGGCGGCAAGCTGATCGCCTGTGCCGACACCAACGCGGTGCCGCCGTCCGGCATTGAAGGCATCGGCGTGAACGACCGCGCGATTCCGGTCGAGGTCGGTCCGGCCCGCTTCCTGAGCATCGGCCCGCTGGCCATCGGCAGCCTGAAGTACAAGACGCAGTTCGGTCTTTACCGCTCGATACAGACCGGCTCGACGCCGGCGCTGATCGACTTTCCCGAGGCGTATGCCTATGCGCTGCAGGAGCTGGCGCAGAGCAAATCCGCCTGAGCTGAAGCGACCGCTTGTCATGGCGCGCGCGACAAGCGCACCATAGGCGGCAGGCAGTTCGGCGCCCAAAGGCGCTGGATGCTGCAGTCGGAGGTGTGGACGGCATGGACAGCGATCCCAGGCTGAACATCACGGGCACGGAGACCGTCATCGGTCAGGGCACCGGTGCCGACGGTGCGGTATTCCGCACCCTGCTCGACCGCATGTCGGACGGCGTGTTCATCGCCCGCGACTACCGCTTCATCTTCGCCAACACCGCGCTGCCGCGCATGCTCGGTTACGAGCACGAGGACTTCGTCGGACTGGGTTTCGACGCCGTGGTGGCGCCGGACTTCCTCGAACTGTGGGTGCAGCGCTTCCGGCAGCGCGTCGGCGAGGGCGAAGAGCCGCCCGGGCGCTACGAACTGCGCTTCCGCATGCGCGGCGGCCAGCGCGAACTGCCGATCGAGCTGAACGCCAGCCGCGTCGTATTCGACGGCCAGCGCTGCGTGCTCGGCATCGTGCGCGACATGTCGGGCCGCAAGCTCGCGGAGCACGCACTGCGCGAGAGCGAACAGCGCTTCCGCGGCACCTTCGAGCAGGCCGCCGTCGGCATCGCGCTGATGGACCTCGAAGGCCGCTTCCTGCGCGTCAATCCCAAGCTGTGCGACACCCTCGGCTTTCGCGCCAGCGAACTGCGCGCGCTGACGATGGAAGCCATCACCCACCCGGAAGACGTATCGCTCGACGCGCACCCCCTGCGCTGTGTGCGCAACGGCGAACAGACCACCTGCTCTATCGAGAAGCGCCTGCTGCACAAGAGCGGCGCCGCCACCTGGGCGCGTCTGACGATCTCTCTGCTGCTCGATGAGATGGGCGCCCCCTCGCACTTCATCACGGTGATCGAGGACATTCACGATCGCCGCCTGGCACAGATCGCGCTGGCCGACAGCGAACTGCGCCACCGCCTGCTGATGCACAACCTGCACGCCGCGGTACTCGTCTGTGCGCCGGACGCCCGCATCCTGTACGGCAATCCGGAAGCCTGCCGCATCCTGCGCATGGACTCGGCACTGCTCGCCGGGCGCACGATCGCCCAGCTGGGCTGCCGCTTCATCGACCAGAGCGGCGAGGCGCTGGCACCGGAACGCGATCTGATCCGCCGTGTGCTCGCCTCGGGCAAGGACATGAACGACGTCGTGGTCGGCGTCCGTCACGACGACGCGGAGACGCTGTGGGCGCTGGTCCACGCCTACCCCGAATTCGACACCCGGCATCGTCTGCGCCAGATCGTCGTCATGTTCGTCGACATCACCGACCGCAGCCGGCTCGAAGCCGAGCGCGATGCCGACCGTCAGCTCAAGACGGCAGCGCTGAACGCCATCACCGCGCACGTCGCCGTGCTCGACAAGCGCGGCGTCATCGTCGAGACGAATGCCAGCTGGCGCGCCTTTGCCGAGCGCGGCGGCTACACCGGCAACATGACCTTCACCGGCGTGAACTACCTCGACGCCCTCGCCCGCTGCGACCGCGACGAGGCACCGCATGCAGAAGCCGCCTGCGAAGGCATCCTGTCGGTCATGCTCGGGCGGTCGGCGCTGTTCCAGATGGAGTACGCCTGCCACGCACCGCACGAGCGGCAGTGGTTCAGCCTGAAGGTGACACCGATGGATCCAGCACGCGAGCGCGTGCTGGTCAGCCACGAGAACATCACGCGCATCAAGCTGGCGGAGGAGGCCGTGCGCATCCTGGCCAACACCGACGCGCTGACCGGACTCGCCAACCGACGCCACTTTTTCGAACTGGCGGATGAAGAATTCGTGCGCGCCCGCCGCTACGAAACCCCGCTCACCGTGCTCATGGCCGACCTCGACCACTTCAAGCGCATCAACGACGAGTACGGACACGCGGGTGGCGACGCCGTACTGCGCAGCTTCGCCATCGTGCTGTCCAGCCTGTTGCGCGACTCGGACAGCGCAGGTCGCCTCGGCGGCGAGGAATTCGCCGTCCTGCTGCCGCACACCACCCGCGAAGGCGCCCTCGCCTTCGCCCGGCGACTGCTGGAATGCGTCGCCGAAAATCCCCCGGAACTTGGCGGCGCCCCCACCCGCTATACGCTGAGCATGGGGCTGGCAGAACTGAGCGCGGATTGCGCGGAGTTCTCTACCCTTCTGCGCAGGGCGGATGAAGCGCTCTACCGGGCGAAGAAGGCGGGCCGCAACCGGATCGAGGCGGGCGATGGCGCACCGGACGGCGCAGGTCAGGCGGTCGATACCGACTAGATGTCCAGTTCGAACAGGCGCCGGCGGTCGGCATCCAGCGACAAGGCCAGTTTCGCCCTCTCCGCCGCCAGACCGGCCTGAGCCAGCGCTGCCGCGCGAAAATCGTCGTCGCCCATGCGGGCCAGCGCCAGCAGCGCCTTGCGCAGGCGCAACTGCACCTCGATCAGTCCGGCACCGTCGCGCGCGATCAGCATGAAAGCATCCTCGAACAGATCGGCAGTCCGCAAGGGCGGCACGCGCAGACGGGGATACTTCACTTCATCCGCGCTCACGTTCCGGCCGGATTCGGCCCACAGACCGAGCAAGCGGACATTGCGTCCGATCACGTCGATCGCGGTGCCCGAATCGTTCACCGCGGGCGACATCGCCCGCGACGCAATCTCGCTCATCACGGCCAGTCCGAAGCGCGGATCCTGGTCGAAGCTGCGCTCGTGGCCGATGGCAAAAGCGGCGCGCACACGTCCGGCCAGTGCCTTGTCCCGATCTGGCGCACGTAGACCGGCGATCCAGGCCAAAGGTGTGTCGGGATATACGAAAGCGCCCGGAATCGCTGCCAGCACGATGTCCGTGTCCGCCTGCTCCGCCCCGGCCGAAAGCGCCAGCATATCGATGTTCCGGACATACCCGACACACTCTGCACGCACGCACAGACCGCCGGGCGCCAGATCGTCAGCGCCAGTCATCGGTCGCCCGCCCAGAAAGGGTGCCGCGCGCCGGATCTCGATCGCCTCACGGGTCGCACGCTCGACCCGATCGGTCGTTTCGCCGACTCGCCCCAACCGTGTCAGGTGATCGATCCAGCGCAGCAGCGTCACGACGATGAGCACGATGACCGCGATTGTCATACCGAACAGGATGAGACGCCCGCGATCGCCGTAGGCGCCGGTTTTAAGCACCACGATGCCGACAATGCCGAACAGGAAGGAGCCGATGAAGGACGACAGCACGTTCTGCGTCGTGCGGTCTTCCATCAGCAGACGCGTCGCGCGCGGCGTCACATTGCTCGTTGCCGAACCGAAAGCCGAGGTCATGACGCTGAGCGAAAACGTGGTGACCGCAAGCATGCTGGTCGCGATCACGTTGAGCAGGCTGTCGATCGCGTCGGCACCGATGCTGCCCGGCAGGTCCCACGGAATGTAGCGCTCGACCACGGCCGCCAGTACGGCCGCCACAACGCCCAGCAGTCCGATCAGCGTTGCGCGCAGCCACAGCTTGCGGGTCAACTGCTTCAGCCACCACAACCAACGCGGCATGTTGCCTCCCTGAGGCCGGCGATCGCACCGGATGCCGCGTCTGTCGCGCGAGCACGGCGATCCGGCGTGGAAACAAAAAAGCGCCCCGGAAGGCGCTTTGATGCGTGGAATGCTGGCGGAGAGGGTGGGATTCGAACCCACGGTAGACTTGCGCCTACGCCTGATTTCGAGTCAGGTACATTCGACCACTCTGCCACCTCTCCGGGTTACTGCGAACTTCGTGGTCGCGAAGCGGCGCGCAGTGTAGCACAGCGCTCGCGCCGGCGGAAAGCGTCGGCGCGATTTTTGCGTGTCAGGCGCCGAGGCGCTCGACGCCACCCATCCACGGGCGCAGCGCTTCCGGCACGACCACCGAACCGTCGGCCTGCTGGTAGTTCTCCAGGATGGCCACCAGCGTGCGGCCGACCGCGAGGCCGGAGCCGTTCAGCGTGTGCAGGATTTCGTTCTTGCCCTGTTCGTTCTTGAAACGCGCCTGCATGCGGCGGGCCTGGAAGGTTTCGAAGTTGGAGCAGGACGAGATTTCGCGGTAGGTGTTCTGCGCCGGCAGCCACACTTCGAGGTCGTAGGTCTTGGCGGCGCCGAAACCCATGTCGGCGGTGCACAGCGCCACCTTGCGGTAGGGCAGTTCGAGCCGGCGCAGGATGGTTTCGGCGTGGCCGGTCAGTTCTTCCAGCGCGTCCCACGAGCGGTCCGGGGTCACGATCTGCACCAGTTCCACCTTGTCGAACTGGTGCTGGCGGATCATGCCGCGCGTGTCGCGGCCGTAGGAGCCGGCTTCGGAGCGGAAGCACGGCGTGTGGCAGACGAACTTCAGCGGCAGGCCGGCGGCCGGCTGCACCGTGTCGCGCACGATATTGGTCACCGGCACTTCGGCGGTCGGGATCAGGTAGAACTTGCCGCCGTCGCCGCGCGGCACGGCGAACAGGTCCTCCTCGAATTTCGGCAGCTGGCCAGTGCCGAACATGCTGTCGGCGTTGACCATATAGGGCGCGTACAGCTCGGTGTAGCCGTGCTCGGTGGTGTGCGTGTCGAGCATGAACTGGGCGAGCGCGCGGTGCATGCGGGCGATGCCGGCGCGCAGCAGCGTGAAGCGCGCGCCGCTGATCTTGGTCGCGGTTTCAAAGTCGAGGCCGCCGAGCGCGGTGCCGACGTCCACGTGGTCCTTCACCTCGAAATCGAAGCTTCGCGGCGTGCCCCAGCGCAGCACCTCGACGTTGTCCGCCTCTGACTTGCCGACCGGCACCGACTCGTGCGGCAGATTGGGCAGCGAGGCGACGAAGCCCTGGATGTCGGCCAGCAGCGCGGCGAGGCGTTCTTCGCCGGCCTTCAGCGCGTCGCCCAGCCCGGCCACCTCGGCCATCACCGCCGACGTGTCCTCGCCCTTGGCCTTGAGCTGGCCGATCTGCTTCGATGCGGCGTTGCGCTTTGCCTGCAGGTCCTGGGTGTCGGTCTGGATGCGCTTGCGCTCCTCCTCCAGCGACTGGAAGCGGGCGACGTCGAGCGTGAAGCCGCGCAGGGCGAGTCGTTCCTGAACGTAAGCGAGCTGGCTGCGCAGCAGTTGGGCGTCTAGCATGGAAAGAAACCTGTGGCTGATGGAACGGATGTGGGCGGCCCCCTATCCGGCAGCCGTCGTCACATTGCAACGCAAAATTCTAACAGCGACCGCCGTCCGGGGCGGTATAGTGGCCGGGCCCCACACCTTTCACGCGAATGTCATGTTGTCACTGCGCGACTGTCTCGATCACAGCAATCTGAGCGAACTGGAAGTCGACGTGCTCGCCGACTACACCGGCCTGCCGACCATGCTGGCCGCCACGCTGGCCGGCGCCATGCTGCAGAGCGACGGCGGCGCCGACCTGATGCTGCGCATCCTGCAGGACGCCGAGAAGCAGGCCTCGCAGCGGCTCGACATGGAGCAGCGGGCGCGCACCAGGGCAGCGGTCGAGCGCTTCTGCGCGGTGCACCGGCCCGAACTGCACTGAGCGCACCGCGCTGCCCTTCCGGTAGCGGTCGTCTGTCGGCCGGGCGGGTGGTGGTGCCGCGCCGTCTCAGCGCCTGACGGCGATTGCCAGCGCCACCCAGCCGGCGATGAAGGCAAGGCCGCCCAGGGGCGTCACCATGCCGAGGGCGCGCGCCCCGCTCAACGCCATCGCGTAAAGACTGCCGCTGAACACGACGATGCCCAGCAGCATCAACCAGCCAGCAACGCGCAGCGCCCCCGAATCGCGCAGATGTATGGCCAGCAGGCCGACCAGCCCGAGCGCCAGCGCGTGCCAGAAGTGGTACTGCACCGCGGTCTGCCACACGGCGAGCATGTTTTCGTCCAGCCGCGCTTTCAGCGCGTGCGCGCCGAAGGCGCCGAGCATCACGGCAAGTGCGCCGGTCAGCGCTGCGAAGAAAAGAAAACGACGGGCATCGGCAGACATCGGAAAGATCCAGTAAGCAAAATGGGCGGGCGGGTGCGGCAGCTCAGACGCCGGCAGCGCGATCGAGTTCGGGTATCAGTCGTTCGTCTACCTCGCGCCGGAAACGCGACAGCCGGCGACTGCGCACCGCGTAGATCCACATGAACAGCGAGGCGACCACCAGCAGCGCCGGCAGGCCGAACCATACGAGCAGATGGCCGGTCACGTCCCAGCCATCCTTGACCACGCGCAGTGCGTCGGCCCGCATGCCGATCCAGATGCAGGTGCCGACGAACAGCGCGGCCAGCGCCCACACCGGCCAGCTGCGCAGTCCGTAAGGCTTTTTCGCGTTTTCGCGAAACCACATCGTGGTGCGCATCGTGTGGTTGCGCATGAACAGCCACGGTCCGCCGGTCTTACCCGGCTTCTGTATCCACGCGGCGGTCATCCGGTGGCCGTCGCGCGCGCCCGAATCGGCGTCGGTCAGTTTCACTTCCACTTCGCCGCCGACCGGGCCGACCAGGAAGAAGCGCTCGTGCAGCACGCTGCGCGACGAACTGGTGACCGGCGTGTTGTTCTGGCCACCACTGACCGTGGTGATGGTTTCGATGCCGCGGCTGTAGCTCTGGATGTCACCGGCGAACAGGTCCATCTCGTACGGGACCGACGACACCAGCTTGCGCGCATTGCCGCGGTCGAGCGATACGTCGCGCAGCGTCTGGCGCAGCGCCAGCACGATCAGCACCACCGCAGCGCCGGCGGCCAGCAGCAGCCCGGGCATCACGTCGTCGAGCAGGTCTCGTGGCACGCGGTAGGTGCGTACATCACCCACCAGCAGACTGGCAGCGAGTTCGAGGCCGATGTCGGCGCCGGCGGTGGCGTAATCCAGTACGCCCGGCTCGCTGTAGTCGGCGCCGGCCACACGCCCCGAACACGGCGGGCCGTCAGCGAAGCCTGCCGGCAATGAGGTACCCGCAGGCAGTTTCAGCGCCCGCTGCCACAGCGTGCCCTGCACCTTCGGCACCCAGCTGCGCTGCCACTCGGGTGCGAAGTGGCGATCCATCACCACGCGGTAGAACTCGGGCGAGAATACGTATTTCTGCTGACAGCGCGGATACAGGTACTTCTCGCAGTGATCGCCCTCGCAGCTGCTGCCGGAAAACTTCGCCATCTCGCGCGCATCGATGCGCTCACGCGCGGCGCGATACTCACCGAGACGGCGCTTGACGTCCGGTGGCAGGCGGTTCGCGTCGAAAGGCTTGGGCGACAGGCTCTGCACCACGCCGTCCATGATCTGCAGCACGGCACTGGCCTGCGCGGCGCTGTCGCGCTCGCTGCGCCCCTGCACCGCCGACTCCACCTGCTTCACCGTCGGCATGCCGGACAGCCAGTCGGTCTGAGCCTGCACCGCGCCGCTCAGCGCACCGCAGATCGCCATCACTACGAGCATGCCGCGCATCCCGTCTTCCTCCAGATCAGCGCCTCCGGCGCGTTTGCCACGCGCGGAGCATACTCAAGCGTGCTCGTCCCGTACAGCCGCCGTGGCAGCAGAAATTCAGGCCGCCGTCGCCAACACACGCGGTCAAAGGACTGTCATTCGAGCGCAAACCGCTGGATGATCGCCGGCGAGGCCGATACACAATGCCGGCGTAGAGAAGACGACGTGCATATATATATGCAGCGGACCTGACCGCGCACCGGAGACACGGCATGAACCGAAGCGACACGACACCCGGCTGGAGCCCGCCCGATGCCGAAGGTCTGAGCTGTCTGCGGCCGGGTGACCCGAAGCGTGCGACGCTGCGCGATCGGCGCCACTGGCGCTGCGAGCGGCCGGCAGCCCTGCCCCTCGACACCTGGCCAACCGAATGGCGTGCCATGGTCGCGGGCTGGGTCGCCCGGCGTGGGGACTCGCCGGTACGTCGCGATGCGCTGCTCAAGTCGGCCGGTGCAGCACGCGCCCACGACATGGACCGCGTGATAGAGCTGCTGCTGCGCGCCGGGCTGATCGAGACCGAAGAGCGCTTCGAACGCGGCAGCTGGTGGCTGCACGCCGTGTGCTTCACCGGCGCACCGGCGCTGCGTGCAGCCCTCGGCCTGGTCGAGCCGGACCGCGCGCGACTGGACTGGGCACAACGCCGTACCCGTCGCTTCGACGACCCCGAACTGGACGCTGCCGCCGAAGCACTCGACGCCGAGCCTCCGAAGCGTGCGCTGGCGCGGCTGGCGCTGCTGGAGTCACTGGCGAGCTGGAGCGCACAGCGACGCAGTGGCACCTGGCGCGACTTCGCCCAGTTCGCGCGAGGCGACACCAAGGCCATCGGCAGCAGCGAGCGTGACTGGCTGAACGCAGCGCTGAACCTCGCGCAGCGCGGCATTGAAGACCACACGCCGCTGCTGCGCCTGCGCGCCCCGCTGAAACTGCACACGACAACCGGTACGCTCGACCTCGCCGCCGCCGGCGACTTCATCGGTCTGAGCCTGCGCACCCTGACCGCCGCGCGGATCGAGGGACGTCCCGTTTGCTGGCGCCTCGTCGAGAATCTGAGCAGCTTCGAACGCGTGGCGCGTCGCGCGACCGACGACGAGGCGGTGCTGTGGCTGCCCGGCTACCCGCCATCATGGTGGCTGAGCGCGGTACGCACGCTGATTGCCGCTGCACCTGCGCCGGCCCGCATCGCCTGCGATCCGGACCCGGACGGCATCGCGATCGCGCTGCACGCGGCGATGCCTTGGCAGGAGGCGGGGCTCGAATGGACGCCGTGGTCGATGTCGGCCGACAGCCTCGCGGCACTGCCGGTGCGCCGGGCGCTCAGCTCACGCGACCGGGAACGGCTGGCAGCCTTGATCGACGCCGGGCTGCCGCCAGTGCTCGACGAACTGGCGGGCTGGATGCTGGCGCACGGCGAGAAGGGCGAGCAAGAGGCCATGCTCTGAAGGACGGTGGCGGACCCGCGTTGTCGGTCACCGCTCGCAAAGAACTAGCGCAGCAGCAGCACCGGCAGCCGCGCCGAGCGCAACAGGTCCGAGGTCTTGCTGCCCAGCAACAGGCCGCGCAGCGGCGAGTGGCTCCAGGCGCCCATCACCAGCAGGTCCATGCCTTCGCTCGCGGCGTACTGCGCGATCACCTTTTCCGGGTCGCCGGGAACGATGTGACTGCTCGCTTCCAAGCCACCGGCGACCAGCATCGCGCACGCCTGTGCGATGTCCTTCGGCGCACTCTGACGCGCCGGGCCGGCCATCAGCACATGCACCTCCAGCCCGCGGAACAGCGGGCTGCCTGCCAGCATGTCGATGCCGCGTCGCGTGACGCCACCGCCATCGTAGGCCACCAGCACTTTCCGCGGCGGGCGGAAGGCGTCGGTCACGGTGAGGATGGGCCGCGACAGCGCACGCACCACGCGCTCGACATTACGGCCAAGATCGCGCTGCGTGGCGGCCGCCGATTCGCCGCGCCGGCCGATCACCAGCAGGCGCACGTCCTGCTGCTGCCCGGCCAGCGTTTCTTCCAGTTCGCCATAGCGCTGACGCGTGTCGATGCAGCCCGCACCGGCAGCGGCGGCGCGCTCGCGCAAGCGGTTCAGGAACACCCGACCCTGCTCGCGCGCCGCGCGTGCGAAGGCCGCGTCCTGTTCGCTCAGTTCGGTCAGCAGCGCCTCCTGCGCGCCGACGCCTATGCTGCCGCTGTGGTCCTGACCCGAACTGCGCTCCGGATGGCGGTCGATCACGTGCAGGAACTCCAGCGGCGCATCCAGCCGCTGCGCTGCCCAGGCGGCGTAGTCGGCGACGTGGTCGGCCCAGGGCGAACGATCGACGCAGGCGAGCACCTTGTTGTCCATGTTCATGATCAGTGGCCTCCCAGCAGCATGTCGGCATCGTCCTTGTCATGCACGGCGAAGCGGTCCACCAGCGTGGCGCTGGCTTCGTTCAGGCCCATCACCTCGACCTCGGTACCTTCGCGGCGGAACTTGATCACCGCCTTGTCGAGCGCGCTGATCGCGGTGATGTCCCAGAAGTGGGCGCGGCTCACGTCGATGCGTACGCGGTCGATCACTTCGCGGTAATCGAAGGCGCCGACGAAGCGATCGGCCGAAGCGAAGAACACCTGACCGCTCACGCGGTAGGTGCGCTCCCGGCCCTCGTCCTCCGAACGCGACGTGACGTGCAGGATGCGGCCCACCTTGTGGGCGAAGAAGAAGCCAGACAGCAGCACGCCCACCAGCACGCCCTGCGCCAGATCGTGGGTGAACACGGTGACGACGGTCGTGGCCAGCATGACCACGCTCGAACTGGCGGGGTGCTCCCGCAGATTGCGGATGGACGTCCAGTTGAAGGTGCCGATGGACACCATGATCATCACCGCCACCAGCGCGGCCATCGGAATGCGCGCCACCCAGTCGCCGGCGAACACCACCAGCACCAGCAGCACTGCACCGGCCACCAGCGTGGACAGCCGGCCACGACCGCCCGACTTCACGTTGATCACCGACTGGCCGATCATCGCGCAGCCCGCCATGCCGCCGATGAATCCGGTGGCGATATTGGCCACGCCCTGGCCCACGCACTCGCGGTTCTTGTCGCTGTTCGTATCGGTCAGGTCGTCGACGATGGACGCCGTCATCATCGACTCCAGCAGACCGACCACGGCCAGCGTGAGCGAGTACGGAAAGATGATGCGCAGGGTTTCGAAATCCAGCGGCACTTCGGGCAGCAGGAACACCGGCAGGCTGTCCGGCAGCGCACCCATGTCGCCTACGGTGCGGATGTCCAGATCGAGCGCGATGGCGACCGCCGTCAGCACGACGATGGTGACCAGCGGCGACGGCACCGCCTTCGTGATGTAGGGGAACAGGTAGATGATGGCCAGCCCGGCGGCCGTCATCGCATACACCTGCCAGCCGACACCGGTCAGCTCCGGCAGTTGCGCCATGAAGATGAGGATGGCCAGCGCGTTGACGAAACCGGTGATGACCGAGCGCGACACGAAGCGCATCAGTGCGCCCAGCCGAAACACCCCGGCGACGATCTGCAGCACGCCGGTCAGCAGCGTGGCGGCCAGCAGGTACTGCAGGCCGTGGTCCTTCACCAGCGTCACCATCACCAGTGCCATCGCACCGGTAGCCGCCGAAATCATGCCCGGCCGACCACCTGCGAAGGCGATCACCACCGCCATGCTGAACGATGCGTAAAGCCCGACCTTGGGGTCGACGCCGGCAATGATGGAAAAGGCGATCGCCTCCGGGATCAGCGCCAGCGCGACCACGAGGCCGGCCAGCACATCGTTGCGCACATTGGACAGCCAGTCCTGGCGCAGTGTTTTCAGCGACATGATGAATCCTGTATTGATGGCGCGCCCGCACGGCACGCGTCGCCGCCCGCCTGAAATCGGGCGACGGAAAACTGGGAGCACTGGAGAGCCGCACCATCGGGTTGCATGGCGCGGTAGAAAAGCAAGCGCTGAGCGGAGGCGCTATGGCGGAGGCGAGCGGCGCCGATTGCGGGTGAACGGGTTGTGTTGCATCGCGGCATTGTAGCTGCAGCACGCCGCCGTGCAGTCACGCCGACGCGCGCTGCGCTAAGCTTGCGCCCCCATGCCGAACACCCTCACCAGCGCTGTCCACAGCGACCTCACGATCAAGAAGAGCCGCTTCATCGGCTGTGTCGAACCGATGCGCGACCGCGCGTCGGCGCAGGCACGCGTGCTCGAACTGTGGCGTCAGCACCCGGGTGCGACCCACGTGTGCTGGGCGCTGCTGGCCGGCGGCCAGTCGGCGGCGGTCGATGACGGCGAACCCAGCGGCACGGCCGGCCGGCCGATGCTGGAAGTGCTGCGCCATCAGGATCTGGAGGGCGTGCTGGCCACCGTCGTGCGCTACTACGGGGGCATCAACCTCGGCGCCGGCGGTCTGGTGCGTGCCTACACCGACGCGGTCGCGTCGGCGCTGACCGGTGCGGTCAAAGTGCCACTGACCAAGCTGCGCGTGCTCCGCTGCACCCTGCCCTATGCGCTCGAAGGCACGGTGCGGCGAGAGATCGACGCCGCTCGCGCCACGCTGGTCGACGTCACCCACGACTCGGTGGTGGCGATGACGATCAGCCTGCCGGAGCCCGACGCGGCATCGTTCATCGGGCGGCTCAACGATGCTGGACAGGGGCGCATAGGCTGGATGGACTGAGCTCGCGGCCCCGCGATGGCGACATGTTGCTCAGTCATCCGATCTGTCGCGGCAATACGCACCCTGTGCGGGAGCGTCCCGTGTGGAAGCGGCCTTGGCCGCGACGCGGCTGTTGCAGTCCACCGGCTTTGATCAAGGCCCGCATCGCGAGCAAGCTCGCTCCCGCAACAATCTTCGCTCCGGGACTGCACGGGTCAAGGGAGGCAGCCATTGCTGCCGACAGGTCCTCAACCAGGCGCCGCGCACTGCCCTCCGCCGCCGTCGGGGTCAGAAGACCCCTCCCACAGAGCCCTGGCTCAGGCTCCGACGACCGATCCGGCACGGCCCCTGTGGGAGCGGCCTTGGCCGCGACAGATCTGTTGCCATCCGCCGGCTCCGATCCAGGCCGCCGTCGGGGTCAGAAGACCCCTCCCACAGAGCCCCGGCTCAGGCTCCGGCGGCGGATCGAGCGCACTTCTGTGGGAGCGGTCTTCCGGCCGCGACAGAGCCTGTGATCAGACACCGGCCTCAATCACGCACCGGGAGCTTCGCAGGAAAGGCGCTCTCACGTGGTCCATCCGCCCGGGCCGCGGCGACTGTCAGATACTGCCCGCGATTGCCCCCTGCCGCCAGACGACGCAACGCCGTCAGGCCAGCACGCGCAGCAGCCAGCGGTTGATGTCGCGGATTTCCTCGATGCTCACTTCATGATCGATGTCGTACGGGTGCCACTCGTAAGGCACGGCCAGCGCGTCGAGTACCTCACGGGTGGCCAGTGCGCGATCGATCGTGACCACGCCGTCCTGCCTGCCATGCGCGAGGAAAACCGGCACGTTGCGGTTGGCGTCGCTGCGCTCATCGGCCGTCGCGGCCGCCAGCGGCAGATAGCCCGAGAGCCCGACGATGCCCGCCAGCCGCTCGGCGTGCCGCAGCCCGGCGAACAGCGCCATGGCGCAGCCCTGCGAGAAACCCATCAGTACGACACGCGACGCCGGCACACCGCGTTCGACCTCGCGTGCGATCAGCGCGTCGACCAGCGCCTGCGAGGCGCGCACGTCGGCCTCCGCTTCCTGCCCGGCACCGGGCGCGTAGAGGTCGAACCACGCCCGCATGATGTAACCGCCGTTGCGCGTGACCGGTCGTTCCGGTGCGTCGGGCAGCACGAAACGCACAGGGCCGACCGCGTCGAGGTCCAGCCTCCGGCACACCGGCACGAAGTCATTGCCGTCGGCGCCAAGGCCGTGCAGCACGATGACGGTGGCGCGCGGCGCATCACCGCTTTCGAGTTCGATCAGATTGACGGACATCGGACAGGACACATTTCGAGAGCAATCCAGCATGCTAGCCGACGCCCGCCCGGTCACGGAATCGCCCCACTGCTCCCCATGCGCGCTAAAGTGCCGCCTCATCAACCGGAGATTCACATGAAAACACTGACCGTACGCGTGACCGCCGAGCTGCAGGTGCCGGACGACTGGACCCTGGCCGACCACGCCTCCGGCATGACCGTGCTGAAGATCGGCGACCAGTTCGTCGATTTCGACATCGCACCGCTGTCCACCCGCGACGACGAGCCCGATTCGATGTGGACCGACGAGGACGAAGCGCTCACCAGCCGCGTACTCGACTGCGTGATCGAACTCGACACCGACCTCGAACTGGCCTATCAACAATGAAGACCGGGCGTGACGCCGGTCACGCCCTGCCTGTCTCCGATCCGTAGCGAGGCACGTAGATACGCCTGTGTCCACCCACCACAGGAGTGAAACGATGTCCCTGAACAATCCCGCCGGTCTCGCCGTCACCGGCGCCACCGTCCGCAGCATCGAACTGCTCGAGCAGGCCGAGCACGAGCTGCGCTGCTTCATCAACGACCCCGTCGCCACCGTCGATCATGCGTTGAACGAGGCGCCGGACATGGTGATGGGCTACGTGCTGCGTGCCTATCTGCACCTGCTCGGCACCGAACCGGCCGGCATCCCGGTGGCCGCCGCCGCACACGCTGCAGCGGCAAAACTGCCGGCGAACGAGCGAGAAAGCCGCCACCTGCGCGCGGTCGCGCTGATGACCGAAGGTCGCTGGCGCGCCGCGGCGCGCGTGCTGGAGGACATCGCGATCGATCACCCGCTCGACGTGCTGGCGCTGCAGGCCGGTCAGCAGTGCGATTTCCTGCTCGGCGACTCGCGCATGCTGCGCGACCGCATCGCCCGTGCGCTGCCGGCGTGGAGCATGGACATGCCCGCCTGGCATGCGGTGGCCGGCATGCTGGCCTTCGGTCTGGAAGAGACCGGCGACTACGCGCGTGCCGAACGCTACGGCCGGCAGGCGGTCGAGATCGAGCCGCGCGACGGCTGGGCACAGCACGCGGTGGCGCACGTAATGGAAATGCAGGGGCGCCGCCGCGATGGCATCGCCTGGATGCGTGCCGCACCGCAGGCCTGGGCGCAGGACAGCTTCCTCGCCGTGCACAACCACTGGCACCTCGCGCTGTTCCATCTCGGCGTTGACGAAATCGACGCAGTGCTGGCGCTGTTCGACGACGCCGTTTTCGGCAAGGCACCCGGCCTGGTGTTCGACTTCATCGACATGTCGGCCCTGCTGTGGCGACTGCACCTGCGCGGCATCGACGTCGGCGCGCGCTGGCAGACGGTGGCCGATCGCTGGGCGCCGATGGCCGGGCGCAGTCTGTACGCCTTCAGCGACATGCACGCGATGATGGCTTTCGCCGCCACCGGCCGCACGGCGCAGATGCGCAGCCTGATCGACGCACAGGAGACGGCGCTGGCCGGCGAAGGCGACAACGCCGGCTTCATCGCCGAGGTCGGCCGCGCCGCCACGCGCGCCATCGCCGCCTTCGGCGAGGGCGACTACGCCAGCACCGTGCGCCTGCTGCGGCCGATACGCCACGTATCGCACCGCTTCGGCGGCAGCCACGCGCAGCGCGACATCATCGATCTGACGCTGATGGAGGCGGCGCGGCGCGACGGTCAGCGCGCGCTGGCCGAAGCCCTGCACGCCGAGCGCGCGTTCGCGCGACCGGAGCCGGACGCGCCGCGCGTGCGCAGCGCCTGAGCAGTCAGGGGGACGAAGGTGGCGGCGGGCCGAGGTAGCGCTGGTCCGACCAGGTGGCCAGCCACTCCGGCACGAAGGCGACGAACACCGCCACCAGCATGCCGGTCAGGAAGGCGTCGCCCCAGGCCATCAGCCAGCGGGCGACCAGCGCGTGCTCAACGGCGACGCCGCCCAGCAGATGATGGATGAATTCGTAGGCCGCACCGGCCGCAAAGATGCTCATCGCGGTACCGATGAAGCCGCGACCCAGCACGTAGATGAAGGGGTGCGCCGGCAGGCTGCGGCGCAGCGCCTCGCCGAGCGCCAGCGCCAGCGTCGCCGGCACCAGACCTATCCACACCAGCTGCGACAGCACCGCAGCGAAACCGAGATCGCCGAGCAGCCACACCGCCAGCGCAACCAGCACCAGCTCGATCACCGCCAGCGGCCAGCCGAACATGAGCACCAGCAGGCAGGCGCCCGAAAGCTGGATCGAGATGCCGCTCGGCAGCATCTGCGGCAACACCCACAGCAGCGACAGCACCACCAGCGAGGCCGCCCAGGGCGCCCCGAGCGGCCCGGCCAGCATGCGCCAGGGCCGCAGCACCGCGCTGACCCCGAGTGCGAGCAGCACCAGACAGATTTCGATTGCGAACACACCGCCTCCCGATCACACGGCGCGCAGTGTGGCACGCCGCGGCGCCTCCGTTCATGACGTGAAGCAAGCGCCCGGTATCGCCGGAGCGGCGTCGGCAGCGGATGCAGCCGCCGCAGCTTTCGATTGAGGCGGTGATCGCGAGCAAGCTCGCTCCCGCAGAAACCCGGCTTCGGCGGCGGATCGGGCGTGTGTTCGTGGGAGCGACCTCTGGTCGCGACGCGGCCACCAAGAACCGCAGTCGGGGTCAGAAGACTCCTTCCACAGAACCCCAGCTCGGGCTCCGGCCGTCGCTCGGGCGTACCACCCTGTGGGAGCGGTCTTCTGACCGCGACGCGGCGGCCGCGATACGCCGGCACCGATCCAGGCTGCAGTCGGAGTCAGAAGACCCCTCCCACAGAACCGCGATCCACGCTCCGGCCGCCTCTCGGGTGCCTCACCCTGTGGGAGCGGCCTTGGCCGCGACACGGCCTTTGCGGGCCGCCTGCTTCAATTCACGCCAGCTGTCAGCCGGCGAGACTTTCGAGAAACTGCACCGCGACGTCGGCGCTGCGAGTGCGGCGCATCGGCGGCAGGCTGCGCCAGATCACCTTGCCGTAGTGCTTCTCGACCAGTCGCGGGTCGCACACCATCAGCACGCCGTGGTCACGCTCGTCACGGATCAGGCGGCCGGCGCCCTGTTTCATGCTGATCACCGCGTGCGGCAGCTGGTACTCGGAAAACGCGTTGCGCCCCTGCTTCTTCAGGTGCTCGATGCGCGCCGACAGCACCGGATCGTCCGGCGGCGCGAAGGGCAGCTTGTCGATGATGACCAGCTGCAGCGCGTCACCGCGCACATCCACACCTTCCCAGAAGCTCTGGCTGGCGACCAGCACGGCATTGCCGGCGGCGCGGTGGCGGTCCAGCAGTTCGCTGCGCGTGGCCTGGCCCTGCATCAGCAGCGGCCGATCCGGGTCGTAGGCCGACAGCTTGTCCTCGATCAGTTCGTGGATGCGCTTCATCGCCCGCAGCGAGGTGCACAGCACGAACACGCCGCCGCGGCAGGCCTTGATCAGCGGCCAGGCGGCGCGCGCCACCGCCTCGGCATAGGTCGGCGCCGACGGCTCCGGCATGTTTTCCGGGGCGTACAGCAGCGCCTGCTGTTCGTAGGCGAAAGGGCTGCCCCACTGCGCGGTCTCGGCGTTGTAGAGCCCCAGTTCGCCGCAGTAGTGGCCGAAATCGTTGCCGACCGACAGTGTGGCCGACGTGAATATCCAGGCGCGCGGGTTGTCTTCCATCTGCCGGCGGAAGATGTCGGCCACCGACAGCGGTGTGGCGTTGAGCGCAAGCGCCTGCGTATAGACCTCGGCCCAGCGCACGCGGTCGGACTGTTCGCCGGCCTTGTCACCCGCCTGCCAGCGCTCGACGCGCACGATCAGGTCGAGCGCACGCTGCCAGCATTTTTCCAGTCCTTCACTTCGCGCCGCCTGGGTTTCCAGCAGACCGGCCAGTTCGTTCAGCGAATCGAGCACAGTGGCCAGCGCCGGTGCGAAAGCCGGGCGCTCGTCGATCTGCGCCGCCGACAGCCTCACGTTCTCCTCGCGGAAAACCAGCCGCAGGTCGCGCGTCGCCTTCACCAGCCGCTCGGCCGACTCCGGCAGCTGCTTGAAATCCTTGGCGCCGACCAGCGCCTCGGCCCGCGTGTCGCGCGCCAGTTCGAGCATCTGCGAGGTCGATACCGATTCGCCGAAGAACAGGCTGGCGGTTTCGGCGAGCTGGTGCGCCTCGTCGAACACGACGGCGTTGCAGGCCGGCAGCAGTTCGGCCACGCCCTCGTCGCGCAGCATCAGGTCAGCGAAGAAGAGGTGGTGGTTCACCACCACGACGTCAGCTTCCATCGCCTCGCGGCGCGCGGCGGTGACGAAGCATTCCTTCGTGTTCGGGCAGTCCTGGCCCAGGCAGTTGTCTCGCGTCGAGGTGGCGTGCGACCAGGCACCCGACTCTTCCGGCACCTCGCTGCACTGCGCCTTGTCGCCGGTGCTGGTCACCTTGGCCCAGCGCGCGATCGCCTGCAGGTGCGACGCCTCCTCGCGCGAGCCGAGCCGGCCCTCCTGCAGCGAACGTTCGAGGTGGTAGTGGCACAGATAGTTGGCGCGCCCCTTCAGCAAGGCAATGCTGACCGGCACGCCGAGCGCGCCGCGCACCGTGGGCAGGTCGCGGCCGTAGAGCTGGTCCTGCAGCGTCTTGGTGCCGGTGGACACGATCACCTTGGCGCCCGACAGCAGCGCCGGCACCAGATAGGCGTAGGTCTTGCCGGTACCCGTGCCCGCCTCGACCACCAGCACGCTGCGGTCGGCGATGGCCTGCGCCACGCGCTCGGCCATTTCCGTCTGCTGCGTGCGCGGTGAAAAACCGGCGATGGCGCGAGCCAGCGGGCCGTCGGGTGCGAAGGTGGCGGGGATGTCGGACACGGAGAGGGATGAAGTACGGAACACAGCGGAAGCCGGCCCGGAGTGTACCGCAGCGCCGTCCTCACCACACCCGCCGGCCGGGCCGTGGCGTCGTCATGTCCTATCCTTAAAACTGGCTTCGAAGAGAGACCGCCATGGACAGCGCCACGCAGCCGCCCGCAGCCACCCGCACCGAATACGATTCCTTCGGCCCGATCGAGGTGCCGGCGGACCGCCTGTGGGGCGCGCAGACGCAGCGCTCTCTGCAGCACTTCGCGATATCGACCGAGCGCATGCCGCGCGAACTGATACACGCGCTGGCCGCCGTCAAGCGCGCTGCGGCGCTGGCCAATGGCCGGCTGGGCAAGCTGCCGGCCGAGCGCATGACCGCCATCGTCGCTGCCGCCGACGAGGTGCTCGCCGGCCAGCATGACGAAGAGTTTCCGTTGTCGCTGTGGCAGACCGGCTCCGGTACGCAGACCAATATGAATATGAACGAGGTGCTGGCCAACCGCGGCTCGCAGCTGATGGGCGGCGACTGCGGCGAGGCACGCACGCTGCACCCGAACGACGATGTGAACATGGGCCAGTCGTCGAACGACGTATTTCCCACCGCGATGCACGTGGCCGCCGCCTGTGCCGTCCGGCGCGCGCTGATGCCCGCACTCGACGCGCTGCACGCGCAGCTGGCCGACAGGGCGGTCGCCTTCGCCGACATCGTCAAGATCGGTCGCACCCATCTGCAGGACGCCACGCCGCTGACTCTGGGCCAGGAATTCTCTGGCTACGCCGCCCAACTCGCGCTGGCGCGCTCGGCCATCGTCGCGGCATTGCCGGCCGTACACGCACTGGCGATCGGCGGCACCGCGGTCGGCACCGGGCTGAACACCCATCCGGAATTCGGCTCGCGAGTGGCGAACAAGCTCGCTGACGGCACCGGCCTGCCCTTCGTGCGCGCCGACAACCCGTTCGCCGCACTGGCCGGGCACGAGCCGCTGGTGACGCTGCACGGCGCGCTGAAGACGCTGGCGGTCGCGCTGACAAAGATCGCCAACGACCTGCGCTGGCTCGCCTCCGGCCCGCGCTGCGGTCTGGGCGAACTGGCACTGCCGGAGAACGAGCCCGGCAGTTCCATCATGCCGGGCAAGGTCAACCCGACCCAGTGCGAAGCGCTCACCATGCTGTGCGCCCAGGTCATCGGCAACGACGTCGCGGTCACGATGGGCAGCGCCTCGGGCCAGTTCGAACTGAATGTCTACAAGCCGCTGATCGCCGGCGCCGTGCTGCAGAGCATCCGCCTGCTGGCCGACGGCATGCGCAGCTTCGACACCCACTGCGTCGCCGGCATCGAAGCGCGGCGCGAGCGCATCGAGGCGCTGATGCAGCAGTCCCTGATGCTGGTGACGGCACTGGTGCCGCACATCGGCTATGACCGCGCGGCGAAGATTGCCGCCCGCGCCCACCGCGAGGGCCTGACGCTGCGCGAAGCGGCGCTCGCCTCCGGCGAGCTGAGCGGCGAACAGTTCGACCTGTGGGTGCGGCCAGACGCCATGCTGGGCGAACGTGCGCCGGGCACGCAATGAACTTCGCGCGCATCGGGCATTCGGACAGGATGTATCCACTCAGTCAGGAGATCGTCATGGACATCACCCCGCATTCGATGGAAACCCTGTTCGCCCAGCTCGGCCTGCCCAACGACGCGCCGTCGATCGAGCGCTTCATCGCCACCTGCGGCCACCTCGACAACGGCGTCCCGCTGCACGAAGCCCGTTTCTGGAACCCGGCCCAGGCCGCCTTCCTGCGCGATGCCGTCACGCAGGACGCCGACTGGGCGGAAACGGTGGATGCGCTGAACACCCGGCTGCACACGCGGCCGCACCTGGACTGAAAGCCTCATCACCCACTCGTCACGCGGCTGGCGTAAGCTGCCCGCTCATTCACCGAAGGAGACCGACATGGGACTTTTCGACTCGATCGCCGGCCAGGTTGCCGGCGCGCTCGGCGGGCAATCCGGCGCCGGCGGGAATGCCGCACTGATCCAGGCCGCGATGAGCCTGATCAACAGCCCGCAGATCGGCGGCCTGCAGGGGCTGATCGCCAAGTTCCAGCAGGGTGGGCTCGGCGACGTGATCGCCTCCTGGCTGGGTTCGGGCCAGAACCTGCCGATTTCCGGCGACCAGATCAAGGC
Source organism: Methyloversatilis sp. (assembly GCA_034004945.1). Classification (GTDB taxonomy): domain Bacteria; phylum Pseudomonadota; class Gammaproteobacteria; order Burkholderiales; family Rhodocyclaceae; genus Methyloversatilis. The sequence continues at coordinate 31,796 of JAVEVQ010000009.1, read as the reverse complement.
CGTGTTCGGCGCCGACCAGATCGGTGGTGTGGCGCAGCAGGTGGGCATGTCGTCGCAGGAAGTGTCGTCCGGCCTCGCCGGCCTGCTGCCGCAGCTGATCGACACGCTGTCGCCGGACGGCAAGGCGCCTGAAGGCGACGCGCTGCAGTCGGCGATGGGCATGCTGGGTGGGCTGTTGAAGTCGTAGAACGCGGGCCGCGGCGCGGTGCCTGCGACTGGCCTCGCCGCGGACGTCGTGCATGCACGACGGGTAGCACGACGCGAATGCGCTACGATGGCGGGATAGTCGACTGCACAGAGCCGCAAACGCCCATGCCGACCAGACCACTCGACCGCCTGCTGTTCGTCCAGGGCGGCCTCTGCTTCTTCTGCAAACAGCCTCTGCCGCGCGACGACGCCAGCGTCGAACACCTGCAGGCCATCGCCAACGGTGGTGCCAATGGCGACGACAACTGCGTCGCCTGCTGCAAGACGGTGAATGCCCTGCTCGGCAGCATGTCGATCAAGCAGAAGTTCGAAGTGGTGCTGAATCAGAAGGGGCACTTCAGGTGTCCGAACATCTCGGTCGCTTCCACACCGAAGCCAGTCTATCAGCTGTGAATTCTGGTTGCGACCGCATACCGTGGGATCACCGCTTGATCCGCACGAGTTTCCGATGAGGCTCCGGGCAAGACCCTTGTCGCGACTGCTCGTGGTCCCCGGGGTCGTTCTGCCGCTCGCGGCGTCGCTGCCGTTCTTCTGGCTCTGGTACGCGCGCGATCTCACGATCGAGTTCAACGAACTTGGCCGCTACTACGACACGGCAACGCAGACCGTGCATACCGATGCGGCCTTCGTGTGGTGCCTGCCGGCGCTGGGATTCCTGCTGATTGCCGTGGTCAATCTGGTGCGTGCAGCGAGACGCAAGGCCTCGCCCTGACAGAGCGCTGTGTTGACGAGTGGAGTGCGACGCCGTCAGCTCATCGCCTGGCGAGACTGAAATACCCGCAAAGCCCCACCGGCACCGCCAGCAGCGCCCATGACAGGGCGTCCCAGCCGTCGTCGCCGACCAGCGCCGACAGCAGGCCGATGGCGGTCAGTAAGGCGATCAGCAGCGGCCAGCGGAAAATGGCGGCATTCGATTTCGCGCCCTTCATGCGCCACCTCGTGCGGTGGTCGCGGCGTGCCCGACGCTGACGGGCGCCGCGGCCGCGTGTCTGTGCTTGCGCCACCACAGCACCAGGCCGCTCCACAGCACGACGAGGGTGACGAGGTCGAGCAGCGCCCAGAGGATTTTCAGCGGCAGGCCGCCGTAGTCGCCGAAGTGCAGTGGCTGCGACACGAGCAGCGCGGTGGCGTACCAGGGGCGCGGTTTCGTTTCGATCACCGTTGCGCTGACCGGGTCGACCAGCGCCGCCTTCAGCAGCTTCGCGGTCAGCGGCGTGTCGCCGTGCAGGAAGACGGCGTAATGGGAAGGTGTGGACAGCAGCGTTCCGGGAAAGGCGACCGTAGCGACGGCCATGCCCGGCTCGGCGGCCAGTGCGGCATCAACCAGCGACTGCAGCGGCGCCGCACTGCCACCGCTACCGGCTGCGGCACCGCCCGCAGTCTTCAGCGCGGCAACCTGCTCCGCCTGCCAGGCCTTCAGGATGAGGTCGGCCCAGGTGTTGATGACGCCGGTGCCCCCCACGACCAGCGCCCAGGTGACGGTGACGATGCCCAGCATGTTGTGCATGTCCAGCCACCACAGTTTCGTCGAGCGGCCGCGACGTACCTCGCCGAAGTCGAGCTTGCGCATGAAGGGGGCGTAGAGCACGACGCCGCTGACCAGCGCGACCACCAGCAGCAGGCCCATGAAGCCGAGGAACAGCCGGCCCGCCAGACCGGCGAACAGGTCGACGTGCAGGCGGTACATCAGATGCATGAAACCTTCGTCGAAGCGCGGCTCGCCGAGGATTTCGCCGGTGCGCGCATCGACCACCGAGAACTTCGCCTGCGTCTCGTCGGTGTCCGGGCGGGTGTCCATCTTGACCACCCACATGTCCGGCTCGTCTTCTTCCTTGAACAGGTAGAGCGGCACCAGATCCGGATGGTGGCGGCGCGCCGATTCGACGATGCGGTCGACTGGCAGATGCGCGGTGCCGGCAGCCATTTCCGGCGCCTCGATGTGCTTGCCGAGAGCGTGGTCGATCTCGTGATAGAAAACCAGCGGCAGGCCGGTCAGGCACAGCAGCAGCATGAACAGCGTGCACACCAGACTGGACCACTTGTGTACCCACACCCAGCGCTGCAGCGAGGTCGCGCGCGGCCGGGCGGCGGGCGTACAGGTGGCCGGGGCGGTGTCGGGCATGACAGGTTTCATCGGTGGTTTGGCAGGCGTGACCAGGCGGCGTCGCGGAGATACGACAGCGCACCGGATCAGTGTGCAAAAAGTCGCAAACAGGAGAAAAACAAGAACGATTCGTAATACGATCTGCTGCTTCCAATTCTACCTCAGCACCCCGTGCCCCACGTCTCAATGAAAAACACGCCCTCCTTCCCGCGCCCCCGTCTGGCGATCGCCATCGCGGCTGCGCTCGCCAGCTCCTTCGCTCAGGCCCAGCAGACCGAAGATCCGTCGGCGCCGATCACGCTGGCACCGGTGGTGGTCGAAGCCAGCGCTGACGCGTCGGCCGCCGGCCTGCCGCCCGCCTTTGCCGGCGGACAGGTGGCGAAGGGCGCGCGCATCGGCATTCTCGGCAACCAGAGCACGCTCGACACGCCATTCAGCACCACTGCCTACACCAGCCGGCTGATCGAGGACCAGCAGGCCTCAGGCGTCGCGGAAGTGCTGCGCAATGACCCGACCGTGCGCATTTCGCGCGGCTTTGGCAACTTCCAGGAGCTTTACGTCATCCGCGGTTTCCCGCTGTTTTCCGACGACATGGCCTACAACGGCCTGTACGGCGTGCTGCCGCGGCAGTACGTGGCAACCGAGTTCCTCGAACGGGTCGAGGTGCTGCGCGGCGCCAATACTTTCGTGAACGGCGCCGCCCCGGGCGGTACCGCGGGCAGCGGTATCGGCGGCTCGATCAATCTGGTGCCCAAGCGCGCGCCGAACGAAGACCTGACACGCCTGACCTACGGTCTGCAGACCGGCGGTCAGGACTACCTTGCGGCCGACGTGGCGCGCCGCTTCGGCGAAAACAAGGAACTGGGCCTGCGCGTGAATGCAGCCCGCCGCGTCGGCGGTACCGGCATCGACAACGAACGCAAGGACTTCGAAATGTTCTCGCTGGGCGCGGATTACCGCGGCCGCGACTTCCGGCTGTCGGCTGACGTCGGCATGCAGGACCAGAACCTGATCGAGGGCCGTCCGAGCCTCTTGCGCGGCGGCGGCCTCACATTCGTCCCGCGTCCGCCGAGTGCATCGTCGAACTACTCGCAGCCGTGGATCTACGCCGGCGACCAGACCGTTTTCGGTACGGTGCGGGCCGAGTTCGACCTGAGCGACGTCACCACCACCTGGGTGGCCGTCGGCGCGCGCCGTGGCAAGGAACGCAACTCGCTGCCCTTCCACTTCCTCGACTCGAACGGCACGATCAATTCGAGTCGCTTCGACAACTATCGCGACGAGGTGGTGGTGACCGGCGAGGCGGGTATCCGTACCCAGGTGACGACCGGAGCGGTCCAGCACCGCCTGACGGCGTCGATGGCCGGCCACTGGCGCACCGAGAAGAACGAAAATGAGTTCGGTGCCGCCTTCGTCGACAACCTGTACGACCCGCAACCGGTTGCGCGACCGGGCGGTGCCCCCAATCCCGAGCTGAACTCGCCTCAGACTCAGCAGAAGACCCGCAGCTTCAGTCTCGCGCTCGCCGACACCATGGCCTTTGCCAACGACCGTCTGCTGCTCACGCTCGGCGCACGACTGCAGAAGATCATCGACGTGCCCTACAACGACTACGCAGTGTTCGGCACCTCCTACGACAAGACCAAGCTCACGCCGGCGGTCGGCGCGGTGTACAAGCTGACGCAGGAAATGTCGCTGTATGCCAACTACGCCGAGGCACTGACCCGTGGCGGCACCGCGCCGAACACCGCGGTCAATGCCAACGAGCGCCTGTCGCCCTTCGTGTCGAAGCAGACTGAAGCCGGCGTGAAGTACGAGGACAAGCGCTTCGGCGCCGGTCTGGCGGTGTTCTCGATCGAATTGCCGAGTGCTTTCGTCGGCGCCGACAACGTGTTCCGCGCCAGCGGCGAGCAGCAGAACACCGGCATCGAGCTGACGCTGTATGGCGAACCGCTGCCGGGCCTGCGCCTGCTCGGCGGCGCCACCTGGATCGACGCCGAACTGGAGCGTACCGCCGGTGGCACCAACGACGGCAACCGCGCAATCGGCGTGCCGTCCGCCCAATACACGTTCGGAGTCGAGTGGGACGTGCCGCTGCTGCGCGGCCTGAGCCTGGACGCACGCACCATCTACACCGCGTCACAGTATTTCGATGCCACCAACACGGCGTCCATCCCGAGCTGGACCCGTTTCGACCTCGGCGCGCGCTACATCACGCGGGTCGCCGGCAAGGACGTCACCTTCCGCGCCCGCGTCGACAATGTGAGCGACCGCGCCTACTGGGCGGCTGCCGGCGGCTACCCCGGCTCCAGCTACCTGGTGCAGGGCGCGCCGCGCACCGCCATGCTCAGCGCTACGGTCGATTTCTGACCTTCCCTCCTGGTTCAACCGCCACCCCGACAGCATGATCTGCCGGGGTGGCCGGGCAGCTTGACCGGCTGCAACATAAGCAATAGCGTGCGTTCCGTGCTCAAGGCCCTGCTTCCGGGGGCCGTTTACCCTGGACCCACGCGAAGCCGGCCCGGTCATCGACATGCCCACACAAAACGCCGAATCCGTCGACGCTGCCGCCGGCCTGCGCTCGCCGGCGACCGTCTGTCTGGTCGCTCTGCTGCTGATGGTGTTCGCGGCCCTGCTGCCACCGATCCCGCTGTTCGAGGGCCGACATGGCGAGATGCTGGCCTTCCACCTGCTGCTGGAGACTTTCTCCGTCGTGGTGTCGGCACTGGTGGTCATCATGTCCTGGCACCGCTTCGACCAGGCGGGTGACTACGCGTCCAACACGCTCATCTTCGGTTTCTCGGTGGTCGCCGGCTGCGATCTGATCCATGCGCTGACCTACGCCGGCATGCCGGCGCTGCTGACCGAGAGCAGCACGGCGAAAGCCATCTTCTTCTGGCTGGCTGGCCGCTCGTTCGAGTTGCTGACCGTCGCGCTGGTTGCGGCGCGCATCGCCCTGCCGGGCTCACGCAGCGGCTGGCTGGGGCTCGGCCTGCTCGCCACCTGTGCGCTGTTCGCGGCCGGCACCTGGTTCCTCCACCTCTTTCCGGTGACTTTCGTGCCCGGCGTCGGCGTCACCGCGTTCAAGGCCGGCTTCGAGTACGCCCTGTGCGCCGGCAATCTGGCGGTGGCCGGCTGGCTGTTCTGGCAGAACCGCATGGCGCCCGACCCGCGCACCCGCTACCTGGCCTGCGCCTGTTTCGTCATGGGCATTGGCGAACTGGCGTTCACCAACTACACGACGGCGTCGGATTTCATGAACATGTTCGGCCATCTGTACAAGATCGCCGCCTACGCCTTCGTCTATCGCGCCACCTTCGTCGTCGGACTGCGCGAGCCCTACCAGTTGCTGCAGCGTTCCGAACATGCGCTGCGCGATCGCGAACGCGAGCTCGACACGATACTGTCCAATGTGCCGGCCGACATCGCGCGCATCGACCGCGACCTGCGTTTCCGCTATGTGAACCCGATGCACGAGTTGCACCTGGGCCGCGCCGCTCGCGACATTGTCGGTCGCACGGTGGACGACGTGATGCCGCCGCAACTGGCCGGACAGATGCGGCCGCGGCTGGCCGAGGCGCTACAGGGGCAGCGCGTGGAGTTCGACTGCCATTTCACCGGAAACGACGGCAACGCCGTCCACCTGTCATCGACCTTGGTGCCGGAGCACAGCGCCGACGGCGGCATCGACAGCGTGGTGCTGATCCTCAACGACACCACCGAGCGCGAGCGTGCACAGCGCCGCGTGCTCGACTCGCTGCGCGAGGTCGGTGAGTTGAAGGCGGCACTGGACGCACACGCCATCGTCGCAGAAACCGATGCGCGCGGCGTCATCACGAGGGTGAACGACAAGTTCTGCGAAATCTCGCAGTACGCGCGCGAAGAGCTGGTGGGGCGCAGCCACCGCGTCATCAATTCGGGCACGCATGCGCCCGGCTTCTTCGCCGACATGTGGAAGACCATTTCAAGCGGGCTGGTCTGGCATGGCGACATCTGCAACCGTGCGAAGGACGGCTCGCTGTACTGGGTGCACACCACCATCGTGCCGCTGGTCGACGCCGACGGCGTGCCGCAGCGCTACATCGCGATACGCGCCGACATCACGACGCGCAAGAAGGCCGAGCAGGAGGCGCAGCGGCTGGCCTTCCACGACGAACTGACCGGTCTGCCCAACCGCCGCCTGATGAATGACCGGCTCGACCAGGCCATCGCCAGCGCAGCGCGCGAGGGGCAACACGGCGCGCTGCTGCTGATGGACCTCGACAACTTCAAGGAAATCAACGACACGCTGGGCCACGCCCAGGGCGACGCGCTGCTGCGGCAGATGTCGGCGCGACTGCAGGCCTGCGTACGCGACAGCGATACGGTGGCGAGACTGGGCGGCGACGAGTTCGTCGTCATCCTCGGCAACATCGGCAGCGATCTGGAGACCGCCTCTCTGCGCGTCGGCGAGATCGGCGAGAAGCTGCGTGAAGCGCTAGCGGCCGAATGCGACCTCGGCGGACAGATGGTCAGTTCCACCGCCAGCATCGGCGCCGTGCTGTTCGACTGCGCCGAAGACCGCGCCGACGAACTGCTGAAGCAGGCCGACATGGCGCTGTACAAGGCGAAGGAAAGCGGTCGCAACCGGCTCAGCTTCTTCGACCCGGCGCTGCAGGAGAACACCACCGCCCGCGCGCTCATGCTGCGCGACCTGCGCGGTGCGCTCGAGCGCGGCGAACTGCGCCTGCACTACCAGCCGGTGACCGACGCCGAGCGGCGCATCACCGGCGTCGAGGCGCTGGTGCGCTGGCAGCACCCGGTGCGCGGCATGGTGTCGCCGGCCGCCTTCATTCCGCTGGCCGAACAGAGCAACCACATCCTGCCGATCGGCCAGTGGGTGCTCGATACCGCCTGCGCCCAGCTGCGCGCCTGGGCCGACGACCCGCTGCGCGCACAGTGGACGATCGCGGTGAACGTGAGCGAGCGACAGTTCCACGAATCCGGCTTCGTCGGACGGGTCGAGCAGGCACTGGCCGACAGCGGCGCCGATCCACGCCGGCTGCGGCTCGAACTGACCGAGAGCATGCTGCACCGCGACCTCGACATGACGCTGGCCACCATGCGCGCGCTGCAGCAGCGCGGCGTGCGCTTCGCACTGGACGATTTCGGCACCGGCTATTCCTCGCTCGCCTACCTGAAAAAGCTGCCGCTGGACCAGCTCAAGATCGACAAGAGCTTCGTCGACGAAGTACTGAGCGACCCGCACTCGGCCGCCATCGTGCGCACCATCCTGTCGCTGGCCGACAACCTCGGCCTGACCGTAGTGGCCGAAGGCGTCGAAACCGAGGCGCAGATGGCCTTTCTGTCCGCGCACGGCTGCGACGCCTTCCAGGGCTATCTGCTGAGCAGACCGCTGCCGGTGGAGCAATTGCCGGACCGCATCGGCGTCGCACCGGCGCTGGCCTGAAAAGTGCCGGACGCCCGCTCCAGCCGGCGGTTCTGTCCACATAACCGCTAGCCGACGCCTGCGGCAGCTTGAGTGCTGCGCTGCAGTGCCGGATAATCCGCCGGTTACGCGGTGCATCCTGCGCCGCGGCCTGCGGAAAACCTCCGGCGACCTTTCGCCCCGTCATGACGAGTTACCTGTTCATCCTGCTTGGCACCGCGCTGGTCAACAACGTGGTGTTCGTGCGCATCCTCGGCCTGTGCCCTTTCATGGGCGTGTCGAAAAAGCTCGAAACCGCGATCGGCATGGGTCTGGCGACCATGTTCGTGCTGACGCTCGCCTGTGGTTCCAGCTACCTGATCGACACCTTCCTGCTTAAGCCCTTCGGCCTGGGCTATCTGTCGACGCTGAGCTTCATCGTCGTCATCGCCGCCATCGTGCAGCTGACCGAACTGGTGATCCAGAAGACCAGCCCACTGCTGCACCAGGTGCTGGGCATCTACCTGCCGCTGATCACCACCAACTGCGCCGTGCTGGGCGTACCGCTGCTGAACCAGGCGGCGCGCCACAACCTGCTGCAGTCGCTGCTGTTCGGCTTCGGCTCGGCCGCCGGTTTCGTGCTGGCGCTGGTGCTGTTCGCCAGCATCCGCGAGCGGCTGGACGGCGCCGACATCCCGGTGCCCTTCCGCGGCAACGCCATCGCCATGATCACCGCCGGCCTGATGAGCCTGGCCTTCATGGGCTTCGCCGGGCTCGACTCATGATTTCCGCACTGCTCGTGATGACCGGTCTGGCGCTGGCGCTGGGCGCCGCACTCGGCGCCGCGTCGGTGCTGTTCAAGACCCAGGGCGACCCGCTGGTCGACAAGATCGACGCGATACTGCCTCAGACTCAGTGCGGCCAGTGCGGCTACCCCGGCTGCAAGCCCTACGCCACCGCAATCGCCGGCGGCGAGGCGGACATCAACCAGTGCCCGCCCGGCGGCGACGAGGGCGTGCGCAAGCTGGCCGACCTGCTGGGCCGCGAGTACAAGCCGCTGAACGCAGAGCACGGCGTCGAGAAGCCGAAGGCGGTGGCAGTGATCGACGAAGCCACCTGCATCGGCTGCACGCTGTGCATACAGGCCTGCCCGGTGGATGCCATCGTCGGCGCCGCCAAGCAGATGCACACCATCGTCACCGACCTGTGCACCGGCTGCGAGCTGTGCGTACCGCCCTGCCCGGCCGACTGCATCGACATGGTGCCGGTGGCCGAAACGGTGGAAACCTGGAAATGGCGCTACCCGGTGTTCGAACTGAAGCCGGTGGCGGCCGAACCGGCAGCGAAGGAAGCGGCCTGATGCTGCGCAAACTGTTCTCGTTCAACGGCGGCGTCAAGCCGGACCCCAACAAGGGCGCGTCGACGCGCGAGCCGATCGCCCGCCTGCCGTTGCCGCCGCAACTGATCATTCCGCTGCACCAGCACATCGGCGGCACGCCGCGCCCGCTGGTCAAGGTGGGTGACCGGGTGCTGCACGGCCAGCGCATCGGCGCGGCCGACGGCAATGTGTCGAGTGCGGTGCACGCGCCGACCTCGGGCACGGTGGTGGCGATCGAGCCGCGGCTGATGCCGCACGCCTCGGGCCTGTCGTCGATGGCGGTGGTGATCGAACCGGACGGCCAGGACCAGCACATCGAGCGCGAGCCCTTCGACTGGCACGCGGCCACCCCGGGCGAGGTGCGCGACTACCTGCGCGACGCCGGCGTGGTCGGTCTTGGTGGCGCGGTATTCCCCAGCCACCTGAAACTGGCGCCCGGCAAGGCCGGCGGCACCGACACGCTGGTGCTGAACGGCGCCGAATGCGAGCCCTTCATCACCTGCGACGACATGCTGATGCGCAGCGAGGCGGAGGACATCCTGCGCGGCGCGCTGGTGATGCAGAAGATGCTGGCGGCGAAGCAGGTGCTGGTCGGCGTCGAGGACAACAAGCCTGAAGCCGCCGCCGCGCTGAAGGCCGCCGCTGCGGCGCTCGGTCACGCCTCGCTCGACATCGTCGTGGTGCCGACGCGCTACCCGGCCGGCGGCGCCAAGCAGCTCATCCGCGTGCTGACCGGCATCGAGGTGCCGCACGGCAGCCGCTCGACCGATTACGGCGTGCAGTGCTTCAACGTGGCGACCGCGCTCGCGGTGTGGAATGCGCTCGAGCACGGTGAACCGCTGACCCGCCGCATCGTCACCGTTGCAGGCAACGTCGAGCGGCCGCGCAACTTCGACGTCGCCATCGGCACGCCGATCGGCTTCGTGTTCGAACACGCCGGCCTGAAGCCGGATACCGACAAACTCGTCATGGGCGGACCGATGATGGGCATTCCGCTGCCCGGCGTCGACGCTCCGGTGGTCAAGGCGACCAACTGCCTGCTTGCCTCGTCGCCGGCGCTGTTTCCGCCGCCCGAGCCGGAACTGCCCTGCATCCGCTGCGGCGAGTGCGCGCGCGCCTGTCCGGCCGACCTGCAGCCGTTCGAGCTGTACTGGCACTCGCGCGCCCGCAACTTCGGCCGCGCGCAGGAATACCACCTGTTCGACTGCATCGAGTGCGGCTGCTGCGCCTATGTGTGCCCGTCGCACATTCCGCTGGTCGATTACTACCGCTACGCGAAGAGCGAAATCTGGGCGCGCGAGCGCGACAAGGACGCCGCCGATTCGGCGCGCGAGCGTTTCGAGTTCCGCAACTGGCGCGCCGAACGCGAGAAGGAAGAGAAGGCGGCCAAGCTGGCGGCGCGCAGCGCAGCCAAGCCGGCGGCGAAACCGGCGGCCACCGACAGGGCGCCGGCCGAGGGTGAGGCGACGGCCACGGCGGTCGAGGACCCGAAGAAAGCCCTGATCGAGGCGGCGATGGCGCGCGCCAAGGCGCAGAAGGAAGCGGTCGCGGCGAAGAACACCGACACGCTGACGCCGGCCCAGCAGGCCCAGGTCGAGGCCGCAGAGGCGCGGCGCAAGCTGGCCGCCGACATGGTGGCCACCGGCAGCGGCGAAACGACGAGCGAAACCGCGACCGCGGACAAGCCGACGGAATGACATCGGGGCGCGCCTGTCGCGCGCCCCCTCACGACGGAACACGATGTACAACTCACCCTATCTCCGCCAGAACACCAGCGTGCGCCGCGTGATGACCACGGTGCTGGTCGCCATGCTGCCGGCCATCGCCGTGCAGAGCTGGCTGTTCGGCGCCGCGCTGCTGGTGCAGATCGCGCTGGCCAGCGTCACCGCGCTCGCCTGCGAAGCCCTGATGCTGGCGCTACGTGGTCGCCCGGTGGCCCCGGCGCTGACCGACATGAGCGCACTGGTCACCGCCTGGCTGATCGCCGTCTGCCTGCCGCCGCTGCTGCCCTGGTGGACCACGGTGCTCGGCACCGCCTTCGCGCTCATCATCGGCAAGCATCTGTATGGCGGCCTCGGGCAGAACCCGTTCAACCCTGCCATGCTGGCCTACGCGCTGCTGATCGTCAGCTTCCCGGCGCTGATGTCGCAGTGGCCCGGCCTCAATGTCGGCGACTTCGCAACGCAGATGGACTGGGTGTTCGGCGGCGCCCGCGCGCTCGACGGCGTCACCGGTGCCACGCCGCTTGATGCACTGCGCACCGGCCTGATGACCGGCGGTGACGCCGCCGCCGTGATGCGCTCGACCGCCTTCGGCCACGTCGCCGGCGCCGGCTGGGAGTGGGTTGCGCTGGCCTGGGGCGCCGGCGGTCTGCTGCTGCTGGCGCTGCGCATCATCACCTGGCACGTACCGGTGGCCTTCCTGGCGGTGATGTCGCTGGTGTCGGGCATCGCCTCGCTGATAGACCCCGCGCAGTTCGCCGGCCCGGCCTTCCACCTGCTGGCCGGCGGCACGATGATGGGTGCCTTCTTCATCGCGACCGACCCGGTGTCGGGCGCGACCACGCCGCGCGGCAAGCTCATCTTCGCCGCCGGCATCGCACTGATCGCCTGGCTCATCCGCGCCTTCGGCGCCTACCCGGACGGCATCGCCTTCGCCGTGCTGCTGATGAACATCTGCGTGCCGCTGATCGACATGAAGACGCAGCCGCCGGTGTTCGGCCACAAGAACGGAGGCGCGCCATGAGCGACGAGGCGCAGACGCCGGTGGTCGACGAGGCGCTGGCCGCCGCCGAACTGGCGCCGGAACCGCCGGCACCGACCGCAGCCGGCAGCGCGATGCGCTCGGCCGCGCTGCTGGCGGTGTTCACGCTCGCCTTCACCGCACTGATGGCGCTCACCCACGACGCCACCGAGGCGCCGATACAGGCCTCGGTCGAGGCACGGCGACTGGAGCTGATCGGCCAGGTGCTGCCGCGCACCGACTACGACAACGCGCTGCTCGAAGACACCGTGCAGTTGTCCGCCCTGCCCGCGCTCGGCATCGACGTCCCGGTCACGCTCTACCGCGCACGCCGCGGCAACGAACCGGTCGCGCTGGTGTTCGAGGCGCAGGCGCCGGACGGCTACAGCGGCGCCATCCGGCTGCTGATGGCCGTGCGCGCCGACGGCACGCTGGGCGGCGTGCGCGTGGTCGCGCACAAGGAAACGCCGGGGCTGGGCGACTACATCGACCCGGCCAAGGACCGCTCGTCGCCGAAGTGGATCAGCCAGTTCGCGGGCCGCGACACCGCGCAGGCAGCCAGCTGGACGGTGCGCAAGGACGGCGGCGATTTCGACTACATGACCGGCGCCACCATTTCGCCGCGCGCCGTCATCCGCGCCGCCGGCCGCGCCGCCGCCGCCATCGCGCCGGCGCGCGACGCGCTGTTCGCGCTGCCGGCCGGCGCCGTGGCAGACAAGGTGTTCGAATGATCGAGCACCGTATCGCGGCCAGAGGTCGCTCCCACACCTTCGGCGCCGAAGACGAACCAGGCTGGTCACTTGGCGCCAGCCCGCCTTTGTGGGAGCGAGCTTGCTCGCGATGCCGCCCTGCATCGAAGCGGCGGGCGACCGGACATCGCTGCCACCTTCACCGCGCGGCAAACACATCGGGGATACCGGCATGAACGCTGAAGAACGCGCCATCTACGGCGACATCGGCCGCAAGGGCCTGTGGGAGAACAACACCGCGCTGGTGCAGCTGCTCGGCCTGTGCCCGCTGCTCGCGGTCAGCAACACGCTGGTGAATGCGGTCAGCCTGTCTCTGGCGACCGTGCTGGTGATGGCGCTGGCCAGCGGCGCGGTGGCCGCGCTGCGCACGCTCATTCCGCACGAAATCCGCATTCCGGTGTTCATCCTGATCATCGCCGCGCTGGTCACCTGCCTCGACCTCGCCTTCAACGCCTGGCTGCACGACCTCTATCTGGTGCTGGGCATCTTCATCCCGCTCATCGTCACCAACTGCATCGTGCTGGCGCGGGTCGAAGCCTTCGCCGCCAAGAACTCGCCGCTGGCCGCCGCCTGGGACGGCGCGGCGATGGGCGTGGGCCTGCTGTGGGTGCTGGCGCTGCTCGGCGGTATGCGCGAACTGATCGGTGCCGGCACGCTGTTTTCCGGCATCGACATGATCGTTCCGGGTGCCCACGCGATCCGCGTGTTCGGCGACGACTACCGCGGCCTGCTGATGGCCATCCTGCCGCCCGGCGCCTTCATCTTCCTCGGTCTGCTGATCGCCGCGCGCAATGCCTGGGTGGCGCGTCAGCAGGCGCGCGCGGCCACCCCGCACGCGCCGGCGCACGCTGCGTCGGCCTGATGGCGGGGCGCGCCAGCCGGCTCACGCGGGCCGAAATACAGACCATGTTCGAGCGCTGGCGCGCGGCCAACCCGCAGCCGAAAAGCGACCTCGAATACGGCACGCCTTTCCAGCTGCTGGTCGCCGTCGTGCTGTCGGCACAGGCGACCGACAAGGGCGTGAACGTGGCGACGCGCAAGCTGTTTCCGGTGGCACCGACGCCGGAAGCCATGGTCAGCCTCGGTGTCGAGGGCGTCGAGGACTACATCAAGACCATCGGCCTGTTCCGCGCCAAGGCGAAGAACGTCGTCGCGCTGTCGCACCAGTTGCTGGAGAAGCACGGCGGCGAAGTGCCGAACGACCGCGCCGCGCTGGAAGCGCTGCCCGGCGTCGGCCGCAAGACCGCCAACGTGGTGCTGAACATCGTGTTCGGCGCGCCGACCATGGCGGTCGACACCCACATCTTCCGCATTGCGAACCGCATCGGCCTGGCGCCCGGCAAGGACGTGCTGGCGGTCGAACACGCGCTGCTCAAGGTCGTGCCGGCCGAGTTCATGCAGCACGCCCACCACTGGCTCATCCTGCATGGCCGCTACACCTGTACGGCGCGCAAGCCGCTGTGCGGCCAGTGCGGCATCGTCGACATCTGCCGCTTCAAGGACAAGACGGTCGCCACCTGAGGTGGCGACCGGGGCGGATCAGATCTTCCCGTCCAGCCCCATCTGGTAGTACTTGTGGGTGATCTTGTCCTGGTTCTCCAGCAGCCAGTCGATGTCCGGCTGATTGTTCATCGCCTTCTTGATCGCCTTGGCCATGGCTTGGCGGTGAATGTCGAACAGGATCTTGTGGTCGAGGTCCTTCGCGGTCGACACCATCGGATTCAGCCACACCGACACGATGATGCCCAGATCGTTGGCCTTTTCCTTCGGGATGTCGCCGGCGCGCACCGCGTCGAGCACGCCATTGGCGATGGCGGCCTGCACGGTGCCCATCAGGATGTTGGTGTAGCGCTCGTCCTTCACCGTCACCTTGCTCACCATCAGCGTCAGCGGGCGCACCTGGATGTCGGTATTCAGGATGGCGAACACGCGGGTGTGGCCCTTCACCTGGTCACCGGTCAGCGTGGCCAGCGCGGTACCGACCGGGCCGTCCAGTTCGCCGATGATGACTTCGGGCTCGGCCGCGGTGCCCGGAGGGCCGCCGGCGACCAGTGCTTCACCGCTGCGGAAGACGATGCGTTCGGACATGGGTTGTCTCCTGTTGTCGTGTGTGAGGGCGGGCACGCCTTGGACGTGCCCGCGAGTTTCACATGATACAACTTTGATTCACCAAAAGAGACTTGTGCTCAGACCTTGCCCCGCCGCGGACGCCGGCGGCAGGATCAAGCAGCGGGCGCCGGGTGCGCATGGCGCTTCGAAGCGCCCGACGCCCTTGCACACATGGCGCGCGCACGCGCGGCGCATCACCGATCAGCGCCGACATGCGCAGAGCCTGCTTACCCATTGACGCCGCCGCATCGACGCGCATCGCTTGACCGGACCGGATTCGGACCGCACGAGCCTCAGACACGCGCCGCAGCCATTGCCGCCAGCCGCCCGGCAGGGATCGAGCCATCGCGGCCATCGACCTGCCGACGATGAAAGGCGGGCGGCGCAAGCGCTGCGGTCGTTTACCCACCCGCCGGGCGCACCGGATCAACTGTGCCGGCACTCGCAAGCGCCGGCGAACGTGTTAGAATTTTGTAATGATACTGGTTATCATTTGTAACAAAATTTTATTGCCAAGCGTGAAATCGCCGTTCGCGAAACGTCGCCGGCTGACGACCTGACCGGCCGTTCCGCAATTCCCGCTGCCGATCATCCGCAAAACAGAGGAGTAGATAATGCAAAGCACTCGCTGCGGCCTCCGCCCGCCAGCCCGATCGATGCGCAAGACGACGGTGGCGCTCGCCGTCGCCGCGGTCATGCAGGCGCCGCTGGCTGCCCATGCCGAAACGATCGTCCTGCCGCGCATCGACGTCATCGCGGGTGGCGAGAATGCGATCGAACAGCAACCGGGTTCGGTCAGCATCGTCGGCCCGGCCCGGATCGAGCAGATCCAGCCGCTGTCGACCGAAGACGCACTGCGCACGGTACCCGGCGTACATATCAAGGGCGAAGAGGAAAGCGGCATCGTCGCCAACATCGGCATCCGCGGCCTGAACGCGGCCGACTACAAGTCGCTCATCCTCGAAGATGGTGTTCCGGTCGCGCCGGGGCTGTTCGTCGGCAATGGCCGCTACTACAACCCGCGCATCCAGCGCATGTCGGAAATCGAGGTGCTCAAGGGCGCCGCGGCGCTGCGCTATGGCCCCAACACCATCGGCGGCGTGGTCAACTACAAGACGAAGGATCCGATCGACGGCTTCGCCATTTCCGGACGCGTCGGTTCGCACCAGTACCGCGAAACCAATGTGGAAGCCGGCACCAAGACACCGTCGGGCGAAGCCAAGGTGGGCCTGTTCTACACCCGCGCCGAAAGCGACGGTTTCCAGAACAAGGGCTTCGACATGGAAGATCTCATGTTGAAGGGCGGCATGCAGCTGGGCGACAAGCAGTGGCTGGGCGCCAAGTTCACCTATCACAAGAACGACGCCAACATTTCCTATCGCGGCCTGTTCCTCGGCGCGTACAAGGCCGGCGCGAAGTACAACCCGGCGCCGGACGACTACTTCCTGACCGAGCGCAAGTCCTTCGATCTGAATCACCTGTGGGAAATCAATTCGGACGTGTCGCTCAGCACCCTCGTCTACTGGAGCGAGATGAACCGCGACTACTGGCGTTTCGCGGTCAACAACGCCGCCTCACAAGCCGCCGGACGCTGGGTCTACACGAACAACGTGGCGGGCAACAACCGTTCGTTCGAGCGCGTCGGTCTGGATTCCCGTCTCACGGTCAATCACAAGACCTTCGGTATCGGCAATCAGGCCGAGATCGGCATCCGCATCATGGACGAGGAAATGGTCGATCAGCAGATCAACGCCACCCGCGCCAACCCGCGCAGCGGAACGATCGGGACCGATCGCGTGGATTCGGCCGTGAGCTACGCGCTGTTCGTCCAGAACCGCTTCGACGTGACCGACCGTCTGTCGATCACGCCGGGTCTGCGCATCGAGAACTACGAACAGAAGCGCCGCGACCGGCGCAACAGTGCCAACGACGGCAGAAGTTCCAATACGGAATACCTGCCGGGCGTCGGCGCGACCTACAGGCTGAGTGCCGAAGCGCAGCTGTATGGCAGCGTATACAAGGCGTTCTCGCCGCCGCTGAACAGCCAGTCCATCGTGACCGGCGTCGATCAGCAGCTGGACGCCGAGCGGTCGAACAACATCGAGGTGGGCGTGCGCGGCCGCAGCGGCAACGCCCGCTACGAAATCACCGCCTTCCAGATGGATTTCGACAACCAGATCACGCCGGCCATCAGCGGCGGGCTGACCAACGCCAACGCCGGCAGCACGATGCACCGCGGCATGGAAGCGGCCTTCGGTTACGCCTGGGCCAGCGGCATCAGCCTCGATGCGAACATGACCTGGATCCCGACCGCCGACTACCGCGAGGACCGCGGCGGCGGCATCCTGCGCGGCAATCGCCTGCCCTACTCACCCGAGTGGCTGGCCAACGTGACGCTGGCCTACACGAAAGGCCCGCTGCGCACCGCCCTCATCGGTCGCTACGTCGATGAGCAGTACGGCAATGGCGACAACAGCGAACCGATCACCGGCAGCGGCAACGCGATCTGGTCAGGCAAGCTGGACAGCTACCACACCTTCGACCTGACCGCGAGCTACGACGTGAACAAGCAGTTCAGGGTATTCGGCGCGATCAAGAACCTCACCGACGAGCGTTACATCGCCAGCCTGCGCCAGGGCATCTACGCCGGACCGGAACGCTTCTTCGAGCTCGGCGCCCGCTACGCCTTCTGATCGAAGTCGGGCAAGGCACGAGGAAGGGCCGCATTGCGCGGCCCTTCCTTCGTTCAGCAGGCGTTCGTCAGATCTTCAGGGCCTGCTGACGGCGACGCGCCATCACCGCGATGGCGCCAAGGCCGGCGATCATCATGGCGTAGGTCTCGGGCTCGGGCACGGCGGCGACCGGGCTGGTCAGCGCGAAGCCGAGCTGGGCGCCGGCGAGATTGGGAATACCGAGGAAGCTGTTCAGTGCCGCACCGGCGGTGTCGGACAGGAACAGATTGAGGCCGCTCAGCGTGAACAGCGGGACGTCGTTGAGCACGGTGCTGCCCACCGTTACCTGACCGAAAATGGTGTCCTGCGCCAGCGTTGTGTCGATCAGGAAGTTCTCGAGATCGACATCGACACCGCTGCGCGACAGACGCAGGCCGCTGCCGACGTGCTCGATCTGCGCATTGGACAGATCCGGGTCGAGGAACCCGCCGGTGATCGGGAACAGGCCGACCGCATTGCCCGAGGCATCGAAACTGAGCGAGCCTGAGCCCAGCGCGGCGACGCCGACGCCGGCACCGACCAGCGTCGGGGTCGCGGTCAGTACGGTGACGGTGGGGCCGATCGGCGAAATCAGGGTGTTGGCGGCTGCGGACAGCGGTGCTGCGGCGAGTGCCGCAAGCGCGGCGGAAACTGCAAGCTTCTTCATCATGAGACTGACGCTCCTGTGGATAGATTGATTGGAATCCGGCGCTGCCGGTGTTGTTGTCTATCCTCCCTGCACGCCCGGCCGTCAGCGTCGAGGACAGGGCACGACTTCGTGAGCGCACGAAGCGTTCCGTAGAGCGGGGCAGCGCCGATCCGGTTCCCGTGCCGTGAGCGCTGTCGGAAACCGCCTACAGCGACGAACCGCAGCGAAGAAGCCGCGGACAGCACATTCGGGGTATCGCGGCATCGGCACGACTGCGCGACAATGCTCGCCCGCCCTGCCGCGCCTGAACCTGCTGACCGCACCGGACCACGCACCTGCCATGACCATCGCCGAACTCTGCATCCTGATCGCCTGCCTGCTGCCCATCGTCTGTGCCTGGATCGCGAAGCAGAAGGGCTTCGGCAAGCCGCGGCGCGAGGGCGGATTCGACAATCACAACCCGCGGCAGTGGCTGGCCAATCTCCAGGGCCTGCCGGCGCGGGCGCACGCGGCGCAGATGAACAGTTTCGAAGCGCTGCCCCTGTTCATCGCCGGCGTGCTGGTCGCCGAGCGCATGCAGGCCGCACAGGGCACGGTGGACGGCCTGGCGATCGCCTTCATCGCCGCACGCCTCGCCTACATCGGCGCCTATCTGGCCGACCGCGCGAACCTGCGTTCGCTGCTGTGGGTGCTCGGGCTGGGCTGCTGCATCGCGATGTTCTTCATCGGCTAGCACGCCAGTCCCTCGCGGCGCCGCCTGAGGGGGGCGGGACGATTCAGCGTCGCCGCCCGCGGCCGGGCACCGGCGCCGGCTTGTCCGGCAGCCCGAGCGCGGCGCGCGACAAACGGTCCGCGTCGCGGTTGCGGTGGCGCGGCACCCATCTGAACTCGACCGCGTCGAAGCGGGCCAGCACGGCATCGAAGCCCTGCAGGCGGGTGCGCAGCACGTCCACCGTCGTCTGCTTCTCGCCGCTCAGATGGCGCACGACGAAGTCGCTGTCACCGGTGACGCAGACGCGGCGGGCCCCCTCGGCGTAGGCCAGGTCGAGCGCCAGCTGCAGCGCCTCCAGCTCGGCTTCGTTGCTGCAGCCGTGGCGACTGCCCGGCTGCGACAGCTCGAAGCGGCGGCCGTCGGGCGCGACGACCAGCGCGCCCAGGCCGAGACGGCCTGGATTGGGCAGGGCACAACCGTCGAACCAGAGGTACCAGCGCGTCGCTTCGTTTGCTGCGTTGTTCATGCCTGATGCGGTCGTGCGGGAATCGTGCGCATGGCGCAGGACGGACATGTTCGCACGGCGCCGGGCGCCCGGACAGCGCTGTCGACAAACTTGACACATCGCGAGCACCCACAGCAGTCGCCACCGACGCCTGCGCGCACAACGGCTGCCACAAGGCGCTCAGGCACCCGGCGTCAACCATTGGTCCGATATCTGCTTCGATCCGGATTCAGCATATGACCCGGAGTGATCCACCATGATCCGACTGTCCCGTCGTCTCCGTCATGCAGCGCTGCCCGCGCTGTTCGCCCTGTCCTCGGCCGCCTCGGCCGCACTTCCCACGCTTGCATCGAGCACCTTCGACAGCGACACCGAGGGCTGGACTTTCCTGAACGACGCACGCTATTTCGCCTGGTCGCCCAGGGACGGCAATCCGGACGGCCACATCCACGGGACGGACATCGGCAACGATCAGACCTGGTACTACGTTGCGCCGGACGCCTTTCTTGGCAACAAATTGGCCGCACTGAACGGCACCCTGAGCTACGACATGCTCCAGGATCGCGCCACCGGGCAGTACGACGCCGCCGACGTCATACTGATCGGCAATGGCGTCGCCCTGGTCTGGGAATTCGATTACAACCCGGCAGAAACCTGGACCCACTTCAGCGTCACCCTCAACCCTTCCGCCGGCTGGCGGGTCGGCGATCCGCTCGGCGACCACGCGACGGACGACGATTTCCACACGGTGCTGAGCGATCTGTCCGCGCTCTACATCCGGGGCGAATACCGCAACCTGACGGGTTTCGACAACTCCGGACTGGACAACGTGGTCCTGCTGGCCGGCGTGGTGCCGGAACCCGCACCGGCAGCGCTGCTGCTCGGCGGCATGGCCCTGATCGGCGTCGCCGCGCGCCGCCTGCGCTGAAGCGATCAGCAATGCCGTGCGCCATGTCGGCGCACGGGCCGGCATCCCCTATAATCCCGCCTCCCCCAACCGGCCGGACGCCGGAATTCTGGAGACGCACATGGGCTTTCTCGCCGGCAAGAAAATTCTGATCACCGGACTGCTGTCCAACCGTTCGATCGCCTACGGCATCGCCCAGGCCTGTCACCGCGAGGGCGCGGAACTGGCCTTCACCTACGTGAGCGACCGCTTCGTCGACCGCGTGTCCAAGATGGCAGCCGAATTCGGCTCCGACATCGTGCTGCCCTGTGACGTCAGCGACGACGCACAGATCACCGGCCTGTTCGACGAACTGGCGAAGAAGTGGGACGGTCTGGATGGTCTGGTGCACTCCATCGCCTTCGCGCCCGGCGAAGCGCTGGACGGCGACTTCCTCGATGGCCTCACGCGCGAGGCCTTCCGCATCGCACACGACGTGAGCGCCTACAGCTTTCCGGCGCTGGCCAAGGCGGCACGCCCGATGATGCAGGGCCGCAATGGCGCGGTGCTGACGCTGTCCTACCTCGGTGCCGTGCGCGCACTGCCCAACTACAACGTGATGGGTCTGGCCAAGGCCAGCCTGGAGGCGTCGGTGCGCTACCTCGCCGCCAGCCTCGGCCCGCAGGGCATCCGTGCCAACGCGGTGTCGGCCGGCCCGATCAAGACGCTGGCCGCCTCCGGCATCGGCAACTTCGGCAAGCTGCTGGCGTACAACGAAAAGAACGCGCCGCTGCGCCGCAACGTGACCATCCAGGAAGTGGGCAACGTCGCCGCCTTCCTGCTGTCCGACCTTGCCAGCGGCGTGACCGGCGAAGTCACCTATGTAGACGCCGGCTTCAGCCAGACCGCACTGACCGCGGTGGATTGATCCGTTCGCTGCGGCCGGACGGCCGCAGCGTCACATCCCGCCTGTATCCTTCTTGCATCCGGGGGCGACCGCCCCCATGTTCGACCGGGTCTAACCGGTCACTGGAGGCAGGAAATGCGCAAGTTGTGGATGTCGTTGTTCGCTCTTCTCACCGTCACGCTGCTGTCCGGCTGCGGCTACAACACGCTGCAGTCGGGTGACGAACAGGTCAAGGCCGCCTGGGCCGAGGTGCTGAACCAGTACCAGCGCCGCGCCGACCTGATTCCCAATCTGGTCAATACCGTCAAAGGTTTCGCCGAGCAGGAGAAGGAAGTGCTCACCCGCGTGACCGAAGCGCGTTCGCGCGTCGGGGCCATCCAGGCAACGCCCGAACTGCTGAACGATCCGCAGGCCTTCGAGAAATTCCAGGCCGCCCAGGGCGAACTGTCGGGTGCGCTGTCGCGCCTGCTGGTGGTGACCGAGAACTACCCGGACCTGAAGTCGGACGCCAATTTCCGCGACCTGCAGGCGCAGCTCGAAGGCACCGAGAACCGCATCGCCGTCGCCCGCAACCGCTACATCAAGGCAGTGCAGGAATACAACGTGACGGTGCGCTCCTTCCCGGGCAACCTCACCGCGATGATGTTCGGCCATCAGGTGAAGCCGGGCTTCACGGTCGACAACGAGGCCGAGATCTCGCGCGCGCCCAAGGTCGATTTCGGCGGCGCCGCACCCAAGCCGGCACAGTAAATAAATGAACTGGATGCGTGCCCTGCGCGCCGGCCTCGGCGCGCTGTTCCTCGTCGCGACCAGCGTCTTCGCGCAGCTCGCGGTGCCGCCGGTCGCCCGCGTCAGCGACCAGACGGCGACGCTGAGCGGTGCCGACATCGCCGCGCTGGAGCGCACGCTGCAGGACTTCGAACAGCGCAAGGGCAGCCAGATCGCGGTGCTGGTGGTGCCCACCACAGCGCCCGAGACGGTCGAGCAATACGCGCTGCGCGTGGCCGAAACCTGGAAGCTCGGGCGCAAGGGCGTCGATGACGGCGCCCTGCTGCTGGTGGCCAAGGACGACCGCGCACTGCGCATCGAGGTGGGCTACGGGCTGGAAGGCGCGCTGACCGACATCACCGCCAAGCGCATCGTGTCCGACGTGATCGTGCCCTACTTCCGCCAGGGCGATTTCGCCGGCGGCATCCGCGTCGGCGTGGACCGCATGATAGGGGTCATCGACGGCGAGCCGTTGCCCGAACCGTCGCGCACCGCGGCGGGCGCTGAGGGCGCTGAGGGCGGCATCGAACAGTACGCACCCATGCTGTTCATCGTCGCGCTCGGCCTGGGCGGCGTGCTGCGCGCCATGCTGGGCCGGCTGCCGGGCGCGCTGGCGACCGGCGGCGTGGTCGGCTTCATCGCCTGGATCGTGGTCGGGCTGCTGCCGGTCGCCATCCTCGCCGGCGTCATCGCACTGTTGATCACGCTGTTCGGCGGCGGTCGCGGCATCGGCGGCTTCGGCGGTGGCGGTGGTTTCGGTCACGGCGGCGGTGGCGGCTTCGGCGGGGGCGGCGGTGGATTCGGCGGCGGCGGCGCCTCGGGACGGTGGTGACATGATCGGACGATTTTTCAGACACCTGTTCGCCCTGCCCTGGGCACTGCGCCGCGCCCTGCCCGCACGCACTCTGGAGGCGATCGAACTGGCGATCGAGGCGAGCGAGACAGGTCACGCCGGCGAACTGCGCTTCGTGGTCGAGAACGCGCTGCACCCGCTCGCCGTACTGCGCGGCCAGAGCGGCCGCGAGCGCGCGATCGAGGTGTTCTCGGCGCTGCGCGTGTGGGACACCGAACACAACAGCGGCGTGCTCATCTATCTGCTGATGGCCGACCACGACATCGAGATCGTGGTCGACCGCGGTGTGCGCGCCCGCGTGCCGGACGCGCACTGGGCGGCTTTGTGCACCGAACTGGAGGCGCGTTTCCGCCGCGGCGAATTCCACGACGGCGCGCTGCACTGCGTCGAGGCGATTACCGCGGCGCTGGCGCAGCACTTCCCGTCCGATGGGGCGAAGAAGAACGAACTGCCGGACCGCGTACTTGTCCTGTAAGGTCCGGGGCCGCAGCCCGAGGGCCCCCGCGCGGAGAGCGTCTTGCTGAAGTTTTTCGAAACACGGATCGATCCCTACCCTGCCGGCCAGCCGCCGACGCCACCGCACGACCTGTTCGCCTTCCTCTGGTCATGCACCCGGGGCATGCGCGGCTACATCGCGGCGATGACGCTGTGCACCGCGCTGATCGGCGTATTCGAGGCGATGCTGTTCGCCATGCTGGGTGACATCGTCGACTGGCTGGGCAGGACCGAACCGGCCCGGCTGTGGGCGCAGGAAGGCGACACCCTGCTGCTGCTCGCCGGCATCCTGATCGCCAGCCCGCTGGTGATCGCGCTGCAGACCCTGATCAAGCACCAGGCGCTGGCCGGCAGCTTTCCGATGCGGCTGCGATGGAACTTCCACCGCCACATGCTCGGCCAGAGCATGAGCTTCTACCAGGACGAGTTCGCCGGCCGCGTCGCCGCCAAGGTGATGCAGACCGCGCTGGCGGTGCGCGACACCTGGATGATCGTCGCCGACATCCTAGTGTTCATCATCATCTACTTCGTCACCATGGTGACCGTGGTGGGCGGCTTCGACCTCGGGCTGCTGCTGCCCTTCGGCGGCTGGCTCGCGCTGTACGTGTGCGCCATGGTGTATTTCGTGCCGCGACTGGGGAAGGTGGCGCAATCGCAGGCCGACGCGCGCTCGCTGATGACCGGCCGCATCACCGACGCGTATACCAATATCGCGACGGTCAAGCTGTTCTCGCACACCGACCGCGAGTCGGATTACGCGCGCGAGGCGATGCGCGAATTCATGCGTCCGGTCAATGCGCAGTTCCGGCTGGTCACCGGCTTCGAGGTGGTGAACCACATCCTGAGCATGGCGCTGATCGCCTCGACCGCCGGCATGACCCTGTGGCTGTGGATGCAGGGCCAGGTCGGCGTCGGTGCCGTGGCGGCGGCGACCGCGATGGCGCTGCGGCTGAATGGCATTTCTCACTGGGTGATGTGGGAACTGGCGTCGCTGTTCGAGCAGGTCGGCACCGTGCGCGACGGCATCAACACGCTGTCGCGCGCGCAGTCGGTGGTGGACCGGCCGGACGCGCAGCCGCTGCACGTGACGCGCGGCGACATCCGCATCGAGGACGTCACCTTCAACTACGAAAAGCCGCGCGGCCAGGATGGCGCGGTGATCGACCGGCTCACGCTGCACATCCGCCCGGGCGAGAAGATCGGTGTGGTCGGTCGGTCAGGCGCCGGCAAGACCACGCTGATCAACCTGCTGCTGCGCTTCCACGACCTGCCGTCCGGCCGCATCCTGATCGACGGCCAGGACATCGCGAACGCCACCCAGGACAGCCTGCGCGCGCAGATCGGCATGGTGACCCAGGACACCTCGCTGCTGCACCGTTCGGTGCGCGACAACATCCTGTACGGCCGGCCGGACGCGACCGACGCCGACATGATTGCGGCGGCGAAGCGTGCCGAGGCGCACGACTTCATCATGGGCCTGGTCGACCCGAAGGGCCGCCGCGGCTACGACGCCCATGTCGGCGAGCGCGGCGTCAAGCTGTCCGGCGGCCAGCGCCAGCGCATCGCCATTGCCCGCGTGATGCTGAAGGACGCGCCCATCCTGCTGCTCGACGAGGCGACCAGCGCGCTCGACTCCGAGGTCGAAGCGGCCATCCAGACCAGTCTTTACCGGCTGATGGAAGGCAAGACCGTGGTGGCGATCGCCCACCGGCTGTCGACCATCGCAGCGATGGACAGGCTGATCGTGATGGACCGCGGTCGCATCGTCGAAGAAGGCGACCACCGCAGCCTGCTCGCCTGCGGCGGGTTGTACGCCCGCCTGTGGACACACCAGAGCGGCGGTTTCCTCGGCGCCGAGGCGGACGCCGAGGTCGCCAGAGACCCGGCGCAGCCGGTCGAGGTCTGACTCAGGCGGCGCGGCGGTCCGGGAAGGCGATCACTTCGGCGCGCCTGCGCCGCTCGATGCGCGGCGGCACCGCCTGCAGCGTCGCACCATCGTTGTCCGCATTGCCACCCGCCGCCTGCCAGGCAATCGTCGCGGCGAGCTGGGTTTCGCATGAGATGAGGTGGTACTGCCCGCGCTCGATCAGTTCGAGCGGCGGAATGAACTCGGATTCGAGCGCGTTCGGCAGAAACGGCAGATCAGCAATGTGTGACATGAACCATCCCCCTCGTTGTGGATGACTGAGTGCCAACCATGCAGGCAGCATGACACGGCTGCTTGACGGAAAGATTTCAGTCTAGGAAGTCCGAGCGGCGTTTTCCCGCCGCAGTGCAGCGAAAGCCGGCCCACGGCGCCGCGCCCCGGATCGGCACCCGGCAGGCGCACAGCCTGTCTCCGGGGCGAGATTCCGGACGCGGGCCTTACTGCAGGCTGCCCTCGCCGCCTGCTGTGGCCGCTTTACGACCGCATTCGCCGGGCACCGGTTCCGGCGACCTGTCGGGCATTTTTCCCCTGCATGCAGCCTCGGTCAGACGCGGCTGCAGCGGCTCGATGCAGGCTGCGCCCGGCGCCGCTCCGGCAGACCGTGCTGTGACGGCGGGCGAAAAAAAGCCCTGCACGAAGGCAGGGCTCTTTTCATCCGCTTACCGCGGGCTGCGCGGCCGGCTTACTTCACGCGGTTCTTGTACTCGCCGGTGCGGGTGTCGATTTCGATCTTGTCGCCGATTTCGCAGAACAGCGGCACCGACACTTCGAAGCCGGTGTTGATCTTGGCCGGCTTGAGCACCTTGCCCGAGGTGTCGCCCTTGACGCCCGGTTCGGTGTAGGTGATTTCGCGCACGACCGAGTTCGGCAGTTCGACCGAAATGGCGCGGCCTTCGTAGAACACGACCTCGCAGGCCATGCCGTCCTCGATGTAGTTCAGCGCGTCGCCCATGTTCTCGGCTTCGACTTCGTACTGGTTGTAGTCGGCGTCCATGAAGGTGTACATCGGGTCAGCGAAGTAGGAGTAGGTCACTTCGCGGCGCTCCAGGATGACCACGTCGAACTTGTCGTCGGCCTTGTAGACCGTCTCCTGACCGGAGCCGGTCAGCAGGTTCTTCATCTTCATCTTCACGACGGCAGCGTTGCGGCCCGACTTGTTGTATTCGGCCTTGAGCACGACCATGGCGTCGTTGCCGATCTTCACGACGTTGCCGGCGCGCAGTTCCTGAGCGGTTTTCATGCAGTGTTCCTGTGGGGGGGTTGAGGCCGCCATGCGAACCTTTGCAACCCCTGTTGCAACGCCCGTCGCGGCAAACCCGGCATTATATAGGTGTCTGATTAAACAACACAAGCTGGGTTGCGAGGTCGCGTGCAGCCGCCAGCCGGACCGCCCAGTCCTGCGCGTGCGCGACCAGCCGGGGCAGGTCCGCGAGCAGGGCCTGCCAGTCCGCCGGCGCGATCGCGGTCCCGCCGCTCCAGCCATGATGCAGCGCGCGCAGGCGCGCCGCCGGCAGCGCATCGAGGCCGGCCGTGTAGCGGTCGAGAAAGGCGTCGAGCTTGATCAGGTGCGCACCCTCGTCCTGCGGGTAGATGTGCCACAGCAGCGGACGCGCCGCCCACTGCGCACGGACGAAGGAATCCTCGCCACGCACGATGTTCAGGTCGCAGTGCCAGAGCAGCGCGTCGTAGTCGTCCTGGTCGATGAAGGGCAGCGCACCGATCTGCAGCGCGCCACGCCGGGCTTCGCCGCCCGCCGCCAGCGGCTGCCCCAGCACGCTGGCGAGCGCGGTCAGCGCCCGGCCCTCGGGTACCCACAGCTGGGTTGGCTGCCCACCTGCGGCCAGCGCATCGACCAGCGTCGCGATGGACGGGCTTTCGTAGCTGAACAGCGACAGCTGGCGTGCGCCGGGCTGGGGCCGCATGCCGGCACGCGCCCAGGTCGCCTGCTGCAGCGCCGCATCCGAACGCCAGGCGTCGCGCCGGACGAACAGGTCGCGCTCACGCAGCAGGCCGCCGGTGCGTTGGCTGAAGCCGGGAAAGAAGAAGTGCTTGGTCAGGCCGGTGGCCGGATCCTGCGAGGCAAGGCCGTGACAGCCGTCTGCCCACGCCTCGGCCGTCAGGTATTCGAGATTGATCCAGCGCGGTGGCACCGGCAGCGCCGCCATCCGCGCGATGAAGGCCGGCGGCAGATGACAGGCGAACGCTTCGATGATGCAGCGCGCCGGTGCGCAGTCCGGCATCTCGTCGGTCCAGTGCCTCAGTTCGACGCCCGGCTGGTCGGTACCCTGCGGCTTGATCCGCGCCAGCGCCTGCGGTGCGTCCATCCACAGCCGCACCGTCCAGCCGTGCTCGCGCGCCAGTGCCCGGGCGAGGCGCCAGCAGACACCGGCGTCGCCGAAATTGTCGACGACACGGCAGAACAGATCGCAGTCCGGGCGAGGCAGGCGTTGCATCGTTGAAAAATCCTCACAAAGAGGGTGCGACATGCTTCAAGTCCGCGAGTCAAACGTCGTAATCAGCAAAGCAGCAGCGACCAACCACCATCGAACAGTATCAGGAGTCCCGACATGTCCATGCCGCGCCCGACGTCCGAAACACTGGGTTTTCGCCATCATCGCCGTCCGCTGAAATCCGGCGAGCACATCCCCGCAATGCCCAGCCTGCTCGACCAGATCGCGCAGATCAACGCGATGACGATGGTGGCCGAGGCCGACGGCGAAGCCGGCAACGACAGCTGGCAGGACGACGAGGAAGACGATGCCGGCTGAGCTGCGCCGGTGACCGACCTGCGCACGTTACGGATAGACACACGCTTCACGGCTCCACCTCTTCAGTAGGGCGCGCGCGAAGCCGTTAACGGGTCATCGTCCACAGGACCTGACACATGCGCGACGCGTCGAACGCCACCCTGGAGGGCTGGGTCGCTTTCATGAGCGACAAGCCGCTGCCGGTACTTGCCCGCACCACCCGCGAACTGGCCCAGTTGCGGGAGGCCGAGAACACGGTCAGTGCCCGCACCATCGCCCAGGTCATCTTGCACGACCCGCTGATGACCCTGCGCGTGCTTGCCTTCATCGAAGCGAAGCGCAGCCGAAGCCAGCACACCGACATCACCACGATAGAACGGGCGCTGATGATGATAGGCATCACGCCCTTCTTCAACCACTTCGAGTCGATGCCCACGCTGGAGGAGCACCTGCACGCCCACCCGCAGGCCCTGCTCGGCGTCATGCGCGTGATCGCGCGGGCGCGCAAGGCGTCCGGCTGGGCGCGCGAATGGGCGCTGATGCGCCACGACATCGACGTCGATGAGATCACCGTCGCCACGCTGCTGCACGACGTCGCCGAAATCCTGTGCTGGGTGTTCGCCCCCAAGCTGTCGCTGAAGCTGCGCGACCTGCTGCGCGCCAATCCGACGATGCGCACGGCGGCCGCGCAGAAAGTGGTGTTCAACGTGACCTCGCACGACCTGCAGCTGGCGCTGGCCAAGACCTGGCGACTGCCCGCGCTGCTGGTCGAACTGATGGGCGGCTCGGCCCACCCGTCGCCGCGCGTGCGCAACGTGCAGTACGCGGTCAATCTCGCCCGTCACAGCGCCAAGGGCTGGGACGACCCGGCGCTGCCGGACGACTTCAAGGACATCGAGGAACTGCTGCGGATCAGCCACGAAACGCTGCTCGGTCGCCTGGGTCTGCCGATGGACGGCTCGCCGCCGCCGGCGCCGCCCGACCACGCCGCCCCGCACGCGGACTGACGCCGCCACAACGACAAAGGCCACCCGCAGGTGGCCTTTGTCGTTCGGGTTACCGAGTACCGCGATGCAGCGATCAGCCGCGACGGCGACGCAGCACGCCCACACCGGCCAGCGCAGCGGCGATCAGCGCCAGCGAACCGGGCTCGGGCACGTTGATGTCCGGTCGCGCCTGAGTGCCGATGAACAGCTTCTCGTCGCCACCGTTCAGCGCGTACTGGTCGAAACAGTTACCGACATTCTGGTTCTGGCGCGGCTCTTCACGCACGGTACCGAAGCCGCCCTCGCTGCCACAGCCGAGGCGGTAATCGACGTGGATCGCGTAGTCGCTCAGGTCACCGCCGGTCAGGCTGGCGATCAGTGCGTCGAGCTCGGTCATCACGATGGCGTAGGCAGCGCGGTCGCCGCCGAGGTTGTGCTCGACCTTGCGGTCGTAGGGGCCGGCGCAATCGACGATGATTTCACCGCCGGGCACCGTGGCCAGACAGACCGGACCACCGGAGCGCACGAAATCGGCGAGCACCGGCTCGACGCGACCTGCGTCGGTCAGCGCGCCGGGCGCGGTGTACAGGTCGGAACCGCCGAGAATGACGCCGGAACCACCCGAGCCGTCGAAGGTGGGCAGGCCACCATAGACCGACACGCCGTCCTGGTCGAAGTCATTGCTCAGATCGAAGCGGCCGAGGATGGTGCCGGTGCTGATCTGCGACACTTCGACGCGCATCCACGCCGCCAGACTGGCGCGGTCCTCGCCGGATCCGATCTCGTTGTTGGCGAAGAAGAACACCAGCGAGTTCTCGTCGAAGTTCAGTTCGGCATTGAGCGCCGACAGGCTGGCATCCCACCAGCCGGAGCGATCCCAGCTGCCGTCGAGCACGCCGGCCAGGCTGTTGGGTTCGTTGGCGGCCGTCGTGCGGAAGCCTTCGGTGGTGTTCGCCTGCGGCGTATCGAAGGCGTCGTCGACGCCCGGCGTGCCGTTGCCGGTCTGGCCGTCGGCACCCAGCCCAAGTTTGGTGAAGATGTCGATCTGGCCCGGCCCGGACATCACTTCGAGACCGGAAATCGGCAACGATCTTGTCACGACGACACGGGAAGTTTTCCCGCGCCGTCATCGACCGTGTAGCAAGTCACGTTCCAGAAAAACAGCCTGTTACACAAAGCTGAAATATATGAAGTTTTTTACTTGAACCTCATAGCGCCTTTCCGGGGCGCGATTACTGTAAAACAATCCGACAGGGCGCGGCGTCAGCGACGCGCTTCCAGCTCTTCCCAGCGCAGCATGGCGGCGTCGATTTCGGCAGACAGCGCGCCGAGGCGGGTCGACACGCCAGTCGCCTCATGAGCTGCCAGCGCGCCGCTCGACAGCCGTGCGGTCAGTGTCGCCTGTTCGTCCTCCAGCTCGGCGATGCGGTCGGGCAAACCATCCAGTTCCTTCTGCTCCTTGAAACTGAGCTTGCTCTTCGGCGCCGCGGCCGGTCTGTCGGCCTTGACCGGCGCTGCCGGCGCTGATTTCGCCTGGGCGGCGGCGGGCGACACCGGCGCGGCCGGGCGCTGGGCGATCCAGTCGCTGTAGCCGCCAACGTATTCGCGCCAGCGGCCATCGCCTTCATAGGCGATGGTCTGCGTCACCACCGCATCGAGGAAGGCGCGGTCGTGCGACACCAGCAGCACGGTGCCGTCGTAGTCCTGCAGCAGCTGTTCGAGCAGGTCCAGCGTTTCCATGTCGAGGTCGTTGGTCGGCTCGTCCAGCACCAGCACATTGGCCGGCCGCGCGAACAGGCGGGCCAGCAGCAGCCGGTTGCGCTCGCCGCCCGACAGCGACTCGACCTTGGCGCGCGCGCGCTGCGGCGGGAACAGGAAGTCGCCCAGATAGCCGATCACGTGCGTGCGCTTGCCGCCGATCTCGACGAAGTCCGAACCGGGGCTGATCACCTCGGCCAGCGTGGCCGATTCGTCGAGCTGGGTGCGGAACTGGTCGAAGTAGGCGACCTGTATGCGGCTGCCGGTACGCACACTGCCCTCGTCCGGCTCCAGCTGGCCGAGGATGAGCTTGAGCAGCGTGGTCTTGCCGGCGCCATTGGGGCCGATCAGGCCCACCTTGTCGCCGCGCACGATGCGGGTCGAGAAGTCGCGCACGATGGGGCGGTCGCCGAAGCGCTTGCTGACGCCCTCCAGTTCCGCCACCAGTTCGCCGGACGCTTCGCCGCGGTCCAGGCCGATGCGGGCGCGGCCCATCTGTTCGCGCCTCGCCTCGCGCCGGGCGCGCAATTCGTCGAGCCGCTTCACGCGGAACTGCGCGCGCGTACGCCGCGCCTCGACGCCCTTGCGTATCCACACCTCCTCCTGCGCCAGCAGCTTGTCGGCGCGCGCCGATTCCAGCGCCTCGGCCGCCAGTTCGTCGGCCTTGCGCGCCACGTACTGCGCGTAGCGGCCGGGGTAGCTGCGCAACTGGCCGCGGTCCAGCTCGATGATGCGGGTGGCGAAGCTGTCGAGGAAGCGGCGGTCGTGGGTGATGACCAGGCTGGCGCCGCGGAAGTCGTTCAGCAACGCTTCCAGCCACGCGATGCCGTCGAGGTCGAGGTGGTTGGTCGGCTCGTCCAGCAGCAGCATGTCGGGCTCGGCCACCAGCGCGCGCGCCAGCGCCACGCGTTTGAGCATGCCGCCCGACAGCGATTCCACGGTGGCGTCGCCCGGCAGGTTGAGCCGGACCAGCGCCTGTTCGATGCGCTGCTCGAAACGCCAGGCCTGATGATGTTCCAGCGCGTCCTGCAGTTCGGCCATGCGGTCGAGCTTGCTCTCGTCGCCGTGAGCGACCGCCTCGGCCACGTCGTGGTAGTCGATCAGCAGTTGTGACAGCTCGCCCAGCCCCTGCGCGATCGCGTCGAACACGCGGGCGCCGGCGGCGAACTGCGGCTCCTGCGCGACGTAGGCGATCT
>JAVEVQ010000152.1:0-3728 GCA_034004945.1 Methyloversatilis sp. | reverse complement strand
TTCGAGTTCATCCCCTTCGCCGAGCAGACCGGCTACATCAAGGCGATCACGCTGTGGGTGATGAACGCGGCGATCCGCCAGTGCGGGCAGTGGCTGCGGCAGGGGCTGGAGGTGAACGTGTCGCTGAACATTTCCGCACGCGACCTGCTGAACCCCGAATTGCCGGCGCTGTTCGCGGGCATGCTGGAATGCCATGGCTGTCCGGCACGCCTGATCACGCTCGAAATCACCGAGAGCGCGGTGCTCGACGACCCGCTGCGCGCGCTGGCCAATCTGCAGGTGCTTCGCGAGACCGGCTGCGCACTGTCGATCGACGACTACGGCACCGGCTACTCGTCGCTGTCCTACCTGCGGCAGATGCCGGTCAGCGAAATGAAGATAGACCGCAGTTTCGTGATGCACCTGCTCGACAATCCGAACGACGAAATCATCGTACGTTCGACAATCGAACTGGCGCACAACATGGGCCTGAAGGTGACGGCCGAGGGGGTCGAGAGCGAAGGCGTGCTGGAGAGGCTGCGCCTGCTCGGCTGCGATCTCGCCCAGGGCTATCTCATCAGCAAGCCGATTCCGGCCGAAGCCCTTGAAAAATGGTTCCGCGAGTCGCACTGGGCGCAGGGCGCGGTCGGGTCCTCTGCTGCCGCCGTGATGTTGGACGAGCCGGTCGGCAGGGCTGCCACCCGGACCGTCGCAGTCTGAGTATTTCCGTGTCGTGGTTGCCGGCCCGATACATGCTTCAGGTTACAGTGTCGGGAACCTGCAGGAGCGAATAACAATGATGAAGCGTCACGGACCACTGGAAGTCATTACCCGCACGCCTCACGTCAGGTCGCGGCCGGTGCCGCTGCTGTTCGTGCATGGCGCCTACACGGCCGCCTGGTGCTGGGACGAGCACTTCCTGCCCTGTTTTGCCGAGGCCGGCTACGAGGCGCACGCGCTGTCGCTGTCCGGCCACGGCGGCAGCCCGGGGCGCGAGTACCTCGACCTGATCAGTCTCGACGATTACGTGCGCGACGTGCTCGAAGTGCTGGACCAGTTCGACACGCCGCCGGTGCTGATCGGGCATTCGATGGGCGGCATGGTGGTACAGAAGTGTCTCGAGCTGAGACAGGTGCCCGCTGCCGTGCTGATGGCGTCGGTGCCGCCGCAAGGCCTGTGGGCGTCGGCAGTTGGCCTGGTGATGCGCAAGCCGGACCTGATGTCGGAACTGAACAGCCTGCTGGCCGGCGGCGCGACCTCGCTCGACGCACTGCGCGAAGCCCTGTTCGCGCAACCGGTGTCGATGGAGCGCCTGCAGCAGATGGCCAGCCGCGTGCAGCCTGAATCGGCGCGGGTGATCTGGGACATGACGCTGTTCAACCTGCCGCAGCCGGCGCGCATGCATCGTCCGCCGTTGCTGGTGCTGGGCGCCGAGTGCGACCCCATCATCCCGCCGGCGCTGACCGAAATGACCTCGCGCGCGCTCGGTGTGCCGGCTCACGTCTTCCCGGGCATGGGACACGGCATGATGCTGGAGGCCGACTGGCGCAAGGTGGCGCAACGCATGCTCGACTGGCTGCCGGGCGCCCTGTCGGCGATGCAGCCGGAGGCCCAGGGCTGCAACGCCGGCGCCTGAACGGCTGACATCCGGTCCGTCACGCGGCGGACCGGATGTCAGAGCTTACGAACCCCGTCGCCCCGGTGCGGCGTACCGCTGCAGATAGGCGAGGATGTCGGGCAGTCGCAGCTGCGGTTCGCCCGGCATCGCCCGCGAGCCGACCACGCGGTTCATCCACGCCATATTCCTCTCCATCCGCGCGACCACGCGTCGCCACTCTCCAGCGGTGCGGCTCGACGGTTCCGGCAGCACGTGGCACTGGTCGCAGGCGTCGCGGAAGCTGCGACCGCGCGTATCGAGGTCGGGATAGCGCGCTGCATCGATCGGCTTCTGTGC
This sequence comes from Methyloversatilis sp., assembly GCA_034004945.1. GTDB lineage: Bacteria > Pseudomonadota > Gammaproteobacteria > Burkholderiales > Rhodocyclaceae > Methyloversatilis. The sequence goes on along the minus strand of JAVEVQ010000152.1, from coordinate 1,795 downwards.
ATTACGTCGCAGGTAGCCGATCAGCATGTGTACTTCTTCCTCGTCCGGCGCCTTGACGCCGCCCATCATGTCCTTCATCAGCGCCCCACGGTTTCCGTGTCCGCGCATGCGCACCACCATGCGGTCGACGATCTTCGGCCACTTGTCCGGGTGATGCATCGCCGGATTCGGAACGTGGTGGCACTGAACACAGTAGCGCGCCAGCAACGCGGCGCCGCGTGACCCGGGTTCCGGCAGCGAGGCGGCGTCGAGCGAGGGCGGCAGGATGCGCGCAAGCCAGCCGGCCTGCGGCGATCCTTCCCAGCGCGCACGTGTGGCGTCGATCGCTGTCTGGTTCGCCAGCGGACCGTCGCCGGCTGTAACGGTGCCGTAAGCAAACAGTGCGATCAGTAGCGCGATGCCGTGATGAAACATGTGTGCGGGGAGGAGGTCAGACCTCTCCAGAGTAGTCCAGCAAGACGGCCGAAAAAAGCTTGCCACGAGCTTTTCACGAGGCCGCGAACGCAGGTGCTGCAGCATGGGTTTGTGAAGTTTCGATGCATGTGCGCATCGGCCCTTCGGACGATTCAAGCCGGCAGTGCTGTCCGCCGTTAGCCATGGTGTCGGGTACGGGAAGAGAAAGATGGATCTGTTCGATTTCATGACCGGGAAGTCGCTGGGCCGCGCCCAGGACTACGGAGACGAAGTGCTCAATGCGGGCTGGTTGCCGCAGCTCGAAGCCGCCGTGGCCGGCCGTCGTGTGCAGGCGGTACGCCAGCGCAGCGCGGTGGCCGACCCCGACGCCTTCCTGCGCGACATCTACCGCAGCCAGGAGTAAGCGGGTCTGACCGGATGAGGTGCGAGACACGTGCCCGAGGGCATGTGTCTTCGTTCGCGCCGATACGCCGGTCCGCATTCCGATCCTGCATATTGCGCAGCCGGCGCAGGTAATATCGCGCTCATGGCCTGCAACCCTGTTCCAGTCTCCCGTCCGATGCCTGCCGCGCGCCGCGGCCTCCGCCCTGCGGAGCGGTCCGCATGAGCGATGCCGTGCGCAAGCTGGGGCGTTACGTGCTCGGCCGCGAAATCGGTCGCGGCGAGCGCGGCGCCGTGTTCGAAGCCACCGAGGCCGGCAGCGGCCGACTGCTGGCAATCAAGACCTTCCGTACCGATCTCGCCGCCGACCCGGCGCACTACGTGCGCAAGCTGGGCGAGAGCCTGCTTGCCACGTCCTCGCTGCAGCATCCGGGCATCGTCCGCATCATCGAACAGGGCGTGGCCGACGACGGGCAGCCCTGGGCGGCGGTCGAGCGGCTGGACGCGCGCTCGCTGCGTCAGTTGCTCGACGCGCTGCCGCGCATGGCCTTCGACTGGGTACGCAGCATAGGCAGTCAGGCGGCCGATGCACTGGCCCACGCGCACGCCGCCGGCATCGTGCATGGCGGACTGAAGGCGTCGAACATCCTGGTCGATGGCGACGGGCGCGTGTTCGTCACCGATTTCGCGCTGCCGTCGCCGTCGCCGGATGCGCTGCCGGCGATGCCGCAGTATCTGTCGCCGGAGCAGGTGCAGGGCCTGCCGCCGGATGCGCGTTCCGACGTGTTCTCGCTCGGCGCCATCCTGTTCGAAATGCTGGCCGGCCGCCCGCCTTTCGGCTCGCCGCTGACCGGATCCTTGTCTACCGTGCTGGAGAACATCGCCTACGCGCCGACGCCGACGCCCAGCGCGATCGATCCCGACGTGCCGCCGGATCTCGACCGGGTCGTGATGAGGGCGCTGGCCAAGTCGCCGATCGAGCGCTATGCCGACGCATCGG
>JAVEVQ010000065.1:0-17763 GCA_034004945.1 Methyloversatilis sp. | reverse complement strand
CGGCCTCACCTGGCTCGATCCGCTGGTGGCGATGCTCGGCGGCCTGATCATCCTGCGCTGGGCCTGGCAGCTGGCGCGTGACAGCGCCACCGTACTGCTGGACCGCCAGGTCGAGGGCAGCGTGTTCGACGCCGTGCTCGGTCACGTCGATGAGTGGGGAGGCCGGCCGCTGGATATCCACCTGTGGCTGCTGGCGCCGGGTCGGCACGCGCTGGTACTGACCGTGGCCGGCTCACCGCAGCTCGACCCCGAGGTGCTGCGCGCGCGCCTCGCCGGCGAGAAGACACTGGCGCACGTGACGCTTGACCTCAGGGTGATCGACGACGCTTCTGGTGCGGCGCAACAATCGATATAATCGAGGGCTTTTCACAAGGAGCGAGACATGGGTCTGGAACGAGTTCCGTCGGGCAAGGATCTGCCCAACGATTTCAACGTTGTGATCGAAATCCCGATGCATTCGGACCCGGTCAAGTACGAAGTGGACAAGGAGTCGGGCGCCGTCTTCGTCGATCGCTTCATGTCGACCGCCATGCACTACCCGTGCAACTACGGCTACATCCCGCACACCATCGCCGGCGACGGTGACCCGGTCGACGTTCTGGTGATGACCCAGTTCGCGCTGCCGCCGGGCGTGGTCGTGCGCTGCCGTCCGATCGGCATGCTGAAAATGGTCGACGAAGCGGGCGAGGACGCGAAGCTGCTGGCCGTGCCGGTGGACAAGCTCACCCCGATGTACCGCTCGGTGCAGAGCCCGCGTGACCTGCCGCAGATCCTGCTGGACCAGATCTCGCACTTCTTCGAGCACTACAAGGATCTCGAGCCGGGCAAGTTCGTCAAGGTGCAGGGCTGGGCCGACATCGAGGAAGCCAAGAAGGAAATCATGGCTGGCGTCGAGCGTTACCAGCAGGCTGACGACAAGCCGAACTACTGAGTGCGGTCCGTCGCCCCGCCGCGCGTGCGGTAGGGCGTACGCTCCTCAAGTTCGTCGATGTGCAGTGCGATGCCGGCGCGCTCCCGTTCGAGGTAGCGCGCCACCGCATCGGAAAAGTCCTGATCTCGCAGCCAGTGTGCCGACCAGGTGCGCACCGGCATGAAGCCGCGCGCCATCTTGTGCTCGCCCTGGGCACCGCCCTCGAAAGCCTGCAGGCCGCGTTCGATCGCGTATTCGATGCCCTGGTGGTAACAGGCCTCGAAATGCAGGCAGGGCACGTATTCCATCTCTCCCCAGTAGCGTCCGTACAGCCGCCTGTCATCGCGCAGGTTGAGCGCACAGGCGATGTCCAGCCCGTCACGCGAGGCGATCACCAGCATCAGTGACTGGGGTGTGCGCTCGCGCAGCAACTCGAAGAAGCGGGCATTCAGATAGGGGCGCTGGCCGCGCACGCGGTATGTGTTGCGGTAACAGGCGACGAACAGGGCCAGTTCGGCATCGCTGATGTCGGCGCCGTCGATACGCCTGAGCGTGACCCCTGCATCGCGCACGCGACGACGTTCCTGGCGGATCTTCTTGCGCTTGTCGGCGCTGAGTGTGGCAAGGAATTCCTCATGGCTGCCGTAGCCGGCGTTATGCCAGTGGAACTGCACCGACTCGCGCAGCAGCAGTGCCGACGCATTGACCACAGCCAGTGCCGCGGCGTCCGGAAACAGCAGGTGTGCCGACGACACGCCGAGCGTGCCTGCGTGCGCGAGCCAGGCGTCGAACAGCACGGCACGCGCAGCATCGTCGCGCGCCAGCAGCCGCGGACCGGGCACCGGGGTGAAGGGCACGGCGCACAGCAGCTTCGGGTAGTAGGCGCGCCCGGTGCGTTCCAGTGCTTCCGCCCACGCCCAGTCGAACACGTATTCGCCGTAGCTGTGCGACTTCAGATAGCCGGGCAGGGCGGCGACCAGGCGCTCACCGTCGTACAGCGCGAGATGATCCGGCTGCCAGCCGCTCTCAGGCGACACGCAGCCGGACGTCTCGAAGGCGTCCAGCAGCGCGTGCGAGAGGGTGGCGTTACCGCCGGTCAGCGCGTCCCACTGCGCAGCCTCGATGGTCGCCATCGAGGCATGCCGCTCGACGCGCAGGCCGTCGCGCTTCATGCCGGCGCTCAGTCGTACCTGATGTACTTGAAGCGCGGGTCGTCCGGCGTGCCGGCCAGCGCGCTGCCTTCTTCCGCGCCCGGCTGCCACATGATCACGTCCTCAATCTTCTTCGCCAGCTGGAAATCGCGCTCGGTCACGCCCTTGGCTTCGTGATTCATCAGTTTGACGATCACGAAGGCGTAGGACACGGCGAGGTCCGGGTGATGGAAGGCCGCCTCGGCCAGATGGCCGACCGTGTTCACCACCATCAGCGTGCCCTTCCAGCCGCTGGTCTTGTACTTGCGGCGGATCCAGCCGTCCTCGTAGTACCACTTCGGCAGTTCGGCCTTCAGGCGGGCGTCGATTTCCTCCGGCGTGAAGGCTTCGTTCGGCCCGGCTTTTCTCCATTGCGACATATCGGTCTCCTTGGGTAACGCGACTCCGACCATTGATGAGCGCGTATGTTGCGTTGGCCGGAATGAAAAACGCGCTGCATGCACCAGACGAGCCGGGCCGTGCAGCGCGCGCGGGATTCGCGCCGGAGCCTGCGGCTCCGGCGATCGCTCAGGACGCGAAGTTCGCGGCGGCGAAGTCCCAGTTCGCCAGGCTGGCGAGGAAGGTGTCGACGAAATCCGGACGACGGTTGCGGTAGTCGATGTAGTAGGCGTGTTCCCACACGTCGATGGTCAGCAGTGCCTTGGCGTCGGAGGTCAGCGGGGTACCGGCGCCGCTGGTGTTGACGATGTCCAGCGTACCGTCCGCCTTCTTGACCAGCCAGGTCCAGCCGGAACCGAAGTTGCCGACGGCCGAGGTCTTGAAGGCCTTCTTGAATTCGTCGAAGCTGCCCCACTTGGCGTCGATCGCTGCGGCCAGCGCGCCACTGGGTGCGCCGCCGCCGGCCGGTTTCATGCTGTTCCAGAAGAAGGTGTGGTTCCACACCTGGGCCGAGTTGTTGAACACGCCACCGGCGGGGGCCTTCTTGACGATGGCTTCGAGGTCGAGACTTTCGAACTCGGTGCCCTTGATGAGGTTGTTCAGGTTGGTGGCGTAGGCCTGGTGGTGCTTGCCGTAGTGAAACTCCAGCGTTTCGCGAGAAATGTGCGGTGCCAGTGCGTCGAGCGCGTAGGGCAGCGGCGGCAGGGTGTGTTCCATGTTTTTTCTCCCAGTCGGTCGGTTCAAAGCCAAGTCCATGAGTGTATGGCCGGCCACCGGTCAGCACAAGGCGATGTCAGTCCGCGGCGCCGGAATCGGGGTATGAGTGGCTGACTTCGACGTCGGCGCGGCCGCGCGCGAAGTCGATGCGCAGAGGCTGTCCGTGCATCAGCACGGCGGCGTCACGCACGATGCGGCCGTCGGCGTCGCGCACGATGGAAAAGCCGCGTGCCAGCACCGCGGTCGGATCGAGCTGCGCCAGTTGCGTCGCACCGAGGTGTGCGCGCTGATGCGCATGGTCCAGGCGGGCGTGCATGGCATGGCGCAACTGATCGGCCAGCCGCGACAGGGTCGCCTGCCGCATCGCCTGCGTCGGGCGGGCGAGCCGCAGGCGCATCGCCAGTGCTTCGGTCCGTCGCTGCGCCAGCGCCAGCTGCGCCGCGTGGGCGCGACGCAGCCTGTCGTACAGGCCGTGCAGTCTGTCGTGTGCGATATCCATCTGTCTTGCGGGCGGACGCAGCCGGCCGGCGAGGTCGTCGAGCTTCTGCCCGTGCGCACCGAGCCGGCTGCGCAGCGCCCGGGCGAGGCGCGCACTCAGCGTGCGCAGGCGGTTCGCTGCCTCGACGTGGCCGGCGCTGACCAGTTCGGCCGCTGCGGTCGGCGTTGCGGCCCGCAGGTCGGCGACAAAGTCGGCGATCGAGAAATCGGTCTCGTGGCCGACGCCGCTGACCACCGGCACCGGACAGGCGACGATGGCGCGCGCCACCCGCTCGTCGTTGAAGGCGGCCAGATCCTCGGCCGAACCTCCGCCGCGTACCAGCAGCACGACTTCGGCGGCGACGACGCCGGCCTGGCCGATCGCGGTGGCGATCTGTCGCGGAGCGTCGATGCCCTGCACCAGACAGGGCAGCAGCACGATCTCGAGATGCGGTGCACGCCGGGCCAGCGCGGCCAGCACGTCGCGCAGCGCGGCCGCCCCCGGTGAGGTGACGATGGCCAGCCGGGCGGGCAGGGCGGGCAGCGGCCGCTTGCGCGCGACGTCGAAAAGGCCTTCGGCCGCGAGCTGCGCCTTCAGCCGGAGGAAGGCCTCGTACAGATCGCCGACACCGGCGCGGCGCATCGCATCGACGGTGAGCTGGAAATCGCCACGCGCCTCGTACAGCGACACCTGGGCGCGCACCTCGACCCGCAGTCCGGCCTTCGGCTCGAAGGGCAGCAACTGGCTGCGGCTGCGGAACATGACGCAGCGCACCTGCGCCGCCTCGTCCTTCAGCGAGAAGTAAAGATGACCTGACGCGGCGCGTGTCACGCCGGACAGCTCGCCGCTCACCCAGAGCACCGGAAACTGGCGCTCCAGCGCGAGACGCGCACGGCGCGCGAGCTCCGATACGGCGATGGCGGCCGAGCCGTTGCTGTCTTCATTGACTGTATTCATGAATCGATTCTTGCCGCCGTCCGGCGAGGCCGACGCGGCTGTCATGGAAGCTTAATTTTTGATCGGCGTAAGGAAAACGCTTACCGTGAGGCGAGTTAGCAAAGCCGCTCAGACAAAACCCACACAGTTATCCACAATTTCTGTGGATAACCTCGCCGGCAGCATCGCGGGCGATGTCCCAGGGTTGCCGCTCCACGTCGTGCAGGCTACAGTTCGCCGCTTGTTCACGAAGGGGTTCTAAGTGTTTGAGATCATCCGCGCGGCCGGCTGGCCGATCTGGCCGCTGATTGCCGCCTCCGTCATCGCCGTCGCGCTGATCATCGAACGTCTGGCCAGTCTGCGTCGAAGCAAGGTCGTGCCGCCGGGGCTGCTCGAATCCGTTGCCACCGATCTGCAGGGCGGTCAGCCGAACGCCGACATGATACGCCGCGTCGCCGCGCACTCGCCGCTGGGTCGCGTGCTCGCCGCCGGTCTGCGCAATGTGCGCAGCTCGCGCGAAGTGATGAAGGAAGCGATCGAGGAGGAAGGGCGCGCTGTCGCGCATTTTCTCGAGCGCTACCTGACCACGCTGGGCACCATTGCCGCCGCCGCGCCGCTGATGGGCCTGTTCGGCACGGTGGTCGGCATGATCGAGATCTTCGGCTCGCAGACCGCCACCGGCAGCAATCCGCAGCAGCTTGCCAGCGGCATCTCGATCGCGCTGTACAACACCGGTTTCGGTCTGCTGGTGGCGATTCCGGCGCTCATCTTCCACCGCTACTTCCGTGGTCGCGTCGACGACTTCATCGTCGATATGGAGCAGCAGGCGATCAAGCTGGTCGAGGTGGTGCATGGCGAGCGCGCCGCGAAGTAAGGACGCCCGATGAATTTCCGACGCGGCCGCGGGCGTGAAGAGCTCGAAATCAACCTGATTCCGCTGATCGACGTGCTGCTGGTCATCCTCATCTTCCTGATGGTGACCACCACCTACTCGAAAACGGCCGGCCTCGAAATCACGCTGCCCAGTGCGGAAGCACCGGAAGCGGAGGCGACCGATCGCGAGATCAATGTGCTCATCACCGCGCGCGGCGACATCCTGATCAACCGTCTTCCGGTGGCGGCCGGCAACGCCGACGCGCTGGCCGAGGCGCTGGCGAAGGCTGCATCCGGCAAGCAGGAGCCGGTGGTCATCATCTCCTCTGACAAGGACGCGCGACTGCAGTCGTCGATCGACGTGATGCAGGCGGCGCAGCGCGCCGGCATCGCCGGCATTTCCTTCGCCACCCAGTCCGACGCGTCCGGCGGCCGATGAGCACGGCGCCTGCGCTGTGGCGCGGCCGCGGCGTCGCGGCCTGGCTGCTGTGGCCGCTGTCGCTGCTCTTCCGTCTCGTCTCGTCATTCCGCCGCGCCGCTTTCCGCGCGGGCCTGCTGCAGGCCGACCGTCTGCCGGTGCCGGTCGTCGTGGTCGGCAACATCATCGCCGGCGGTGCCGGCAAGACACCGCTCACCCTGTATCTGGCGCGTGCGCTGGCCGAGCGTGGCTGGCGCCCGCTCATCGTCACGCGCGGGTACGGCGGTCGCGTCGATGCCGTGCATGAGGTCGGCGCCCGGGCTGATGTCACCGAATCTGGCGACGAGCCGGTGCTGCTGGCTCGGCGCAGCGGACTGCCGGTATGGGTTGGTCGCCGCCGCGCCGAGGCGGCGCGCGCCGGGCTGAAGGCGCATCCGGAGTGCGACCTCGTGCTGTGCGACGACGGGCTGCAGCACTACGCACTGGCGCGCGACGTCGAGATCGCGGTGCTCGACCGGCGCGGCGTCATGAACGGGTTCCACCTGCCGGCGGGGCCCTTGCGCGAACCGCTGGCACGGCTGCGCACGGTCGATGCCGTGGTGCTCAATGGCCTGACGGCTGCGCCGACCGCTGCCCGCGCAACTTTCCGCATGCGCCTGCACGGCGAGCGCTTCCATCGGCTCGATCGGCCGGAACAGCAGGCGGTGGCGGCCGATCTGCGCGGCCTGCGCCTGCATGCGGTCGCCGGCATCGGCGAGCCGGCGCGCTTTTTCGATCATCTGCGTGCGCTCGGACTCGATTTTGTCGCCCATCCCTTTCCCGACCACCACGCATACACGGCGCAGGACCTCGCTTTCGCGGACTGCGACGCACTGCTGCTGACCGAGAAGGACGCGGTAAAATGTCACGGATTGTCGGACACCCCGATGTGGGTATTGCCGGTCGAGGCACACCTCGACCCTGATCTGGCGGGTTACATCGCGACCCGTCTAGCGGAGTTGAAGCATGGATCCACGTCTTCTTGAAATTCTCGTCTGCCCGGTCACCAAGGCACCGCTGGTGCTCGACCGCGCGCGCAACGAGCTGCAGTGCAAGGCCAGCCGTCTGGCGTACCCGATCCGCGACGGCATTCCGGTCATGCTCGAGGACGAAGCACGTGAAATGAGCGATGACGAAGTCGCCGCGCTGCGCGAGCCGGCCGGCCGCAACGGCTGAGCGACGGGGAGTTCATCATGTTCAAGGTCGTCATTCCTGCCCGCCACGCATCGACCCGGCTGCCGGGCAAGCCGCTGCTCGACATCGGCGGTCTGCCGATGGTGGTGCGCGTGGCACAGCGCGCAGCGCAGAGCGGTGCCGAGGCGCTGGTGATCGCCACCGACCATGAAGGCATTGCCGACGCGGTGCGCGCCCATGGTTACGAAGCGGTGATGACGCGCGGCGATCACGCCACCGGCACCGACCGCATCGCCGAAGTGGCGGACAAGCTGGGCTGGTCGCCGGCCACCGTGGTGGTGAATGTGCAGGGCGACGAGCCGCTGATCGATCCCGACCTGATCCGCAAGGTCGCGTTCGCACTCGACCAGGATCCCGAGTCGTCGATCGCCACCGCCAGCAGCACGATCAGCGAGGCGGCCGACTTCTTCAATCCGGCGGTGGTCAAGGTGATCTGCGACATCCATGGTCGCGCGATGTATTTTTCGCGCGCGCCCATTCCCTGGGCGCGCGACGATTTCGCGTCCTCGCGCGACGCGCTGCCGGCCGCTCTGGGGGCGCAGCGTCATATCGGCATCTACGCCTACCGCGTGCGCTTCCTGCAGCGCAATGCGCGCCTCGATCCGGCGCCGATGGAACAGGTCGAGGCACTCGAACAGCTGCGTGCGCTGTGGCATGGCTACCGCATCCGCGTGGTGGCCGATGTACCGATGCCGCATGCCGGTGTCGATACGCCGGACGATCTCGAACGCGTGCGCGCGCTGTTTGCCACCAGCGGGGTCTGACGCATTGCCGTTTGACCGCGCTTCCCGTTGGCGGTAACGTCGCGGCCGCTGGCATTGCGTTTGCCGCGGCGTGCGCACTGTTCCACCAGAATCCAAAAAACAGACTCACATCAGGAGAGGACATGCGTCTCATACTTCTGGGCCCGCCGGGCGCAGGCAAAGGCACTCAGGCGACCTTCATCAAGGAACGCTTCAACATCCCGCAGATTTCCACCGGCGACATGCTGCGCGCCGCCGTCAAGGCCGGCACGCCGCTGGGCATCGAGGCGAAGAAGGTGATGGACGCCGGCGGCCTCGTGTCGGACGACCTCATCATCAATCTGGTCAAGGACCGCCTGAAGGAAGACGACTGCAAGGCCGGCTACATGTTCGACGGCTTCCCGCGCACGATTCCGCAGGCCGACGCGATGAAGGCGGCCGGTGTGCCGATCGACTTCGTGCTCGAGATCCAGGTGCCGGACGAGGACATCATCAGCCGCATGAGTGGCCGCCGTGCCCACATCGCTTCGGGCCGCACCTATCACGTGGTGTTCAACCCGCCCAAGGTCGAGGGCATCGACGACGTGACCGGCGAGCCGCTGGTGCAGCGTGACGATGACCGCGAGGAAGTCGTGCGCAAGCGTCTCGACGTCTATCACTCGCAGACCCGCCCGCTGGTCGAGTACTACTCGGGCTGGGCTCACCGCGGCGAACCGGGCGCACCGAAGTACCGCGCCATCTCCGGCGTCGGTCCGGTCGATGAAGTGAAACAGCGCGCCTTCGACGCACTGGCCTGATCTGCATGGCTGCAAACCTGTTCTACGCGCAGTCCGGTGGCGTCACGGCAGTCATCAACACGACTGCCTGCGGCGTCATCCAGGCGGCGCGTGAGCATGGTGACGTGATCGGCAAGGTGTTCGCTGGGCGCAACGGCATCCTCGGTGCGCTGCACGAAGACCTGATCGACACCTCGCTGGAAAGCGATGCGGCCATCGCCGCCCTGCGCCACACGCCGGGCGGCGCCTTCGGCTCCTGCCGCTACAAGCTGAAGGGCCTCGACGAAAGTCGCGCGCAGTACGAGCGGCTGATCGAGGTGTTCCGTGCGCACGACATCCGGTACTTCCTCTACAACGGCGGCAACGATTCGATGGACACCGCGTGGAAGGTGTCGCAGATCGCCGAGAAGCTGCACTACCCGCTCACCTGCGTCGGCATTCCGAAAACCGTCGATAACGATCTGGTCGAGACCGACAACTGCCCGGGCTTCGGTTCGGTCGCGAAATATGTCGCGGTGTCGATGATGGAAGCGGGTCTGGACGTCACCTCGATGGCGCGCACGTCCACCAAGATATTCGTGATGGAAGTGATGGGCCGCCATGCCGGCTGGATCACCGCCGCGGCAGGTCTCGCCGCGCGCACGCCGGCCGAGGCGCCGCACATCCTGCTGTTCCCCGAAATTCCGTTCGACGAGGCGGCCTTCCTGGCGCGCGTCGACGCCTGCGTGCGCGAGCACGACTTCTGCGCCATCGCGGTGTCCGAGGGCCTGCGTGGCGCCGACGGCAAGCTGCTGGCCGAGTCGGGCACGCGCGACGCATTCGGCCACGCCCAGCTGGGTGGGGTCGGCCAGCAGGTCGCCGAGCTGATCAAGACCAGGCTCGGCCACAAGTACCACTGGGCGCTGCCGGACTACCTGCAGCGCAGCGGCCGCCACATCGCTTCCGGCACCGACGCGCAGCAGGCCTATGCGCTCGGCCGTCGCGCGGTCGAACTGGCGATCGAGGGCCGCAATGCGGTCATGCCCGCCATCGTGCGCGTGTCCGACGCGCCCTATGCGTGGAAGATTGACGTGGCGCAACTGCAGGACGTTGCGAACCGCGAGAAGATGATGCCCAGGCATTTCATTTCCGACGACGGCTTCGGCATCACCGACGCCTGCCGGGAATACTTGCAGCCCCTGATCGAGGGTGAGGACTATCCGCCCTACGTGAATGGACTGCCGGCCTATGTCAGCCTGAAGAACGAAAGCGTGCCGCGCACGCTGCCGCCGTTCCAGGGCTGACCGGGTCGAAGACGCACCGCTTGTAGCCGCACGCTCCCCGGCGTGCGGATGACATACCAGGGCAGGCGCCGCAGGGGCGCGTGTCCGGCAACCCACAAGGTTGCTCGCTGCTTCCGGGGCGGGGTCACGGCGCCGCCCTTTCGTTGCACGCAGTCAAAACAAGAGGAGGGGTGATGTCGTCGTTCGGTCTGTGGTTCGCACTCGTGTGCGCAGTGGTGGCCATCGTGTATGGCGCCGTATCCAGCAAGTGGATCCTTGCCCAACCTTCCGGCAATCCTCGAATGCGAGAGATTGCCGACGCCGTGCAGGAAGGGGCGAAGGCCTATCTCAACCGTCAGTACCGAACGATCGCCATCGTCGGTGTCATCCTGACCATCCTCCTCGCCGTCACGCTCGGCATGTCGACCGCCGCCGGTTTCGTCATCGGCGCGGTGCTGTCCGGTGCCGCCGGCTATATCGGCATGAACGTGTCGGTCCGCGCCAACGTGCGCACGGCGGAAGCCGCGCGCAAGGGCATTTCCGAAGCCTTCGACGTCGCCTTCCGCGGCGGGGCCATCACCGGCATGCTGGTGGTCGGCCTGGGCCTGCTGGGGGTGGCGGGCTACTACGCGATCCTGAAGGGTTCGGCGGCGCATGACGCGACCATAGACCAGATCATCCATCCGCTGATCGGCCTCGGTTTCGGCTCGTCGCTGATCTCGATCTTCGCCCGTCTGGGCGGCGGCATCTTCACCAAGGGGGCCGACGTCGGTGCCGACCTGGTGGGCAAGGTCGAAGCCGGCATTCCGGAAGACGATCCGCGCAACCCGGCGGTGATCGCCGACAACGTCGGCGACAACGTCGGCGACTGCGCCGGCATGGCGGCCGACCTGTTCGAAACCTATGCGGTGACGACGGTCGCGACCATGCTGCTCGGCGCGCTGATGCTGAAGTCGAATGCGGAGGCGGCGGTGATCTATCCGCTGGCGCTCGGTGGCTTCTCGATCATCGCGTCCATCATCGGCTGCATGTTCGTCAAGACCAAGCCGGGCCAGAAGATCATGAACGGCCTCTACCGCGGCCTCATCGTTGCCGGCGTGCTGGCGCTGATCGCCTTCTACCCGCTCACCACGATGCTGATGCCGGACGACGCGCTGAATGCGGCGATGGGCATCACCGACGGTGCGCAGCTGCGGCTCTACGGCGCGGCGGTGGTCGGTCTCGCGCTGACCGGCCTGATGGTGGTGATCACCGAGTACTACACCGGCACCGACTTCAAGCCGGTGAAGCACATCGCGGAAGCTTCCACCACCGGTCACGGCACCAACATCATCGCCGGTCTCGGCGTGTCGATGAAGTCCTGCGCCTGGCCGGTGCTGGCGGTGTGCGCGGCGATCTGGGCGGCCTACACGCTGGGCGGCCTGTACGGCATCGCGATTGCCGCGACCTCGATGCTCAGCATGTCCGGCATCATCGTCGCGCTCGACGCCTACGGCCCGATCACCGACAACGCCGGCGGCATCGCCGAAATGTCGGAACTGCCGGATTCGGTGCGTGCGGTGACCGATCCGCTGGACGCGGTCGGCAATACCACCAAGGCGGTGACCAAGGGCTACGCCATCGGCTCGGCCGGTCTGGCCGCGCTGGTGCTGTTCGCCGACTACACGCACGCGCTGGAAGCGGTGGGCCACAGCGTGGCCTTCGATCTGGCCAATCCGGCGGTCATCATCGGCCTCTTCATCGGCGGCCTGATTCCCTACCTGTTCGGCGCGATGGCGATGGAAGCGGTCGGCCGTTCCGCCGGTGCGGTGGTGGTCGAGGTGCGGCGTCAGTTCAAGGAGATCGCCGGCATCATGGAAGGCACGGCCAAGCCCGACTACTCGCGCGCGGTCGACATGCTGACCGTGGCGGCGATCAAGGAAATGATGGTGCCTTCGCTGCTGCCGGTGCTGGTTCCGGTGGTGGTCGCCTTCGGCATCGCCTTCCTGATGGGGCCTGAGGCGGGCGTGCAGGCGCTGGGCGGTGTGCTGATGGGCACCATCGTGACCGGCCTGTTCGTCGCGATTTCGATGACCACCGGCGGTGGCGCCTGGGACAACGCGAAGAAGTACATCGAGGACGGTCACTTCGGCGGCAAGGGGTCCGAGGCGCACAAGGCCGCGGTGACCGGCGACACCGTGGGCGACCCGTACAAGGACACGGCCGGCCCGGCGGTGAACCCGCTGATCAAGATCATCAACATCGTCGCGCTGCTCATCGTGCCGCTGCTGCCGTCCGCAACCGGCGCGACGCATGCCGCGGCGCCGGTACAGCCGACCGCGCAGGCGATACAGGTGGAGCAGGTGGTGCAGCTGTCTCAGCCGCAAGCTCAGCAGCAACAGCTGACGCAGGCGCGATAGCCGCTTGTGTCGGGATGAAAGAAAGCCGGCCCCGTGGGGCCGGCTTTCTGTTGCCGGTCGTTCAGCGCGGCGGTGGCAACTGGCTGGCGCGCACCGCGGCCTTGATGGCGGCGCTGTTGTGCGGCTCCGCCTCCACCCATTCCTTCGCCACGGCCTGCAGACGGCCCCAGTCACCGTCGTTCTCGTGCTGGATGGCGCGCAGGAAGTAAGGCTTGTCCTCGTCGGCGGCGGCCCAGAAGGGCGGGGTGGCGTCGCGCAGCGGCAATCCTGATGCCGCGCTGCCGCTGTGCACCCATTCCACCGGCACGGCGAAGTGGCGCTTCATGCCCGGAATGAAGAAGGTGAGCACTCCGACCAGACGGCCGTCGGCATCGAACAGCGCGCCGCCGGACGCGCCCTGCTGGAAGGCGGCGTCGGTCTCGATCACCAGCGCGCCATCCATCTCGTGCAGTGCGGTCACCTGACCGTCGCTCATCGACAGCGCCTTGCCGCCGGAAAAGCCGACCGCGTGCACCGTGTCGCCGATCTTCAGCGTGCGCGAGGTCGCCATGTCCACCGGTCGGGCCATCGCGTGCGGTGTGGTCATCACACACAGGTCGTGGCGCGGATCGACCGAGCTTGCCTGCGCCGGCACGCCGCTACTGCCGCGGGCCACGATCACGTTGGTCGCGATGCCGACCACGTGACAGTTGGTGATCACGTGCGTGCCGTCGATCTGCACGCCGGTGCCGGTGTTGATGCGTCCGTCTGCGTTCGCGGCAAGTACCTTCACCACATGCATCGACAGCTGGATGTATCGCTCGGCACTGGCGTGTGAGGCCTGAGCGACGGTGAGCAAGAGCAGCAATCCAAGGGCACGCATGACGATCTCCTTGCCGGCTTGCGGGTCCTGGCCGGACCCGGTGGCGATGACTGACTAACGGAACATGGCGGTGTGTGTATGAGGTTGCAGGGGTGTCAGCTGACGAGCGGTACCAGCGAGAAGCGTGCCAGTCACTTGGCGGGACGGCGCGTCACGCGCCCCGACGGGCGCGGGTGACGACCGCATCGCGGGCAGGACGGGGCGCAAATCCGCATCGGGCAAGCGCCGATGCTGCGCTGCAATAAAGCGGTGTGGCCCCGCTGCGGCGGGCGAACGCGCGCGCGACGTACGACGATGCGACGTTCCGGTGGCCGGAATGTGGAAGGTCGTGACCGAAAATGAAGCACCGCTGCGACATGCACCGCACCGGGCTGGTGCGATGCATGTGTTGCAGATCGGCGTCAGGCCTCGATCAGGCCGTTGCGGAGTGCAATCAGAGTCAGTTCGGCCTGGTTCGATGCGCCGAGTTTCTGCTTGACGTTGTAGAGATGGGTGCCGACGGTCGAGGTCGACAGGTGCAGCGTTTCGGCGATCTGATTCACCGACTGACCGCGGGCGAGGTGGATGAACACCTCGAATTCGCGCTCGGACAGCGCCTCGACCGGGTTCTGCGTGCCGGTCACGTCCTGCATCGCCAGCTTCTGCGCGATTTCGGCGTCCAGATACATGCGGCCGGCGGCCACCGTGCGCACCGCGTCGATCAGCGCTTCCGGCGCGCCGCGCTTCGACAGGTATCCGGTGGCGCCGGCCTTCAGCACCCGCTTCGGGTGTGCGGTGTCCTCGTGCGCCGACAGCGCCAGGATGCGCACGCCCTTGTCGCGCGCGGTCAGCCGCCGGACCGCCTCGATGCCGCCCATGCCGGGCATCGACAGATCCATCACGATCACGTCCGGCTTCAGCTCGGCGTAGCGCTGGTAGGCGACCTCGCCGCTGTCGGCTTCGCCGATCACCTCGATGTCCTCGCAGGCGGCGAGCAGCAGCTTGAATCCCATGCGGACGACCGCGTGGTCGTCCACCAGCATGACCTTGATCGGTCCCATTCTTGTTCTCCCCCTCAATCCATCGGCAGCTGCGCGACCACCCGGGTACCACCGCCGTCGCGCGGCTGCAGCTCGAGTTCGCCGCCCAGCGCCTGCGCGCGCTCGCGCATGCCACGTACGCCGTGATGTCCGCGCTTCTGCGCCCAGCCCTGTTCGAGCCCGGCGCCATCGTCCTCGACCGATACCTCGAGCGACCGTTCCGAGCCACGCAGCGAAATCATGATTTTCCGCGCGTGTGCGTGCTTCAGCGCATTGGTCACCGCTTCCTGCACGATGCGGTAGGCCGCCAGCTTGAAGGAGTCGCCCGGCGCTTCCGGCAGGTCGTGCATCTGCAGTTCGAACTGCATGTCCGGATGATGGCGCCGCCACTCCGACACCAGATCTTCCAGCGCATCTTCCAGCCCCAGATTGTCCAGTGCCAGCGGTCGCAGTTTCGGAATGATGCTGTGCATCACGTCGTACAGGTGATTGGCCGTGTCGACGATCAGGTTGGCCGCCTCGGCGCTGCGCGGATCACACTGCGCGTCGCGCCGGGCGATCGACAGCCCCATGCTCTTGATCGCGGTGACCGCCTGGCCCATTTCGTCGTGCAGCTCGCGTGCGATGTCGCGCCTTTCTTCCTCGATGCGGCTCTGGATGAACTGCGTCAGTTCGCGGTTCTCCTCCAGATTGCTGCGCGCTTCGAGCGCCTCCTGGCGGGCGTTCATGTTGTCCTCGATCGCCTGCGCCATCCGGTTGAAGGCCTGGGCCATCGAGCTGGCCTCTTTGCCGGGCAGCGGCGGCAGGCGCGTGTGATAGTCGCCGGCGCCCATGTGTTCGAGTCCGCGCACGATGGTGCTGAACGGCCGCGTCTCGCGGCCGACCAGCCAGAACACGATGCCGTTGCCGAGCAGCAGCGCGATCGAGCCGGCGATCAGCAACTGCACCGCCTCGTCCCAGCCGTCGAGGATGGCGCGCGAAGCGTCGGCCTCGACCACCAGTCGCGCGCCGTCGTTCAGCGTGATTTCCTGGCGCGGCCGCTTGGGCAGTATCGCGTTCGAGTACCACTCGGGCGCGTCGCGGCCGGCCTTGTAGGGCGAGGGCGGCGAGGTGTAGAGCATCACGCCGTTGCTGTCGACCAGATGGATTTCGGTGGCGCGTACGCGACCGAGGCGGTACAGGAAGTCGACCAGTGCAGGCGAACCCATGTTGGAGTACACCAGCGCCACGCGCGACAGCAACTGGGTGGCCACCCTGTTCGCCGCCTCGATTTCCTCGCTGACGGCGCGCCGCGTGCCCATCAGTTCCATCGACAGCATGGTGCTGGTGAAGGTCAGGATGACGGCGGCGATCAGCAGGTTCAGCTTCAGTCGGAGGCTCACGACGGTTCTCCCGGCCAGGCGTCGAAGTGTCCGTCGCGTGCGTGCGTGGTCAGCGCCGATCCGAGCAGTTTGAGGCTGGCCGGATGGAAGGGATCGTGACCGGCGCCCTGTGCCCAGGCCAGCCGGCTGCCCGCCAGCGTGCGGTGGGCGCGCAGGGCATTCCGCGGCCGGCAGATCAGATCGTTGGTGCCATGTACGAAAGCGACCGGCAGCCCGTGCAGGCGCGCGATTGCGTCCAGCACCTTCGCTTCGCCGATGAAGCAGCGATGCGCCAGATAGTGCGACTGCACGCGATAGCGGGCGCGCAGCAGCGGCCACTCGTCAGCAGTCGGCTCGGCCGGCACGCTGCGTTCCGGCCAGACGCCGAGCGCGTGTTCCCAGGCGCGCCAGGCCAGCACGGCGCGGTCGATGCGTGCGCTGTCGCCGGACGAGAACACACGGTCCAGCCAGACGACGACACGGCTGCGCCAGCGCGCCGGCACCGCCTGCATGAAGGCGTCGTGCGCTTCCGGCGCCAGTGCGGCGGCGCCGTGAAAGAACCAGTCGATGTCGTCGCGGCCGCCGAGGAAGAGGCCGCGCAGCAGCACGCCGCTGCAGGCTTCACGATGGCGCGCGGCATAGGTCGCCGCCAGCGTCGCGCCCCAGGAGCCGCCGAACACCAGCCAGCGGTCTATGCCCAGGTGGCGGCGCAGCGCCTCGACGTCGGCGATCAGCGCATCGCTGTGGTTGTGCGCGGTATCGCCCAGCGGCGTGCTGCGGCCGCAGCCGCGCTGGTCGAACAGCACGGCGCGCCACACGGCCGGATCGAAGAAGCGGCGCTGGCGTGGCGAACAGCCCGAACCCGGGCCGCCGTGCAGGTAGAGCGCAGGCCTGCCCTGCGGATGGCCGCACTGTTCGTAATAGATGCGATGGCCCTGGCCGACGTCGAGCCAGCCGTGATCGAAGGGTTCCATCGGTGCATGCAGCATGGGGCGGGGCAGGGTGTGGGGGCGGGGCGCTGATGGTAGCCCATGCGTGGGCGGCACACATGCTGCGACGGCACATGGGAGCCATGGGACAATGGCGCCATGAACGAAAGGAACCACCGGGTCGAGATCCTGGGACAGGTCTTCACCCGCGACGACGTCGTCGAACGCATGCTGGCGCTGCGCCGCAACCACGGCCGCACGCTCGAACCGTCTGCCGGCGACGGCGCCTTCGCGTCGCGCATTCCGGGCTGCGTCGCCATCGAGATCGACCCGACGGTGGCCCCGGCCGGCGCGCAGGTGATGGATTTCTTCGCCTATCCGGTCGACGAGCAGTTCGACACCGTGATCGGCAACCCGCCCTATGTGCGGTACCAGGACATCCGGGCGGACACGCGCGCGCAACTGCACAGCGATCTGTTCGACCGCCGCAGCAACCTCTACCTCTTCTTCATCGAGAAGTGCGTGCGTCATCTGAAACCGGGTGGCGAACTGATTTTCATCGTTCCGCGCGACTTCATCAAGCTGACCGCGGCGCGCCGCCTGAACGACTGGCTGTACGCCCAGGGCAGCATCACCGACTTCATCGAAACCGGCGACAGCCGCGTGTTCGGCCCCTATGTGCCGAACTGCGCGGTGTTCCGCTTCGAGAAGGGACGCATGGACCGGCGCATGAGCGACGGCCGGCGCTTCCACTGCGAGCGCGGCCAGCTCATGTTCCTGCGCGGCGACTACGGCGTGCCGCTGGCGTCGCTGTTCGACGTGCGCGTCGGTGCCGTGTCCGGGGCGGACGACATCTTCGTGCACCCGCAGGGCAACCTGGAGTTCGTCTGTTCCAGCACCGTCGATACCGGCCGCACACGGCGCGCCTTCTTCGACGTGCGCAACGAGTGGCTGGAGCAGCACAAGCCGCGGCTGCTGGCGCGGCGCGTACGCGCGTTCGGCGAGCACAACTGGTGGCAGTGGGGGCGGCTGCACCACCGTTCGGGCGGCCCGCGCATCTACGTGAATGGCAAGACGCGCAAGCCGCGTCCCTTCTTCCTGCACGAATGCACGCACTACGACGGGTCGGTACTGGCGCTGTTCGCCCGCCCCGAAGTGGCCGATCTGGCACGTGCCGCCGAGCTGCTCAACGACGCGGTCGACTGGCAGGAACTGGGTTTCGTCTGCGACGGCCGCTTCCTGTTTTCGCAGCGCAGCC
>JAVEVQ010000064.1:0-17816 GCA_034004945.1 Methyloversatilis sp. | reverse complement strand
AGATTGCTACGCTATTTCGTTGCAGTCGCGGAAGAGCTGCATCTCGCCCGCGCGGCCGAGCGTCTCGGGATCGAGCAATCTCCCGTATCGCGAGCAATGCGCGACCTGGAAAGCCAGCTTGGCGTGCAGTTGTTCGACCGCAGCACCCGCCTGACGCGGCTGACCTGGGCCGGCCAGGTGTTCCTAGGCGAATGCCGACGCGTGATGGCCACCGTGGAGCAGGCAGTCAAGAGTGCCAAGGCGGCGGCACAGGGCTACCAGGGCCATCTGCGCATCGCGATCTGCGACGGCCTGGCGCAGCCCCGCATCGCCACCTTGCTGGCACGCAGCCGCGAGGAGGAGCCCGAGATGGAGATTCGCGTCTTCGAGCTGCCGTTCGCGCAGCAGCTCAAGACGCTGCACGACGATCTGCTGGACATCGGCTTTGCGTTGTCAAACGCGGTACATGATGGCCTCGTCGCCGAGCCGGTGTGGACCGATCCGCTGTCGGTGATCGTGCCCGCACGCCACCCCTTGCTGGCACACGTGCAGGTGCCGCTGGCCGAAGCCCTGAAGTTCCCGCTGGTTCTGTGCCATCCCGAATCGGGATCGGGCTGCCGCCATCAGATTCAAGCGCTGCTGCAGGACGCAGGCACGCCGCTCAAGCTGGTCGATGAAGTGACCAGCCTGGGCGTGATGCTGACCCTGGTCGGTGCCGGCTACGGCATCGGCTTCGCCATCGCCTCGCAGGTGCAGACGCTACAGCGCCCGGACATCTCCATTCGTCCCTTGGCCGGCAGCCCACCGGTGCTCTCTACCTACCTGCTGCGCCGCCGGGGCGAACCCTCGGAGCCCATGAAGCGGTTCATCGAGCGGGCGAAAGGCGGGCGGGACCGGGCCTGTCGATGATGAGTCAATCCTTTGAGGACGCAGCTCACCTGTCCGTAGCGGCCTGTGGCGTGATGTGCCAGTGGACAGATAGACTTCGGTATGAAATCCGATGCTCTGGCTGTTGATGGATGTGCTTGGCTCGCTTTGGATCACCCGCAACGGCCTGCGTTGACCAGGCCGAAGACTTGAGTCCACAATCGAGTCCATTCCGTGACGCTTGGATCGGAAAAAACGTTCGTAATAAACGAGTTAGCGACCGGGTGCTGTTCCCTTCACCCGCTCCACGGCGCGCAAGCGCGACTTCCCCTTCTCCTACAGCCGCAGGGCAATTGCGCCGCTAGACTGGCTGGCCTGTTGAACCGCCCACCCTCGTAACACCCCCGCTGTACCGGATCGACTGATCCATCCATCGCCGCCGGCCGACGCCGTTCGCCGGCATGCACGCCACACAATCCGGGAGAACCCACCATGCGATTGCGCCGCCTGCCGCATTGCCTTTCCATCCTGCTTCCGGCGCTGCTCGGCGCCACCTCCGCCAGCGCCGACGAGGTGCTGCTCGCCAACGGTGACCGCCTGAGCGGACGCATCGTCAGCAAGGCGGGCAACGAATTGATCATCGCCACTGAATATGCCGGAGAGGTGAAACTGCGCTGGGACCAGGTCACCAGCGTACGCACTGACGAAGCGCTCACCGTGATGACGCGCGACGGCGACCTGCTCAACAAGGCCCAGCTGTCGCCAAGCGCGCCGGACAAGTTCGAGGTATCGAGCGCCACCGGCAGCGCGCCGGTGGCACGCGACGACATCGCCTATATCAATCCGACGCCGGAACAGTCGGGCAATGGCGTCAGCTATAACGGTCGCGTGAACCTGTCGGCGGCCATGGTGCGCGGCAACTCCGAGAACGACCGGGTGTATGGCGACGCCGGCCTGAATGCGCGGGCCAAGGGCTACGCCTGGGGGCTGGGCATGAAGGTTGACCGGCGCAAGGACCGCGGCGTGCGGACCGCGCAGCAGTGGCTTTTCGACGGCAACTACGATCACTTCATCGACGACGACAACTTCATCTACGCGCGCCTGTCGCTGGAGCAGGACAAGTTCAAGGACATCCAGCTGCGGACGACGACCGGTGCCGGCTACGGCTGGCAGCTGTACAACGACGACACGACGCGGCTGTCGCTGCGCGCCGGTATCGATCACGTCAATCTCGATCGCGTCGCCGGCATGGACGAGGACTACCCGGCCGCCGGCTGGGGCGTGCGCGCCTCGCACTGGGTGTTCGACCGGCGCGCCGAACTGTTCCATGACCAGGACGGCTTCTGGAGCCTGTCCGACGACGACTTCCTGACCATAAGGACGAAAACCGGCGTGCGCCTGCCGATCGCCGGCGGCATCACCGCCTCGGCCCAGCTCAACGCCGACTGGGAACGCACGCCGGCGCCCGGCCGCAAGGCGACCGACTCGACGCTGCTGCTGGGCCTGGGCTACGTCTGGTGATCAGGGCTGGCGGATGCCGCGGTAGCCGCCGCCGAAATACAGCAGCGGATCGCCCGCACTGCGCTCGAAGCGCTCGACCCGACCGACGAAGATGAGGTGATCGCCGCCGGCGTACTGGATGTCGTTGCGGCATTCGAAGCGCGCCAGGCAGCCTTCGATCAGCGGCGCACCGCCCAGGCCGTCGGTCGTCTGTACGCCGGCGAAGCGCTGTTCGCGGCTGCTGGCGAACTGGCGCGACAGTGCCTGCTGGCTCTCGCCCAGCACATGCACTGCGTAATGCGAGCAGGCGCGGAAGGCCGCTTCGCTCGGCGAACCGAGCGACAGACTCCACAGCACCAGAGGCGGATCGAGCGACACCGAATTGAAGGAATTCACGGTCAGGCCGACCGCTTCGCCGCCGGGGGCGCGCGTGGTCACCACCGTGATGCCGGTCGCGAACAGGCCCAGTGCATCGCGGAAAGCACGGCTGTCGTGTACGGGATTGCTCATCGTCCCGCTCCATGCGAACGAACGGAGACGGGCACCGGACGGCGCGGGACGGGAACGGCGGGAAGCTTCATCGGGCGGGCTGCATGCAAGTGAGCACGGATTATCGCCGCTTTTGCATCACGGCCTACAATCCGCGTCCATGAATACTCCCTCAGAGGTAGCCGCCGGCGACGACTTCGCCGCCACGCTGGTGCGCTGGCAGCGCCTGCACGGCCGGCACGACCTGCCCTGGCAGACCGGCGATGGCTACGGCGTCTGGGTGTCTGAAATCATGCTGCAGCAGACACAGGTGCAGACGGTGATCGGCTACTACCACCGCTTCATGCAGCGCTTTCCGACACTGGCGGACCTGGCGGCGGCCGATGAGGCGACGGTGATGGAGAACTGGAGCGGCCTCGGCTACTACGCTCGCGCACGCAACCTGCACCGCGCCGCGCGCGAGGTGATGACGCGCTTCGGCGGCCGCTTTCCGACTACGGTCGAGGACATCGAAAGCCTGCCCGGCATCGGTCGCTCGACCGCTTCGGCCATCGCCACCTTCTGCTTCGGCGCGCACGCGCCGATACTCGACGGCAACGTGAAACGGGTGTTCGCCCGTGTCTTCGCCATCGACGGTTTCCCCGGTACGCGCGCAGTCGAGCAGCGCATGTGGGCACTGGCGCACGCGCTGATGCCGACGCGCGACGGTGCGGCCTACACGCAGGCACTGATGGATCTGGGCGCCACCGTGTGTACACGCAACCGGCCGCGTTGCGACGCCTGTCCGGTCGCGGCGCGCTGCGCTGCGCGGCTGCAGGGCCGGCAACGCGAACTGCCGGCGCCACGCCCGGCGAAGCTGCGTCCGCAACGCCTGCGCCACGCGCTGCTGGTGACGACGCCCGACGCGGTACTGCTCGAACGCCGGCCCGGACACGGCATCTGGGGCGGCCTGCTCAGCCTGCCCGAACTGGCGGCGCAGACCCTGCCCGAGGCGCAGGTCGAGGCGGCGCGCTGGCTGGCGTCGCACGGCATCGCCGGCAGTGCGGCGCAGGCGATGGCGCCGGTGATCCACGGCTTCACCCACTTCGAACTGCATCTGGTGCCATTGCGCGTCGCAGTCGGCGCGCGCAGCGCCTTCGCCGCTGAATCGTCGCTGCGCTGGCAGTCTCGCGCCGACGCCGCGTCGGCCGGCCTGCCGGCACCGGTGCGCCGCCTGCTGGAAGCGCTCGATGACTGAGGCGCTGCAGTGCCGGGACGGCTGCGGCGCCTGCTGCATCGCACCGTCGATCTCCAGCCCCATCCCCGGCATGCCCGAGGGCAAGCCGGCGGGCGTGCGCTGCGTGCAGCTGACCGAAGACCTGCGCTGCGCCATTTTCGGTTCGCCCGAGCGCCCGGCCTGCTGCGGCGGGCTGCAGGCGTCGGCCGAAATGTGCGGCGAGGACCGCATCCACGCGCTGCATTGGCTGCAGGCACTGGAAGCTGCCACCCGCAGCTGAAGCCTAAACGCGGGAATGCGGGTCATTGCGCGCGCTAATCGGTGACTGCGCGCGCGGCGCCTGGGCTACTGTAAGGGCATCGACTTCCCGCACGGCGGCCTCGCTATGCACCTGTTCCGCGCCCTCGCCATACAGCTCGTGTCCTGGATCGTTGCCGTGTTCGCGCTTCGCTACACGGTCACGCCGCCAGCCGGCATCGGCGCCATCGTCGTCATGCAGGCCGGCATCGCCGCCGCCTTCGCGCTGACCCTGAAGGCACCGCGCTGGTGGGTGGTGATCCACCTGCTGTTCTCGCCGCTGGTGGTCGGCGCCCGCATGCTGGACATCGCGCCGGCCTGGTATCTGTTCGCCTTCCTGCTGCTGTCGGCGGTGTTCTGGTCCACCTTCCGCAGCCGGGTGCCACTGTTCCTGACCAATCAGGCGACCGCCCGTGCGCTGCTGCAGGCGCTGCCGCAGGAGCGCGCCATCCATCTGGTCGACCTCGGCTGCGGCACCGGCGAACTGCTGCGCCGGCTCGCCATGTCGCGCCCCGACTGCCGCTTCACCGGGGTCGAGAACGCTCCGCTGCCCTGGCTGATCGCCCGCTGGCGCAACCGCCACCTGCCCAACGTGACGATACGGCGCGACGACCTTTGGGCGGTGCCACTTGGCCAGTTCGACATCGTCTATGCCTTCCTGTCGCCGGTACCGATGCCCAGGCTGGGCCGCAAGGCGGCGCTGGAAATGAAGCCCGACGCGCAGCTGATCGCCAACAGCTTCGAAATTCCCGGCATGACCGCGGACCGCGTCATCGACGGCGACCCGGCCGCGCGTGCGCTATATGTGTACACATTTGCCGGACGACGCGGCAAGAATGGCCGCCCGGTCGCGGAAATGGAACCGGTTTCGGCTGCAGTTCCCGCCGATGGCGCGCGCCTGATCGCGGAATAATCGTCGCTCGAACCCCGGTAGGTGGAGAACACGAAATGGCTGAAATCATCTGCGTGATCGGCAACAAGGGCGGCACCGGCAAGACCACGCTTTCGCACATGCTGTGTCAGGGTCTCGGGCTGCTGAACCAGCGCTCGGTCTGCGTGCTGACCGACATCGGCCGCGAGCCGCTCGATCCGGAAGGCCGCCGCTACCTCACCGCCGACGCGCGTTCGCGCGAGGCGCTGGCCAAGGTGGTGGACAAGATACGCGGCCTGAACAAGTGGATAGGCGTGATCGACGGCGGCGCCAACCGCAGCGAAATGGACCGCCATCTGTACGGTCTCGCCCATCTGGTGCTGCTGCCCTTCCGCGATTCGCACGAAGACATCCGTACCGTGCAGCAGGATCTGGAAACATTCCCGCGCGCGCTCGCCATTCCGACCCAGTGGCCGACCAACCCGTGGGCGCGCGAAGCGGCCGACAAGCTGATCGAAAGCCAGCTCGGCCAGCACCGCACGCGCATCCTGGAGCCGGTGTTCGCGATCTCGTCGTCCAAGCAGCTGCTGCAGAAGCGCATCCCGGACAGCCTGCCATCGCCGCTGGCCAACGCCTGTCGTCGCGTCGCCGCGCCGGTGCTGGACATCCTTCGCATCGACCACGAAGAGGTGGACATCGATGCCGAGGACGCGATGGAGCACAACGTGCCGGCCCAGCCACGCAGCGGCATCGAAGCAACGATGGGAAGCACCACCACGCACTGAACCGGGCGTCCGGGGCGCGCAACCCGCGCCCCCGCTCAGCCCTCGCGTCGCGTGCCGCGCTGTGCCAGCGCGATCAGCACCTGCGCGCGGGACGTCACCTTCATCGCCTTGAAGATGCGCGTCACGTGCACCTTGACCGTGCCCTCGGCCAGACCGAGCGACTCGGCGATCTCGCGGTTGGAACGCCCCTCGGCCAGCAGGTGCAGCACCCGCGTCTGCGCCTGCGTCAGACCGTAGTCATCGGCCGGACTCGGCCGTATCGTCGCCGACGTGCGGCCGGCCCGGGCGTTGGGCGGCTGACGCTCGGGCGGGGTATAGAGGCCGCCATCGAGCACCAGACGTACCGCCTGCACCAGCTGGTCACCCGAATCGCCCTTGGACACGAAGCCCGAGGCGCCCTGACGCATCGCGCGTGACACTGTCGCCTTGTCGCTCAGTGCGGACACCACCACCACCGGCAGCGACGGATCGCGCTCACGCAGCGTGGCGAGCAGCGAAAAACCGTTCATGCCCGGCAGCATCAGGTCGGTCAGCACCAGATCGACCTCCGCACCGCCGTCGAGCACGGCCAGAGCCTGCGCCGCGTCGGACGCTTCGATCACGCACCACTCCGCTCCCAGCCGCGCCAGCGTCTGGGCCATGCCTTCGCGCACCAGCGCATGATCTTCGACGATGAGCAGACAGCCCAAAAAGAATCTCCTGAACGGCGTGTCGATGTACGCCCGATGTGCCCCGCGCCCGCAGGATCGGGGCCGGAACTGGGCCGCCCGAGTGTAATTGCGCACCCTCCTGGCGCAGTTCATCCAAGCGGCCTACGACTAAAGTAATAATACAGGTCCCGAGTTGCGGTACTTTCCGCCATCATTGACGTCTTCGATGCGCGAGGCACTCTCAGGCGCTGTCGACGTGATTGTCCCGGACCTCCATGAAGATACTGATCGTTGACGATCACCCGCTGATACGCGAAGCGCTGCGCCACGTGCTGCCCGGCCTCGCGGCCGATATCCACCTGTACGACGCGCCCGATTGCGAGGGCGGTCTGCGGCTGGCCGACGAGCATCCCGATCTCGACCTCGCCCTGCTCGACCTGACGCTGCCGGGCTGCCGCGGCATGAGCGCGCTGCAGACCTTCCGCGGGGCACATCCGGCGCTGCCCATCGTCGTACTGTCCGGCTTCGACGACTCGGACACGGTTCTGGCGGCGCTCCACGAGGGTGCGATGGGCTTCATCCCGAAATCGAGTACCAACGAAGTGCTGCTTGGGGCGCTGCGGCTCGTTCTGTCCGGCGGTGTCTATGTACCGCGACAGGCCATCGTCGGCGAACTCGGCCTCGGTGCGCCGCGTCCGGAAGATACGCCGCGGCGGCCACAGACGGCGTCCGACATCGGTCTGACCGAACGTCAGGCGGAGGTGCTGACGCTGATGGTGCAGGGCAAGCCGAACAAGGAAATCTGCCGCGAGCTGAATCTGGCTGAAGGCACGGTGAAGGTACACATCACGGCCATCCTGAAGGCGCTCGGCGCCAGCAACCGCACGCAGGCGGTGCTGGCGGCCAGCCGCATCGGACTGAAGCTCGGCACGCCGGGTCCGGCACCATGAGCGCGGTGACGCCTCCGGTCGTGCTGCCCGAAGACACGACCATCGAGTCGCTGACGCGTGAGCGCGGCGACGCCGCGGCGCGGCTGGAGCCGGGCGAACAGGCCCAGCTCGACCGCCAGGTCGTGGCGACACAGATCCAGATGCTGTATGCGAACCTCGGCACCGCCTTCGGCGGCCAGATACTGGGTACGCTGCTGGTCGCCTGGACGGTGTACGACACCTCGCCGCTATGGACGGTCGGACTGTGGTTCGTGCTGTCGATGGCCAACCAGGTGTCGCGCCTGGTGCTGCTGCGCCAGTACCGGCGCGCCGCACCGGACGCCGCCAGCGCGCCGCGCTGGGGCACCTACTGGCTGATCGGCGCCGCCATTTCCGGCGTGCTGTGGAGTTCGACGCTGTGGCTGTTCTTCAGCCCGGACGCGCCGGCACAGCAGATCGTGCTGATGTCGCTGCTGGTGTCGGTGTGCGGCGTTGCCGCCGCGCTGACCTCGATGCACCTGCCGAGCTATTACACCTTCCTCGGCGCCACGCTGCTGCCGGTGATCGCGCGCTACATCTGGGAAGGCAGCCGGCACGACCTGCTGGTGGCCTTCATCGTGTCGGTGCTGATGATCGCGCTGTGGCGGGTGGGCAAGAATTTCAACGCGCTGATCGAGCGCGCGCTGCGCAGCCGCTACGCCAACGAGGTGCTCAGTCGCCGGCTCGAATCGCAGAACATCGAACTGTCGGAAGCGCGTGACCGCGCCGATCAGGCCAGCCGCGCCAAGAGCCAGTTCTTCGCCGCCGCCAGCCACGATCTGCGCCAGCCGCTGCACGCGATGGGCCTGTTCGCGGCGGCCCTGTCGGCCAAGGCGCACGAGCCCGAAGTGGCGAATCTGGTGACCAGCATCAGCAGTTCGGTCGAGGCGCTGGAAGGGCTGTTCAACGAGTTGCTCGACATTTCGAAGATCGATGCCGGCAAGGTGAAACCCGAAATCACCGATGTGTCGGTCAGCGCCCTGTTCGACCGGCTGCGCATGGATTTCGAACCGGAAGCCTTCGATCGCGGCCTGGCATTGCGCATCCGCTCGCGCGCCGCCTGGGTGCGCAGCGACCCGGTGCTGCTCGAACGCATCCTGCGCAACCTCATTTCGA
The DNA here is from genome assembly GCA_034004945.1 of Methyloversatilis sp. Taxonomy (GTDB): domain Bacteria; phylum Pseudomonadota; class Gammaproteobacteria; order Burkholderiales; family Rhodocyclaceae; genus Methyloversatilis. Next base: position 9,078 of record JAVEVQ010000064.1, on the reverse strand, counting down.
ACGCGATGCGCTACACGCCGGCGGGCGGCGTGCTAGTCAGCACGCGCGTGCGCCGTAACGGACTGCGTTTCGAGGTGTGGGACACCGGCATGGGCATCGCACCGGACGACCAGAGCCGCATCTTCGAGGAGTTCGTGCAGCTGGCCAATGCGGAACGCGACCGGCGCAAGGGCCTGGGCCTCGGCCTGTCCATCGTGCAGAGATTGTCGGCCCTGCTGGGGCATCCGGTCAGCCTGGCGTCGCGCCCCGGTCGAGGCACCGTGTTCCGCATCGACGTACCGATGGGCCGCGCCCCGGTAGTCCGCGCCACCGCAGTGCGCACCGAGCGCAGCCAGGCCGACCTCGGCGGTCGTTGCATCCTGGTCATCGACGACGAGGCCAGCATCGTCAATGGCATGGCCGCGCTGCTCGGCAGCTGGGGCGCGCAGACGCTGATCGCCAGCAAGCACGAGGAAGCGATGAACAGCGTGACCGAACGCGGCGCAGCGCCCGACCTCATCATCGCCGACTACCAGTTGCGCGACGGCGAAGTCGGGCCGGATGTGGTGGCGGCGGTGCGCCGGCATTTCGGCGTCGACATTCCGGCCATCCTGGTCACCGGCAGCGCAACACCGGAGCGCCTGGAAGAGGCGAAGGACCTCGGCCATCACCTGCTGCTCAAGCCGGTGATGCCGGCCAAGCTGCGCACGCTGATCCAGTTCAAGCTGAAGGAACAGGTCGCATCGGCTTAAGCCGAACGGACGATTGCCGCTGCCGCCGCCGCTGCACAAGAATGAAGGCGTTGTGCACGTTGTGTCTCCCTTCACGCGGCCCGCTGTGGCCGCGTTTTCTTTTGTATCCCCGGCAAGGCACGGCGCGCTATGCTTGGCGCACAATGATCGACACAGGTGATGTCATGGCCGGCGACTCCTCACAGTACGACCCGATGGAATTCCTGCGTTCCGTATGGGGGCAGATGCCCTTACCGGTACCCGGCTTCGTCACGCCGACGCTCGACGTCGGCGAACTGGACAAGCGCATCACTGATCTGAAGGCGGTCGAGGGCTGGCTACGGATGAACCTGAGCATGCTGCAGACCAGCATCCAGGGGCTGGAAGTCCAGCGCGCAACGCTGGCGACGATGCAGGCGATGGCCGCCAGCGCCACCGGCGCTGCAGCCGCCGGTGCGGCGCACGCGCAGGACCCGGCGCAGAACCCGATGCAGGCCTTCGGCAATGCCGCCATGTGGCCGTGGACGCTGATGCAGAACGCTGGCGCCGCACCTCCGTCGGCCACCGCACCGGGCGACGACCCGGCACCGCCCACCGGCGGAGGCTGAGGTACTGCGGATGACCCGATTCGCCGCCAGTTCGGCCTTCCACGAAGACTGGCCGGTCGCGATGGACCTGGCGCTGTCGGCGCTCGACATGCCGGAGGACGCCAACCTCGGCTTCGTCTATTTCGCCGATCACTACGGTGGCGACCTGCAGGAAATGTTCGAGCGCCTGACCCGGCTCACCGGCATCGGAAACTGGGTCGGCACCAGTTCGGTCGGCGTCATCGGCCGCGCCATCGCCGCCCAGGACCAGCCCGGCCTGTCCCTGCTGGTGGGCAGCCTGCCGGAGGGCAGCTTCCGCGTCTTCTCCGGCCGCGAGCGCCTGCCCAATGCGCTGGGCACGGACGCGGCGCCCGAACAGCCCTACTTCGCCGTGGTGCACGCTGACCCGGCAACGCCGGACATGGCCGATCTGGTCGCCGACATGGCGACCAAGGTGTCGAGCGGCTTCGTCACCGGCGGGCTCGCGCTGGCGCGCGGACAGGCACCGATGATCGCCAACGGCGCATTGCGCGGCGGCATCAGCGGCGTCGCTTTCAACGAGCAGGTTTCCATCATGACGCGCCTGACGCAGGGCTGCTGTGCGGTAGGCGAAACCCATGTCGTCACCGCCTGCGACCAGAACGTCATCACCGAAATCAACGGTCGCCCCGCGCTGGACGCCTTTCTCGATGCCGCCGGCACCTCGCTCGGTCAGGACCTGCGGCGCGCGGCCCGCTACATCCTGCCCGGTCTGGGGGTGACCGGGCGCGACGACGCCGAATTCCGCGTGCGCAACGTGATCGGCCTCGACCCCGGCAACGGTCTGATCGCCATCAACGACACGGTCGAGGTCGGACAACGGCTGCGCTTCTATCGGCGTGACGCGGACTGTGCCCGCGCCGACATGCAGCGCATGCTGAACGACGTGCGGTCGACGCTGGAGCGACCGCCGCTCGCCGCGCTCTACATCTCCTGCGCCGCGCGCGGCGCGCACATGTTCGGCGACGACAACACCGAGCCGGAAATGCTCGAACAGGCTTTTCCCGGCCTGCCTGTGGCTGGTTTCTTCGCCGGCGGCGAAATTTCGCATGACCAGCTGTACGGCTATACCGGCGTACTGACGCTCTTCCTCTGATCCCATGCCCCGCCCGCGGCCCGATCTTCACACCCTGCCGGAAGTCGCCGGTGGCGGTCTGCTCGATCGCCGGCTCTTCCTGCGTCGCGGGCTGGCACTGGCAACCGCCGCCGCAGCGGTCGAGGCGCAGGCCAGCGACGAGCTTCCGTGGCTGCATGCGCCGGGCGCGCCCTTCACACCCTACGGCCAGCCCTCGCCGCACGAGCGCCTGACGGCGCGACGCATCGGTGCCAATCGCGCGGTGGCCGGCAACGGCGTGTCCTTCACGCCACTGGAGGAACTCGAGGGCATCGTCACGCCGAACGGCCTGCACTTCGAACGCCATCACAACGGCGTACCGCAGATCGACCCGGCGCGCCACCGGCTGACGCTGTTCGGGCGCGTGCGCCAGCCGCTGAGCTTCGACGTGAAGTCGCTGCTGCGCTACCCGATGCGCTCGCAGATGCTGTTCATCGAGTGCGGTGGCAACAGCAACGCCGGCTGGCACGGCGAGCCGATACAGCGATCGGCCGGGTCGGTACATGGTCTGCTGTCCTGCGCCGAATGGACCGGCGTGCCGCTGTCCATCCTGCTCGACGAGGCCGGCATCGATGCCGGGGCGTCATGGGTGATCGCCGAAGGTGCCGACGCGGGTGCGATGAACATGAGCATTCCGCTCGCCAAGATGCGCAAGGACTGCCTGATCGGGCTCTACCAGAACGGCGAGCGGCTGCGCCCGGAGAACGGCTACCCGATGCGCCTCATCGTGCCCGGCTGGGAGGGTGTGCTGCATGTCAAATGGCTGCAGCGACTCGAAGTGACGGACCAGCCGGTCATGTCGCGCAACGAGACATCGAAGTACACCGAGTTGCAGCCCTCGGGCAAGGCGCGTCAGTTCACCTTCACGATGGACTGCAAGTCGCTGATCACGTCACCGTCGCACGGCCAGACGCTGCCGCGTCCCGATGTCTATCAGCTGAGCGGTCTGGCGTGGAGCGGGCACGGCCGCATCCGGCGGGTCGAGGTGTCGGCCGACGGCGGCAAGAGCTGGGCCGACGCGGCGCTCGAAGCGCCGGTGCTGCCGCGCTGCCTGACGCGTTTCCGCATACCGTGGCGATGGGACGGCAAGCCTGCGGTGCTGAAGAGCCGCGCCACCGACGAGCGCGGTAATCTGCAGCCGGAACGGGCGGCATTGGTCGCCGAGCGCGGGCGCGCCGGCTATTTCCACTACAACGCAATCGTTGCCTGGGCAGTCGAGGACGATGGGCTGGTTACGCACACCTACTGAGCGCACTGCAGCACTGCTGTCGTCCCTGCTGCTGAGCGCCTGCGCCGCGCCGCCGAACGCGCTCGAATCACCACGGCTCGGACAGGCAGTCGGCGGCGCCGCACTCGCCCGGCAGCAACTGAACGTATTCCCGGACGGTCGCGGCCTTCCGCCCGGTCGCGGAACGGTGAGCGAGGGCGCCGCGCTGTTCGCTCGCCACTGCGCCGCCTGCCACGGCAAGGACGCGCGCGGCGGCAGCGCCGAGGAACTGGCGGGCGCGACACGCCCGCTGAACACACCGGCGGCGGACAAGACGATAGGCAGCTACTGGCCTTACGCGACGACACTGTTCGACTTCATCCGTCGCGCCAAACCGATGACTGCGCCCGGCACGCTGAGCGCGGACGAGGTTTATGCGCTCAGCGCCTGGCTGTTGCACATCAACGGCGAGATCGCTGCCGACGCGGTCATGGACGCGCGCACCCTGCCAGCCGTCCGGATGCCGAACCGCGACGGCTTCATCCGCATCGAGGCGGACTGAAGCCGACGCGGTGCCCTTTCGGCGTCGCTCAGCGCACGCGGGCGCGCATGGCCATGACGCCCAGCAGCACGGCGGCCAGCGCCAGACTGGTTTTCGATTCCGATGAGTTCTCAAACAGGTGCGCCAGCGGATAGGAGGAGCGCGCATTTGCCGGACAAGGCTCCGTGGCGAGCGGATTGCGGCTGCCCGCACGGCAATCGGGCGCCGCCGACCAGGCAGTCAGCGGCTGCATGAATGCGCAGGTGACGATGAAAAGGAGCGGTGTGATATTGCACTGCACGATGACCTCCCTGCTTCGGTGACGAAGTCAGTGAAGCACAACGCAATAACCAGACCACCAAAAAATCAGCATCAAGTCATTGTTTTCAAGAGATTCAAGCGCAGCCTTGGTCATCAGCGCCGCGTCACATCGGAGCACAAAGGCGACAAAGCACTAATGCAGTGCAATATTTCAGTCTTCGAAGCCCGAGATCAACTCGACAAGAAAGTCACCGTAGCGCTCGACCTTGCGCGCACCGAAGCCCGGTATGTCGGTCAGGTCATCGAGATCGGCCGGGCGTTTGCGCGCCAGTTCGATCAGCGTGCTGTCGTGCAGGATGACGTAGGCCGGAACCGACTGGGTTTTCGCTTCGTCCAGCCGCCAGGCTTTAAGCGCCGCCAGCAGATTGGCGTCTACGCCCTCCATCGACACCGGAGTGATGCTGCGCGTGCGCCGCGCCACCGATTCACGGGCCTTCTCGGCGATGCGCCGCATCATCACCGGCTGCTCGCCGCGCAGCACCGGTCGGGCGGCCTCGGTCAGCACCAGTGCTCCATAGGATTCATGATCGACGCGCGCCAGCCCGAGCGCGACCAGCTGGCGGAAAACGCCGCGCCACAGATTGTCGTCCTCGGCCTTGCCGACGCCATGCACGCTCAACTTGTCATGCCCCCATTGACGGATGCGCTCGGTGTCCTTGCCGCGCAGTACGTCAATCAGGTGGGTGGCGCCGAAACGGTTGCCGGTGCGGTAGATCGCGGACAGTGCCTTCTGCGTGGCCACCGTCGCATCCCAGGTTTCGGGCGGCGTCAGGCAGTTGTCGCAGTTCCCGCAGGGCTGTCCCTGTTCGCCGAAGTAGGCGAGCAGATGAACGCGCCGGCACTGCGCGGTCTCGCACAAACCCAGCAGCGCGTCGAGCTTGCTGCTGGAAATGCGGCGGAAGGCCTCGCTGCCTTCCGACTGATCGATGAAACGGCGCTGCTGCACGACGTCTGCCAGACCATAGGCCATCCACGCGTCGGCGGCGCCGCCATCGCGTCCGGCTCGACCGGTTTCCTGGTAGTAGCCTTCGATCGAACGTGGCAGATCGAGGTGGGCGACGAAGCGCACGTCCGGCTTGTCGATGCCCATGCCGAAGGCGATGGTCGCGACGACCACGATGCCCTCCTCCCGCTGGAAGCGGGCCTGATGCGAGGCACGCGTCGCCGCGTCCATGCCGGCGTGGTACGGGAGCGCCTTGATACCCTGTGCGAGCAGCCATTCGGCCGTCTCGTCCACCTTCTTGCGCGACAGGCAATAGACGATGCCGGCATCATCCGCATGCTCGTTACGGATGAAGCGCAACAACTGCTTGCGCGCGTCGTCCTTGTCCACGATGGTGTAGCGGATGTTCGGCCGGTCGAAGCTGGACACGAACACGCGGGCGTCGTGCAGCGCGAGCCGGTCGATGATTTCGGTACGCGTCGCCGGATCGGCAGTGGCGGTCAGCGCGATGCGCGGCACGTCGGGAAAGCGCTCATGGAGCACCGACAGCTGCAGGTACTCCGGGCGGAAGTCATGCCCCCACTGCGCGACGCAGTGCGCCTCGTCGATGGCGAACAGCGCCGGCCGGATGTGACTCAGCAGATCGAGGCAGCGCGGGGTATTGAGCCGTTCGGGCGCCACGTAAAGCAGGTCGAGCGTGCCGTCGAGCAGGCTGCGCTCGACCTCGCGCACCTGATCGAGATCCAGCGTCGAATTGAGGAAGGCGGCGCGCACGCCCAACTGCGTCATCGCGGCGACCTGATCCTGCATCAGCGCGATCAGTGGCGACACGACGACTGCAGTACCCGGGCGCAGCAGCGCAGGTACCTGGTAACACAACGACTTGCCGCCGCCGGTCGGCATCAGCACCAAGGCGTCGCCACCGGCCGCGACGTGCTCGACGATGTCGCCCTGCGCGCCGCGGAAGCCGGAGTGCCCGAATACGTCCTTCAGCACTTTCAGCGCATCGTCACGCACGAAGTCGTCCCCGGCCCTGTTCAAGCGAAAGGCGTGATCTTAGCGTTGCCCGCTGCGGGTGCGCGAAAACAGCGCGGGCTGTTGCGGGCGACGCGCCTCGTTGCCGCGCGGCATCACGTTGCCATTCACCTCGCGCGGCGACTTGGCCGCCGGCTGGATGCGATTGCCACGGTTGTCGTCGTCATCGTCGTGCGTACGCACCGGCGCCCGGTTGCCGTTCGCGACGTTGCCATTGGCGCTGCCGCCCCGGCCTTGCGGACGGACCGGGTTGCCATTGCCGCGCGCAGCCGGCTTGTTCTGCGGCGCGCGCGCCGACCGGTCTCCCGCCGCGCGGGGCTTCTGACCCTGACGCGGTTGCTGTCCACTACCCGATGCCGGTTTGCTGCGTGACGCACCCTCAGCACGACCACCGCGACCTTGCGGACGCGGACCGCGATCCGGCTCCTCGCTGGCACCGGCCACCGGCACGAAACCTTCCGCCGTTACGCGCGGAATCGACTGACGGGTCACCTTCTCGATCGCCGTCAGCAACTTCACTTCTTCACGATCGACCAGCGACACCGCGGCACCGCTGGCACCGGCACGACCGGTACGGCCGATGCGGTGCACGTAGTCCTCCGGGACGTTGGGCAGTTCGAAATTCACGACGTGCGGCAACTGGTCGATGTCCAGACCGCGCGCCGCAATGTCGGTGGCGACCAGCACGCGCAGCGTGTTGGTCTTGAAATCGGCGAGCGCCCGCGTGCGGGCATTCTGACTCTTGTTGCCGTGGATGGCGGCCGCCGTGATGCCCTGCTTGTCGAGCTGTTCGGCCAGGCGGTTGGCGCCATGCTTGGTGCGGGTGAACACCAGCACCTGCGACCACTCGCCCTTGTTGATCAGGTGCGCGAGCAGATGGCGCTTCTGTTTCTGCTCGACCATGTAGACACCCTGATCGACGCGCTCGGCGGTCGTGTTGCGTGCGGCAACCTCCACCTCGGCGGCATCGTTCAGCAGGCCATGGGCCAGTTCGCGGATTTCCGGCGAGAAGGTGGCCGAGAACAGCAGGGTCTGACGCGCCTTCGGCAGTGCCGCAATGACCTTGCGGATGTCACGGATGAAACCCATGTCCAGCATGCGGTCGGCTTCGTCGAGTACGAAGATCTCGACGCCGGAAAGATCCAGCGTCTTCTCGCCGAGGTGATCGAGCAGACGACCGGGCGTGGCGACCAGAATGTCCACGCGCTGCTTCAGCGCCTGCAGCTGCGGGTTCATGCCCACGCCGCCGAACATGACCATCGAACGGAGCTTGGCGTGCGCCCCGTACGTACGGACCGACTCTTCGACCTGCGCCGCGAGCTCACGCGTAGGCGTGAGCACCAGCACGCGAGGCCGTCCCGGCGGAATGTTGGCCGGACGGTTGATCAGCGTATGCAGGATGGGCAGGGTGAAACCGGCGGTCTTGCCGGTTCCGGTCTGTGCCGCCGCGAGCAGGTCACGTCCCGCCATCACGAGCGGAATGGCTTTCTGCTGGATCGGGGTAGGTTGCGTGTAGCCTTCTTCGGAAATGGCGCGCAGCAGGGGTTCGGCCAAGCCAAGCCCGGCGAAATCGACTTCAGTGTTCAAACAGTTCTCCAGCGACGGCCCGTCGCTCAAGCTGAGTGACACCAATACAGGCAGACAGGGTGTGGATTCCGGAAGGGAGGCTGATGCCTCCTCTTGTCAGGGAGACAAGGGAAAGCGCCTATTGGCACGGCGCATGCGCAGTGTAGCGGTGTTTGCCCGGGAAGTGTTGTGCTCAGTGTTTCAGCAGATGTTCGATCGCGCGTGCAGCCAGCGCGAAACCGAAGCCGGCGGTGACACACACGCTGGAACCGTAACCTGCGCAACTCAGCCCCTGTGGCGCGATGTCCGCATCGCAGGCCTCCACCACCGGCTTGCGCATCGGTTCGGCCGAATAGACGGCTTCGATGCCGAAATGATCCTTGCGCGACACGCTCATCCGAGCGTTCCGGCGCAGCAGGGTGCGCACGCGCGCGAGCAATGCGTCGCCCTGGGTCGCCCCGAGATCGGCGTGACGGATACGCGTCGGATCGGTGCGTCCGCCTGCGGCTCCTGCCATGAACAGCGCGATGCCCGCCTGATGACAATGCTCCGCCATCGCCACCTTGGCCGAGGTCTGATCAGTGCAGTCGATCACGGCGTCAGGCCGCGACGACAGCAACTCGGCAACGTTGTCGGGAGAAAGGAAATCCTCGACGCATTTCACCCGCGATTCCGGATTGATCAATGCGATGCGCTGGGCAAGGGCATCGACCTTGGCCATGCCAAGCGTCGATTGCAGGGCCTGCAACTGCCTGTTGATATTCGACTCGGCGACATTATCGAGGTCGATGAGCGTGATGTTTTGTATTCCGTGTCTGGCGATTGCCTCGGAAGCCCATGATCCGACGCCGCCGCCGCCGACGATGGTGACGGAGGCGTTGCGGAGTGTCGAGTAGGCGCTGCTGCCGAACAGACGGTCGATTCCGGAGAATGCACGCGGTGTTTGTTGATCGGCCATGAGACGGATTGTGGTCCGGATGTGGTCGTTTTTGTGTTGGGTGTTGTTTTGGTGGCA
>JAVEVQ010000063.1:0-17911 GCA_034004945.1 Methyloversatilis sp. | reverse complement strand
CGCTGATGTCCTTCTTCTGGAGCGCGTCGCTGCCGCTGGTCGAGGCGCTGACGCTGGAGCACCTGAAATCGAAGGTGGCCCGCTATGGCGCCATCCGGGTCTGGGGTTCGATCGGCTTCGTCATCACGGTGCTGGCTCTGGGCGAGATGCTGGACCGCACCGGACTGCGCGCCGTGCTGTGGGCCTGCAGCCTGATACTGGGTGGCATCTGCCTGTTCGCCTTCAGCCTGCCGGAGGCGCCGGAGCATGCCGACCGCCCGCGTGCCACCGAAGGGCTGCGCGACATCCTGCGTCGCCGTCCGGTGGCCGGGCTGTTCGGCGCCGCCTTCTTCATGAGCTGCGCGCACGGCGCGCTGTACGTCTTTTATTCCATCCATCTCGACGAGCACGGGTACAGCAAGAGCCTGATCGGCGCCTTGTGGACGCTGGGCGTACTGGCCGAGATCGCCGTCTTCCTGTGGATGCCTTCGCTGATGCGCCGGTTCACGCTGCGCGCCATGCTGCTGGCGGCGCTGGCTGCGGCGGTGCTGCGCTTCGCGATGATCGGCTGGCTGGTCGATTCGCTGGCCTGGCTGCTCGCCGCCCAGCTGCTGCACGGCCTGACCTTCGGCGCTTTTCACGCCAGCTCGGTGGCGGCGCTGAACCAGTGGTTCGACGCCCGTCAGCAGGGGCGGGCGCAGGCGCTTTACGGCAGCGTGTCCTTCGGCGCTGGCGGCATGGTCGGCGGACTGATCAGCGGCTGGATGTGGGCACCGTTGGGCGGCGGCTGGGCCTTCGTGCTCAGTTCGGTGTTCGCGCTGGCCGGCTGTCTGCTGCTGGCGCGCATGTGGCCGCCGGGTGAGGTGGACAGGAGCGGCTGATCACTGCCGGCTGAATGCTGCGCCGCAAGGTTATAATCCGCGGTTTCGCTGATCAGCCGGAATCGTTGCAATGGCGCAAACGCTTTACGACAAGCTGTGGTCCAGTCACGTGGTGCATACCGAGGATGACGGTACCGCACTGCTCTACATTGACCGTCACCTGGTGCATGAAGTCACCAGCCCGCAGGCCTTCGAAGGTCTGCGACTGGCCAATCGCAAGCCCTGGCGCGTCGATTCCATCGTCGCGACGGCCGACCACAATGTGCCGACCGACCGCTCGGAGCAGGGCATTGCCGATCCGACTTCGCGGGCCCAGGTCGAAACGCTGGACGACAACATCCGCGCCTTCGGCGCCTTGGCCTATTTCCCCTTCCGCGACAAGCGTCAGGGCATCGTGCATGTGATCGGCCCGGAAAACGGCGCCACGCTGCCCGGCATGACTGTCGTCTGCGGTGACTCGCACACCTCGACCCACGGCGCTTTCGGCTGTCTGGCGCACGGCATCGGCACGTCCGAGGTCGAACACGTGATGGCCACCCAGTGCCTGCTGCAGAAGAAGTCGAAGTCCATGCTCATCCGCGTCGAGGGCGAACTGGGCAAGGGCGTCAGTGCCAAGGACATCGCGCTGTACTTCATCGGCGTCATCGGCACCGCCGGCGGCACCGGCTACGCGATCGAGTTCGGTGGCTCGGCCATCCGCGGCCTGTCGATGGAAGGCCGCATGACCCTGTGCAATATGGCGATCGAGGGCGGTGCCCGCGCCGGCATGGTGGCGGTGGACGACACCACGATCGAATATCTGCGCGGCCGGCCGTTCTCGCCGCGCGGCGAACAGTGGGACCGCGCTGTCGAGTACTGGCGCACGCTGAAGTCCGACGACGGAGCTCAGTTCGACCGCGTGGTCGACATCGACGCCCGCAGGATACTGCCGCAGGTGACCTGGGGTACCTCCCCGGAAATGGTGACCGACGTGCGCGGCCAGGTGCCGGCGCCGGAAGACTTTGCCGATCCGGTCAAGCGCGAGGGCGTGGCCCGTGCGCTGCAGTACATGGGCCTCACGCCGCGTACGCCGATCGACCAGATCCGTATCGACAAGGTGTTCATCGGCTCCTGTACCAACTCGCGCATCGAGGACCTGCGTGCCGCGGCGCGCGTGGTCGAGGGCCGTCGCGTGGCCGACGGCGTGAAGCTGGCGCTGGTGGTGCCGGGTTCCGGCCTGGTCAAGGCGCAGGCCGAGGCGGAAGGGCTGGACAAGGTGTTCAAGGCGGCCGGTTTCGAATGGCGCGAGCCCGGCTGTTCGATGTGCCTGGCGATGAACGCCGACCGGCTGGAGCCGGGCGAGCGCTGCGCCTCGACCTCGAACCGCAATTTCGAAGGTCGCCAGGGTGCCGGCGGGCGCACCCACCTGGTCAGTCCGCAGATGGCGGCGGCGGCGGCGATCGCCGGCCGTTTCGCCGATGTGCGTGAAATCGTCTGAACTGCGTCTGAGTGAGGAAGAGCTGAATATGAAGCTGATTGCCGTGATCCTGAGCGCGATGACCCTGATGCTGGCCGGCTGCAACACCGTCGAAGGCCTGGGCAAGGACATCAAGAAGGGTGGCGAGGCCATCGAGAAGTCTGCGAAGTAAGCGGCGAACCAAGGACAGTCATGAAAGCATTCACCGTACTTGACGGCCTGGTCGCGCCGCTGGACCGCGCCAACGTCGATACCGACGCCATCATTCCGAAGCAGTACCTGAAGTCGATCAAGCGTTCGGGCTTCGGCCCGACGCTGTTCGACGAATGGCGCTATCTCGATGTCGGCCAGCCCGGTCAGGACCACTCCAAGCGTCCGCTGAATCCGGACTTCGTGCTGAATCAGCCGCGTTTCCAGGGTGCCAGCGTGCTGCTGGTGCGCGAGAACTTCGGCTGTGGCTCGTCGCGCGAACATGCACCGTGGGCGATCGAGGACTATGGCTTCCGCGCCATCGTCGGTACCACCTTCGCCGACATCTTCTACAGCAACTGCTTCAAGAACGGCCTGCTGCCGATCCGCCTGCCGGAGAAGGAAGTCGAGCAGCTGTTCCTGCAGTGCGCCGGCACGCCGGGCTACCGCCTGCACATCGATCTGGACAAGCAGGTGGTGGTGCGTCCGGACGGACACGTCATCAAGTTCGATATCGATGCTTTCCGCAAGTACTGCCTGATCAACGGTTTCGACGATATCGGCTTGACCCTGCGCCAGTCCGACAAGATCCGCGAGTTCGAAGCGCGTCGCCGCATCGAACAGCCCTGGCTGTTTGCCTGACCCCTACTGGAGCCATCCGTGAAAGTCTGTGTTCTCGCCGGTGACGGCATCGGTCCCGAAATCACCGCCGAAGCGCTGCGCGTGCTGGAGGCCCTGCGTACCGACGGTCTGAAGATCGAATTCGAGCATGCGCTGCTCGGCGGCGGCGCAGTGGACGCCACCGGCGACCCCTATCCGGAAGCCACCTCGAAGCTGGCGCGCGAAGCCGACGCCATCCTGCTCGGCGCAGTCGGCGGCCCGAAGTGGGACACGCTGCCGCGTGAGCAGCGCCCGGAACGCGGACTGCTGCGCATCCGCGCCGAACTGGGCGTGTTCGCCAATCTGCGTCCGGCCATCCTGTACCCGGAACTGGCCAACGCCTCGTCGCTGAAGCCGGAAGTCGTGTCCGGCCTGGACATCCTGATCGTGCGCGAACTGACCGGCGACATCTATTTCGGCCAGCCGCGCGGCATCGAGGTGCGCAACACCCAGTGGGGCGAACAGCGCGTGGGCTGGAACACCATGATCTACGCTGAAGAGGAGATCCGCCGCATCGGCCGGGTCGCCTTCGAGGCGGCGCGCAAGCGTGGCAAGAAGCTCTGTTCGGTCGACAAGATGAACGTGCTCGAATGCACCCAGCTGTGGCGCGAGGTCATTTCGGACATGGCCAAGGACTATCCGGACGTCGAACTGAGCCACATGCTGGTCGACAACGCCGCGATGCAGCTGGTGAAGGCACCCAAGCAGTTCGACGTGGTGGTCACCGGCAACATGTTCGGCGACATCCTGTCGGACGAGGCATCGATGCTGACCGGTTCGATCGGCATGCTGCCCTCGGCTTCGCTGGACGCGAACAACAAGGGCCTGTACGAGCCCAGCCACGGCTCGGCGCCGGACATCGCCGGCCAGGGCGTGGCCAATCCGCTGGCCACCATCGTGTCGGCGGCGATGATGCTGCGTTACAGCTTCGGCAACGAAGCGGCGGCGGTGCGCATCGAGAATGCGGTACGCAAGGTGCTGGCCCAGGGCTACCGAACCGGCGACATCTTCGAGCCGGGCACGACGCGGGTCGGTACGAAGCAGATGGGCGACGCGGTACTCGCGGCGCTGTAAGGGACGGACAAGGAAACGGACATGTTGAAGCTCGGAATGGTGGGTTGGCGCGGCATGGTGGGCTCTGTGCTCATGCAGCGCATGCGCGAGGAAAACGATTTCGCACTGGTCGAACCGGTGTTCTTCACCACCTCCAGCGTCGGCGCCGCCGGCCCGGACGTGGGGCAGGGCAGCGCGCCGCTGCTGGACGCGACCGACGTCGCCCAGCTGGCGAAGATGGACGCCATCATCACCTGCCAGGGCGGCGACTACACCAACGAGGTCTACCCGAAGCTGCGCGCCGCCGGCTGGAAGGGCTACTGGATCGACGCCGCCTCCGCGCTGCGCATGAAGGACGACGCCATCATCATCCTCGATCCGGTCAACATGGGCGTGATCAAGGACGGCCTGACGCGCGGCGTGAAGGACTACATCGGCGGCAACTGCACGGTCAGCCTGATGCTGATGGGCGTCGGTGCGCTGTTCTCGGCCGGTCTGGTCGAGTGGATGAGTGCCATGACTTACCAGGCGGCGTCTGGCGCCGGTGCGCAGAACATGCGTGAACTGCTGAGCCAGATGGGCACCCTGCACAACGTCGCCGCGCCGATGCTGAAGGACAGCGCCTCGGCCATTCTCGACATCGACCGCGCGGTCACCGACAGCCTGCGCAGCGCCGATTTCCCGAAGGCGAACTTCGGTGTGCCGCTGGCCGGCTCGCTGATCCCCTACATCGACAAGGAGCTCGAAAGCGGCCAGAGCAAGGAAGAGTGGAAGGGCCAGGCCGAGACCAACAAGATTCTCGGCCGCAGTGGCGCCGCACTGACGCCGATCGATGGCATCTGCGTACGTGTTGGCGCGATGCGCTGCCATTCGCAGGCGCTCACCATCAAGTTGAAGCGCAATGTGCCGTTGGACGAGATCGAAAGCATGATTCGCGAAGCCAACGCCTGGGTGAAGTTCGTGCCCAACCATCGCGAGGACAGCATGCGTGACCTGACGCCGGCAGCGGTCAGCGGATCGCTGACCATCCCGGTCGGTCGCGTGCGCAAGCTCAACATGGGACCGGACTATCTCGGTGCCTTCACCTGCGGCGACCAGCTGCTGTGGGGGGCGGCGGAACCGCTGCGCCGCATGCTGCGTATTCTGGTCGAAGCCTGATGTAGCACCCGGCACGCTGTTCCACCGCAAGCGGCGTGTCGTAACAGACAGTTTCGCAACATAAAGCGACTGTTTAGCTTGCAGGGCTAAGACCATGATGTTATTTTGAGATTTGGGTTTTAGCGCGCGAGGAAAACGCGGTGCGTCATAGCGATAAAAAACATTCGATCCGCCTGCTGACCGCGCTGCTGTCGGCGTTGCCGCTGTCCGTCGGGGCGGCCGGTCTCGGCAAACTCACCGTCCAGTCTGCGATTGGCCAACCGCTGCGCGCCGAAGTAGAGCTTTCCGCCACCGCCGACGAACTGTCCTCGATGTCCGCCAAACTCGCGTCGCCGAGCGCTTTCAAGCAAGCCGGCGTCGAGTTCGCGTCCAGCCTTTCCGGCGTCAGGGTTGCCGTCGACAAGCGCGGCAACCGCCCGGTGCTGGTGGTGACCAGCGACCGCGTGGTCAACGAACCCTATCTCGACGTGCTGATCGAGCTGAACTGGGCCTCCGGCCGGCTCGTCCGCGAATACACCTTCCTGCTCGACCCGGCCGACATGCCGCGTCCGGCACCGGTCGAACCAGTAGCCGTTCCGGACAGCAGCACGCCGAGGGCGGTGGCTGCCACGCCGGCCGCCGCACCGACGCGCGCAGCGGCGGCCGATGGCACGTATGAAGTGCGCCGCGGCGATACGCTGCGCCGCATCGCCACCGAGAACGCCGCGTCCGGTGTCAGCCTCGACCAGATGCTGGTTGCACTGGTGCGCGCCAATCCGGACGCTTTCGATGGCGGCAACATGAACCGCCTGCGCGCCGGCCGCATTCTCAGCATTCCCGATCAGTCGGCTGCAGAAGCCGTTTCGCCGCAGGAGGCGCGCAGCATCGTCGCCGCGCAGACCGCCGATTTCGCCGCCTACCGCGCGCGTCTCGCCGGCAGCGTCGCGGCCCAGCCGTCGGCCGCCGATGCCGGTGGCCGCAGTTCCGGAGGCAAGATCGAGGCGCGTGTCGAAGACAGGGCGCCGGACGCTGCCGCGGCCTCCGACCAGGTGAAGGTGTCGAAGTCGGCCGCCGACTCCGGCAAGATCAGTGCGCTCGAAGAGGAAGTGATCGCCAAGGATCGCGCATTGAAGGACGCCAACAGCCGTCTCGCCGACCTCGAGCGCAATGTCCGTGAGCTGCAGAAACTGATCGAACTCCGTAACACGCCGCTGGCCGAGGCGCAGCAGAAGGCGGCAACGCCGCCAGCCGCGGCGCCTGCCCCCGCGCCGGCGCCGGTGCCGGCTGCGCCAGCGTCCGAGGCGGAGGACAAGCCGGTGCCCGACCTGATTGCCGGCGCCGACAGCAAGAAACCGGAAGCGCCCGAGGACAAGCCGGTTCCGGACCTGATCGCGCTGGCGGACGAGAAGCCCGCCGCCGAGGCACCGAAGGCCGAGCCCGCGCCGGCACCGGCGCCGGCCCCCGCAGCCGAGGCGCCGAAGGAAACGCCGGCCGCACCGCCGCCGGCCACCGACGAGGAACCCGAAGCGGCGGTCGAGGAACCCGGGCTGCTGTCCGATCCGGGCACGCTCGCCGGTCTCGGCGGCATCCTCGTGCTGCTGCTCGGCTACCTCGGCTACCGCAAGTACAAGGCCAAGGCGCCGGCACCCGAGGTGGCTCCGCCGTCGACCACGGCCGGCATGGAAGCGGTGCCGGTGTCGACCTCCATCATCGGCGCGACTGGCGGCGGCCAGAGCGTCGATACCAGTGCCAGCTCCATTCAGACCGATTTCAGCCAGTCCTCGCTGTCGTCGATCGACGCCGACGAGGGGGTCGATCCGGTGGCCGAGGCCGATGTGTACATGGCTTATGGCCGTGACGCCCAGGCCGAGGAAATCCTGCTCGAAGCGCTGAAGAGCGAGCCCAGCCGGCACGCCATCCACCTCAAGCTTCTCGAGATCTACGCGCAGCGCAAGTCGGTTAAGCAGTTCGAAACGCTGGCCACTGAGCTGTACGCGCAGACCGGCGGCAAGGGCGCCGACTGGGAGAAGGCTGCGCAGATGGGGCGCGCGGTCGATCCGACGAACCCGCTCTACGGTGGTTCGCCGGAAGCCGAGCCGGACAGCGATGTGCAGGCGGCCATGGCGGCTACGGTGGTGGTGGCCGGTGCCGACAAGATGCGTGATACCTGGACGCTGCCGGGCGACATCGGCCAGTTGGTGTCGGGCGATGCGCCGGATGAAAGTCAGGCAACCGTGGCGCTGGATGCACCGCCCGTGCTGAGCGGGCTCGATGTCGAGACGCCGGCCGCGCCAGCCGACGCCGGTCTCGATTTCGATCTGGACGTGCCGCCGGCGGAAGCCGCGCCGCAGTCGCCCACCGTCGGCGTGGCGACCACGCTGACCAAGCCGGGCGAGGAGTCGGAAGGCGAGTCCTCGCTGGATTTCGATCTCGGCCTCGACTTCACGGCGGACAAGCCCGAAGGCGAGGGCGAAGACGTAAGCACGCTGGTGCTTGAGAAGAACGTCGCCGACACCGCCGAGACGCTGGCGCAGCCGGACGTGCCCGCCTTCGATCTCGATCTGTCCCTGCCGAGCGAGCCGGTGGCGGAGGATGCCACGGCGGTGGTCGATCTCGAACGCACCGACATCGGCAACCTGATCGATTTCAACTTCGACGCGTCCGACGCGCCGGTTCCCGCGCAGCCTGCCGAGCCGGTGCTCGACCTGTCGGACATCAACCTCGATCTCGGTCCCGACCCGTCGACCCTCGCCACCGACGTGGTGGGCGATGTCGGCAAGGCGCTGGCCGAAGCGGCGCCGCCGGCCGACGAACTGCCGCCGTCAGCGGTGTCGACGGTGATCAATCCGGAAGACATGCTGGGTGGCGAGGAGCCGCCGCAGACGGCTGCCGAGGAAGCGGAAACCAAGCTCGAACTGGCGCGTGCCTACGAAGAGATGGGCGACAAGGAAGGTGCGCGCGAACTGCTGCAGGAGGTCGTGCGTGAAGGCACGGCCGAGCAGCAGGCACAGGCCAACGACATGCTCGGCCGCCTCGCCTGATCCGGCTGACCGGGCCGGAGCGCGCGGCGCGCCGGTTCCGCTCGCCCTGTCGTCGTGGAAAGCCGGCCTCGCGCCGGCTTTTCCCTTTCTTGCGCGCGTGATGCCGCGATCGCGGATGCGCAGCCGCCGCCGGGCGCGGTATGCTCGGCGCCCTCTACTCACCGATGGTGTCCATGCAAAGGCCTCCGATGCCGCTGCACCCTGTGGCGGCGAAGTTCCTGTCGCTGCACGCGGCCACGCTGCTGGCCATCTGGCTGGTGTGGCTGCTGGCCGGGCAGGGCGCCGCGTCCCCCCGCCACGGGATCTGGGTGACGTGCAGCCTGCTGGCGGCGAGTCTGCTCGCGCCGCGCCGTGCACTGAATCTGCTGCGTCGTCTGCGCTGGCTTTTCCTCGCCATCGCCGTCACTTTTTCGCTGGGTACGCCGGGCCGTCTGCTGATCGACGACTTCACCGCCGGGCCGACCGTCGAAGGGCTGCGCGCCGCAGCGCATGCCGCGCTGCACCTCGCGGCGATGGCGGCCTGCGTGGCCGTACTGCTCGAACGCATGACACTGCCGCAGCTGGCGGGCGCGATGCACCGGCTGCTGCATCCGCTGTCGGCCGAACGTCCAGGGCCGGACACCTTCGCGCTGCGCCTGCAACTGGTGCTGCGCGACCTCGAACAGCCACCGGCGCGGGGCGCCTGGCGCAGCTGGCTGCGCCCACCCGAGGCCGGACAGGCGCCGCTTCCGGTCGAGCCCTGCGCGCCCCTGCGCGCCGCCGACGCGCTGACCATCGCGCTGGCGCTCGTCGCGTGCGTGACCTGGGTAAAGCTGGGGTGAGCCGATGAGGATTGCGCTCGGAGTCGAGTACGACGGGTCTGGCTTCCGCGGCTGGCAGTCGCAGCCGGTCGGGCCGACCGTGCAGGATGCACTGGAGGCGGCACTGGGTGCCATCGCCGCTCACCCGGTGCGTGTGCAGGCCTCCGGCCGCACCGACACCGGCGTTCACGCGACGGCCCAGGTCGTGCACTTCGATACCTCGGCCGAGCGGCCGGACCCGGCCTGGGTGCGCGGCTGCAATGCACTGTTGCCGAAGGGCGTCGCGGTGCGCTGGGCGCAGCCGGTGGCCGACGATTTCAGCGCGCGCTTTTCCGCGCATGCGCGCAGCTACCGCTACTGCCTCTACAACAGCCCGGTACGGCCGGCGATCGGCGCCTCGCTGGCCGGCTGGTTTCACCGCCCGCTCGACGCTGCGCGCATGGGCGCGGCGGCCGCGGTCCTGCTGGGCGAACATGACTTCTCGGCCTTCCGCTCGTCCGAATGCCAGGCGAAGAGCCCGGTGCGGACGATGACGGCACTCGATGTCCGCCGCCGCGGCGACTGGATAACCTTCGATCTGGGTGCCAACGCATTCCTTCACCATATGGTGCGCAACATCGTCGGCGCGCTGGTCGAAATCGGCTGCGCCCGGCGCGAACCGGACTGGATGGCCTCGCTGCTGGCGCAGCGCGACCGCAGGCTGGCTGCCCCGACCTTTGCTGCCGCCGGCCTCTATCTGGTCGGTGTCGGCTACGATGCGCACTGGGGTCTGCCGGCGGACGGCCTCTACCGCCTGCCGCCGGTCGGCCCGACCGACTGAATCAACGGGAAATCAACGTGCGCAGGACTCGCATCAAGGTGTGCGGTTTCACCCGTGAGGCCGATCTGGACGGCGCGCTCGCGCTGGGCGTGGACGCCGTCGGCTTCGTGCTCTATCCGCCGAGCCCGCGCGCGGTGACGGCGGCGCGGGCGGCCGAACTGGCGCGCCGTGTGCCCCCTTTCGTCACCCGCGTCGGCCTGTTCGTCAATGAAGAGGCGGCGGTGGTCGAGCGGGTGGCGCGTGAGGCCGCACTCGATCTTCTGCAGTTCCATGGCGACGAAAGCGCGGAATACTGCGAACGCTTCGGCCGGCCCTGGATCAAAGCGGTCCGGGTGAGGCCGGAAACGGATTTGCTAGAATGCGCAGACCGTTTCCGTGGCGCGCGGGCACTGCTGCTCGACGCCTGGTCGGAAGCATGGGGTGGTTCGGGAAAGCGCTTCGACTGGAGCCTCATCCCGCCGTCGCTGCCGATGCCCCTCATCCTGTCCGGCGGTCTCGATCCGGACAACGTGGCCGAGGCGGTCCGCAACATCCGGCCGGTGGCGGTCGATGTGAGCAGCGGCGTCGAATCGGCCAAAGGCATCAAGGACGTCGCCAGAGTGGCGGCGTTCATATCAGGAGTGGAGCATGGGGAAGCAAGATCTGCCGGCTGAGGTATCGGCCTCGGCCTACAACTATCCGGACGCTCTGGGTCATTTCGGTCCTTACGGTGGCGTGTTCGTCGCCGAAACCCTGATCGCTGCGCTCGACGAACTGCGTGTCGAGTACGACAAGCTGAAGGACGATCCGGCCTTCCGCGCCGAGTACGAATACGAGCTGAAGCACTACGTCGGACGCCCGAGCCCGGTCTATCACGCCCGGCGCCTGTCCGACCACTGTGGCGGCGCGCAGATCTACCTCAAGCGCGAAGACCTGAACCACACCGGCGCGCACAAGATCAACAACGTGATCGGCCAGGCCATGGTGGCCAAGCACATGGGCAAGCCGCGCGTGATCGCCGAAACCGGTGCCGGTCAGCACGGCGTCGCCACCGCGACCATCGCCGCCCGCCTCGGCATGGAGTGCGTGGTCTACATGGGCAGCGAGGACGTGAAGCGCCAGGCCGCCAACGTCTACCGGATGAAACTGCTGGGCGCCACCGTGGTGCCGGTCGAATGCGGCTCGAAGACGCTGAAGGACGCACTGAACGAGGCGATGCGCGACTGGGTCACCAATGTCGCCAACACCTTCTACATCATCGGCACGGTCGCCGGTCCGCATCCCTACCCGATGATGGTGCGCGACTTCCAGAAGATCATCGGCGAAGAGTGCCTGTGGCAGATGCCGGAAATGATCCAGCGTCAGCCGGACGCGGTGGTCGCCTGCGTCGGCGGCGGCTCGAACGCGATGGGCATCTTCTATCCCTACATTCCCTACCCGGACGTCCGCCTGATCGGCGTCGAGGCGGGCGGCCACGGTCTGGCCAGCGGCCAGCACTCGGCCTCGCTCACCGCCGGTCGTCCGGGCGTGCTGCACGGCAACCGTACCTATCTGCTGCAGGACGAGAACGGCCAGATCATCGAGACGCACTCGGTGTCCGCCGGTCTGGACTACCCGGGCGTGGGCCCAGAGCACGCATGGCTGAAGGACACCGGCCGCGCCGAGTACGTGACGATCAATGACGACGAGGCGCTCGAAGCCTTCCACCGCATGTGCCGCACCGAGGGCATCATTCCGGCGCTGGAGTCGTCGCACGCGATCGCGTACGCGATGAAGCTGGCTGCCACGATGCCGAAGGACGCGGCCATCCTGGTGAATCTGTCCGGTCGTGGCGACAAGGACATGCACACCGTGGCCGAGAAATCCGGCATCAAGTTCTGACGCGTTCCCGATCAACCTGTTGCCGGTCGGAGCGCACAAGCGGTCCGGCCGGCGGTTTCAATACATGTCCCGAATCGCTTCCACCCTGTCCGCACTCGAATCGGCCGGCCGCAAGGCGCTGATTCCCTTCGTCACCGCAGGTGACCCCGACCTGTCGCTGACCGTGCCGCTGATGCACACGCTGGTCGATGCCGGCGCCGACATCATCGAACTGGGCGTGCCCTTTTCCGACCCGATGGCCGATGGCCCGACCATCCAGCGTTCGTCCGAGCGGGCCCTGCTCAAGAAGGTGTCGCTGCGCAACGTGATCGCTGCCGTGGCCGAGTTCCGCACCACCAATGCGCGCACGCCGGTGGTGCTGATGGGCTATGCGAACCCGATCGAGGCGATGGGCGTAGATGCCTTCGTCGACGCGGCGGCAACGGCCGGTGTCGATGGTGTGCTGGTGGTCGACTATCCGCCGGAGGAGTCGCACGATTTCGCCGCCAAGGTGCGCGGGCGCGGCTTGGACGTCATCTTCCTCATTGCGCCGACGTCGACCGAAAGGCGCATACAGGCGGTGGGGGAGATCGGCAGCGGCTATATCTATTACGTATCGTTGAAGGGCGTGACCGGAGCCGGTCACCTCGACGTGAGCGAGGTGGCGAAGCGCATTCCGGCCATCCGTGAGGCCGTGCGCATGCCGGTCGGCG
Source organism: Methyloversatilis sp. (assembly GCA_034004945.1). GTDB lineage: Bacteria > Pseudomonadota > Gammaproteobacteria > Burkholderiales > Rhodocyclaceae > Methyloversatilis. The sequence continues at coordinate 5,343 of JAVEVQ010000063.1, read as the reverse complement.
TCGGCTTCGGCATCCGCGACGGTGCGTCGGCGAAGGCCCTGTCCGCCGTGGCCGACGGCGTCGTCATCGGCAGCCGCATCATCGAGGAAATCGAAGGCAGCCCGGCTGATCAAGTGCTGCCGCGCGTGAAGGCGCTGGTCAGCAGCATCCGTCAGGCGATGGACAGCCAGGAGGTCACGGCATGAGCTGGTTGCAGAAACTTCTTCCCCCGAAGATCAACCGCAGCGAGGCGGCCGGCCGCAAGTCGGTGCCGGAAGGCCTGTGGTCGAAGTGCCCGTCCTGCGAGGCTGTGCTCTACACCGCCGATCTGGCGGCCAACCAGAATGTCTGTCCGAAGTGCAATCATCACTCGCGCATGCGTGCGCGTGCGCGGCTCGACGGGCTGCTTGACCGCGAGGGCCGGTTCGAGATCGGCAACGAAGTGATGCCGGTCGATCCGCTCAAGTTCCGCGACAGCAAGCGCTACGCCGACCGCCTGAATGCGGCGGCCGACGACACCGGTGAAGGTGACGCGCTGGTCGTCATGCAGGGTGCGATCAAGACGGTGCCGGTGGTCGTGGCCTGTTTCGAGTTCGAATTCCTCGGCGGCTCGATGGGTTCCGTCGTCGGTGAGCGCTTCGTCCGTGGTGTGCGTCTGGCGGTCGAACAGCGTCTGCCTTTTGTCTGCATCGCCGCCAGCGGCGGTGCGCGCATGCAGGAAGGCCTGTTCTCGCTGATGCAGATGGCCAAGACCACGGCGGCGCTGACCCAGCTGTCGCAGAATCGTCTGCCCTTCATTTCCGTGCTGACCGATCCGACCATGGGCGGTGTGTCCGCCAGCTTCGCCTTCATGGGAGACGTGGTGATCGCGGAGCCGGGTGCGCTGATCGGCTTCGCCGGTCCGCGCGTGATCGAGCAGACGGTGCGCGAGAAGCTGCCCGAGGGCTTCCAGCGCGCCGAGTTCCTGCTGGAGAAGGGCGCCGTCGACATGATCGTCGATCGCCGCGAGATGCCGGACCGCATCGCCGGGCTGCTGGCCGCGCTGCAGCGCATGCCGGCGCTGGCGAGCTGAGCCGGCTTCGCCTAATATCCGCGTCCGCCCAGACTTCGGCCTGCCCAGCCCATTCATGTATTCGACCCTGCCCGAGTGGCTGAAGCATCTCGAAAGCCTGCACCCGAAGGTGATCCAGCTCGGACTGGATCGCGTGCTCAGCGTCAAGCAGGCGCTCGGCGTGGTGCAGAGGGTGCCGGTATTCATCGTCGGTGGTACCAACGGCAAAGGTTCGACCTGCGCCATGCTGGAGCGCATCCTGCGTTGCGCCGGCTACCGCGTCGGCACCTATACCTCGCCGCACCTGCTCTCCTACAACGAGCGCGTGCGCATCAACGGCGAGCCGGCCAGTGACGAAGCGCTGTGCCAGGGCTTCGCCGAGGTCGAGCGTGCGCGTGGCGACATCGCGCTGACCTATTTCGAGTTTGGCACGCTGGGCGCCTGGCAGGTGTTCGAGCGCGCCAACCTCGACGTGATCGTGATGGAAGTCGGTCTCGGCGGCCGGCTGGATGCGGTCAATGCCTTTGACGCCGACTGCGCCATCATCACCAGCGTCGACCTCGACCACATGGATTACCTCGGCGATACGCGCGAACTGATCGGCCGCGAAAAGGCGGGCATCTTCCGCGTCGGTCGCCCGGCCATCGTCGGTGACCCGGTGCCGCCACAGACCGTGATCGACTACGCCGAATCCATCGGCGCCGTGCTGAAGATTTCCGGCCGTGACTTCGGTTTTGGCGGTGATCGTCAGCAATGGGGCTACTGGCGGCGCGATCCTGACCGCCTGGTCAAGCGCGGCGGTCTGGGCTATCCGGCGCTGCGCGGCGCCAACCAGCTGCTGAACGCGTCGGCCGTCATTACGGCACTTGACGCGATGTCGGACCGGCTGCCGGTCACCGTCGGCGACATCCGCCTCGGCCTGGCGACCGTCGAACTGCCCGGCCGCTTCCAGGTCATGCCCGGACGGCCGGCGGTCATCTTCGACGTCGCGCACAATCCGCATGCGGCGTCGGTATTGAACGAAAACCTGTCCAGCATGGGCTTCTATCCGGAAACCTGGGCTGTCCTCGGCATGCTGCGCGACAAGGACATCGCCGGTGTGCTCGACCGTCTCAAGGGGCGTATCGACCACTGGATGCTGGGCGATCTGGGGGGGCCGCGCGGTACGCCGGCATCGGACATCGCCGCGATGATCGCGGAACGCGGCATTGCCGGTTCGGTCGATTGCTTCGCCTCGCCGGTCGAGGCCTGGCGCGCGACCCGGGAGCGGGTAGGGGGCGATGATAGAATCGTGGTTTTCGGATCCTTCCTGACCGTGGCGGAAGTGATGCGCGAGTACGCGCAGTCGCCGCGGCTGCCGCTGCCGGACGCCGCCACACCGCCCGCCAAGGGCTGATCCCCACCCGCAGGACTCGCCCCGAAGTGGCCTCCACTGATTCAGATCTGCAGACCGATCTTCGCAAGCGTGCGCGGCGCCGTCTTCTTGGCGCGATCGCGCTGGCGCTGACCGCAGCCATCGTGCTGCCCATCGTGATGGACCACGAGCCGCGCCCGCCGGCGCAGGACATCGCGGTGCGCATTCCGCCGCGCGACGCCGCGCCGCCGCTGGCGTCACCGGCGCGTGACGCGCAGCCGGACGCCGACGCCGCCGAACCGGCGCCGCCCCCCGCACCACCCGATTCCGAGCCGCTGCCCGCCAGCCGGCCCGAAGTGCCCAAGCCCGTGCCGGTCGTGAAGCCGGAGACGCCGAAGCAGGCGGAAGCGGCAAAGCCGGCGCCCAAGCCCGAGGTCAGGCCTGTACCCGTCAAGCCTGCGGCGAAGGCCGAGCCTTCGTCGACCGAAGCTGCTCGCGCCGCTGCCGTGCTCGACGGCAAGACCACGTCCTTCGCGCTTCAGCTTGGCGTCTTCAGCGACGCCGCCAACGTGGCCAAGCTGCGCGCGCGGTCGAAGGAGCTGGGTTTCGCCAGTTTCACCGAAGACGTGAAGCTGGCCGACGGCCAGACGCGCACCCGCGTCAAAGTCGGTCCCTTCTCCAGCCGTGCCGCGGCCGAGGCGGCTCAGCGCAAGCTCGAAGCGGCCGGCATGCGGTCGATGATAGCGCCGCGTCCATGACGATTCTGGATTACGGCCTGATCGGCATCGTGGTGCTCTCCACGGCGATCGGGCTGATGCGCGGACTGGTGAGCGAAGTGATCGCACTGGCGGCCTGGGTGCTCGCCTTCATCGCCGCCCGTCAGTTCGGCGGCGACGTCGGCGGCTTGCTGACCGGCCTCATTTCCGACCCCGGCCTGCTTGCAGTGGCCGGTTTCGCCCTCACTTTCATCGTCGTACTTCTGCTCTGCGGCGTGCTGCGCTGGCTCATGCGCTCGCTCATCCATGCCACCGGTCTGGACATTCCGGACCGTGTGCTGGGCGGGCTGTTCGGGCTGGCGCGCGCGGGACTTATACTGATGCTCCTCGTCGTCGGCGCGGCCTACACCCCGGCACCGGAGCAGCCCTGGTGGAAGTCGGCCGCGCTGACGCCACCGCTCGAGACGGCAGCCATCGCGATCAAGCCTTGGCTGCCGGAATCCGTGGCGAAAAAGATTCGTTTTAAGGCCTGACCATCATGTGCGGAATACTCGGCGTCGTTGCCACCTCTCCCGTTAACCAGCTGCTGTACGACGGTCTGCTCGTACTGCAGCACCGAGGCCAGGACGCGGCGGGCATCGCCACCGCGCAGGGCCCGAAGTTCCACATGCACAAAGGCTCGGGCCTGGTGCGCGATGCCTTCCGCACGCGCAACATGCGCAACCTGCAGGGCAACTGGGGCATCGCCCACGTGCGCTACCCGACGGCCGGCTCCGCCTACAACGCTGCCGAGGCACAGCCCTTCTACGTCAACTCGCCGTTCGGCATCATGCTGGCGCACAACGGCAACCTGACCAATTCCGAAGAGCTGAAGCTGGACATGTTCCGCACCGATCTGCGGCACATCAACACCACCAGCGATTCGGAAGTGCTGCTCAACGTGCTGGCGCACGAAATGATGCAGGCGCTGCGCGAGCGCCCGACCTTCGACCACGAAACCATCTTCCGCGCGGTGGCCGGCGTGCACCGCCGCTGCCGCGGTGCCTACGCGGTGGTGGCGATGATTGCCGGTTTCGGTCTGCTGGCCTTCCGCGACCCCTATGGCATCCGTCCGCTGGTGATCGGAAGCCACGACACGCCCAATGGCACCGAATGGCTGGTGGCGTCGGAAAGCGTCGCCCTCGACACGCTGGGTTTCAAGCTGCTGCGCGACATCGCGCCGGGCGAGGCGGTGCTCATCTCGCCGGAAGGCACGATCAAGACGCAGCAGTGTGCCGAGCGTCCGAACTACGCGCCCTGTCTGTTCGAATACGTCTATCTGGCGCGCCCGGATTCGCTGATGGACGGCGTGTCGGTGTACGAGTCGCGCGTCAAAATGGGCGAGTTCCTGGCGCAGAAGATCCAGCGCGACCATGCCGACCTGCAGATCGACGCCGTCATCCCGATTCCCGATTCCAGCCGCCCGTCGGCGATGGAACTGGCGCGCGTGCTGAACGTGCCCTATCGCGAGGGCTTCGTGAAGAACCGCTACATCGGCCGCACCTTCATCATGCCGGGGCAGGCGGTGCGCCGTAAGTCGGTGCGTCAGAAGCTCAATGCGATCACCCAGGAGTTCAAGGGCAAGAACGTGCTGCTGGTCGATGATTCCATCGTCCGCGGCACCACCAGCCAGGAAATCGTGCTGATGGCGCGTGAAGCCGGCGCACGCAAGGTCTACTTCGCGTCCGCTGCACCTCCGGTCCGTTTCGCCAACGTGTACGGCATCGACATGCCGACCCGCGACGAACTGATCGCCGCCAATCGCACCGACGACGAAATCCGCGAGGCCATCGGCGCTGACGAACTGATCTACCAGACGCTGGACATGCTGAAGGCCTCGATCACCGCCTGCAATCCGTCGATCGAGCAGTTCGAAACGTCCTGCTTCGACGGCTGCTACATCACCGGCGACGTCACCGCTGCCTATCTCGACGGCGTCGAAAACCAGCGCAAGGGCGCGCCCAAGCAGTCGGACGAGGACGGCGGCCAGCTCGACCTGAATCTGGCGGCGTCGGAAGAGAACGCCTGATGGCTGCAGACGCTTGACGTCTGCAGCGGCCGGGCGCTAATGTCCGTTTACGCGCCGATTTGAATCCAGCTTGCGGGCGCGCGGGGCCATCGTCGAAAGAGGGCGGTCCCGGACAAATACGGCTAAAGCGGCGAAACGAACGTATCTGCGGAAACCCGTTTTGCCTCCGAGGCGG
>JAVEVQ010000151.1:0-3764 GCA_034004945.1 Methyloversatilis sp. | reverse complement strand
TCAGCTCGCGCATCACGGTCGGGATGTCGATCAGGTGGCGGTCGCGGATGGCGGCACGCACGTCGCCGTGGTTCATGTCGGTGCAGCCGCACATCGGCTTCGAGCTGGAATCGGCCGGCGTGTAGGCGCCGCCGACGCAGGAGGCGAGGATCTGTTCGACCAGGCCGGTGCAGGAGCCGCAGGAGCTGGAGGCCTTGGTGTGCTTGCGCACGTCGTCCAGCGAGAACAGGCCCTTCTCCTTGATCGCCTTGACGATGGTGCCCTTGCACACGCCGTTGCAGCCGCACACCTCGGCGCTGTCCGCCATCGAGGCGGCCTGGGTCTGGCCCTTGTGGCCGACGTCGCCCAGATGGTTCTGGCCGAACATCAGGTGGTCGCGCAGCGCGTGGATGTCCTGACCGTCCTTGATCAGCTGGAAGTACCAGGCGCCGTCGGCGGTGTCGCCATACAGACAGGCACCGACCAGCCGCTCGCCTTCGAGCACGAGGCGCTTGTACACGCCGCCTGCCGGGTCGTGCAGCACGATGTCGTCGCAGCCCGGGCCGCCCATGAAATTGCCGGCCGAGAACACGTCGATGCCGGTCACCTTGAGCTTGGTCGAGGTGACCGAACCCTTGTAGGTGCCGATGCCGTACTGGGCGAGGTGGTTGGCGCACACCTTGGCCTGTTCGAACAGCGGCGCGACGAGGCCGTAGGCGATGCCGCGGTGGTTCACGCATTCGCCGACTGCGTAGATCTTCGGGTCGTAGGTCTGCAGCGTGTCATTGACCACGATGCCACGGTTGCAGTGGATGCCGGCCGATTCGGCGAGCTGGGTGTTCGGGCGGATGCCGGCCGCCATCACCACCAGGTCGGCCGGAATGGTTTCGCCGCTCTTGAAGCGTACCGCCGACACGCGGCCGTCACTGCCGGCGATCAGCGATTCGGTCTGCTTTTCCAGCAGGAAGGCGAGGCCCTTCTTTTCCAGCGAGGCCTGCAGCATGTCGGCCGAGGGCTTGTCGAGCTGGCGTTCCATGATCCACGGCGCCAGATGCACGACGGTCACCTGCATGCCGCGCAGCGCCAGGCCGTTGGCGGCTTCCAGGCCGAGCAGACCGGCGCCGATCACCACCGCGTGCCGGCGCGTGGCGGCGGCTTCGATCATCGCGTCGGTGTCAGCGATGTCGCGGTAGGCGATCACGCCCGGCAGGTCCTTGCCCGGCACCGGCAGGATGAAGGGGTTGGAGCCGGTGGCCAGCAGCAGACGGTCGTATTCCGCCTCGCTGCCGTCATCGGCGAACACCTTGCGCGCCTTGCGGTCGATCCTGACGATCTTCCTGCCGGCGTGCAGCGTGATGCCGTTGTCGCGGTACCAGTCCCAGTCGTTCAGGATGATGTCCTGAATGGTCATTTCGCCGGCCAGCACCGGCGACAGCAGGATGCGGTTGTAGTTGGGATGCGGCTCCGCACCGAATACCGTGATGTCGTACATCCCGGGTGCGATCCTGAGCAGTTCCTCCAGCGTGCGACAGCCCGCCATCCCGTTGCCGACCATGACCAGACGCTTCTTTTCCATGACCCGTTTCCTCTACCGATTGCTGCAATAACAGACCGCACCAGGTGCAGCCGACATCCCTTGCCCGGCTGTGCTGTGGCGGACCGGTTACGGTTCGCGGGGACGAGCACAGACCTGCGCCTGCAGCATTGCTGGCGCCTGTAGGGCAAACCTTTTCGAGACCGGATCGCGCCGGTCGGCAAATGACGCTCTGGGTCGGTCGTGTCCCGCCATTGGGAGACGAAGCCGATGAAACCGGGCTGCGCGGCGCAGTCGATGCGTCCCGCAGCGTTGATGACAGCCGCTCCGTCCTGGATGCGGTGCCGGTGTGTCGCAGGCTTGCGCCTGCCTTGTGTCGTTCGGCCTGCTTCAGTGATCGGGCGACCGGCCGGGGCACGACGCGTCGTTGCGTCGTGTGTGCCCGGGCCATTTCATCCGTGTCCGTCGCGCCGGCGGTGCCGGGGGCCGAACGTCAGGGGTGCCGATGTGAACCAAGCCTGGTGTCGGACTGCCCGCTCGCGCGGTCAGACCTTCCTGCGCAGTGACAAAGCAAAAGCTCTGCCAGCCCGGTCCGGTTGCGTTGAGTCAGTGGGGTCGGCGCTTCAACCCGCTGATTCATATGGGTTGTTCTGCAGCGTGTGGAATCGGGTTCAGGCCGAGCGTCATCGGTTTCCGGGCGTCTTCTGCACGGATGTGGTGCAGCCGCTCTTCACGCCGGTGCGCTCAAGTAAGTCATGGCGGGGCCGTAAAAAAGTCATGAACGATCGATGCCCCGACCACTCCAAGCGCCGCATTGAAAGAGGCCGAACCACGCTTGCGTGGTGCCTGCTCGCCACCTGGCTCGTCGCCAGCGGTGGCGTGCTCTTCGAACACATGAAGAACAACCCCGCCGGCGTGTGCGTCACCCGCAACTGACCGGCTCAGAACCTCCCCCTGGAGACCTCCACGATGAACGACCACGCGCTTCACGCCTATTACGTCAGCGCCGACCGGGTCATGCTCGGCACCGCGGCGGCGCTTTCCGCCGTGTGCATCGCCCTTGCAGTCATTTCAGGCGGTCTGACCACCGCCCTGCTGGTCGGTCTGCCGGCCTGTCTGGTGCCGTACGCACTGTTCCGGATGGCGCCGGGTTCCCTGGTGTCGCGCACCGGCTTCGCGAGCGCCTTCATGGTGCTGGCCGCGCTGCTGATCCAGCTCACGGGCGGCCTGATCGAGGCGCACTTCAGCATCTTCGTGCTGCTCGCCTTCCTGCTCTATTACCGCGACTGGCGGCCGATACTGGTGGCCGCCGGCCTGATCGCCGTGCATCACCTCGCTTTCAACTTCATGCAGGCGGCCGGCCTCGGCGTGTTCATCTTCATGGACGGCGCCAACTTCAACATGGTGCTGGTGCATGCGGCCTTCGTCGTGGCCGAGGCCGGGCTGCTGTGCTACATGGCGCACGGCCTGTCGCGCGAAGCGCTGCAGGCGGCGCGCGTCGGCGAGGCGGCCGAGCGCATCGGCGCCGGTGATCTCGCGTCGGCGATCCCGCAGCAGGCCGGCATGCCGCTGCTCGACGCGATGGAGCAGATGCGGGCGCGACTGGCACGTACCGTGAGCCTGCTGGTGACCGAATCCGCCAGCGCCCAGCGCGTGGCTGACACGATGGTGGCCAATGCGGAGCAGGTGACCGCGTCGACCGGGCAGCAGAGCGAGGCGACGCAGCGCATGGCGGCAGCGGTGCAGGAACTGACGGCGTCGATACAGCAGATCGCGCAGAACGCCGAGGAGGCCAGCCAGCGCGTGCGCCGCGGCGGCCAGTCGGCGGACGAGGGGGTGGCCGTGATGCACACGCTGGCCGACGAAATCCGTGTAACGGGTGCGTCCATCCACGAGGTGGAGAGCGGCATGCAGCGGATCGGCGCGCAGTTCGAAAGCGTCAAGTCCATCGTCGCGCTGATCAAGGAGATTGCCGATCAGACCAATCTGCTGGCGCTGAACGCAGCCATCGAGGCGGCGCGGGCAGGCGAGCAGGGTCGCGGTTTCGCGGTGGTGGCGGACGAGGTGCGCAAGCTCGCCGAGCGCACCCGCAACGCGACCGAGGACATCGCCCGCACCGTCGACGCGATGCAGGCCAGCAAGGATCAGGCGCTGAACAGTGTCGCCAGCACGGTCGCCACGGCGCAGCGCGGCGTCGATCGCGTCGGCGAGGTCAGTCAGTCGATCGCCGCGGTGTCGGCGGACATCGAGG
>JAVEVQ010000062.1:0-18086 GCA_034004945.1 Methyloversatilis sp. | reverse complement strand
AGAACAGCACCGGCACCGACAGCATGGTGTTCACCCGCGCCGACAGGAAGGTGATGCGGGAAGCGCGCAGTCTGTCGTCCAGTGGCGCGGCGACGAAACCCAGCACTTTCTTCTGATGCGGCCACAGCACGAACCACAGATTGCATACCATGACGACGGCGATCCAGATGCCTACGCCCAGCGGTGCCAGATGTCCCTGCAGCGTCAGCGCGTCGGCCAGCCAGCCGCGGTCGTGCAGGATGGCCAGGCCGCTGAACAGCGTCAGCAGCGAGGCGTAGCGGAAGGTGCCGTGTTCGCGCTGCATCAGCGTGCGCTGCACCGGGCTGTCGGGGTCGGACAGGTCGTCCGCCTGTAGCGGAACGTAGCGCGCCCGGCCGACCGCGGTGGCGTAGTTGTGACCGATCCAGATCAGCGCGCCGGCAAAGTGCAGCCAGCGCGCGAGGACTTCGACGAAAGCGTGTTCCATCGCGATCACCCGAGCCGAAGCAGGACGGCGATCAGCAGCGTCAGCGCGACGCCGAGTGCGACGGCCGAAACCGAGCGGTCGAGCAGACGGGCGACACCGCGCAGAGGGGGTGCCGACGACGGGCGGTCAGCGGCGCGCATCGTGCAGCACCTTGGTCTGGCCGCCGCCGCAGCCAAGCGAATTTCGCTCGGTGCGCATGACCAGCGGCTGGTGCGGCCGATCGGGGGCGTGCGCGCGTTCGATGGCCTCGGCCAGCAGATGATGGTGCGGACTGCGCGAGCACACCGGGTCGGTGTTGCGGGCGTCGCCGGTGAGCAGGAAGGCCTGACAGCGGCAGCCGCCGAAGTCCTCGGTCTTCTCGCTGCACGAACGGCAGGGCTCCTGCATCCACTCGTCGCCACGGAAGGCGCGGAAGGTGGGAGATTCGTTCCACAGCCAGGCCAGCGAGTGATCGCGGACGGTCGGGAAGGTCAGTCCCTCGATCGTGCGCGCTTCCTGACACGGCATCGCGGTGCCGTCCGGCGCGATGGTCAGGTGGATGGAGCCCCAGCCGTTCATGCAGGCCTTGGGGCGGTCCTCGAAGTAGTCCGGAATGACGAAGTAGAGTGTCATGCGATCGCCGATGCGTTCGCGCGCCGCCTGCACCGCCCGCTCCGCTGCGACCAGCTGTTCTCGCGTCGGCAGCAATTCGTCGCGATTGATCATGGCCCAGTTGTAGTACTGGATGTTCGCGAATTCGAGATAGTCGACCCCGATGTCGTCGGCCAGATCGAGAATGTCGTTCACCTGGTCGATGTTCTGCCGGAACACCGGCACGTTCAGCACCATCGGAAAGCCGTGCGCCTTGATCAGGCGCGCGGTGCGTATCTTCAGGTCGAAGGCGCGGGCGCCGACCAGCGCATCGGTCAGGTCGCGCTCGCTCGACTGCAGCGAGAGCTGGATCTGGTTCAGCCCGGCCGCCTTGAGCGCGAGCAGCCGCTGTTCGCTCAGACCGACGCCCGAGGTAATGAGATTGGTGTAGTAGCCCAGCTTGTGGGCCTCGCCGACCAGTTCTTCGAGGTCGTCACGGAGCATCGGCTCGCCACCGGTGAAGCCGAGCTGCAGCGAACCGAGTTCGCGGCCTTCGCGCAGCACGCGCTTCCATTCTTCGGTGCTCAGTTCGCTCTTCTCTCCGGCAAAGTCGACCGGGTTGCTGCACCAGGGACACTTCAGCGGACAACGGTAGGTCAGTTCCAGCACCAGCCACAGCGGCTTGCCCTGACCGTCAAGCCTGACGACGGATCCATCCTTTGGCACGGAACACCTCCAGTGATGTGTGGATGCTGTCGGCGACGCGCTGGTCGTTGCCAGGGTAGCGCTGCTGCAGCGTTTCGATGATGGAAGCCACCGTTGCATGGCCGTCGCACAGGCCGATGATCTCGCCGGCAGTGCGGTTCAGCTTGACGATGCCTTCCGGATAGAGCAGCACGTGCGCCTCCTGAGTGTCCTCCCAGCGGAACAGGTACATCGGGTTGAGCGCATAGCGCGTCTGCATGTCCGGGTGTGTCGCCTCTGTCATGGAGCTCTCCTGTGGCGACGGGCAGCCGGGGCCACCCGCCGCCACGCATGCACTCAGCGCACGTAGACGTAAGCGGTTACCTCGAAGCCGAGGCGGATGTCGCTGTATGCCGGGTCAATCCATTCCATGTCAGTCTCCAGTCAAGGTCGTCGGCAGGACGTTCTGCCAACGACATGCTTGCACCGCCGGCGCCGCCCCGCGTGGCGAGCGCATGGAGCCTGACGTGGATGCAATCGCCTGCCGATCCGGTTCTTTTCTTGAATCGCGTGGCGGCCTGCGCTCATGTTGAGGAAGGTCAAGGCGCAAGCGCGTTGCGTGGCCATGCGGACAGGCCTGCGCCGGGCAAAAAAAACGCCCGCAGAGCGGGCGCAAAGTGGGTGCAGTCAGGGGGAGAGAAAACGGGTCAGCCGGCTTCGATCCGGCGTTCCTCGAAAAGGATGTTGTTCTCGAGGTGGATGTGTTCCATGAGGTCCTCGCGCAGTTGCGCGAGGCCGGTGTAGAGCGCCCGCCAGGTGTTGCATGCGTCATCTGGCGGCGTGATGTCGTGGGTGAGGACATCGAGCGCGGCCAGTGCCCGGGCGTGCTGGTCGTGCTCGTGCCGCATCACCGAGATCGGGCCGTCAACCAGGCCTGGCGTCGTGCGCGCGAGCATCGGAAAGAGGATCTGTTCCTCTTTCATCATGTGACTGTCGAGTTCGTGCAGCATCGTTTCGAGATGGTCGGCGAGACCGGCCGGGCAGTCGGCGCGGTCGCCGTGAACCTGTTCGACACGACGCGCGAGACGGATCAGTTCGGGCAGCTGTTCGCGGTGCGTGACGTGATAGCGCTGCAGGATGTGTCCGATCAGCGTCGCGTTGTCGGCGGCCGCCCAGTCCGTGTCGGTGCGTCGGCCGAGTGCGCTCAGGGCAGCGAGTTCGGCGGCGACCCTCTGCGGATCGAGGCCGCGTCGCCGGGCCGCTTCGTCGAGCGTCTTCTTGCCTCCGCAGCAGAAGTCGAGCCGACAGGCGTGAAAGATGCGCGTTGCGCCGGGAATGGTGCGGGCCAGTTCGCCCAGAGGCATTTCGGTAAGGTTCATCGCGAAATCCGTTTCGTCAGTCGGCCCGGCATGCCTGGATCGGGCGTGCCACAGCGAAGTCCTCTCCGTGGTAGCAAAAACGGGGCCAGAAATTTTTTCTCCGCGAATCAGACGCTTGCCCTCGATGTCGGTAGTATTGACCGCAATTGGGAGGGTTTTTTAAACCATGGATAGTGAAATCGACCTTATCGAGGCCATGCTGCTCGCGGATCTCGTGATCGAACTGCCGCATGCCGTCCGTCTGCAGCGTCTGGTCGCGAGTCTGCGCGCAAGCTTCGCCTGTGGCGCCGTCGCCCTGCTCAAGCTGGAGGACGAGGGGCTGCGGCCGGTTGCCGTCGAGGGGCTGGTGCGTGAGGCGCTGGGGCGTCGCTTCATGCCGGCGCATCATCCACGCCTTGCCGCCATCCTGGCCCGGCGCGACGTCACCACCTTCGATCACGACAGCACCTTGCCCGATCCCTACGACGGTCTGCTGGACAGCCATGTCGGTGCGCCCTTGCCGGTGCATGACTGCATGGGCGTCAGCCTGCATGTGGACGGACAGCCCTGGGGCGTGCTCACGCTGGATGCACTGCGCACCGGTACCTTCGGCGATGCGGCATACGACAGGCTGCGGCGCTACACGGTGTTCGTCGAGACCGCCCTGCGCGTCACCCGGCTCGAACAGGATGTCCATGCCTTGCGCATAGCGCGCGGCTCCTCCGACCGCATCTCAGGCGCCGGACTCGCGCGCGGTGCCGAGGAAATCATCGGTCAGAGCTCGGTGGTGACCGATCTGCTGCGCGAGCTGGAAGTGGTGGCCGAATCCGACCTGCCGGTGCTCCTGCTCGGAGAGACGGGTGTCGGCAAGGAACTGTTCGCCCGTTATCTGCACCGCCGCTCTCCGCGCGCGGATCGGCCGCTGGTTCATGTGAACTGCGCGGCGCTGCCGGAGTCGGTGGCGGAGAGCGAACTGTTCGGCCATGTGAAGGGCGCGTTCTCCGGGGCGACGACCGACCGGCCAGGGCGCTTCGAGGCGGCCGATGGCGGTACGCTCTTTCTCGATGAAGTCGGCGAACTGCCGCTGTCGATTCAGGCCAAGCTGCTGCGGGTACTGCAGAACGGCGAGATCCAGCGGCTCGGAACCGATCAGCCGCGCCGCGTCGATACCCGCATCATCGCGGCCACCAACCGCAATCTCGGGGACAGCGTACGCGAAGGTCTTTTCCGGGCGGACCTGTATCACCGGCTGTCGGTCTATCCGGCCCACATCCCGCCGTTGCGGGAGCGCGGTGCGGACGTGCTGGTGCTGGCCGGGCATTTCCTCGAGCTCAACCGTGCGCGCCTCGGATTGCGCAGCCTGCGCCTGACGCGGGATGCCGAAGAGGCCCTGTGCACCTACCGCTGGCCCGGCAACGTGCGTGAGCTGGAACACGCGATCAGCCGTGCTGCGCTGAAGATGGTCAGCCGCGGCGCCCAGCGCAGCGAAATCGTTTCCATTCCCGCATCCGCGCTGGACATCGGTCATCACCAGCCGGGCGGCGGACCGGCCGACGTGCTCATCGGCGAGGAGGGCGATGAACCCGGCATACGCCCGCTGCGCCTGGTCACCGAGGCGGCGCAGCGGGCGCACCTGCGGCGGGCGCTGCAGGCCAGTTCGGGAAACTGGGCGCAGGCGGCCCGGCTGCTCGAGCTGGATCCGAGCAATATGCACAAGCTCGCGCGCCGGCTGGGCCTGAAGTGATGACCCCGCCGCGGCGGGTTCGGGGTGCTCACCCTCTTCGGGACGTGCCTGTCGCGCTGATGTTCCGGTGCGCGGCCGGAATGAAGGTCAGATCAGGCCGCGCTCGACTGCGATCACGGCGACCTGCACGCGAGAGCTGACGCCCAGCTTGCGCAGGATGTGCTGCACGTGGATCTTCACAGTGGTTTCGGCGATGCCGAGGTCGCGGGCGATCACCTTGTTGCTGTCGCCGCGCGCGATGCCGCGCAGGATGTCGGTCTCGCGTGGCGACAGCGCACCGCTCTGCGGCGCCGGTTCGACGGCTGCGGGCGCTGGCGCGGCGGACTGCCGGAACACCTCGATCAGCTTGCCGGTCATTTCGTCGGCCACCACCGGTTCGCCGCGCATGGCGCGGTGGATGGCTCGCGACAAGGCCTCGCCCTCCATCGTCTTCAGCAGGTAGCCGCAGGCGCCGGCGCGCAGCGCGGCGGCCAGATCCTCGCCGTCCTCGCTGATCGTGAGCATGATCAGACGTGCCCCGGGCGCTGCTTCGCGCAGCGCCGGCAGCGCGTCGACGCCATTGACGCCGGGCAGGTGGTTGTCGAGCAGGATGACGTCGGGCTGCAGCGCCTCGGCACGCCGTTGCGCTTCGCCGGCGTCGGCGGCGTCGCCGACGATCTGCAGCATCGGGTCGCGCGACAGCAGGGCGGTCAGGCCGCGGCGGAACAGGGTGTGATCGTCTACCAGCAGGATGCGGATCGGAGTGTCGCCGGGCGTGCTGTTCATGAAGTGGCCTGCATGGGCTGGAGATCGAGCAGTGTCGGGTCGGTGGCCGGCAGCGTCAGCACCACCGAGGTGCCGCGACCGGAGGTCGAGAACACCTCGATGCGGGCACCGATGCGCGCGGCGCGTTCGGTCATGATGCGCAGGCCGACATGGGTTTCGTCCGGCGGACCGCCCTCGGTGGAGAAGCCGCGACCGTCGTCGCGTACCTCGAAGCGCCACTGCGGCTGTTGCTGCACGTCGAGCCAGACGTGGCTCGCGCGTGCATGCTTGCGCACGTTCGACAGGGCTTCCTGCACGATGTGCAGCACCTGGATCTGCACGTCGGGCAGCAGTGGCAGACCGTGGTCGCGCATCGCCAGCGAGGCGCGTACGCCGCTCTGGTGCTCGAACTTGCGCAGCGTGGACAGCAGGGCGGCTTCGATGTCCTCGGCATTGGCGCGGGTACGGAAGTGCAGCAGCAGTTCGCGCACGTCGCCCGAGCTTTCGCGCAGGCCGGCATCGAGTTCGTCCAGCATCGCACGCGCGCCGGCCTCGTCGTGCGTGGCCAGCGCGTCACGCATCATTTCGACCTGCATCTTCATGAAGGCCAGCGACTGCGCGATCGAGTCGTGCAGTTCGCTGGCCAGGAAGTTGCGTTCCTGCGATACCGCAGCTTCGTTCTGCAGCGCGTTCAGGCGCAGGTTCTCCATGCCGCTGGCCAGATGCGTCGCCAGCGCCTCGAGCAGCGAACGGGCCGCGGCCGACAGTTCCACGCTGGCATGGAAGAACAGGTCGACTTCGCCCATCAGCCTCTCCTTCAGGCGGATCGGGACCGACACCAGGGTTTCGAAGCCCGCTTCGCCGCAGTACTGCAGCGCCTCGCCACCCATGGTGCGGATCGGAATGACGCGGGCGAAGGGCGGGGCGTCCGGCGCGCCGCAATGGCATTCGTGTGCCTTCAGGCAGCGTTCGCCGTCGGTCATGTAGGCCGGCAGCCCCTGCGAAGCGAGCAGCAGATAGCGCTGGTTGGATTCGTCCGACCAGCGCAGCGCGACGCCGTCGGCGTGCACCGCGCGCGCGACGTAGCCGACGAAGCCGCGCGCCAGCTCTTCCAGCGAGCGCGCGGTGGCGATCAGCGAGGTCACTTCGTACAGCGCCTCCAGCCGCTCGCGCTTCTCCTGCAGTTCGGCGGTCTTGGTCGTCACCTTCGCTTCGAGATTGCGGTACATGGCCTGTATCTGTTCCGCCATGTCGTTGAAACCGTCGGCCAGCGTACCGAATTCGTCGCTGCTGCTGCGTTCGACGCGGGCGCCCAGATCGCCCTGCTGTATCCGTTCAAGTGCCTGCTTGAGCTGCCCGACCGGTTCCAGCACGAACAGATAGCCGATGTAGAGCAGCACCGCCGCACCGATCACCGCCAGCGCCATCGTTGCGAGCTGCAGCAGGTTGAGCAGCGCCGTCCAGTGCGACATGTGGTTCTCGATGCCGGCCACCAGCGCGTCGATGCGCCCGGTGAAGCGCGCTGTGTCGTCACGCAGGCCGTCGGTGCCGCCTGGCGCGGCGTCCAGCCAGCGCTGGCTGTAGGCGCGCCAGTCGGTGCGCACCTGGTCGAAGCTGCGCCGGATCTCGTTGTCCAGCGGCATGAACAGCGGGCGCTCCGGGTCGCCGGCACGCAGCAGTTCGAGGCTGCGGTCGAATTCGTGTCGCGCGTGCGGCAGCAGCTCGCGCTCGCCGGTGGCGACCAGCAGCGACATGCGGTAAGCCTGCATGCGCATGCGCCCGGCTTCATTTACGGCCGCCGCGCCGCCATCGAGCTGCCAGGACATCCACAGCGTGAGCGTGATCGACAGCAGGGCGAGCAGCGCGAACGGTGCCGCGGCGACAGCCAGCTTGGCGCCCAGCCCCCAGTGTTCTCGTTTCGACATGTCGCCGAGTGTAGGGGCTGTGCGTGCGAATTTCGAGGTCTACGACGCGATCGTCGTCAGGCGATCTTGCCGCGCACTTATTTCCTTGTACTATCCTTGAGACCGGAACGCTTCCGCTTCCTGCCTCTCGAAGGTGCGAAGACAGCCGCTTCCGGCGCGTGCCGCAGCGCGGCAGCACGTCAGCCCCGAGCCAGAACCCCGCTCGTCGTTTCGCTCCTGGAGAGATGGATGACCTTGTCGAGAGGCCTCCTGTCCGGTTTTTTCGGCCCGCTCCGCACCCCCGATCGCTTCCGTGCGCGTCTGGCGCTCGGCGTGGCGGCGCTGTGGGCGCCGGGCGCCTTCTTCCTGATCGACCACCCCTGGGCGGCGCAGGCCGGCTGGCTGGTCTGGTGCGTGGCCTGCGGCGTCGGGCTGGCACGCGCCGCGCCGGCAGCGCGGTCGGTCGAGACTTCGCCGCTGCCTGCCGACGATACCGCCGAAGTTCTGCACGAGTTGCCGATGCCCGCCTGCATCTGCTCGCTGCCCGATGGCGGCATGCGCGTGCTCAATGCGGCGCTGGCCAACATGGCGAACGAGACGGCCGATGCCCTGCACGGTCGCTGCATCGCGGAGTTCTGCCAGACGGCCGAGGACAGGTCGCGCGTGCTGGAGGTGCTGGCGCAGGGGCGGGGCACCGACGACGTCGAACTGCCGCTGCGCCGCCGGGATGGTTCCGTGCGCTGGGTGTCGGCGGCAACCCGCCCGATTTCCCATCGTGGGCAGCCTGCGCTGCTGGTCATCTGCCACGACATCACCGGGCACAAGCAGGCGGAACGCTCGCTCGCCGCCAGCGAGGAGCGTTTCCGCGTGCTGCTCGGTGCGCTGTCGGAGGCGGTCGTGCTCTACGACGCGCAGGCCCGGGTGCTGACCAGCAACCGTTCGGCCGAATCCTGCGCCTGGCTGGATGCGGCCCACGCCGGCCTGCCCGGTCGCAGCGACGAGTTCACGCTGTGCGACGAGCAGGGGCGGTCGCTGGCGCGCGACATGCACCCGGTCATCCGCTCGCTCGCCGACGGCCTGCCGGCGCGCGACGTGGTGATCGGTGCCGAGAGCGCGTCCGGCCAGATGCGCTGGCTGACCGTCAATACACAGCCGCTGTTCCACGCCGGCAGCAAGCGGCCTTACGCGGTGGTGGCGTCCTATTCCGACCTCACCGCGCGCATTCGCGCTGAACGTGCGCTGCGCGCCAGCGAACAGCGCTACGCGCTGGCCCTGCGTGGCATGAACGAGGGGCTGGCCGAGTGGATCACCGGCAGTGACCGCATGTACGTGTCGCCGCGACTGTCGCAGATCATGGGCTACGACGCCGGCGGTCGCCGGATGCGCGTGCGTGACTTCGTCGCCGGCATCCACCCGCAGGACCGCAAGGCCTGGTCGGCCATGGTGGCCAGCCACCTGAAGGGGCGGACCGACCACTTCCAGCAGGAGCTGCGCATGCGTCACGCCGACGGCGGCTATCGCTGGTTCCTGCTGCGCGGCGTCGCACAGCGCGATGCCAGCGGGCGCAGCAGCCGCGTCGTCGGCACCGTGGCCGACATCACCCTGCGCAAGCGGCTGGAAGAGGTCGATGTGGCCGAGCGGGAACTGCTGTCGCTGATCGCTGCGGCGATGCCGCTGACCGAAGTGATGTCGCGCTTTGCGCGGCTGGTATCGGGCCTGCTCAATGAGCGTTCGATCTGTGCGGTGCTCACGCTGGCACCCGACACCGCTGCCGTGGTCGATGTGGTCGGTGCCCATCTGCCGCCGGCGCTGGCCGACTGGCTGCGCCGAGGTCAGGCCGGGGCGGACGACGGCGGACGCCTGCTTGCCGCGCTCGGCAGCCGTCGGCCGCTGCTGTGCGAGGACGTGCAGGCGTCGCCCGAACTGGCGGACTGCCGTGCGCTGTTTGCCGCCGACGGCCTGCGGTCGCTGTGGGCGCTGCCGCTGGCGGCGCAGGACGGTGCGGTGCTGGGTGGCCTGATCATCCTGCACCCGCAGGTCTGGCGACCGGGGCGGGCCGACGAGAACGTGATCGAGCGGCTGGTCGAGATCGCCCAGCTGGCGCTCGAACGGGCACGCGCCGAGCGCCAGGTGCGCGAACTGAACGAATCGCTGGAGCGCCGCGTGGCCGAGCGCACCACGCTGCTGGAGCAGGCAAACAGCGAACTGGAGGCCTTCTCGTACTCGGTGTCGCATGACCTGCGCAGCCCGCTGCGGGCGATCAACGGCTTCGCACACCTGCTGGCCGAGCACGCCGGTCCGGTGCTGGACGACGAAGGGCGCGACATGCTGGAGCGCATACAGCGTGGCGCGTCGCGCATGGGTCTGCTGATCGACGACATCCTGCACTTTTCGCGTGTGTCACGCATCGACATGGCGCACGGCGAGATCGATCTGGACACGCTGGCCGCCAGCGTCGTCGCCGATCTGGCCGAGCAGTACCCGGCGGCCAGCATCGAGCTGTCGCCGCTGGGGCATGCCACTGGCGACCCGTCCATGTTGCGGCAGGTGTTCGTGAACCTGATCGGCAATGCGCTGAAGTTCTCGTCGCGCAGCCCGCAGCCGCGAGTCGAGGTGTTTGTCGAGCGCCGGCGCGGCATCGCGGCGATCTGCGTGCGCGACAACGGGGTCGGCTTCGATCCGGCCTACGCCGACCGCCTGTTCGGCGTGTTCCAGCGCATGCATGGTGCGGAGGAGTTTCCGGGCACTGGCGTGGGTCTGGCCATCGTCAAGCGCATCGTCGAACGGCACGGTGGCGTGATCGGCGTCGAGGCGGCGCCCGGACGCGGGGCCACCTTCCGCTTCACGCTGGCGGGCTTCCGCCCCGTCGACCAGACGGACGCGGCGCCCGGGACGGTTTCGCGCACCGGAACCTGAGGCCGCAGAAGCGGAAACGGAGCGGTCCGCCAGGGCGGAGCGCTCCGTCGCGTCGGGGCGGAAGGCGTGTCAGCCGATCAGCCGCGTCAGTGCCTCACGGTACTTGTCGCCGGTGCGCTGGATGATGTCGGCCGGCAGGCGCGGGCCCGGCGCGGTCTTGTTCCAGTCCAGCGTCTCCAGGTAGTCGCGCACGAACTGCTTGTCGAAGGACGGCGGGTTGCTGCCCTCCTGGTACTGGTCGGCCGGCCAGAAGCGGGACGAATCCGGAGTCAGCGCCTCGTCGATCAGGATGAGCTTGCCATCCGCGTCGAGGCCGAATTCGAACTTGGTGTCGGCGATGATGATGCCGCGGCTCCTCGCGTAATCGGCGGCCGCACTGTACAGCGCGATCGCGGTGTCGCGCACCTGCGCAGCCATCGCGGTACCGATCAGCGCTTCGGTCTGGGCGTAGCTGATGTTCTCGTCGTGGTCGCCTGCGGCCGCCTTGGTAGCCGGGGTGAAGATGGGCGAGGGCAGTTTCGAGGCCATGCGCAGCCCGTGCGGCAGTTCCACGCCGCACACCGCACCGGTGCGCGAGTAGTCGCCCCAGCCGGAACCGATCAGGTAGCCGCGGACGACCGCCTCGATCGGCAGCGGCTTGAGCCGCCGCACGACGATGGCGCGGCCTTCGACCTGGTCGCGTTCGTCCGCCGTCACCACCGATTCCGGCGCGATGCCGGTCAGGTGGTTGGGCGACACGCCGGCCAGCCTGCCGAACCAGAAGTTTGAAACGGCCGTCAGCACCTTGCCCTTGCCGGGGATCGGGTCGGGCAGGATGACGTCGAACGCCGACAGGCGATCGGTGGTGACGATGAGCATCGTCTCGTCGTCGATCGCGTAGATGTCACGGACCTTGCCGCGTGCGATCAGCGGCAGGCTCTTGATGCTGGATTCGAACAGTGCGTCGGCCATTTCGGTCTTCGGTACGGTCTTGGGTAAGGGTCAGTTGACGGTCTGGGCGAGCTTGCCGCTGGCGTACATACGGGCGATCTCGTCGAGCGGAATGGCCTTGATCTTGCTGCCCTGGCCTTCGCAGCCGAACTGCAGGTAGCGTTCCTTGCACACGGCCTTGGCGGCCTCGCGCGCCGGCTTCAGCCATTCGCGGGCATCGAACTTGTCCGGGTTCTCGGCCAGGAACTTGCGCACCGCGCCGGTCATCGCCAGACGGATGTCGGTGTCGATGTTGATCTTGCGCACGCCGTACTTGATCGCTTCCTGGATTTCCTCGACCGGCACGCCGTAGGTTTCCTTCATCTTGCCGCCGTACTGGTTGATGATGGCCAGCAGTTCCTGCGGCACCGACGACGAGCCGTGCATCACCAGGTGGGTGTTGGGGATGCGCTTGTTGATTTCCTTGACGCGCGAGATCGCCAGGATGTCGCCGGTCGGCTTGCGGGTGAACTTGTAGGCGCCGTGGCTGGTGCCGATGGCGATGGCCAGCGCGTCCAGCTGGGTGGCCTTGACGAACTGGGCGGCTTCTTCCGGATCGGTCAGCAGCGACGAGTGGTCGAGCTTGCCTTCCGCACCGTGGCCGTCTTCCTCGCCGGCCATGCCGGTTTCGAGCGAGCCGAGGCAACCCAGCTCACCTTCGACCGTGACGCCGACCTTGTGCGCCATCTCGACCACACGGCGGGTGACGTCGACGTTGTAGTCGAACGAGGCCGGGGTCTTGCCGTCTTCCTTCAGCGAGCCGTCCATCATCACCGAGCCGAAGCCGAGATCGATGGCGCCCTGGCAGATTGCCGGCGACTGGCCGTGATCCTGGTGCATCACCAGCGGGATGTGCGGATAGGCTTCGACTGCAGCCTGGATCAGGTGCTTGATGAAGCTCTCACCCGCGTATTTGCGGGCACCGGCGCTGGCCTGCAGGATGACCGGGGCGCCGACTTCGTCGGCGGCGCTCATCACCGCCTGCACCTGCTCGAGGTTGTTCACGTTGAATGCCGGCAGGCCGTAGCCGTTTTCGGCGGCGTGGTCGAGCAGTTGGCGCATGGATACCAGAGGCATGAGTTTCTCCTGCGAGTTCAGATTACGGTGGAGAGTTGACGATACTCCCCGACCTTGACGATTTTCAGTGTATTGGTACCGCCCGGAACGCCGATCGGCTCGCCGAACGACAGCACGATCAGGTCACCGACCTGCACGGCTCCGCTGCGCAGCAGTTCGGCTTCGGCGTCGATCAGCATGCGGTCGCGGTCTGCGTCGGCATCGAGCTTGATCATCAGCGGCGTCACGCCGCGGTACATCGACAGTTTGTAGCGGGTGCGCACTTCCGGCGTCAGCGCATAGATCGGCACGCCGCTGTTCAGGCGCGACATCCACAGCGAGGTCGAACCGGACTGGGTCAGCGTGGCGATCGCCTTCACCTTCAGGTGGAAGGCCGAGAACAGCGCGGCCATCGCGATCGACTGGTCGATGCGGGTGAACACGCGCTGAAGGAATTCCTGGTCCAGCTTCACCTCGGCCGACTTCTCGGCTTCGATGCAGATGCGGCTCATCGCTTCGACCGTTTCGACCGGGTACTGGCCGGAGGCGGTCTCCGCCGACAGCATGACGGCGTCGGTGCCGTCGAGCACCGCATTGGCGACGTCGGACACCTCGGCGCGTGTAGGCACCGGGCTGCTGATCATCGATTCCATCATCTGCGTGGCGGTGATGACCAGCTTGTTCATCTCGCGCGACACGCGAATGATGCGCTTCTGCATTGCCGGCACCGCGGCGTCGCCCACTTCCACCGCGAGGTCGCCGCGTGCCACCATCGCGCCGTCCGACGCTTCGAGAATCTCCTCCAGTGCCGGAATCGCCTCGACCCGCTCGATCTTGGCGATCAACTGCGCGTTCGAGCCGGCCGCGCGCAGCAGGTCGCGCGCCTGCTTCATGTCGGCGCCGCTCTTCGGGAAGCTCACGGCGACGAAGTCGACATTCAGCGACGCCGCGATCTTGATGTCTTCCATGTCCTTGGGCGTCAGCGCCGGCGCCGACAGACCGCCGCCCTGGCGGTTGATGCCCTTGTTGTTCGACAGTTCACCACCGTGGCGCACCGTGCAGTGGATCTGCGTGTCGTTGACCGACTTCACGTCCATCACGATGCGACCATCGTCGAGCAGCAGCACCGCGCCCGGTTCGACGTCGTTCACCAGTTCCGGGTAGTCGAGGCCGACGTGATCGGCGTCACCCATCTGGCACTCGATGTCGAACACGAACTTCTGTCCGGCCTTCAGCAGCACCTTGCTGCCGGCGAACTTGCCGACGCGGATCTTCGGGCCCTGCAGGTCGGCCATGATGCCGACCGTGCGGCCGACCTTCGCGCAGACCGCGTGCAGCGTTTCGACGCGGGCGCGGTGGTCGTCCGCCTTGCCATGCGAAAAGTTGAGCCGCACGACATCGACCCCGGCCTCGACCAGGCGGGTAAGCGTGTCCAGATCGCTGGAAGCGGGGCCGAGTGTGGCGACTATTTTGGTGAAGCGGTGCATGGCAGGGCAGTCTCCTCGTTGTTGTATGCGCGTTCTTTAATGTTCAGCCGTTGGCGCGCTTCAGCAGGATATCGACTGCCGGCAGCGTCTTGCCCTCGAGGAATTCGAGGAAGGCGCCGCCGCCGGTCGAGATGTAGCTCACCTGGTCGGCAATTCCGTATTTTGCGATGGCAGCGAGCGTGTCGCCACCACCGGCGATCGAGTAGGCCTTCGATGCGGCGATCGCGCGCGCCACCGTTTCGGTGCCGTGACCGAATGCGTCGAACTCGAACACCCCGACCGGGCCGTTCCACACGACCGTACCTGCGGCCTTCAGCGTTTCCGCCAGCTTGGCCGCGGCCTTCGGGCCGATGTCCAGGATCATGTCGTCGTCGGCCACCTCATCGACCGCCTTCACCGTCGCTTCGGCGTCTGCGGCGAAGACCTTCGCGCATACGACATCCTCAGGCAGCGGTACGTTCGTCTTGGCCATCACGCGCTTCGCGGCATCGACCAGATCGGCCTCGGCCAGCGATTTGCCGATCTTCTTGCCGGCGGCCAGCAGGAAGGTGTTGGCGATGCCGCCGCCGACGATGAGCTGATCCACCTTGTCGGCCAGGTTCTCCAGCAGCGTGAGCTTGGTCGATACCTTGGAGCCGGCGACGATGGCCGCCAGCGGGCGGGCCGGCTGGCCGAGTGCCTTGCCCAGCGCGTCCAGTTCGCTGGCCATCAGCGGGCCGGCGCAGGCGATCGGCGCGTACTGGCCCATGCCGAAGGTGGTCGCTTCGGCGCGGTGGGCGGTACCGAAGGCGTCGTTCACCCACACATCGCACAGCGCGGCGAGCTTCTTCGACAGCGCGTCGTCGCACTTCTTCTCGCCCTTGTTGGCGCGGCAGTTCTCCAGCAGCACGACTTCGCCCGGCGCCACCTGTACGCCATCCACCCAGTTGGCGACCAGCTTCACTTCGAAGCCCAGCAGTTCCGACATGCGGCGCGCGATCGGAGCCAGCGAGTCCTCGGGCTTCAGTTCGCCTTCGGTCGGGCGACCGAGGTGAGAGGTGACCATGACCGCGGCGCCAGCGTCACGGGCGGCGCGGATGGCCGGCAGCGAGGCGCGGATGCGCGTGTCTTCGGTGATGTTGCCGGCGTCGTCCTGCGGCACGTTGAGGTCGGAGCGGATGAACACCCGCTTGCCCTTGAGATCGAGATCGGAAAGTCGCTTGAACTGCATGATGAATCCTCCGCGCGGTGCGTGATGAGCGTGATCGAGTGGATTTTCGGGAAGGGGAAAAACGAAGCGGGGCAGGGGCGCATGCGCCCGCACCCCGCTCGTCGATGCCGTGTCCTTACTTGGCGCTCATCAGCGCGACGGTGGTGTCCAGCATGCGGTTCGAGAAGCCCCACTCGTTGTCGTACCAGGACAGCACCTTGACCAGCTTGCCGTCGGCCGACACGCGGGTCTGGGTCGAGTCGAACACGCTGGAGCGCGGGTCGTGGTTGAAGTCGATGCTCACCAGCGGCAGCGTGTTGTAGCCGAGGATGCCGGCCAGTTCACCTTCCGAGGCGGCCTTCAGGATGGCGTTCACCTCATCGACCGTGGTGGCGCGCTTGGCGGTGAAGGTCAGGTCGACCACCGACACGTTGATGGTCGGCACGCGCATCGCGAAGCCGTCCAGCTTGCCGTTCAGTTCCGGCAGCACCAGGCCGACCGCGGCGGCGGCGCCGGTCTTGGTCGGGATCATCGACTGGGTGGCGCTGCGGGCGCGGCGCAGGTCTTCGTGGTAGACGTCGGTCAGCACCTGGTCGTTGGTGAAGGCGTGGATGGTGGTCATCAGACCGGTTTCGATGCCGATCTTCTCATGCAGCGGCTTGGCCAGCGGGGCCAGGCAGTTGGTGGTGCAGCTGGCGTTCGAAATGACGGTGTCGGTGGCCTTCAGCACGCCGTGGTTCACGCCATAGACGACGGTGGCGTCCACGTCCTTGCCGCCCGGCGCGGAAATGATCACCTTCTTGGCGCCGCCCTTCAGGTGGGCCGAGGCTTTTTCCTTGGTGGTGAAGAAGCCGGTGCATTCCATCACCACGTCGACGCCCAGTTCGCCCCACGGCAGTTCGGCCGGGTTGCGGTTGGCCAGCACGCGGATCCTGTCGCCATTCACCACCATGTAGTCGCCATCGACGCTGACCGTGCCCGGGAACTTGCCGTGCGCGGTGTCGTACTGCGTCAGGTGCGCGTTGGTCTTCGGGTCGCCGAGGTCGTTGATCGCGACGATTTCGATGTCGTGGCGCTTGCCGCCTTCGTAGTGCGCACGCAGCACATTGCGGCCGATACGCCCGTAACCATTGATCGCAACCTTGATCGTCATTTCAGCAACTCCCTCTCCGTTGGGTGTGGATTCAAGAAAAGTCTTCGATTGTGCGGCGCAACTTGTGGCTGCGCTGCGCCTAAATTGGCATTTGGAAACGCAAACGCGGCGGATCAGACTTCATTCCGCCGCGCCGGCGCTTACCTGCCAAGCAGTTGTCGTGCCGCCTGCGCCACCGCGTCCGCGGTGATGCCGAAAGCCTTGTACAGCTCACCGGCCGGGGCAGATTCGCCGAAGTGGTCCAGACCCACCACGGCACCTTCGAGGCCTACATACTTGCGCCACAGATCGGTCACGCCGGCTTCCACCGCAACGCGCGGGACACCGCGCGGCAGCACGGTTTCGCGCCAGGCGGCGTCCTGCCGGTCGAAGACGCTGGTCGACGGCATCGACACCACGCGCACCGTGATGCCCTCCGCTTCCAGTGTCTTCTGCGCGGCCAGCGCCAGCGACACTTCGGAACCGGTGGCGATCAGCACGGCTTCCACCTTGCCGGCCGCATCGGACAGCACGTAACCACCGCGCGCGATCGCGGCAGTGGTCGCGGCGTCGCGCGGAACGTGCGGCAGGTTCTGGCGCGAGAACATCATCGAGGTCGGACCGTCGGCACGCTTGATCGCGCTGGCCCAGGCGACCGCCGATTCCACCGTGTCGCACGGACGCCAGACGTCCATGTTCGGCATCAGGCGCAGCGTGGCGGTCTGTTCCACCGGCTGGTGGGTCGGACCATCCTCGCCCAGACCGATCGAGTCGTGCGTGAACACGAACACCTGGCGCACCTTCATCAGCGCCGCCATGCGCAGCGCGTTGCGTGCGTACTCTGAGAACATCAGGAAGGTGGCGGTGTAGGGGATGAAGCCGCCGTGCAGCGCGATGCCGTTGGCGATGGCCGCCATGCCGAATTCGCGCACACCGTAATAGAAGTAGTTACCGCCGGGGTTTTCGGCTGAAATACCCTTGGAGCCGGACCACAGCGTCAGGTTGGAGCCGGCCAGGTCGGCCGAGCCGCCCAGCAGTTCCGGCAACGCCGGCGCAAACGCTTCGATGCAGTTCTGGCTGGCCTTGCGGCTGGCGATGTTCTCGGCCTTGCCGTCGAACTTCGCGATCGTGTCGGCGACCACCTGTTCGAAGTTGTCGGGCAGCGCGCCGCGCATGCGGCGGGTGAATTCGGCGGCCAGTTCCGGGTGTTCCGCGCTGTAGGCGGTGAAGCGGGCGGACCATTCCTCTTCCGCCTTCTTGCCGGCCGGCCGGGCGTCCCAGGCGGTGTAGATGTCGGCAGGAATGTCGAACGGCGCGTGGGTCCAGCCGATGTGGGCACGGGCGGCCTCGATTTCGGCGGCACCCAGCGGTGCGCCATGCACGTCGTGCCCGCCGGCCTTGTTCGGCGAACCGAGACCGATCACGGTGCGGCAGCAGATCAGCGTCGGACGCGCGGTGTCGGCCTTGGCGGCGCGGATGGCGGCGTCGATCGCCGCGGCGTCATGGCCATCGACGGCCGGGATCACCTGCCAGCCATAGGCCTCGAAGCGCTTCGGCGTGTCGTCGGCGAACCAGCCCTTGACGTGGCCGTCGATCGAGATGCCGTTGTCGTCATAGAACACGATCAGCTTGCCCAGGCCCTGGGTGCCGGCCAGCGAGCACGCTTCGTGCGAAATGCCTTCCATCAGGCAGCCGTCACCGGCGAAGGCATAGGTGTGGTGGTCGACCACGGTGTGGCCAGGGCGGTTGAACTGCGCCGCCATCGCACGTTCGGCGATGGCCATGCCGACCGCGTTGGCCAGGCCCTGACCCAGCGGGCCGGTGGTGGTCTCGACGCCCGGCGCATAACCGTGCTCCGGGTGGCCCG
>JAVEVQ010000061.1:0-18284 GCA_034004945.1 Methyloversatilis sp. | reverse complement strand
CTGGCGCAGCGCGGCGCGCTTCGGGTTCACCACCGGGTTGTACTTGGAGGGCGCTTTCGGCAGGCCGGCGAGCATCGCCGCCTCGGCGACGCTAATGTCCTTCAGGTTTTTGCCGAAATAGGCTCTGGAGGCGGCAGCAAAACCGTAGGCACGCTGGCCGAGATAGATCTGGTTGATATAGAGCTGGAGTATCTGGTCTTTTGTCAGGCTGTTCTCGATTTTGAACGCCATCAGGGCTTCATAGACTTTCCGGCGCAGGGTGCGTTCGCTCGACAGGAAGAAGTTGCGGGCGACCTGCATGGTGATGGTACTGGCGCCCTGACTGCGCCCGCCGCTGGTCAGATTGGCCAGCGCGGCGCGGGCGATGCCCATGTAGTCGATGCCCGAGTGCTGATAGAAGCGCTCGTCCTCGGCGGCGATGATGGCGTGCTTGAGCGCGTCCGGCACCTGCTCGATCGGCACCACCGAGCGTCGCTCTTCGCCGAATTCGCCGATCAGCTGCCCGTCGGCGTTGAAGACGCGGAGCGGGATCTTCGGCCGGTAGTCGGTCAGGATGTCCAGCGACGGCAGCTGCGGGTAGGCGAGCAGTACGACGATCAGCGCGAGGGCCGCGCCGATCAGTGCGAGGCCGGCGAGGGCGGTCAGCGGGTAGAGCAGCCAGCGGAATTTGGAGAGCAAGAGGATGGGTTTCCGGAGGGGGTTTGAGGCCGAAAGTATAGCCGTCCGACCGTGCGAAGCTTCTCGTTACGCCTACCCAAAATTTGTTTACTTGTCGATACCTTGCTGCTAGCATCTTAATGTAATTTGTGCGTATTGGGCCTAATTCACTGTCTTAAAAGGAAAAAGCTTGGCTTTCGACCTGTCGGTATTCAACCCTGGAGCGCGTCCCCTGATGGGGCTGGACGTGTCGTCCTCGGCGGTCAAGCTGGTCGAGCTGTCCCGGACAGCGAAGGGCGAGCACCGCATCGAGCGCTATGCCATCGAGAACCTGCCGCGTGATTCGGTGGTGGATGGCAACATCGCCAAACTCGAGGACGTCGCCGATGCCGTGCGGCGGGCCTGGAAGCGCATGGGCACGTCTACGCGCAACGTCGCGCTGGCCTTGCCGGCTGCTGCCGTCATCACCAAGAAGATCATCGTTCCGGCCAATCAGCGCGAGCAGGAGCTCGAGGTGCTGGTCGAGTCGGAAGCCAATCAGTACATCCCGTTCCAGCTTGACGAGGTGAATCTCGATTTCCAGGTGGTCGGCCCGGCGCCCGGTAATCCGGACGAGGTCGAGGTGCTGATCGCCGCATCGCGCAAGGAAAAGGTCGAGGACCGCGTCGCGGTGGCCGAAGCGGCAGGGTTGCGCGCGGTGGTGGTCGATGTCGAGTCCTACGCGGCGCAGGCCGCCTTCGAACTGGTCGAGAAGCAGCTGCCGGACGGCGGCAAGGACACCAACATCGTGCTGGTCGACGTCGGTGCCAACGTGATGAACGTGATCATCCTGCGCAACGACCAGCCGGTCTATTCGCGCGAACAGGCATTCGGCGGCTACCAGCTGACACAGGACATCATGCGCAATTACGGCATGAGCCCGGAAGAGGCCGAAGCGGCCAAACGCACCAACACGCTGCCTGAAAACTACGAGAACGACCTGCTGCGGCCCTTCATGGACAACCTCGCGCTCGAGGTGTCGCGTGCGCTGCAGTTCTTCTTCACGTCGACGCAGTACAACAGCGTCGATCACATCGTGCTCGCCGGCGGGTGCTCGGTGATCCCCGGCCTCGACGAGGTGGTGGCAAACCGTACCCAGGTCGAAACCCGCATCGCCAACCCCTTTGTCGACATGCAGCTGTCGCAGACGGTCACCGCCAAGCGTCTCAGCCAGGACGCGCCGTCGCTGCTGGTTGCCTGCGGTCTGGCGCTCAGGAGGTTTGACGCATGATACGCATCAACCTTCTTCCCCACCGCGAGGAGAAGCGCAAGGCGCGGCGCCAGCAGTTCTATGCGCTGACCGGCCTGACGCTGCTGCTCGGTGGTCTGGTCGTGGCGCTCGGCAACGGCATCATCAGCGGTTACGTGTCGGCCCAGGACGCAAAGAATGCCTTCCTGAAGACCGAAATCGCCGCGCTCGACAAGTCGATCGACGAAATCAAGCGCTTGCGCGAGCAGACCGAGGCGCTGCTGCAGCGCAAGCGGGTGATCGAGTCGCTGCAGGGTAACCGGTCGGAAGCGGTCGGGCTGTTCAACGAACTCGCCAAGAACGTGCCGGAAGGCGTGTACATCAGAAAGATTTCGCAGCAGGCGAACAAGATCAATCTGGTCGGTTACGCGCAGTCGAATGCACGGGTGTCCAGCCTGATGCGGAATCTGGAGTCGTCGCCACTGCTCGAGCGGCCGACGCTCATCGAGATCAAGGGCGCGACCGTCGACAAGCGCCGCATGAACGAATTCAGTCTCGATCTGTTCATCACCCGCGCAGCGGACGAGACCGACAGCAAGACGGCGAAGGGGCGCAAGACATGAAGCAGATCCAGATGCCCCAGATCGACTTCACGCGCATCGCGGACGATTTCAAGAACCTCGACCCGAAGGACGTCGGCAACTGGGCCGCAGCGCCCAAGGCTGCCGTCCTGCTGGGCGTGCTGGTGGCAACGCTGGCCGCTGGCTGGTGGTTCCTGTGGGACCCGCTGCGTGTCGAGCTCGAACAGAAGCGTGCCGAGGAACAGACGCTCAAGGACGAATGGCTCAACAAGAAGCGCCAGGCCGTCAACCTCGAGCAGTACCAGCAACAGCTGGCCGACATCGACAAGTCCTTCGGCGCGCTGCTCAAGCAGCTGCCGAACAAGGCCGAGATGGAATCGCTGCTGGTCGACATCAGCCAGGCCGGTCTGAGTCGCGGTCTGCAGTTCGAGACCTGGAAGCCGGGTGGCGAAGCGGTCAAGGATTTCTACGCCGAAATGCCGATCACGATCCGCGTCACCGGCGGCTACCACGACCTCGGCAACTTCGCCGGCGACGTCGCCAAGCTCTCGCGCATCGTGACACTCGGTTCGATCGTCATCGATTCCACCAAGGACGGTCTGAAGATGGACGCCGTGGCGACGACCTACCGCTATCTCGACGACGAGGAGATCGCCCGCATCAAGAAGGCGAAGGCCGACAAGGCAAAGGGAGCCAACAAATGATGCGCTTCCTGACGATGCTGGCGGCCGCGCTGGTGCTGGCGGGTTGTGGCAGCGAGAACCACGAGGACCTGCGCGCCTGGATGGAAGAGAACACGCAGGGCCTGAAGGGGCAGGTGAAGCCGCTGCCGGAAATCAAGCCCTCGATCATCGTTGCCTACGAAGCGGGCAATCTGCTCGATCCGTTCAGCGTGCAGAAGATCGAACCGGAGCGGAAGAAGGGCGGCGGTGGCGGTGGTGGCATCACGCCTGACCTCGACCGCCGCAAGGAGCCGCTGGAGCAGTACCCGCTCGACACGCTGGCCATGGTCGGTCTGCTCGAGCAGGGGCGGGTCACCTATGCACTGATCAAGGCGGACACGACCTTGCATCGCGTGCGCAGCGGCAATTACATGGGTCAGAACTTCGGTGTCATCACTTCGATATCCGGCGATGGCATCACCTTGAAGGAAATCGTTCAGGACGCGGACGGCGAATGGGTCGAACGTACCAGTACGCTCCAGTTGCAGGAGCAGGAGGCAAAGAAATGAATTTCGTCCGCAAACTCGCCGGCCTGCTGTGCGCGCTTGCCGTCGCTTCGATACCGGCATTTGCCGTCGCGCAGACGCAGCCCAACAGCATCGAGTCCATCCTGGTGTCGCAGCAGGGCGGGGAAGTGCTCGTCAAGGTGACGACCAAGTCCGAACTTGCCGCCGTACCCGCCAATTTCAGCGTCGCATCGCCGGCGCGCATCGCCTTCGATTTCCCGGCAACGGGCAATGCGCTCGGTCGCTCTTCGCAGACCCTGAACGAGGCGCACCTGCGCAGCTTCAACATCGTCGAGGTCGGCGACCGCACGCGACTGGTGCTCAACCTGAACAAGCTGTCCACCTTCAACACCCGGCTGTCCGGGCGTGATCTGTACATCAGCCTGGCGATGCCGACCAATGCAGAGGCTGTCGCCCAATCCGACAAGACGTCGCGATTCGCCGAGCCGACTGCGAACGAAGGTACGCAGACCTTGCGCAACGTCGGATTCCGTCGCGGCAAGGACGGCGAAGGTCGCGTCGTGGTCGAACTTTCGGATCCGAACACCGGCATCGACATCCGCCAGCAGGGCACGAAACTGGTGGTCGAATTCCTGCGCACGTCGGTGGCCGAGGAGTTCCTGAAGCGCTATGACGTGACCGATTTCGGCACGCCGGTCACGCAGATGGAAGTCGTGCGCTCGGGCGCCAACACGCGGCTGACCGTCACCCCGGCCGGTCTGTGGGAACACAACGCCTACCAGAGCGAGAACCAGTTCATCCTCGAGGTGAAGCGGCTGGTCGAAGACCCGAACAAGCTGGTGCAGGGCAGCAAGCCCGGTTACCAGGGTGAAAAGCTGTCGCTGAACTTCCAGAACATCGACGTGCGCTCGGTGCTGCAGGTGATCGCCGACTTCACCGACAACAACATCATCACCTCCGACACCGTCGGTGGTTCGCTGACGCTGCGCCTGAAGGATGTGCCGTGGGACCAGGCGCTCGACATCATTCTCGATGCCAAGGGGCTGGACAAGCGCAAGACCGGCAACGTGATCTGGATCGCGCCGCGCGACGAGCTGACGGCGAAGGAAAAGCTGGCGCTGGAAAGCCAGCAGCAGGTGAGCGAGCTGGAACCGCTGCGCACCGAAACCTTCCAGCTGAACTATCACAAGGCAGACGTTCTGTACAAATCCATCCTCGACGACAAGGACAAGCGCTTCCTGTCCAAGCGCGGCTCGATCGTGATGGATACGCGTACGAACAAGCTCATCGTGACCGACATTCCGTCGCGGCTCGAAGACATCCGCCGCATCCTGATCGAGCTCGACGTACCGACCCGCCAGGTGCTGATCGAGGCGCGCATCGTCGAGGCGAACGAGGATTTCGCGAAGAACCTCGGCGCGCGTCTCGGTATCAATCAATCGGCCGCCGGTTCGGTGCAACTCGGCCGCGCCGGGCTGAACATCGGCGGATCGGCTGCCGCGACCGGCTTCCAGACTGGTCAGGTGCAGACCCAGCCCAATTTCCTGACCGACTCGCTGAGCACTGGCGGTCTGCGCGCCAGCAACATCACGCCGCGTACGCCGGGTCAGCTGTCCTTCGTGCTGTTC
This sequence comes from Methyloversatilis sp., assembly GCA_034004945.1. GTDB lineage: Bacteria > Pseudomonadota > Gammaproteobacteria > Burkholderiales > Rhodocyclaceae > Methyloversatilis. The sequence continues at coordinate 13,001 of JAVEVQ010000061.1, read as the reverse complement.
AACTCGGCGGCCACCCGTTTCCTGAACCTCGAGCTGTCGGCCCTGGAGCAGGATGGCAAGGGCAAGGTGATTTCCAGTCCGCGCGTCATGACCTCGGATCAGAACGAGGCACTGATCGAACAGGGTGTCGAGATTCCCTATCAGCAGGCGACCAGTTCAGGTGCGACCAGCGTATCCTTCCGCAAGGCCAACCTGAAGTTGCAGGTGAAGCCGCAGATCACGCCCGATGGCCGTGTGCAAATGGCGCTCGACGTGAACAAGGACACGCCGAACACCCAGCTGTCGACCGGTTCCGGCATCGCGATCGATACCAAGCACGTTAAGACCGACGTGCTGGTCGAGAACGGCGGGACGGTGGTGATTGGCGGTATCTACACGCAGGACGAGCGCCGCACGCAGACCCGCGTACCCTTCCTCGGCGATCTGCCCTACGTCGGCTTCCTGTTCCGCAGCACGGAAACGCGCGACAACCGCGCCGAACTGCTCATCTTCGTGACGCCGCGCATCGTCAGCGACAACCTGACGCTGCGCTGAGCGACGCTCAGGCATCGGCACTAGGCGGCCCCGGCGACGGGGCCGCTTTCTTTTTGCACTGCTAGAATCCGGCCGGTGGAACATAGCGACAACATTTTTCTGGTCGGCATGATGGGCGCCGGCAAAACGACCGTCGGTCGCCAGCTCGCGCGCAGGCTGCGCAAGCGTTTCGTCGACTGCGATCACGAGATCGAGGCGCGCACCGGCGTCAGCATCCCCACCATCTTCGAGATCGAGGGCGAGGCCGGCTTTCGCCGGCGCGAGGCGGCGACCATCGAAGCGCTGTCGCATGAATCCGGCCTGGTGCTGGCCACCGGTGGTGGTGCGGTGCTCGATCCGGCCAATCGCGCCAATCTGAAGGCGGGCGGCTGGGTGGTCTATCTCGACGTGCCGCCCGACGTCCTGTGGTTGCGCACCCGCGGCGACCGTAACCGGCCGCTGCTCCAGGTCGACGACCCGCGCGCCCGTGTGCGCGAACTTCATGGTCTGCGCGACCCTCTGTACCGTGAGGTCGCCGATTTCATCGCCGAAAGCGGCCAGGGCAGTCCCCTGTCCATCGTGCGGAAACTTGAACGGGAATATCTGAACCGATGCGCAGCCTGAACGTGGCGCTCGACGAGCGCGCCTACGACATCCATATCGGCCGTGGTCTGCTGGACCGCGGCGATCTGTTCGCGTCGGTACTGAAGCGCAAGCGCGCCGTGGTCATCAGCAACGACATCGTTGCGCCGCTCTACGCGGCACGCGTGCTCGACGCGCTGGATTCGGTCGGCGTCGCCCACCAGCTGGTCGTGCTGCCCGATGGCGAGGCGCACAAGGACTGGCCGACGCTGAACCTCATTTTCGATGCGCTGCTCGGCGCGCGCGTCGAGCGCTCGACCACGCTGATCGCGCTTGGCGGCGGCGTCATCGGCGACATGGTCGGTTTCGCGGCCGCCACCTACCAGCGCGGCGTGCCCTTCATCCAGGTGCCGACCACCTTGCTGTCCCAGGTCGATTCGTCGGTCGGCGGCAAGACCGCGATCAACCATCCGCTAGGCAAGAACATGATCGGTGCCTTCTACCAGCCCAAACTGGTGCTGGCCGACATCGACACGCTGGATACGCTGCCCGACCGCGAACTGAAGGCCGGCCTGGCTGAAGTGATCAAGTACGGCCTGATCCGCGACGCTGAATTCTTCGACTGGCTCGAAATCAACATGCCGCGCCTGCTGGCGCGCGATACCGAGGCGCTGACCTTCGCCATCGAGCGCTCCTGCCGCAACAAGGCGGAGGTGGTGATCGAGGATGAAACCGAAGCCGGCGTGCGCGCCCACCTGAACCTGGGCCACACCTTCGGTCATGCGATCGAGACCGGCCTGGGTTACGGCGAGTGGTTGCATGGCGAAGCGGTGGCTGCCGGCACGCTGATGGCAGCCGACCTGTCGCGCCGGCTTGGCTGGCTGGACGATGCTGCCGTCGCGCGCATCCGCCGCATCCATGAAGCCGCTGGTCTGGCGCTGCGCGGTCCGGCACTGGGCGTCGATCGTTACCTCGAACTGATGTCGCACGACAAGAAGGTCGAGGCGGGAAAGCTCAGGCTGGTGCTGCTCAAGCGCATCGGCGAGGCGACGGTCCATGGCGACGCCCAGGTTGCGGACATCGCGGCCTCCATCGAAGCCTGCTGCGCGCATGGCTGAACTCGCCCCTTTCGCCGCCTGCGACGAGAATTCACGCGGCCGCCGCCACCCGGAAGACTCTCCGCACGGCCGCAGCCAGTTCCAGCGGGATCGCGACCGCATCGTCCACAGCACGGCTTTCCGCCGTCTGGAGTACAAGACCCAGGTCTTCGTGAATCACGAGGGCGATCTGTTCCGCACACGGCTGACGCACAGCATCGAGGTTGCGCAGATCGCCCGTTCGATCGCCCGGGCGCTGCGTGTGAACGAGGATCTCGCCGAAGCCGTGTCGATCGCTCACGATCTCGGTCACACCCCCTTCGGACATGCCGGGCAGGATGCACTAAATGAGTGCATGCGCGACTACGGGGGCTTCGAACACAACCTGCAAAGTTTGCGCACCGTCGATCTGCTGGAAGAGCGATACGGTGCCTTCGATGGTCTCAATCTGACGTTCGAGACGCGCGAAGGCATCCTGAAACACTGCTCGCCGGCCAAGGCGCGCGAACTGGGCGAACTGGGCGAACGCTTCCTGAACCGTTCGCAGCCGACGATTGAAGCGCAGATCTGCAACCTGGCGGACGAGATCGCCTACAACAACCACGATGTCGATGACGGACTGCGTTCGGGGCTGATCACGCTCGAACAGTTGCAGGACGTTCCCATCTTCGCCCGCTTCCGGCGTGAGGTCGAGGCGCGCTATCCGCAGATCGCCGGGCGCCGCCTCATTCACGAAACCATACGTCGGATGATCAATGCGCAAGTGATTGATCTGGTTGCGGAAAGCGGCCGCCGGCTCGAAGCGGCCGCGCCGCGCACCGTCGACGAAGTGCGTGCGGCGCCGGTGCTGGTTGCCTACAGTGAAGAGATGCGGGCGGAACAGCTCGAACTGAAGCGTTTCCTGCGCGACAACCTGTACCGCCACTATCAGGTGCTGCGCATGACCGCCAAGGCGCGCCGCATCATCGCCGAACTGTTCGCGGCCTTCATGGACGACACGCGGCTGTTGCCACCGCAGTACCAGACGATGGCGCGCGATGACAAGCCTCGCGCCATTGCCGATTACATCGCCGGGATGACCGACCGTTATGCCATGCGAGAGCACCGTAGATTGTTCGCCGTGGGGGAGATCTGAGTGCGCTAACGCACTGATTTGGTGCGCAAAAGCACCAGTCTGGTGCGATGCAAAATGGTGTTGTAAGCGGCTTTCGACAGTCCTATACTCCGCCGTCCACCCCCAAAGTGCCTTAAATCTGCGTGCGGTCTGCGAGCCGCTGAAGCATGGCGCAAGGCCCCCGAGCCGGTGTCCGCACGAGTCCCTGAAACGGGGATGACCGCGGTAACCGGCTTTTTTGTGGGTGCGACGGGGGTAATTCCCCGCCGTGGCGAGCGTTCGGTACGGTGCCGCACGCGGTTGGCAAACGAGATTCGAGGACGAAAGCAATGGGTCTTCCCCATACTCAGGGTCTGTACGACCCCGAAAACGAGCGCGATGCATGTGGTGTGGGTTTCGTTGCGAACATCAAAAATCGCAAATCGCACGACATCATCGAACAGGGTCTGCAGATCCTGAAGAATCTCGATCACCGCGGTGCCACCGGTTACGACCCGCTGCTCGGTGACGGCGCCGGCATCCTGCTCCAGATGCCCGATGCACTGCTGCGCGAGGAAGCCGCCAAGCTCGGCATCACGCTGCCGGCTGCGGGCGACTACGCCTGCGGCATGGTGTTCCTGCCGCAATCGTCCAACGGTCGCTCCGCCTGTGAATCGGTGGTGGCGCGCATCATCCACGAGGAAGGCCTGAACTTCCTCGGCTGGCGGGACGTGCCGCGCGACAGCAGCATCCTGGCCGAAGCCGCGCGCGCCATCGAGCCGCAGATGCGCCAGGTGTTCATCTCCCGTCCGGACACGGTGGCCGACCAGACCGCCTTCGAACGCAAGCTGTTCGTCGTGCGCAAGCGCGTCGAGCATGCGGTGCGCGCGCTCAAGCTGGCCGACGTGAAGCAGTTCTACATCCCGTCGCTGTCTTCGCGCACCATCGTATACAAGGGCATGCTGCTGGCCCATCAGGTCGGCGAGTACTTCGCCGATCTGTCCGACCCGCGTGCGATGTCGGCGCTGGCGCTGGTGCACCAGCGCTTCTCGACCAACACCTTCCCGACCTGGGACCTGGCGCACCCCTTCCGCATGATTGCCCACAACGGTGAAATCAACACCGTGCGCGGCAACATCAACTGGATGAAGGCGCGCCAGAAATCGATGAAGTCGGCCGCGCTGGGCGACGATCTCGACAAGCTGTGGCCGCTCATCGTCGAGGGCGGCTCCGACTCGGCCTCGTTCGACAATGCGCTCGAACTGCTGGTGATGGGCGGCTACTCGCTCGCTCACGCCATGATGATGCTGATCCCGGAGGCCTGGGCCGGCAATCCGATGATGGACGAAGAGCGTCGCGCCTTCTACGAATTCCACGCCGCCATCATGGAACCGTGGGACGGCCCGGCCGCCGTGGCCTTCACCGACGGCCGCCAGATCGGCGCCACACTGGACCGCAACGGCCTGCGCCCGGCCCGCTTCCTGGTGACCGATGACGACATGGTCGTGATGGCCTCCGAAATGGGGGTGCTGCCGATTCCGGACGAGCGCATCGTGCAGAAGTGGCGCCTGCAGCCGGGCAAGATGTTCATGATCGACCTTGAAAAGGGCGCGATCGTCGACGATGCCGAGCTCAAGCACGAGCTGGCGACCGAATACCCGTACGACCAGTGGATCAATGATTCGCGCTTCTTCCTGACCGAACTGGAAGAGATCAAGTACGCGCCCGAGCGCAGCGAATCGTTGCTCGATACCCAGCAGGCCTTCGGCTACACGCAGGAGGACATCAAGTTCATCCTCGCCCCGATGGCTGCCGCCGGCGAAGAGGCGATCGGCTCCATGGGCAACGATTCGACGCTGCCGGTGCTGTCGGACAAGAACAAGCCGCTGTACGCCTATTTCAAGCAGCTGTTCGCCCAGGTCACCAATCCGCCGATCGACCCGATCCGCGAAGAGATCGTGATGTCGCTCGCCTCCTTCATCGGCCCGCGTCCCAACCTGATGGGCGTGGCCGACAACGAGGAAGGTCTCACCCCGCGCCTGGAAGTGACCCAGCCGGTGCTCACCAACGAAGACGTGCTGCGCCTGCGCGACATCGAGCGCCTGACCGGCGGCAAGTACCGCTCGCTGGTGCTGGACATCACCTATCCGGCGGCCGACGGCGCCGCCGCGGTCGAGCAGCACATCAAGCGCCTGCAGGAGGCTGCCGAGAAGTCGGTGGCCGACGGCTTCAACATCGTCATCCTGTCCGACCGCGCGACCTCGCGCGAGCGCGTCGCCATCCCGGCGCTGCTGGCCACCTCGTCGGTGCACCACCATCTGGTGCGCAAGGGTCTGCGCACGCTCACCGGTCTGGTGGTCGACACCGGTTCCGCGCGTGAAGTGCACCACTTCGCACTGCTGGCGGGTTACGGCGCCGAAGCGATCTGTCCGTGGCTCGCTTTCGACACCATCGCCGAAATCTCCGACGAACTGCCGTCCGGCCTGTCGACCAAGGAAGCCTCCAAGCGCTTCATCAAGGCGATCGGCAAGGGCCTGAACAAGGTCATGTCCAAGATGGGCATCTCGACCTACCAGTCCTACAGCGGCGCGCAGATCTTCGAGGCGATCGGTCTCAATTCGGCCTTCGTCGCCCGCTACTTCACCGGCACGGCCACCCAGGTCGAAGGCATCGGTCTGGTCGAAGTGGCCGAAGAGGCGCTGCGCACGCACGCGCAGGCCTTCGGCGACGACCCGGTGCTGGCCAATGCGCTGGACGCGGGCGGCGAGTACGCCTTCCGCGTGCGCGGCGAAGAGCACATGTGGACGCCGGATGCGATCGCCAAGCTGCAGCACTCGACGCGCGCGAACAAGTACGACACGTACAAGGAGTACGCGCGCATCATCAACGACCAGACGAAGCGCCACATGACGCTGCGCGGCCTGTTCGACATCAAGCCGGCCGGTCCGCCGGTGCCGCTGTCCGAAGTCGAGCCGGCGACCGACATCGTCAAGCGCTTCGCCACCGGCGCCATGTCGCTCGGCTCGATCTCGACCGAAGCGCACACCACGCTGGCCATCGCGATGAACCGCATCGGCGGCAAGTCGAACACCGGCGAGGGCGGCGAAGACCCGATCCGCTTCAATCCGGTGACCGAAGACACCACGCTCGACAAGCTGATCGGCTCGTCGCGCGTCGAAGTCGCGCTGCCGCTGAAGAAGGGCGATTCGCTGCGTTCCAAGATCAAGCAGGTCGCGTCCGGCCGGTTCGGCGTCACCGCCGAGTACCTGGCCAATTCCGACCAGATCCAGATCAAGATGGCGCAGGGCGCCAAGCCGGGCGAGGGCGGTCAGCTGCCCGGCCACAAGGTGTCGGAATACATCGGCTTCCTGCGCCACTCGGTGCCGGGCGTCGGTCTGATCTCGCCGCCGCCGCACCACGACATCTACTCGATCGAGGATCTGGCCCAGCTGATCCACGACCTGAAGAACTCGAATCCGACTGCGTCGATCTCGGTCAAGCTGGTGTCGGAAATCGGTGTCGGTACCGTGGCCGCCGGCGTGTCCAAGGCCAAGGCCGACCATCTGGTGATCGCCGGCCATGACGGCGGCACCGGTGCCAGCCCGATCTCGTCGATCAAGCACTGCGGTACGCCGTGGGAACTCGGCCTGGCCGAAACCCAGCAGACCCTGGTGCTGAACCGCCTGCGCGGCCGCATCCGCGTGCAGGCCGACGGCCAGATGAAGACCGGTCGCGACGTGCTGATCGGCGCGCTGCTCGGCGCCGACGAATTCGGCTTCGCCACCGCACCGCTGGTGGTCGAGGGCTGCATCATGATGCGCAAGTGCCACCTCAACACCTGCCCGGTCGGCGTTGCGACCCAGGATCCGGTGCTGCGCAAGAAGTTCACCGGCCAGCCCGAGCACGTGGTCAATTACTTCTTCTTCGTCGCCGAGGAAGTGCGCGAGCTGATGGCCTCGATGGGCATCCGCAGGTTCGACGATCTGGTCGGCCGCTCCGACCTGCTCGACATGCGCGCCGGCATCGAACACTGGAAGGCGCGTGGCCTCGACTTCTCGCGCATCTTCTACATGCCGCCGGTTCCGGCCGACGTGTCGCGCGTACATAGCGAGACGCAGGACCACGGCATCGATCGCGCACTCGATCACGGCCTGATCGCCAAGGCGAAGGACGCACTCGAGACCGGCAAGCCGGTGGTGATCGAGTCGCCGATCAGCAACGTCAATCGCACCGCCGGCACCATGCTGTCGCACGAAGTGGCGCGCCGCTACGGTCACAAGGGCCTGCCCGACAACACCATCATGGTGAAGCTGTCGGGTACCGCCGGCCAGAGTTTCGGCGCCTTCATCGCGCGCGGCATCACGCTGGAACTGACCGGCCAGGGCAACGACTACGTCGCCAAGGGCCTTTCGGGCGGCCGCATCGTGATCAAGCCTTCGGACGCCTTCCGCGGTGCTTCGGAGAAGAACATCATCGTCGGCAACACCGTGCTCTACGGTGCGACCGAAGGCGAGTGCTACTTCCGTGGCGTGGCCGGCGAGCGCTTCGCGGTGCGCAATTCGGGTGCGGTCGCGGTGGTCGAAGGCACCGGCGATCATGGTTGCGAGTACATGACCGGTGGCACCGTCGTGGTCCTCGGCCAGACCGGTCGCAACTTCGCCGCCGGCATGTCGGGCGGCGTCGCCTACGTGTTCGACGAGGACGGCAGCTTCGGCAAGCGATGCAACATGTCCATGGTTGAACTGGACGCGATCAGCGGCGATCTGGCCGATGAGGCGGACGACGCCATCATCGGCGAAGCCGCCATCAATCATCTGTCGATGAGCGACGAAGCCATCCTGCGCCGCCTGATCGCGCGTCACGCTGCCTTTGCCGGCTCGAAGCGTGCCGCCGACATCCTCGCCGACTGGGCGAATGCACGTGGCAAGTTCGTCAAGGTGATGCCGACCGAGTACCGCCGCGCGCTGCGCGAGATGGCTGCCAAGGCGGGTACCCCGGCCGAAGCGATGGCCAAGTAAGAGGAAAAGAGTCGAACATGGGAAAGTCCACCGGTTTTCTTGAGTACCAGCGTCTGTCCGAAGCTTCGTTGCCGGTCGCCGAGCGCGTGCGCAACTACAGGGAGTTCGTGCTCCACCTGAGCGACGAGGAAGCGAAGATCCAGGGTGCGCGCTGCATGGATTGCGGCGTTCCGTTCTGCAACAACGGTTGCCCGGTCAACAACATCATCCCCGACTTCAACGACCTGGTTTACCGCCAGGACTGGAAGCAGGCGATCGAGGTGCTGCACTCGACCAACAACTTCCCGGAATTCACCGGCCGCATCTGTCCGGCGCCGTGCGAAGCCGCCTGTACGCTGAACATCAACAACGATGCGGTCGGCATCAAGTCGATCGAGCACGCCATCATCGACAAGGCCTGGGAAAACGGCTGGGTCGTGCCGCGGCCGCCGGCGAAGAAGACCGGCAAGAAGGTCGCCGTCGTCGGCTCAGGCCCGGCCGGCATGGCCGCCGCGCAGCAGCTGGCGCGCGCCGGTCACGACGTGACCGTGTTCGAGAAGAACAGCCGCGTCGGCGGTCTGCTGCGCTATGGCATCCCCGACTTCAAGATGGAGAAGTCGCACATCGACCGCCGCGTCGCGCAGATGGAAGCCGAAGGCGTCACCTTCCGCACCGGTGTGCAGGTCGGACCGCTGCCCGAAGGTTCGCCGGTGCACAGCGATGCCGCCACCGTGGTCAGCCCGGATCAGCTGAAGGCCGAGTTCGACGCGGTCATCCTGGCCGGCGGTGCGGAACAGCCGCGCGACCTGCCGGTGCCCGGCCGTGAGCTGGCCGGCGTGCATTTCGCGATGGACTTCCTGCCGCTGCAGAACCGCGTCGTGGCCGGCGACACCGTGCCCGACCAGATCATGGCCACCGGCAAGCACGTGGTCGTGATCGGCGGCGGCGACACCGGCTCCGACTGCGTCGGCACCTCGAACCGTCACGGTGCCGCCAGCGTGGTTCAGTTCGAACTGATGCCGCAGCCGCCCGAAGCCGAGAACAAGCCGCTGGTGTGGCCGTACTGGCCGATCAAGCTGCGCACCTCGTCCAGCCACGAAGAAGGCTGCGAGCGTGACTGGGCGATCGCCACCAAGGAATTCATCGGCGAGAACGGCAAGGTCACCCAGGTCAAGACCGTGCGCGTCGAATGGAAGGACGGACGCATGCAGGAAGTGGCCGGCACCGAGCAACTGCTCAAGGCCGACCTGGTGCTCCTCGCGATGGGCTTCGTCAGTCCGGCCGGCAGCGTGATCGAGAGCTTCGGCGTCGACAAGGACGGCCGCGGCAATGCCAAGGCCACCACCGACGGCGAGGGCTGCTATGCCACCAACGTACCCAAGGTATTCGCCGCCGGCGACATGCGCCGGGGGCAGTCGCTGGTGGTGTGGGCGATCAGAGAAGGGCGCCAGTGCGCCCGCGAAGTCGATCAGTTCCTCATGGGTTCCACCACGCTGCCGCGTTGATCTCTCGCCCTTCTCTGACCGCCCTTCGGGGAGTGGGGAACGCCGGCCGACCGGCCGGCGTTGTCGCGGGGGCCGTCAGTGCGCGCGCGAAGTCGACCAGTTCCTGATGGGCAGCACCACGCTGCCGCGGTAAGTCTCCCTCAGCCCTCGCGAACGCCCTTCGGGGAGTGGGTACGCCGGCCGACCGGCCGGCGTTGTCGAGGGGGCGCAATCGCGAGCAAGCTCGCTCCCACAAATTTCTAGCTCCGGCTCCGGCCGTGGATCAGGCGCGCCACCCCTGTGGGAGCGGCCTTGGCCGCGATGCGGCCGTTGCAGACCGCCGGCTTCGATTCAAGCCGTAGTCGGGGTCAGAAGATTCCTCCCACAAAACCCCGCCCCAGGCTCCGGCCGTGGATCAGGCGCACCACCCCTGTAGGAGCGGCCTTGGCCGCGACACGGCCGTTGCAGTCCGCCGGCTTCGATTCAAGCCGCAGTCGGGGTCAGAAGATTCCTCCCACAAAACCTCGCCCCAGGCTCCGGCCGTGGATCAGGCGCACCACCCCTGTGGGAGCGGCCTTGGCCGCGACACGGCCGTTGCAGACTGCCGGCTTCGATCCAAGCCGCAGTCGGGGTCAGAAGATTCCTCCCACAAAACCTCGCCCCAGGCTCCGGCCGTGGATCAGGCGCGCCAGCCCTGTGGGAGCGGCCTTGGCCGCGATGCGGCCGTTGCAGACCGCCGGCTTCGGTCAAGGCCGCTGTCGGCGTCAGAAGACCCTTCCCAGAAAACCTGCGCTCTGGCGACCCTGCAAGAGTGCTCTCCGTGTGAAGCCGCTACGGCAGCTTGCGCATCAGTACCGGCCGCTCGGGCGGCGGTGCGGGCGGACGGGCGATCGGCGGGTAGAGGGGCGGATGACGACGGATGATGCGCGGCGGCACGCCGTACAGGGTGTCGTCCAGCACCGCCGGATCGTCGCAATCCACCCGCCTCTGTTCCAGGCAGCGCTTGCGCGCTTCCGCCATCGCGGCTTCCTGCCGTGCGGCGTTCTCCTGCGCCACCGACGCCCGCTCCCGCTGCAAGGCCGATTCGACCTCGCGCTGCACGGCTTCGCGGTCGGCCGCCGCGCTGCTCGGGGCCGGCGGTGTCGCGGCACGGGCCGGGGGCGGCGAGCCGGTCACGGTGAGCGGATCGACCGTGCGTATCGGTGTGGACTTGCGCCCCTCGGGCGGGGCATCGCCGTAATTCACGACACCGCGCTCATCCACCCAGCGGTGCACGGTGTCGCCCGCGAACGACGTCACGGGCAGCATGCAGAGAGCGGCGTAAAGGGCAGCGGCTTTCATGTCGTAGACCTCCCGGTCGAAGTGTTAAATCTATGGCAACACGCACGTCGGCAGGTTGCAAACACGCGGTGGACGAGAACTGCTGCGCAGCAGGCCGTCGTACCCCGAATGCTAGAATCCACGCGGTTTTCCGCCATATGGTGTCCGATGCAGATCGTCATTCTGGCAGCCGGGCAAGGCAAGCGCATGCGCTCCGCTCTGCCCAAGGTGCTGCAACCCCTGTCTGACCGCCCGCTGCTCGGGCACGTGCTGCGCACCGCGGCGTCCCTGAACCCGTCGCATACCTGCGTGGTGTACGGCCACGGTGGCGACGCCGTGCGCGCCGCCTTCCCGGATCTTGCGGTCGACTGGGCGCTGCAGGCCGAACAGCTCGGCACCGGTCATGCGGTCCGCCAGGCGCTGCCGCATCTGTCGCGCGACGAGCCGGTGCTCATCCTGTATGGCGACGTGCCGCTGCTGCGCGCCGACACCCTGGTCAAGCTGGCCGAAGCCGCCGGCAACGACAAGCTCGCCATCCTCACCGTCAGCTTCGACGACCCGACCGGCTACGGCCGCATCGTGCGCGACGGCGAAGGCCGCATCGTGCGCATCGTCGAGCAGAAGGATGCCTCCGAGGCCGAGCGCGCCATCCGCGAAGTGAACACCGGCATCATGGTCGTGCCCGGCGGCAAGCTCGCCGGCTGGCTCGACCAGCTGTCGAACGACAACGCCCAGCGCGAGTACTACCTGACCGACGTGGTCGCCGCTGCCGTGCGCGACGGCGTGCCTGTGGTGAGCACCCAGCCGGCCCGCGTGTCGGAAACCCTCGGCGTGAACGACAAGGCGCAGCTGGCCGAACTCGAACGCATCCACCAGCGCGAGAACGCCGAGCGCCTGCTGGCCGAAGGTGTCACGCTGCGCGACCCGGCACGCATCGACGTGCGCGGCGAGCTGGTGTGCGGCCGCGACGTCGAGATCGACATCGGCTGCATCTTCGAAGGCCGCGTCGAACTGGGCGACGGCGTCAAGGTGGGCGCGCACTCGGTGCTGCGCAACGTCACCGTCGCCGCCGGCACCGTCATTGCGCCCTTCTGCCATTTCGACGACGCCGTGGTCGGCGCCGGCTGCCAGCTCGGCCCCTACGCGCGCCTGCGCCCCGGCGCGAAGCTGGCGGAAGACGTGCATATCGGCAACTTCGTCGAAGTGAAGAACAGCGACATCGCCGCCCACAGCAAGGCCAACCACCTGGCCTACGTCGGCGACGCCACCGTGGGCAGCCGCGTGAACATCGGCGCCGGCACCATCTGCTGCAACTACGACGGCGCCAACAAGTTCCGCACCATCATCGAAGACGACGTATTCATCGGCTCCGACACCCAGCTGGTTGCGCCGGTCACCGTCGGCCGCGGCGCCACGCTGGGCGCCGGCACCACGCTGACGCAGGACGCACCGCCGGGCGAGCTCACCATCTCGCGCGTGCGCCAGACCACCATCACCGGCTGGACCCGGCCGGTGAAGAAAAAGAAATGACCGGGCAGTCACCGACACACAACGCATCGCAACGGCAAAGGATTTCCCATGTGCGGCATCGTCGCGGCCATCGCCGGCCAGAACATCGTTCCCGTCCTGCTCGAAGGGCTGCGCAAGCTCGAATACCGGGGCTATGACTCGGCCGGCCTCGCCGTGCTCAATGGCGCCAACGGCACCGAACTGCGCCGCCTGCGCTCGGTCGGCCGCGTGGCCGAACTGGCCATCCAGGCCAGCGAACAGCAGCTCGACGCCGCCATTGGCATCGCCCACACCCGCTGGGCCACGCACGGCGTGCCGTCGGAGCGCAACGCGCACCCGCACATCAGCGACGGTCTGGCCGTCGTGCACAACGGCATCATCGAGAACTTCGAGCCGCTGCGCGCCC
>JAVEVQ010000060.1:0-18566 GCA_034004945.1 Methyloversatilis sp. | reverse complement strand
TGCCTGTATTGGTGTCACTCAGCTTGAGCGACGGGCCGTCGCTGGAGAACTGTTTGAACACTGAAGTCGATTTCGCCGGGCTTGGCCTGGCCGAACCCCTGCTGCGCGCCATTTCCGAAGAAGGCTATACGCAGCCCACCCCGATCCAGCAAAAGGCCATCCCCCTCGTGATGGCGGGCCGCGACCTGCTTGCCGCCGCTCAGACCGGAACCGGCAAGACCGCCGGTTTCACCCTTCCCATTCTGCATACGCTGATCAACCGCCCGGCGAACATTCCGCCGGGACGGCCGCGTGTGCTGGTGCTCACGCCTACGCGCGAGCTTGCGGCTCAGGTCGAAGAGTCGGTCCGCACCTACGGCGCGCACGCCAAGCTGCGTTCGATGGTCATGTTCGGTGGCGTGGGCATGAACCCGCAGCTGCAGGCGCTGAAGCAGCGCGTGGACATCCTCGTTGCTACGCCCGGCCGTCTGCTCGATCACCTTGGCGAGAAGACGCTGGATCTGTCCGGCGTCGAAATCTTCGTGCTCGACGAAGCCGACCGCATGCTGGACATGGGTTTCATCCGTGACATCCGCAAGGTCATTGCGGCACTGCCCAAGGCGCGTCAGACCCTGCTGTTCTCGGCCACCTTCTCGCCGGAAATCCGCGAACTGGCCCATGGCCTGCTGAACGACGCCGCCGAAGTGGAAGTTGCGGCGCGTAACACCACCGCCGAGCGCGTCGATCAGGGCGTCTACATGGTCGAGCAGAAGCAGAAGCGCCATCTGCTTGCTCACTTGATCAACAAGGGGGAGTGGTCGCAGGTGCTCGTGTTCACCCGCACCAAGCATGGCGCCAACCGCCTGGCCGAACAGCTAGACAAGCAGGGCATCACCGCCGCCGCCATCCACGGCAACAAGAGCCAGAACGCCCGCACCAAAGCGCTGGCCGACTTCAAGACGAATACGCTGCGCGTGCTGGTCGCTACCGATATCGCGGCGCGCGGCCTGGACATCGACCAGCTGCCGCACGTCGTGAATTTCGAACTGCCGAACGTGCCCGAGGACTACGTGCACCGCATCGGTCGTACCGGTCGTGCCGGTGCCAGCGGTGCCGCGGTGTCGCTGGTCGATCGCGAAGAAGTGAAGTTGCTGACGGCGATCGAGAAGGTGACCCGTCAGTCGATTCCGCGCGTGACGGCCGAAGGTTTCGTGCCGGTAGCCGGGGCCAGCGAAGAACCTGATCGCGGTCCGCGCCCGCAAGGTCGCGGTCGTGCTGACGGTGCGGCACGCAGCAAACCCGCATCGGGTGGCGGACAACAACCGCGTCAGGGCCAGCAGCCCCGCGCGGCGGGAGGCCGGCCGGCGCGTGCGCCGCAGAACAAGCCGGCTGCGCGCGGCAATGGCAACCCGGCCCGTCCGCAAGGCCGGGGCGGCAGCGCCAATGGCAACGTCGCGAACGGCAACCGGGCGCCGGTGCGTACGCACGACGATGATGACGACAACCGTGGCAATCGCATCCAGCCGGCGGCAAAACCGCCGCGCGAGGTGAATGGCAACGTGATGCCGCGTGGCAACGAGGCGCGTCGCCCGCAACAGCCCGCGCTGTTTTCGCGCGCCCGCAGCGGGCAACGCTAAAATCTCGCCTTTCGCATAAAGCGGGCCGGGAACGACTTCGTGCGTGACGATGCACTGAGAGTGCTGAAGGACGTATTCGGCCACTCCGGCTTCCGCGGCGCGCAGGGCGACATCGTCGAGCACGTCGCGGCCGGTGGTGACGCCCTGGTGCTGATGCCGACCGGCGGCGGCAAGTCACTGTGCTATCAGGTGCCGGCGCTGCTGCGCCCGGGCACTGCGGTCGTCGTGTCGCCGCTGATCGCGCTGATGCAGGACCAGGTCGCTGCAATGACCCAGCTCGGCGTGCGCGCCGCCTTCCTCAATTCGACGCTGGATCTCGATCAGGTACGCGAAGTCGAGCGCAGCCTGCTCGACGGCACGCTCGATCTGCTCTACGTGGCGCCGGAGCGGCTCAATACCCCGCGCTGCCTCGATCTGCTGAGTCACATCCGGCCGGCGCTGTTCGCCATCGACGAGGCGCACTGCGTCGCGCAGTGGGGGCATGACTTCCGTCCGGAGTACCTGCAGCTGTCGGTGCTGCACGAGCGCTTTCCGGACGTGCCGCGCATCGCGCTGACCGCCACTGCCGATCCGGCGACGCGTACCGAAATCATCGACCGGCTCGTGCTGCACGACGCCCGCGTGTTCGTGTCCAGCTTCGACCGGCCGAACATCCGCTACACCATCGTGGACAAGGACGACGCGCGCAAGCAGTTGCTGCGCTTCATCCGTAACGAGCATGCTGACGATGCTGGCATCGTCTATTGCCTGTCGCGCAAGAAGGTGGACGAGACGGCCGAATGGCTGCTCGCGCAGGGTATCAAGGCGCTTCCTTACCACGCCGGTATGGACGCGGTGACGCGTGCCGCGCATCAGGCCCGCTTCCAGCGAGAGGAGGGCATCGTGGTCGTCGCCACCATCGCCTTCGGCATGGGCATCGACAAGCCGGACGTGCGCTTCGTCGCCCACCTAGACCTGCCACGTTCGATCGAAGGCTACTACCAGGAAACCGGCCGAGCCGGGCGCGATGGCGGCGCCGCCGACGCGTGGATGGCCTATGGTCTGGCAGACGTCGTGCAGCAGCGCCGTTTCATCGACCAGTCGGAAGGCAGCGAGGCCTTCCGCCGCATTTCCAGCAGCAAGCTCGACGCACTGCTGGGTCTGTGCGAAACCGCGCAGTGCCGGCGCGTTCATCTGCTCGCCTACTTCGGCGAGCAGGGTCAGGCCTGCCGCAATTGCGACAACTGCCTGACGCCGCCCGAAACCTGGGACGCGACGGTGGCCACGCAGAAGGCACTGTCCGCGATCTATCGCACCGGCAACCGTTTCGGCGCCACCCACCTGATCGACGTACTGCGCGGCAAGGACACCGAGCGCATCCGCCAGTGGGGGCACGACAAGCTGAGCGTGCATGGCATCGGCAAAGCCGAGGACGAACATCTGTGGCGCAGTGTCTTCCGCCAGCTGGTCGCGCTCGGGCTGGCGCGCGTCGATCATGAATCCTATGGCGCACTGGTGCTGACCGAGGCCGCCCGTCCGGTGCTGCGCGGCGAGCAGCCGGTCATGATGCGACGCATCGCCGAGAAGACGCGCGAATCGGCGGCGCGGCGCACGCGCAGCGCCGCGCCGGTGTCGATGGAGGGCGTCGACGCCAATCTGCTGGCTGCGCTCAAGGCCTGGCGGCTGGACGAAGCGAAAACACAGTCGGTTCCGGCCTACGTCATCCTGCACGACAGCACGCTGATCGAACTGGCGCGGAAACGCCCGGCCGATCTTGACGACCTGACCGACATACCGGGTTTCGGTGCGCGCAAGGTCGAGCGCTACGGAGACTCCCTGGTCGAATTGATTTCCGGCTTCTAAGCTTGGAATAGTGCACTGCAATAGCGCCAGGTCGTCTTTGTGCCCCGACGTGATGCAGTACTGACGACCGGGCGTATACATGAATCAATTAAAAACAATGGCTTGATGACGGTTTGTTTTTGGCTTGCATATTGCATAGTGCATCACTGACTTCGTCATTGAAGCAGGGAGGGCATCGTGCGTTGCAATATTCGACCACTCCTTATCGTCATCACCTGCGCGTTGGCACAACCGCTGACTGTCTGGTCGGTGGCACCCGATTGCCGCGCCGGCAGCCAGCCTCCGCTCGCCACGGAGCAATGCCCGGCGAATGTGCGCTCCGCCTATCCGCTGGCGTACCTGTTCGAGAATCCATCGGAATCAAAAACCAGCCTGGCGCTGGCGGCCGTGCCGCTGGGCGGCATGGCCATACGCCCGCGTACGCTGAGCGGCGCCGAAAGGACTCGGCGCTGGCTTCAGTCCGCTTCGATGCGGATGAAACGGTCACGGTTAGGCATCCGGACGGCCGGCAGGGTGCACGCGTCCATCACGGCGTCGGCGGAGACCACGCCATTGATGTGCAGCAGCCAAGCGCTCAGCGCATATACCTCGTTGGCGTTCAGCGTGCCGGGTGCAGCCATCGGCTTGGCGCGACGGATGAAGTCGAACAGCGTCGTCGCGTAAGGCCAGTAGCTGCCTATCGTCTTGTCCGCCGCCGGTGTGTTCAGCGGGCGTGTCGCGCCCGCCAGTTCCTCGGCGCTGCCGCCGCGGGCGTCCTTGCCGTGGCAGGCGGCGCAGTGGCGGGCGAACAGCGCGGCGCCCTCACTCACCGTGCCGCGGCCGGGCGGCAGGCCGCGACCGTCCGGGAATACGTTCAGTTGCTGCCGGGCCAGCGCGACGCCATCGACGGCCTGCCCCAGCCGTGGCGCCTCGACCGCGCCCGGCGCCATCGCGCAGGCGCTGAGCAGCAGCGACGACAGCAGCGCTGCCGCGCCTTCAGTAGGTGTGCGTGACCAGCCCATCGTCCTCGATTGCCCAGGCAATGATCGCGTTGTAGTGGAAGTAGCCGGCGCGCCCGCGCTCGGCGATCAAGGCTGCGCGTTCCGGCTGCAGGTTGCCGCGCTCGTCGGTGGCACGGCTCTTCAGCACCGCAGGCTTGCCGTCCCAGCGCCACGGTATGCGGAAGCGGGTCAGGCAGCGCGGCAGCACCGGCGCTTCAAGCGCCGCGTCGGCCCAGCTCTTGCCGCCGTCGGCCGACACCTCGACCCGCCGGATGCGGCCGTGCCCGCTCCATGCCAGACCGCTTACCTGATAGACGTCGGGGCGCGGCAGCGTCTGGCCGTGCGACGGCGAGGTGATGAGCGATTTGCAGTCCATCGTGAAGGTGAACTGGCGTGCCTGGCCCGAGGGCTGCAACTCGGTGTACTTCGATGTCTCGTTGCGCGACATGACCGGCTGGTCCGTCACTTCGAGTCGCTGCAGCCATTTGACGTGCAGCACACCCTCCCAGCCGGGCACGATGAGGCGCATCGGGTAGCCATTCTCCGGGCGCAACCGCTCGCCGTTCTGGTAGAGCCCGATCAGGCAGTCCTTGCGCATCTTGGCGAGCGGAATGCTCATGTTCATCGCACCCGCGTCAGCACCTTCGGCGATCACCCATGGCGCTCCGGCATCGACGCCGGCCTCGTCGAGCAGGATGGACAGCGGCACGCCGGTCCATTCGGCGCAGGACAGCAGCCCGTGCACCGAACCAGCCGATCGCTGTATCGGCTCGCCGTGCCAGCCGGCGTTGCTGTTGCCACCGCACTCGATGAACAGCATCTGTGAACGCATCGGGTAGCGCAGCAGTGACTTCACGTCGAAGCTCAGCGCCTGGCGCACGCGCCCGAACAGCGTCAGCCGGTGGCGCGCCGGGTCGATCTGCGGCACGCCGTTGTGATGCCGTTCGAAATGCAGGCCGTTAGGTGTGATGATGCCTTCGAGTTCCTCCAGCGGCGTGAAGGACACGCCGTTGCCAGCGACCGCCCGATTGGCGCCGATGCGACGCGCCGTCAGGCGTTCGTGCGGCGAGGGCTGGCCGTAGGGTGTGAAGGGCGCGCCCGGCGCGTGCAGCCAGGGAAGCTCGTCGCTGGCCTGCGCCTCGACCACCGCTGCGGCCGTTGCCAGTGCCAGCCCGCGACGCAGGAAGAGCCGGCGGTCGAGCAGACCTCCACCAGCGACTTCCGGCAGGGTTTGGAGATCGGACCGCGGGCGGGGCATGGAATCAGAGGAAGAGCGTCAGTACGCCGGTATAGCCGTAGAGCTGGTCGTGCGAAATTTCGCCGCCGGCGAAGAAGCCGGCCACCGGCAGGCCCGGAAAGGCCTCTTCGAGCATTTCCGGCTCGGTGTTGTCGTCGCCGAACATGTGCGCGCCGCGTGCTGCGCATGAAACGTAGAGCGCGGCGAGTGGCGGCTGGTCCAGCGTCGTGCGCAGGTCGTTCAGCATGCGTTGCATGTCGGCGCGGGCACAGTCGGCATCGCGTCGATAGAAACGCAGCCGTTGCCCGACCGCGACCGTGTCATTGATGGCGATCAGGCCGTTGGCGGGATCGAGACCAATCACGTTACGCACGCGGAATTCGGCGTCGTCGCGTCCGGTCACGCCCAGCCCGGGCAGGATGTAGCGCGCAGCGCGCCTCAGGTCCTGGCCGAGCGAGGTGCCGGCAGCTTCGAGAAAGGCATCCAGCGCGGGGCGACCGTTGATTTCGGTGATGACGTTCTGGTCACAGGCCGTGACCACGTGGGTTTCGCCCACCGCGCAGCAGCCCTGCGTCAGGCGCGTCACGATGGACACTCGCTCGTTGAAGGCGACGCCGCTGATGCCGCCGCGCAATGCGCCGTTGGCGATCATTGGCGCCTGTCCGCGGGCCAGTGCGAGCCCGCCGGTAACGAAGCCGCTCGATACCTTGGTAGCCATGTCGACGACGAGATCGGCCATGTCCGGCGTTGCCGGGTCGGCGTGCACCACGGCGAAGTAGGGCTGTTCGGGTTCCGCATCCGTGCCCAGTGCATTGGGCAGGCGCTCGCGGCCGGAGAAGACGCGAAAGCTGCCCTCCGGCAGGCTGCCGACCAGCAGCGACAGGCCGGGCTGGTCCTGGGCCGCGATGGCGCGGCCGATGACGCCGACCGAACTGGTGCCGACCCAGTTCCCGATGCCGGTGAGCCGGGTCAGGCGCTCGAACATTTCCTGCAGGTCGCCGCCGTAGTGATCGGCGAAATAGGCGAAGCCGAGGTTGGCGTCCTCGGGCATGTCGAGCGCCGACAGCGCCAGGTCCATCGCGACCGGCCAGTCTTCGTGGAAGGCCGAACTGGCAGCGAATCGGGCCATCCGCAGTACCTCAGCCTCCGCCGGTGGGCGGTGCCGGGTCGTCGCCCGGTGCGGCGGCCGACGGAGGTGTGGCGCCAGCGTTCTGCATCAGCGTCCATGGCCACATGGCCGCATTGCCGAAGGCCTGCATCGGGTTTTGCGTCGGGTCCTGCGCGTGCGCCGCACCGGCGGCAGCGGCTCCGGTGGCGCTGGCGGCCATCGCCTGCATCGTCGCCAGCGTTGCGCGCTGGACTTCCAGCCCCTGGATGCTGGTCTGCAGCATGCTCAGATTCATCCGCAGCCAGCCTTCGACCGCCTTAAGGTCGGTGATGCGCTTGTCCAGTTCGCCAACGTCGAGCGTCGGCGTGACGAAGCCGGGTACCGGGAAGGGCATCTGCCCCCACACGGAACGAAGGAATTCCATCGGGTCGTACTGTGAGGAGTCGCCGGCCATGACATCACCTGTGTCGATCAGTGTGCGTCAAGCATAGCGCACCGCGCCTTGCCGGGGATACAAAAGAAAACGCGGCCACAGCGGGCCGCGTGAAGGGAGACACAACGTGCACAACGCCTTCATTCTTGTGCAGCGACGCCGACAGCGGCAATCGTCCGTTCGGCTTAAGCCGAAGCGACCTGCTCCTTCAGCTTGAACTGGATCAGCGTGCGCAACTTGGCAGGCATCACCGGTTTGAGCAGCAGGTGGTGTCCGAGGTCCTTCGCTTCTTCCAGGCGCTCGGGCGTGGCGCTGCCAGTGACCAGAATGGCCGGGATGTCGCGGCCGAAGTGCCGGCGTACCGCCGCCACCACGTCCGGCCCCACTTCGCCATCGCGCAACTGATAGTCGGCAATGATCAGATCGGGCGGAGCGCCGCGTTCGGTCACGCTGTTCATAGCTTCTTCGTGCTTGCTGGCGATCAGCGTCTGTGCCCCCCAGCTCCCGAGCAAGGCAGCCATGCCATTGACGATGCTCGCCTCGTCGTCGATGACCAGGATGCAACGGCCGCCGAGATCCGCCTGGCTGCGCTCGGTGCGGGTGGCGGTAGCGCGTACCACCGGCGCGCGGCCCATCGGCACATCGATACGGAACACGGTGCCGCGCCCCGGTCGCGACGCCATGCTGACCGGATGTGACAGCAACGCCGACAACCTCTGCACGATGGACAGGCCGAGGCCCAGACCCTTGCGGCGGTCGCGTTCGACATTGGCCAGCTGCACGAACTCCTCGAAGATGCGGCTCTGGTCGTCCGGCGCGATACCGAGGCCGGTATCCCACACCTCGAAGCGCAGCCCGCCACGGCGCACGCGCGTGCTGACCAGCACGCCACCGGTCGGCGTGTAGCGCATCGCGTTCGAAATGAGGTTGCGCAGGATGCGTTCGAGCAGCACCGGGTCGCTGCGCACCCAGGCGGCGCGCGAGCGGATGCGGAAGGCCAGACCGCGATCGAACGCTTCCGGCTCGAAATCCATGCGCAGCCGGTCGAACAGGGCGCTGACCGACACATCGGTGATTTCGGGCTTCACCTTGCCGGCATCGATCTTCGAAATGTCGAGCAGTTCGTTGAACAGACCTTCCAGTGCCTCGACCGAACTGCTGATGCTGGTAACCAGATTCGCCACTTCGGGCTCGTGCGCCTTGGCCGACAGGGCGGCGGCGAACAGGCCCATCGCGTGCAGCGGCTGGCGCAGGTCGTGGCTGGCGGCGGCGAAGAACTGGCTCTTGGCGCGGCTGGCCTGGTCGGCGCGGTCACGCGCTTCCGACAGCTCGATGTTCTGCGATTCAAGCCGGCGACTGAGCACCTCGTTGGCGTAGCGGCTGCGCAGCGCGCGTTCAATCAGCGCGTTGAAATTCTTGCCGACCCGCCACAGTGCGATCATCAGCACCGACACGATGAAGGCCACGAGCAGGTCGTGCCGGCTGCCTTCCCATATGTAGCGCGCGATCACCGGCAGCAGCGTGGCGCCGAGGAAGGTGTAGTAGCTCGGCAGGTGCATCGAGGTCAGGGCGGCGGCAACGCCGCACACCGACACCAGCAGCGACATCAGCACGATCTGCTGTTCCGGCGCTTCCGGGCTGAAGAACAACCAAAGTGTCGAACTCCACAGCACGCCGGAGATGGCGGCGCCGATCAGCCAGTAGGTGCCCCAGCGCGGCGCGCTGGCCGCGTTCGGCGCGGCGCGGCGATACTGGCGCAGCAGGATCAGGCGCCACACCTGGTTGGCCATCGACAGCACGAACCACAGTCCGACGGTCCACAGCGGGAAGGTGTCGTACACCGTCCAGGCGACCAGCAGCGTGCCGAGGATCTGGCCGCCGAAGGCGGTGCCGAGGTTCGCATACAGCATCTGGATCTGTGTTGCCACGACCTGACGGTCGAGCTGGGCCTGTTCGCCCGGCTCGAGCCGCGCCGCGGCGTCGCCGCGCTCGCGCGTCAGCGACTCGATGGTCGTGTCTTCGGGCAGGACGACCGGAGGCGTCAGCGGGGTCATGGCGTCGGGCCCGGTGCTCCGAGCTTCAGGCCGATGCGGCTGGCCGCCAGTACCGCCTGGGTGCGGTTGCTGGCTCCGAGCGCCTTCAGGATGGCGGTGATGTGCACCTTCACAGTGCCTTCGGCCAGATTCAGCTCGCGGCAGATTTCCTTGTTCGGCTTGCCCTGCACCATCAAAGTCAGCACCTCGGCCTGACGTTCGGTCAGACCGATGTCAGACGCGGTCTGCGGCCGCCGCGGCGGCTCTTCCTGACGCGGCGCGCCGAGGCCAAGCTCCCCGACGATGGCCTGTCGCGGCACGTAGACGCCACCGGACAACACGAGGCGCAGCGCGCCGAGCAGTACCTCGTTCGTGCTCGATTTCGGAATGAAGCCCATCGCGCCTTCGTCGAGTGCCGCCAGAACCGTGTCCGGGTCGTCGAAGCCGGACAGCACGACGATGGGCAGCGCCGGATGCGCGCCGCGGAAGGTCTGCAGCGCACTCATGCCGCGGCAGCCGGGCAGCGTCAGGTCGAGCAGGGCGAGGTCGAGGTCGGGGTGCTGGTCAGCCAGCCGCAGCCCGCCTTCGCAGTCGGGGGCGTCGTACAGTCGGATGTCGGCCGCCAGGCCCGGCAGCACATGGCGAAGCGCTTCGCGTATCAGCGGATGATCGTCAACGATCAATATCTTCATGGAGGTCCGGAGCAATCAAGTCGTCCGCGCCTGAAAGTGCTGCACGCGTCGGAGACGCCAATGATGGCCGAAAGTCCCGCAACTCGGGACCTGTATTATTACTTTAGTTGTAGGCCGCTTGGATGAACTGCCGCGGAGGAGTGCGCAATTACACTCAGGTGGCCCAGCTCCGGCTCTGCTCGTGCGTACGTGAAGCACAGCGGGCGCACATTGACACGTTGTTCGGGAGATTCTGTTTGGGCTGTCTGCTCATCGTTGAAGATCATGCGCTGGTGCGCGAAGGCATGGCCCAGACGCTCACGCGCCTGGGCGCGGAGTGGTGCGTGATCGAGGCGTCCGATGCGGCGCAGGCCCTGGCCGTGCTCGACGGCGGCGCCGACATCGATCTGGTGCTGACCGACCTGATGCTGCCGGGCATGAACGGCTTTTCGCTGCTGGCCACGCTGCGCGAGCGTGATCCTTCTTTGCCGGTGGTGGTGGTGTCCGCGCTGAGCGACAAGGCGACGGTGTCTCGCGCGATGCGTCAGGGCGCCTCGGGTTTCGTGTCCAAGGGCGATTCGGGAGACCAGCTGGTGCAGGCGGTGCGCCTGGTGCTCGACGGCGGCCTCTATGTGCCGCCCGAGCGTTGTTCGCCGAACGCCCGGGCCGGACGCACGTCGGCGACGATACGACCGAGTCCCGCCGACGGATACGGCCTGACGCAGGCGCAGACGCGGGTGCTGCATCTGCTGGGCGAGGGGCGCTCCAACCGCGAGATCGCCGAGTCGCTTGGTCTGGCCGAGGGCACGGTCAAGGTGCACGTGACGCGCATCTTCAAGGCGATGAAGGTGACATCCCGTGCCCAGGTGCTGATCGCGCTGGCACAGCGCGGCACGCGCCGCGAGAGCTGAGCACGGGAGGGGGCGCGGGTAGTACGCCCCGGTGCGCCCGGTTCAGTGCGTGGTGGTGCTTCCCATTGTTGCTTCGATGCCGCTGCGTGGCTGGGCCGGCACGGCATGTTCCATCGCGTCCTCGGCATCGACGTCCACCTCTTCGTGGTCGATGCGCAGGATGTCCAACACCGGAGCGGCGACACGGCGGCAGGCGTTGGCCAGCGGCGACGGGAGACTGTCCGGGATGCGCTTCTGCAGCAGTTGCTTCGACGATGAGATCGCGAACACGGGCTCCAGGATGCGCGTACGGTACTGACCAAGCTGACTTTCGATCAGCTTGTCGGCCGCTTCGCGTGCCCACGGATTGGTCGGCCACTGGGTCGGAATGGCCAGTGCGCGCGGGAAGGTTTCCAGATCCTGCTGCACTGTGCGGATGTCCTCGTGCGAATCGCGGAAGGGCAGCAGCACCAGATGGGCCAGGCCGTAAAGATGG
Organism: Methyloversatilis sp.; assembly: GCA_034004945.1. GTDB lineage: Bacteria > Pseudomonadota > Gammaproteobacteria > Burkholderiales > Rhodocyclaceae > Methyloversatilis. The sequence continues at coordinate 7,260 of JAVEVQ010000060.1, read as the reverse complement.
CGGTCCATTTCACTGCGGTTGGCACCGCCGTCGATCACGCCTATCCATTTGTTCAGGCCACGTATCTTGTCCACAACCTTGGACAGCGCCTCGCGCGAACGCGCGTCAGCGGTGAGGTAGCGGCGGCCTTCCGGGTCCAGCGGCTCGCGGCCGATGTCGGTCAGCACGCAGACCGAGCGCTGATTGAGCAGGCCCAGACCCTGACACAGCATGTGCGACAGCGTGGTCTTGCCGGTGCCGCCCTTGTTGCCGATCACGCAGATGATTTCAGCCATTTCGTGTTCTCCACCTACCGGGATTCGAGCAGCGATTATTCCGCGATCAGGCGCGGGCCATCGGCGGGAACTGCAGCCGAAACCGGCTCCATTTCCGCGACCGGGCGGCCATTCTTGCCGCGCCGTCCGGCAAATGTGTACACATATAGCGCACGCGCGGCCGGGTCGCCGTCGATGACGCGCTCCGCCGCCATGCCGGGGATTTCGAAGCTGTTGACGATCAACTGTGCGTCGGACTTCATTTCCAGCGCGGCCTTGCGGCCCAGCCTTGGCATCGGCACCGGCGAAAGAAAGGCATAGACGATGTCGAACTGGCCGAGCGGCACCGACCACAGGTCGTCGTGTCGTATCGTCACATTGGGCAGGTGGCGGTTGCGCCAGCGCGCGATCAGCCAGGGCAGCGGCGCGTTCTCGACGCCGGTGAAGCGGCAGTCCGGGCGCGACATGGCGAGCCGGCGCAGCAGTTCGCCGGTACCGCAGCCGAGGTCGACCAGATGGATGGCGCGCTGCTGCGGCAGCGCCTGCAGCAGTGCGCGAGCGGTCGCCTGGTTGGTCAGGAACAGCGGCACCCGGCTGCGGAAGGTGGACCAGAACACCGCCGACAGCAACAGGAAGGCGAGCAGATACCAGGCGGGCGCGATGTCCAGCATGCGGGCACCGACCACCAGCGGCGAGAACAGCAGATGGATCACCACCCACCAGCGCGGCGCCTTCAGGGTCAGCGCGAAGGCGGCGGCGATGCCCGCCTGCATGACGACGATGGCGCCGAGGCCGGCCGGCGGCGTCACCGTGTAGCGCAGCGCGAACACCGCAACGATCCAGGACACGAGTTGTATGGCGAGGGCGCGGAACAGGTGCATAGCGAGGCCGCCGTGCGGGAAGTCGATGCCCTTACAGTAGCCCAGCCGGCGCCTGCGCAGCCACCGATTAGCGGGTTCAATGACCCGCATTCCCGCGTTTCGGCGCGGGCGAGGTGCATTCAGCCGCGGGTCGCCTCTTCCAGCGCCTGCAGCCAGTGCAGCGCGTGGATGCGGTCGCCGCCGCACATTTCGGCCGACGCCTGCAGTCCGCCGCAGCAGGCCGGGCGCTCGGGAGAACCGAAGATGGCGCAGCGCAGGTCCTCTGTCAGCTGCACGCATCGCACGCCGGCCGGCTTGCCGTCGGGCATCCCGGGGATAGGGCTGGAGATGGACGGCGCGATGCAGCAGGCGCCGCAACCGTCGCGGCATTGCAGTGCCTCACTCATCGAGCGCTTCCAGCAGGCGGCGCACCGGCGCCGGCAGTGCGGCCGAGGTGGCGTCGGCGCGCGGCTGCCAGTACAGCGACGATTCCGCCGCGAAGGTGCTCCGCTGCTCGACTGCGATGCGAAGCGGCACCAGATGCAGTTCGAAGTGGGTAAAGCCGTGGATTAACGGCGCCATTGCCTGCGCGGCGCCGCCAGCGATGCCGTGTGCAGCCAGCCAGCCCGCCGCCTCGCTCTGCGCGTCGGGCAGCGTCTGCGCCGCCAGTTCAGGCAGGCTGAGCAGACCGCCCCAGATGCCGTGGCCCGGGCGGCGTTCCAGCAGCACCGCGTCGGGCGTCGTCACCAGCAGCGCGTGGCGCAGGCGCTGCGGACGCACTTTCGCCGGGCGCGGCGCCGGCAGCTCGCGCTGCCGGCCCTGCAGGCGCGCCTCGCAGCGCGCCGCGACCGGACAGTCGTCGCAGCGCGGGCGGTTACGCGTACACAGGGTGGCGCCCAGATCCATCAGTGCCTGCGTGTAGACCGCACCGTCGCGCGATGGCATCAGCGCGCGCGCCAGCGCCCACATGCGCTGTTCGACCGCGCGCGTGCCGGGGAAACCGTCGATGGCGAAGACACGGGCGAACACCCGCTTCACGTTGCCGTCGAGTATCGGTGCCTGCGCGCCGAAGCAGAAGGTGGTGATGGCCGATGCGGTCGAGCGGCCGATGCCGGGCAGACTTTCGATGTCTTCCACGGTGCGGGGGAAGGTGCCGCCGAAGCGCGCCATCACCTCGCGTGCCGCACGGTGCAGGTTGCGCGCGCGGGCGTAGTAGCCGAGGCCGCTCCAGTTCTCCATCACCGTCGCTTCGTCGGCGGCAGCGAGCGCGGCCAGCGTCGGGAAGCGCTGCATGAAGCGGTGGTAGTAGCCGATCACCGTCTGCACCTGGGTCTGCTGCAGCATGATTTCGGACACCCAGACGCGGTAGGCATCGCCGGTCTGCCAGGGCAGGTCGTGCCGGCCGTGCAGGCGCTGCCAGCGCACCAGCGTGGCAGCGAAGTCTTCGTCGCCGGCTACCTCTGAGGGAGTATTCATGGGCGCGGATTGTAGGCCGTGATGCAAAAGCGGCGATAATCCGGGCTCACTTGCATGCAGCCCGCCCGATGAAGCTTCCCCCGTCCCTGTCCCGCGCCGTTCGGTGCCCGTCTCCGTTCGTCCGCATGGAGCGGTGCGATGAGTAATCCTGTGCACGATAGCCGCGCCTTCCGCGATGCGCTGGGTCTGTTCGCGACAGGGATTACGGTTGTCACCACGCGCACGCCTAATGGCGAGGCGGTCGGCCTGACCGTGAATTCGTTCAACTCGGTGTCGCTGGAGCCGCCGTTGGTGCTGTGGAGCCTGTCGCTGGGCTCGCCGAGCGAAGCGGCCTTCCGTGCCTGCTCGCATTACGCGGTCCATGTGCTGGGCGAAAGCCAGCAGGCGCTGTCGCAACAGTTCGCCGGCAGCCGCGAACAGCGCTTCGCCGGCGTTCACACCGCCGACGGACTGGGCGGCGCGCCGCTGATCGAAGACTGTCTGGCGCGCTTCGAATGCCGCAACGACATCCAGTACGCCGGCGGCGACCATCTCATTTTCGTCGGACGGGTGGAGCGCTTCGAGCGCAGCGCCGGTGATCCGCTGCTGTATTTCGGCGGCGGCTATCGCGGCATCCGTCAGCCCTGATCACCAGGCGTAGCCCAGGCCCAGCAGCAGCGTCGAGTCGGTCGCCTTGCGGCCGGGCGCCGGCGTGCGTTCCCAGTCTGCGTTGACCTGAGCCGACGCGGTGATGCCGCCGGCTATCGGCAACCGGACACCGGTCTTCGTTCGTATGGTCAGGAAGTCGGGGTCGGCAATGCTCCAGAAGCCGTCCTGATCGTGGAACAGCTCGGCACGCCGGTCGAGTATCCAGTGTTTGGCGCGCACACCCCAACCGAGCGCGGGGTAGTCCTCATCCTCACCGGTCATGCGGTCCAGATTGACGTAGTCCAGACCGCTACGCAGCGACAGCTGGGTCGTTTCGTCGCTGTAGAGCTGCCAGCCGTAACCGGCGCCGACCGTGCTCCGCTGCCGGATGTCCTTGAACTTGTCCTGCTCCAGCGACAGACGGGAGTAGATGAAGTTGTCGTCGTCGATGAAGTGGTCGTAGTTGCCGCCGAGCAGCCACTGCTGTGCAGTGCGCACGCCGCGGTCCTTGCGTCGGTCGACCTTCAGGCCCAGCTCCCACGCGTAGGCCTTGGCGCGGGCATTCAGCACCGCGTCGCCATAGACGCGGTCGTTCTCGGAGTTGCCCCGCACCAGTGCGGCCGACACGTTTGCGCGGCCGCTGTAGCTCACGCCGTGGCCGGACTGTTCCGGCGTCGGATTGATGAAGGCGATGTCAGCCTGCTTCACCGTGCGGCTGGCGTCGTCCTTGGATACGGCGATGCGCTCGGCGTCGGTGCTGTGCAGCGAGGCCTGGCGCGTCAGATCGCCGTCGCTGGTCATCACCGTGAGCGGTTCGTGGGTGCGCAGCACGGTGACCTGATCCCAGCGGATCTTCACGGTGCCGGCATAGGCTGTCTCGATCACCAGTTCGTTGCCGGCCTTGCTGACGATGCGTCCGCTCAGACGGTCGCCGTTGGCGAGCTGTACCTCGTCGGCGCTGGCAGCGGTGGCACCGAGCAGCGCCGGCAGCAGGATGGAAAGGCAGTGCGGCAGGCGTCGCAATCGCATGGCGGATTCTCCCGGATTGTGTGGCGTGCATGCCGGCGAACGGCGTCGGCCAGCGGCGATGGATGGATCAGGCGATCCGGGTGCAGCAGGGGTGTTACGCGGGGTGAAATTCAGCAGGCAGGCCAGTCTAGCGGCGTGTCCGCCGCGCGGCTGTAGGAGAAGGAGAAGCGGGGCTCGCGGGGTTGTGGAGCGGGTGAAGGGAACATCGCCCACGACCTAACGAGTTGATCGATAAGGGTTTTCTCGGGCCTTGCGATCCGAGATGGCCTCTATTGTGGACTTAAAAAACCCGATAGGTCAATGTGCGCTCCGTGGCAATTCCATCAAGGACCAGGAACTGCCACCAACAGCCGATTTGGCTGAACTCCATGCGTCATGTACGAGGTTCCGCTCCCTTCGGGCCAAAGATCTCGCGAGCACGCGTTATGAACCGCTTCATCGGCTCCGAGGGCTCGCCCTGCCGGCGCAGCAGATAGGTCGATAGCATTGGCGGCTCGCCCACCAGCGGCCGCGTGGTGATGTCCGCCCGATTCAGGGCCTGCACCTGCGAAGCGATGGCGAACCCGATCCCGTAACCAGCCCCCACCAACGTCAGCATCACCCCGAGGCTCGTCACGTGGTCGACTACCTTTAGCGGTAACGCTGCGCCTTCGAGCACCGCCTGAATCTGGTCATGGCAGCCCGAGGCGGCCTCGGGGTGGCATAGCACCAGCGGGTACTTCAGCGCATCGGCGAGCTTGACCTGCATGTGTGCCAGCAGCGGGTGGCGCGCCGGCACGATTACCGACAGCAGATCAGTCCATACCGGCTCGGCTACCAAGCCGTTATTAACCGCGCCCGACAGCGAAAAGCCCACGTCTAGCAGGTCCGTGTGCAGCCCCTTGAGCTGCTGCAAGAACGGCAGCTCAAAGACGCGAATTTCCAGCTCGGGCTCTTCCTCGCGGCTGCGCGCGAGCAAGGTGGCGATCCGCGGTTGTGCGAGGCTGTCGCAGATGGCAATGCGCAGATAGCTCTGGTAGCCCTGCGCCGCGCCCTTGGTGGCCTGGATTGCCTGATCCACCGTGGCCAGCACGCGTCGGCTTTCGCCGAGCAGCACCTGCCCTGCCCAGGTCAGTCGCGTCTGCCGGGCGCTGCGGTCGAACAACGACACGCCCAACAGGCTTTCGAGGTCGCGCATCGCACGGGATACGGGCGATTGCTCGATGCCCAGCCTCTCTGCCGCGCGCGCCAAATGAAGTTCTTCCGCTACTGCGATGAAGTAACGCAACAATCTGAAGTCCACAGCGGCCTCCTGTTCGTGTTGTTCTAGTTCGGCCGATCCGACCTAAACACTTCAGTTCGTATGCGGGAGACACCTCCTTGATCACCTCGTGGCAATTACTCATACCGGGTTCGCAGCGTCCGGCCAACGCCATGCGTGACACAAGCTGGCGTGCAGCCCATGCACTACACGCTGATCGTCAGTACCCGCCGCTGCCCTCTCAAGCCGGTCTGACATAGCTACGCCTACAACCTGGAATCAATGAGCACGATGCTGTGACCACCGTCCAGATGACAAACCCTCTGCTGAGGACAGCTCGACCAGCGCACGGCATGTCGATACTTCCACACGCTGAGTGGCGCAGACGGCAAGGCATTCATTCGTAGGTAAGCAACGTGTGACGTTATGGATGTTTTTCGGCCCCTACCGCAATCACTGCCCAGGCCGCTCATGAAGCCCAGATTGATGTCGCCCTTGCGCCAACTTAGCGCAAGGGCGACAAGCCTTCGAAAATCCTCTGCGGATCAGAACGTGCGCTTAAGGAAACACTGATTTAACCCCGTCCCCGTAGAATGCGCCGGTCATCCCGATACGCGCAACCGTCCAGATGAAACAGCAAGCCAGCTTCGCCGATCTTGAGTACTCGGCGCGTCGCAAGCCGACGCGGCGGGAGAAGTTTCTGACCGACCTGGATCGTCTGGTGCCGTGGTCGCAGCTGGTGGCGTTGATCGAGCCGCATTACTACCGCGGCGAGCGCGGTCGTCCGCCGGTCGGGCTGGAAACGATGCTGCGCATGTATCTGTGCCAGAACTGCCTGGGCCTGTCGGACGAAGGGATTGAAGATGCCATCGTCGACAGCATCGCGGTGCGTCGCTTCGTGGGCATCGACCTGATCGAGCGTCAGGCGCCCGATGCCACCACGCTGCTGAAGTTTCGCCGCCTGCTCGAACGTCACGAGATGCCGGTGCGCATCTTCGCGCTGATTCGCGAACAGCTCGGTCAGCAAGGGCTGATCCTGCGCGAAGGCACGATCGTCGATGCCACCTTGATCGCTGCGCCCCCCTCGACGAAGAACAAGGAGGGCGAGCGCGACCCCGACATGCACCAGACGAAGAAGGGCAAGCAGTGGTATTTCGGCATGAAAGCGCATATCGGTACGGATGCGCACACCGGCATCGTTCATTCGCTTGCCGCCACGGCGGCGAACGCTTCCGACGTGAGCCAGACGCACAAGCTGCTGCATGGTGAGGAGAAGCACGTGCATGCCGACGCTGGTTACCAGGGTGCAGGCAAGCGTCCCGAACTGAAGGAGTGCGAGGCTGAGTTTGTCATTGCACGTCGCCGCTCGACCTACAAGAAGCTGGACAAGACGGACCCGAGACGCCAACTCATCGAGAAGGCGGAGCACGCCAAGGCGAGCATCCGCTCGAAGGTCGAGCACGCGTTCCATGTGGTGAAGAACCTGTTCCGGCATCGCAAGTGCCGCTACAAGGGTCTGGCGAAGAACACGGCGCAGTTGCATGTGCTGTTCGCGATGGCGAATCTGGTGCTGTCGCAGAGAAGTCTGTGCGCGCCCTACAGGACAGGTGCGTCCTGAGGGCGAGAAATCGGGGCGATGAACCCCGAAAGGGCCTCGGGTCGATGATTCGGGGCTGAAAAAGAGCCGAAATTCGATGTCATGACGATGCGAATTTCGGAGTTGCTGCCTCACGGACGAAAAATCCCGGAAGGGTGGCTTTGATCAGCGTTTCCT
>JAVEVQ010000150.1:0-3909 GCA_034004945.1 Methyloversatilis sp. | reverse complement strand
CGCCCGCAACCAGCGGGCGCTGCCACTGCTGGCGCCGCTGGTCGTGCTCGGCAGTGCCGGCCTGCCCCGGCTGCGCCGGGGCGCCGCGAACGCACTCGACTGGTTCGGTGTCATGACCTTTTCACTGTTGGGCCTCATCATATGGCTCGGCTGGATCGCCATGACGACCGGCTGGCCGGAACGGCTGGCGCGCACCTTCGCGCGGCTCGAACCCGGTTTCGAAATGTCGATATCCTTGCTGGCACTGATACCCGCAATCGCCATCAGTGCGGCGTGGATATGGCTGCTGTGGCGTTCGCCACGAACACCGACGCGCGGTGCCGTCAGCTGGGGCTGCGGCATGGTATTGATATGGTTTCTCGTCAGCAGCCTGTGGCTGCCGTGGATAGATTACGGTCGCAGCTATCGCGACGTGGCACGGACGCTCGGCGAGCACCTGCCAGCACAGCATGGCTGCGTCGCCTTCACCGGCCTGCAGGAAAGTCAGCGCGCAGCGTTCTACTACTTCCTCGACCTGAAGCCCCTGAACCTCGCGGGCCGGTCGGGGCAGCAGTGCGACCTGCTGCTGGCCTACCACGGCCGGGGCGGCAAGCCGCCGGCACTGGACGGAAGCTGGACACTGAAGTGGGAAGGCCGCCGGCCCGGCGACCGGCACGAGCGCTTCCTGCTGTACGCAAGACACTGAAACGTAGAGTGACACGAGGCGCCGGATGACATGAACCTGTTGATGCAGACCTCCGCCTGGCCCGCGCTGAGATCGAAGGCGATCCAGCTGTCGCGCGTGCACCTGCGCAACTTCTTCGAGCAGGACCGCGACCGTTTCGCACGCTTCTCGCTGCGCTACGACGGCTGGCTGCTCGACTATTCGAAGCAGCGCGTCGACGGAGAAACGATGGCGATGCTGATGGATCTGGTCAGCGCACTCGACCTGCCGCGCGGCATCCGCGCACTGGCAGCCGGTGACCAGATCAATTTCACCGAGCGCCGCGCCGCACTGCACATGGCGCTGCGCGCCCGCGACGGCGCGCACGCCGACGTGGTGCGTGACTGCCGAGCCGCGCTCGAACACTGGGTGCGGCTGATCCGCAACCGCGAACTGCTCGGCGCCACCGGCCAGACCATCACCCACATCGTCAACCTCGGCATCGGCGGTTCAGACCTCGGGCCGCGTCTGGCGATGGAGGCGCTGGAACCGCAGATCAACGGTCCGGTAGTCAAATTCGTCGCCAATCTCGATCCGGCCGCCCTCGACCTCGCACTGCGCGACTGCAAACCGGCACACACCGCCTTCGTCATCTCGTCGAAGAGCTTCACCACCCAGGAGACGCTGGCCAACGCACAGGTGGCGATGAAATGGCTGGCCGACGGCCTGGGCACGGCCGGCGTCGGCCAGCACCTGTTCGCCGTCACCAACCGCCCGGCCGCCGCGCAGGAACTGGGCGTGCCGGCGCAGCGCTGTCTCTTCCTGCCGGAATGGGTCGGCGGTCGCTATTCGGTCTGGTCCTCGATCTCGCTGCCGCTGGCCTGCGCCATCGGCATGCAGGCTTTCGGTGAAATGCTCGACGGCGCGCGCGACATGGACGAGCACTTCACGCGCGCGCCGATGAACGCCAACCTGCCGGTGCTGTTCGGTCTGATCGACTTCTGGAACGCCAGTGGCATGGGTCTGGAAACGCTCGCCGTGCTCCCCTACAGCCACCTGCTGCGCAGCCTGCCGGCCTACCTGCAGCAGCTCGAGATGGAGAGCAATGGCAAGCGCTGCACCTCGACTGGCGAACTGAGCCGTGCGCCCACCTCGCCGGTGGTCTGGGGCGGCTCCGGCATCGTCGGCCAGCATGCCTACCATCAGCAGCTCTACCAGGGCACGCGGATGATGCCGATGCACTTCATCGTGCCGCGTATGGCGCGCGACGAGCGCAGCCGCATGGTGCAGCTCAATGCACTGGCACAGAGCGCCGCACTGATGCGCGGCAAGACGCGCGACGAGGCGATGGACGAACTGAAGCGCGGCGGCCTGTCCGAACAGGAGGCCACCCGGCTCGCGCCGCACGTCGCCTGCCCCGGCAACCAGCCGAGCACCACGCTGCTGATGCCGGAGCTGACACCGCGCTCGCTGGGCCAGCTGCTCGCGCTGTACGAGCACAAGGTGTTCGTGCAGGGCTGGCTGCTCGGCATCAACAGCTTCGATCAGTACGGCGTCGAATACGGCAAGCAGATGGCGCGCGCTCTGGCGTCGGGCCGCCTGCCCTCCGATGCCGACTCGTCGACCCGCGGCCTGTTCGAGGCACTCGACCGCCCCGACGCATGAGCGGCGCACTGGCGCCGGCGATCGACTGCATTGCCGGACAGCTGTGGGCGCTGCTGCGGCTGAACCAACGGGCCATCGCCGCCTTCTACCGATGTACCGCAGCCGAGCCGGGCCACGTCGCCGCCTGGCGCATGATCGGTTTCCTCTGTCAGCAGGATGAAAACCGGCGCGACGAGGCACTGCAGGCTTTTGCCCGTGCCGTGGCGCTGGCGCCGGACGACGCGATCAGCCGCTACAACTTCGGTTTCCTGCTGCACCGGAAAGGTGAGCGCGAGCACGCGCTGGCGCAGATGACGGCCGCCGTGCATCTGCGCCCGGCACTCGATCAGGCCTGGTATGGCTGCGGCCTGCTGCTGGGCGAACTGGGGCGGCCGCAGGAGGCGATCGTCGCACTGAGGCGGGCGGTCGAACTGCAGCCTTTCAATGGCAACGCGAGCTACGCGCTGTGTCAGGCCTGCCGGGCCGTCGGCGACGAGGACAGCCTGCTCGCCGAGTACCGGCGCATCGGGCAGTACGACCCACGCACTGCCCGCAGACTGAGCCAGGAACTCGGCTTGCCCGATTGAGGCCGCGTCTCAGGGCGCCAGCCGGACGCGCGTCCAGTCCGCGCCCTGACGGCGATAGAGCAGACGGTCGTGCAGGCGGTCGCTGCGCCCCTGCCAGAACTCGATCGCATCCGGATGCAGGCGGTAGCCTCCCCAGTTCTCCGGCCGCGGCGGCGCTGAACCGAAGCGCTCCTCGAATTCGCGCACACGTCTGACCAGCGACTCACGGCTGGGAATTTCCCGGCTCTGCGGCGACGCCCAGGCACCCAGCCGGTTGCCGACCGGGCGCAGCGAGTAGTAGGCGTCGGACTCTTCCGCGCTCACCTTGCTCACCGTGCCCTCGATGCGGATCTGCCGCTCCAGCGCGGCCCAGAACAGCAACAGGCTGGCGTGCGGATTGGCCTCCAGCTCGGCGCCCTTGCGGCTGTCGTAGTTGGTGAAGAACACGAAACCGTCCTCGCCGTAGCCGCGCAGCAGGACGATGCGCGCGCTGGGCCGCCCGTCCGCACCGACCGTGGCGAGCGTCATCGCGTTCGGGTCGCGCTCGACCACGCGGCCGGCTTCCGCAAACCAGAAGCGGAACTGCTCGAGCGGATTGTCGGCCGCCTCAGTCTCGTCGAGTGAGCCGCTGGTGTAGTCGATGCGGTGATGTATCGGGTCCATGGTGTCTCCTTTCCTCATTCCGGTGCGGGCGCGCGTTCGATTCCGGCGATGCGCGTGCCGGGCTGCAGCTTGCGTGCGGCAAACCAGCCGATATTGGCCTCCAGCGCATAGCGCGCCGGGCGCCCGGCGCAATGCGATGTGTCGGTCTGCGGCTGCATGTCCGCGATATTGATGATGTGGCCCTCGTCGTCGATGAAGGCGACGCTGAGCGGGATCAGGGTGTTGCGCATCCACATGCAGTGCTTTGCGGCCCGGGGGAACACGAAGAGCATGCCTGCATCGGCGGCCATCTCGGTCCGGTGCATCAGCCCGGTCATGCGCGCCGCGTTGGTGTGCGCCACTTCGGCCTTGATGCGATACATGCCCACACCGAGTTCCAGCGTGGGCATGTCG
>JAVEVQ010000149.1:0-3967 GCA_034004945.1 Methyloversatilis sp. | reverse complement strand
TTCCAGCCGCTGCGCATCCGCGGCGAATCGACGGCGTGGACCGCACTGCTGCGCCACCCGATGCTGATCGGCCCGAACTACCAGCTCGACCTGCTCGGCGGCGCCAAGACGCGCAAGACAGAAAGCTGGATTTCCGGTCGGCTGTTCCAGTCCACCGACATCGACGACGTGTCGCTGGGCGTAGACGGTCAGTGGTGGGAGAAGGACCGCATCTGGACCGGCTCGCTGACCTACTCGAACGGCAAGGCCGACCCGATCGACGACATCGTCAGCACCTCGTTCTCCATCTGGCGCGGCGTGCTGCGCCGCGAGCAGGATCTGCAGGGCGGCTGGTCGGTGCAGAGCAACCTGGCCTTCCAGTACACGCGTGACGAGAACCTCACCTCGAGCGAGCAGTTCCTGATCGGTGGCGAGAACAGCGTGCGCGGCTATCAGACCGGCCTGTTCAGCGGTGACAAGGGCCTTGCCGCTTCGGTCGAACTGCATCATCCGCTGCCGCAGCCGCCGGTGGCACCGGTGCGCACCTCCGGCTTTCTCTTCCTCGACTACGCTGCAACGCAGCCCTTCCGGCCGGTCGGCTCGACCCGTGGCACCGATACGCTGGCGAGCTACGGCTGGGGTGTGAACGCCAACATCAACGATCGCGTTTCGGCCCGCTTCACGCTGGGTCTGCCCATTCGCGACAGGGTGCAGGATCCGCGCAACTACTACGTGCACTTCCAGATCGTCGCGCAGCTGTTCTGAGCGACGGCGACGCGCCCCCCCGCCGACGGTGCGCCCGGGCGGCGACCCCGTCGCGGCCAGGACCGCTCGCACAGGGAAGGGCGCCCGGCCCAGGACCTGAGCCGGGGCCGGGGGGCTGAGGGAGGGGTCTTCTGACCCCGACAGCGGCGGAGGTAGTGCGCGGCGCCGTGGGAGCGAGCTTGCTCGCGATGCGGCCATCATCCAGACCGCCGGCCCGCCGAGGCCGCATCGCGACCGGAGGTCGCTCCCACAAAAGCACTCCCGTGCCATGACCGAAGCCGGGGTTCTGTGGGAGGGGTCTTCTGACCCCGACAGCGGCGTGTATCGAAGCCCGCGAACCGCAGCGGCCGTGTGGTGGCCCAGGACGCTCCGACAGCAGCCTCACCGGAGCGACAGCTCTGGCGGCACAGCTCAGAGCGCGATGAAATCCAGCTTCCTGGACAGCATGAACATGACGGTACAGCCCGTATCGGTCCGATGCGGTCCGTGCTCGGTGCCTGCCGGCGCGGCAAAAACCGAACCCGGCCCGTAGCGGCGACCGTTTTCGATGAACTCGCCGTCGAGCACATAGGCCACCTCGTCGGCCTCGGTATGCAGGTGGTTCTGCACGGCAGATCCGGGATCGAAGCGATAGACGACGACGGACGCACCCTCGGCAGGGTTGCCATCGAGCACCTTGAAATGCACGCCATCGATGCCGCTGGCCTGCCAGCTCAGATCGTCGGCGTGGAACTGGGTGGTGTACATGCAGGAACTCCGGGTGGGCGGGTCGGGATTGACCCGAGGCAGCCTGCGCACGGAGCGTGCCATGCGCAGTCGCCGGCCGGATCGCACGCAGGAGATCGGACCGAGGACGGCGCCGGCGCGTCATGTGGCGTGTTCCACGCCGTCTCATGCGCACGCAGCCCGCAGGCTGAAAGTCGAACCGCCCTTGCGTACGGCGATCGATTTCCGGACTGCGGACGCACGCGGTACATCAAGCACCAGCGGAGATCCGGCCCGGACTGCGTATGACGAGGCTCTCGCACGCCTTGTCGCGCGTGGGGCTGGTCGACCCACGCATGCCGCTGCATCCGTCAGGAACGTGATCGCGGCGGGTGACATCACCCATGCGGGCGTCGCCTGAAAGTCGGACCGCCGGTCGGCGCGCGCCGGCCGATTTTCGGACTTGCCAGTTGGTGCGGTGCAGCGTTCCTGCGTTTTGCGGCGCTCACATCCAGCCTGCATCAGCGATTCACTCGATTGCGCATTGCACAAGCGACGGTCGGGCACACGCTTTGCTGCATCCCCCTCGGACAACGCGCGACGACGTCGTGAAAAACCGATGCAACAAGGAGGAGGCAGATGAAAAAGCTCTACCCGGACGCGAAGAGCGCGCTCAAGGGTTTGCTCAAGGACGGACAGACGCTGGCGGTCGGCGGCTTCGGGCTGTGCGGCATACCCGAACAGCTGATCGACGCGGTGGCCGACAGCGGCACCCATGACCTCACCGTGATCAGCAACAACGCCGGCGTCGACGGCATCGGCCTGGGCAAGCTGCTGGCCAACCGTCAGGTGCGGCGCATGATCGCGTCCTATGTCGGCGAGAACGAGGAATTCGAACGCCAGCTGCTGTCGGGCGAACTCGAAGTCGAACTGACCCCGCAGGGCACGCTGGCGGAAAAGCTGCGCGCCGGCGGCGCCGGCATACCGGCCTTCTACACGCGCACAGGCGTCGGCACGCCGGTCGCCGAGGGCAAGGAGACGCGCGATTTCGGTGGTCACCGCTATCTGCTCGAACACGCGCTGGTGGCCGATGTGTCGCTGGTCAAGGCGTGGAAGGCCGACGGCGCGGGCAACCTCGTGTTCCGCAAGACCGCGCGCAACTTCAATCCGATGATCGCCACTGCCGGCCGCACCACGATCGCCGAGGTCGAGGAGATCGTGCCGACGGGTCAGCTCGACCCGGACCAGATTCACACGCCCGGCATCTTCGTGCAGCGCGTGATCGTCAATCCGAACCCTTCGAAGCACATCGAAAAACGTACGACGAGGACTGCCTGACATGGCCTGGACACGAGACGACATGGCGCGCCGCGCGGCGCGCGAACTGCGCGACGGCTACTACGTGAACCTCGGCATCGGCATGCCGACGCTGGTGGCCAACCACATCCCCGAAGGCATGGATGTGTGGCTGCAATCGGAGAACGGCCTGCTCGGCATCGGCCCGTTTCCGACCGAGGACGAGGTCGATGCCGACCTGATCAACGCTGGCAAGCAGACGGTGAGCACGCTGCCCGGCAGCAGCTTCTTCAGCAGCGCCGATTCCTTCGGAATGATCCGCGGCGGCCACATCGACCTGGCCATCCTCGGCGCCATGCAGGTGAGCGAGCGCGGCGACCTGGCGAACTGGATGATCCCGGGCAAGCTGGTCAAGGGCATGGGCGGAGCGATGGATCTGGTGGCCGGCGTGCGTCGTGTCATCGTCATGATGGAGCACTGCAGCCGCAGCGGCGAACACAAGATCCTGAAGAAGTGCGATCTGCCGCTGACCGGCGTCGGCGTGGTGAGCCTCATCATCACCGACCTGTGCGTGCTGGCGGTGACACCGGACGGCCTCGAACTGCGCGAACTGGCGCCCGGCGTCAGCATCGACGAAGTGCTGGAAAAGACCGGCGCGCCGGTTGCCACCGCACCGGTGGTGCTGTGTTGAGGCCCGCTGGCGCGGCACCGGACGCCGCCGCGCGCCGCAGTGCGCGCGCCAACGTGCTCACGCTGCACAAGCTGGTGCAGGGCTACGGCATTCCGCTGGCGAGGATTTCCGCTTTCGAGGAGCTGGGCATCATCGACGCGGCCGGTGCCGACCGCTACACCTGCGACGACGACGACCGCCTCATCATCGCCGCGGCTGCGGTGCAGCTGGGTTTCACGCTGCGCGAACTGCGCGAGCTGATGGACCTGTACGACGAAGCGTCGCCCGCACGTCGCGCGCTGCCGAACTTCATGAAGCTGCTTGCCAGCTATCAGCGCCTGATGGCCTGGCGGCAGCCTGAGGGTTACGACCCGCCGCCGGCCGGGCGTCAGCGCAAGCCCTTCCGTGCCCGGCTTTTCCGACCGGAAATCGTCTCTTTAAAGGAATCGACATGAGCACCCTGGTTGGCCAGACGGCGCCGGACTTCACCGAGAACGCGGTGTGGGGCGACAACGAGTTCCGCCCCTTCACGCTGTCGGACGGTCGCGGGCG
>JAVEVQ010000148.1:0-3977 GCA_034004945.1 Methyloversatilis sp. | reverse complement strand
GCAGGCCGGCCGCGCTGCCACTGATCCTACCCGACTGGCCGGCGCCGCCGTCAGTGCGCGCCTGTGTCACGACGAAGCTGGGCGGTGTCAGCGCGCCGCCTTTCGGGCCGTTCAATCCGGCGACCCACGTCGGTGACGATCCGCAGGCGGTGGCCGACAACCGCGCGCTGCTGCGCGCGCACCTGCCGGCCGAGCCGCTGTGGCTGGATCAGGTACACGGCGTGGAGGTGCTCGACGCCGACCGTCAGCGCTGCGGTACCGGCGACGCCTCGGTTGCGCACCGGCCGAACCGTGTCTGTGCGGTGATGACCGCGGATTGTCTGCCGGTGCTGTTCTGCAACCGCCAGGGCAGCGTGGTGGCCGCGGCGCACGCGGGCTGGCGCGGGCTGGCTGCCGGCGTGCTGGCGCGCACGGTCGAGCGCATGGGCTGCGCCCCAGCGGACCTGATGGCCTGGCTCGGTCCGGCCATCGGCCCCGACGCATTCGAGGTCGGGCCGGAAGTGCGCACGGCCTTCGACGAACGGCTGCCCGCTGCCGCGCGCGCCTTCCGCCCTGGCGAGGGCGATCGACTGTACGCCGACATCCACGCGCTGGCGCGGCTGGAACTGGAAGCGGCGGGCGTGCAGGCAGTTTACGGCGGCGGGCTGTGCACCGTGAGCCAAGGCGAACTTTTCCATTCCTACCGGCGCGACGGCCGTTGCGGACGCATGGCCAGCCTGATCTGGATCGCAGATCGTGCGACCCCGTTCGCCGCGGAACCGTCGTATCAAGGATAATAAGAGACCGTTTTCAGTTTCGAATCCCCCATGTCTGTCCTTGCCTGGATCGTGCTTGCCTCTTTCGTCGGCGGTGCGATCAGCGTCTGTGCCGCCGCGCTGTTCGGCATGGCCGTCAATCTTCAGCGCATTCCGATGCTCATCAGTTACTCGGTCGGCGCGCTGCTTGGCGCCGCCCTGCTCGGCGTGCTGCCGCAGGCGATCGAGGAAGTCGGCAGCGTAGAACTGGCTACCAGTCTGCTTCTGGCGGGCATCCTCGGTTTCTTCCTGCTGGAGAAACTGGTGCTGTGGCGGCACTGTCACGAGGTCAGTTGCGAGGCGCACGACCCGGCGGAACTGGCGCAGCACGCAGGCCACGACCACGCTCACCACGACCATGCCGCGTTGACGCACCACGACCACGGTCATGGTCGCAATGGCGATGGCGCACGCGCAGCCTCGCTCATCCTGATTGGCGACGCCTTCCACAACTTCGTCGATGGTGTGCTGATCGCTGCCGCCTTCTCGCAGAGCATTCCGCTGGGCATCGTTACGGCTACCGCCATCGTCGCGCACGAAATTCCACAGGAAGTCGGCGACTACCTGGTACTGCTGCATTCGGGCATGAGCCGCATGCGCGCGCTGGCCTTCAATCTGCTGTCCAGCATGGCGACACTGGTCGGCGCGGTCGGCGCCTACTTCGCGCTGTCGCTGGTCAGCGGCGCCGTGCCCTATCTTTTGTGCATTGCGGCGGCCAGCATGATCTACGTCGCGGTGGCCGATCTGATACCCGGTCTGCACAAGCGTGCCGAGATCGGTGCCACCATCCAGCAGGTGCTACTGATTTCGCTGGGTGTCGGCAGCATCGTGCTGATCCACCACTTCGTCGACGGTTTTGCCCACCACTGAGCGGTCCTCCTCCTCCGGCTGCGGCCGCCGCGCGGCCGCGCGCCGCCTTGCCGGTGTGCCGAAAATCCACAGAAACAGCGCCAGCGGCGCGACGCCGTAGAAAAGCACGGTGAGCACGGCGGCGACGATGCTGTGTTCGGTCACGGCCATCATCAGCACCACGTACAGCCACGCAATCGCAATGATGTACATGCGGGGAATCCTTTCCTGCAGCGAGTTTCATGAGCCCGCGCCAGCGGCGGGCGGGCGGGATTGACAGCTATTTTGTGCGATGCAACAATCCAGCCGTATTGCGTGTGAGGGGTGATCGCACCCATCGCGCGCACGTCCGTCGGCATGCGCTGTTATGCTCGCCTGGCGCGATTGCGACCGGCACGATAGACGCAGATTCCCGACGACGCCATCGCGTTGCATCTGAATAAGAACGACTGGGGTTTGGTTTGATGAGCAGTGACTCCGCAGCACCCGGAAAGTCCGTCCCGCCTCGCAACGAGGCCGTGCAGCCCGACTGGACGGCCATCATGGCCGCGATGGGCAAGAACTTCAGCGAATTCATGACGCGCCAGCAGAGTGCGCTGGCCGCACACGCACCGCTCAACGGCGGCGCCTTTCCGGCACCCGAAGCCGCCCGTTTCTCCGAACTTCATCAGCAGTGGCTGGAAAGCCAGCACCGGCTCTGGCAAGCCTTCGCCCAGCGCAAGCCGGACGACGGACCGGCGCCGGCCGTGGTGCAGCCCGAGCCCACCGACCGCCGTTTTCGCGCGCCCGAGTGGACCAAGAGCCCCTATTTCGACTATCTGCGTCAGGCCTATCTGCTGAACGCGCAGTTCATGCGTGCCTGCGTCGAAGCGACGCCGGTGGCCGACGGGCGTGCGAAGGATCGCATGCGCTATCTGTCGAAACAGATGATCGAGGCGATGTCGCCAGCCAATTTCGCCGCCACCAACCCGGAATTCGTCGAGACCGCGCTGCGCACCGAAGGTGAAAGCATCCGCCGCGGTCTGGAGAACCTGCTGCGCGATCTGCAGCAGGGCCACATTTCGATGTCGGCGCCCGGTGCCTTCGAAGTAGGCAGGAACCTTGCCGTGACCGAAGGTTCGGTGGTGTTCGAGAACGAACTGATACAGCTCATCCAGTACGCGCCGACGACCGACAAGGTGCACGCCAAGCCACTGCTGATCGTGCCGCCCTGCATCAACAAGTACTACCTGATGGACCTGCAGCCGGAGAACTCGCTGGTGCGTTTCCTGGTGGAGCAGGGCATCACCGTGTTCCTCATTTCCTGGCGCAATCCCGATCAGACGCTGGCCCAGCTGACCTGGGACGACTACCTGCGCCTCGGTCCGCTGACCGCGCTCGATGTCGTGCGCGACATCAGCGGAGATGCGCAGCCGAACACCATGGGGTTCTGCGTCGGCGGCACGATACTCGCCTCGGCGCTGGCCGTAGCCTGCGGTCGTGGCGAAAAGCCTGCTGCCAGCATGACCTTGCTGACCACGCTGCTCGATTTCTCGGATGCCGGCGAGATCGGCTGCCTGGTCGATGAAGGCATGGTGGCTGCGCGCGAACACACGATAGGCCGCGGTGGCCTGCTGCCGGGTCGCGAACTGGCGCAGACCTTCAGCAGCCTGCGTCCGAACGATCTGATCTGGAACTACGTGGTCGGCAACTACCTGAAGGGCGAAACGCCGCCGGCCTTCGACATCCTGCACTGGAACTGCGACAGCACAAACCTGCCCGGCCCCTTCCTCGCCTGGTACCTGCGCAACCTCTACCTTGAAAACAGTCTTCGCGTGCCGGGTAAACTCGAAATGCTGGGCGTCAAGGCGGATCTGGGCAAGGTGGACATGCCGGCCTACCTGCTGGCCACGTCGGAAGACCACATCGTGCCGTGGACCGGTGCCTATCTGGTGCGCAAGCTGCTCGGCGGCGACACCACCTTCGTGCTGGGTGCCAGCGGCCACGTGGCCGGCGTGATCAATCCGGCCTCGAAGGACAAGCGCTCGCACTGGGTTGGCGGCAACGAATCGACCGCCGAGGAATGGCGGGCCAATGCCGGCGAACAGCCGGGCAGCTGGTGGAAGCATTACATCAAGTGGCTGACTGCGAAGTCAGGCAAGAAGGTCGCGCCCCCGTCACGAGCGGGCAATGCGCAGTACAAGGTGATCGAGCCCGCACCCGGGCGCTATGTGAAAGGCAGCGCAACGAATTGAACGCATGGCAGCCTCATGAGGGGGGCTGCGGAAGACACACCCTCGACTAATAAAAGGAGACAAGGAAATGACGCGAGTCGCACTGGTAACAGGCGGTATG
>JAVEVQ010000147.1:0-3977 GCA_034004945.1 Methyloversatilis sp. | reverse complement strand
GGCACCTCGGGCGGCGTGCGCGTGCCGGACGGCGACTGGATCGCCGACGACCGCGCCGGCCTGTCGATCTGCGACGCCACCTCGGCCGCCTTCGCGATGGAACTGCCCTGGCACAAGCTGGACGTGACCACCTGGTCCTGGCAGAAGGTGCTGGGCGGCGAGGCCGCGCACGGCATGATCGTGCTCAGCCCGCGCGCGGTCGAGCGTCTGTACCGCCATACGCCGGCCTGGCCGATTCCCAAGGTGTTCCGCCTGATGAACAAGGGCAGGCTGACCGAGGACCTGTTCGAGGGCAACACCATCAACACGCCGTCCATGCTGTGCGTCGAGGACCAGATCGACGTTCTGCGCTGGGCACAGGATATCGGCGGCCTGCCGGCGCTGATCGCGCGCAGCAAGGCCAGTTTCGCGGTGCTCGAAAACTGGGTCGCGAAAACCGCCTGGGTGGACTTCCTGGCCGAACGCGAGGACGTGCGCTCGCACACCTCGGTCTGCTTGAAGATCACCGATCCGTGGTTCGAGGCGCAGTCGCTCGATGCCCGCTGGGCCATCGTGCAGCGCCTGTGCGCGCTGCTCGAGGCTGAAGACGCCGCCTTCGACATTTCGGCCTACCGGGACGCGCCGCCGGGCCTGCGCATCTGGTGCGGCGCGACCGTCGATACCGCCGACGTGGCGGCGCTGACGCCTTGGCTGGACTGGGGCTACGCCACGGTGAAGCAGGAGATGAGCCGGTGATGCGCGCCATCCTGTTCGACTGCGACAGCACGCTGTCGACCATCGAAGGCATCGACGTGCTGGCCGAACAGGCGGGCGTGGTCGATCAGGTGGTGCCGCTGACCAATGCCGCGATGGAAGGTCGCCTCAAGCTGGAAGAGGCGTACGCGGCGCGGCTGGATCTGATCAAGCCCGACGCCTCGACCATCGACGCGGTCGGTCGCCAGTACATCGAAACGCGCGTCGACGGTGCGGCCGAGGCGATCGCCGCGCTCGGCACGCTGGGCTGGCAGGTGCATGTGGTGAGCGGCGGCATCCGCCAGGCGGTGCTGGCGATCGCCCGCTTCCTCGGCGTACCGGACGAGCGCGTGCATGCGGTCGACCTGCGTTTCGACGCGAATGGTCACTACGCCGGCTTCGACCCGGAATCGCCGCTGGCGCGCAGCGGCGGCAAGGCGGAAATCGTGCGCCGGGTTGGCGCCGGTGCCGAACGCGTGGTGATGGTCGGCGACGGCATCACCGACCTCGAAGCGGCTGAGGCCGGTGCGCTGGTGATCGGTTTCGGTGGTGTCGTGCGGCGGGAGATCGTCGCCAACCGGGCGCCGCATTTCATCGAGCGCGCCGATCTGCGCGAGGTCGTGCGCCTGCTGGCAACGCCGGAAGAACTGGCGCGGGTCGAGTCGCTGCTGCGCTGAAAGGCGCCGTTCAGCGCGTCGCGACGATGCGCCGGCCGTCGCCGGTGACCAGGATCAGCGTCCGCTCATCGGGCCTGTCCTGACGCACCACCTTGTCCATCATTTCGAACAGCCGGCTTTCGATGTCCATCGCCGGGCCGGCGCAGGCCATGCGCGTGGCGGCGATGCGGCCGAAGCGCAGCTCGTGGCCCTGGCGCGCCCAGTTTCCGGTGTAGCGGTTGCAGCCGGCGCGCCCGGCCAGGCGGCCGTCGGGGAGGAATTCGATGTGGGCATCGACCTCGTCCGGCACCGTCATCGTGCCGACCTCGCGGATCTGCCAGCGGCCGTCCGGCGGTCCGCCGCCGCCGTAGGGTGCACAGGCGGCGAGCAGCAGGGCGCCGAGCAGCGATGCGATGCGCGCATTCATGTCAGAAGCGGGGCAGGGCCTGCCGGTACAGCGGGCCGAAGCATTGGGTCACGTCCGGGCGGTAGCACACGAGGTGGCTGTCCTCGCCCTGGCGGAAATGCACGAACACCCGGTAGGTTTCACCGCTGTCGTCGGCGTTCTGCCCGAGACAGTCCTTGCCGCCCGAGTTGTGCCGGATGGTCACGTTCAGTTCGAAGAAATCGTCGGCGACCGGTACGCTGGAAAACACGTAGCTCACGTCGGTCCGTTCGCTGCCGCTGCTGACGCGGCCGGTGCCGTCGCTGCGATATTCGTAGATCTCGACGCACTGCGACTCGTCGGTCCAGCTCCACAGCCCGACGATCTGCGGTGCGGCGAGCGGGCCGGCCGTCTCGACGCGCGCCGCCTGCGTGGCCGATGCAGCAAGCAGCGCTGCGCAGAACAGCAGTGCTGGGCGCGCCTGCTTCAATCGATGGGCGTTCATGACGGCCTCCGCAGTGCACGACATGTATTGATTGTAGGCCGCCGCTTCAGATTCCGTTCGACGCCTTGCGACGCAGCGGACCGAAACAGTGCTTCAGTTCCGGTTCCATGCAGACGATGTGCTGGTCGCCGTCCGGGTGGAACTTCAAATAGACGGTGTAGCGCTCGTTGGTGTCGTCGCTGGCGGCACCGGCGCAGTCGCGCCCGCCGTTGTCCCGGGTGATGGTCGCCTGCAGCCGGTAGAAGCCGTCCTTCAACGGTGCCGGATCAAAGATGTAGGCCATCTCGGCGCGTTCGTCGCCGCTGCTCACACGGCCGCTGCCGTCGGCTGCGTACTCGTAGGTTTCGCTGCACTGCTGCGGATCGGTCCAGCTCCAGCTGCCGGCAAGACGCGGCGACGCTGCGCTCACGCCGGGCTGGGCGGAATCGGCCGGTACGGCGAACGCACTGCCGCAGGCAAGCAGGGCGGTGACGATCAGGCAGGAGGACAGGCGGGGTGCGATGGGCATGGCGGGCTCCGGTAGGACGGCTTGCAGGGATGCTGCGCCTGGCGCATTCTGGCACCGGGCGCGTGGTGGGACACGGGCAACGTGCCCGAGTTCTGCCCGAAACTCTGCGGAAATATCTGGCGCCTGCGGTGTCGACATGCTCGACCACACTGCATTGCGCAAGGGAGCGCCGCCATGGCCGACACCGTCCTGCTGTCCTATCTGTTCAGCGCTGCCGCCGCGCTGTCGGGCTACCCCGAACTGCCGCTGTCCGATCTTCCGACGCTGCGCATGATGGCGCCGGCAGCACTGGTCGAGGAGGCCTGTCCGGACGATCCGCGCGAGTGCGACAGGCTGGTCGCCCTTTACGACCACGAGCGCGAGCAGATACTGATGCGCGCCGATCTCGATCTGCAGGACCCGACCGACAATTCCTTCCTCGTCCACGAGTTCGTGCACGTGCTCGAAGCGCGGCAGAAGGGCGCGCTCTACCAGCACGACTGCAACGCCACACTGCGCTCCGAACGCGACGCCTATCGCGTGCAGAACCGCTATCTGCAGCAGGAGGGGCGCAGCGAACGCTTCGGCACCCAGCTGGCGACCGTGGTCTGCGCGCGCGATCAGCGCTCGGCCGGCAACGGTACGATGCGCCTCGAAGTCGCACCCGGTGTGGCGAACGAGGAGCGGGTGCTGGAGAACTTCATGCAGGAACTGCGCGACGGCGCGGCCGCGGCGCAACGCCGCTGACCGCGCCACCACGAAGCGTCAGAGCAGCACGCGCTCGATGCCGCCCGCGTTGGCCTGCTCGACGTAGCGGGCCGCCCAGTCCTCGCCGAGCAGGTGGCGCGCCATCTCGACCACGATGTAGTCGGCCTGGGTGCTGCTGTCGTTGTCGTAGCGCGACAGGCCCTGCAGGCAGGACGGGCAGGAGGTGAGGATCTTCACCTCGCCGGTGAAGCCGTCGGCGCGCAGCACGTCCGCCCCCTTGCGCATCTCCTCTTCCTTGCGGAAGCGGACCTGGGTCGAAATGTCCGGCCGGCTCACCGCCAGCGTGCCGCTCTCGCCGCAGCAGCGGTCGTTCAGCGCGACCTTCGTGCCGTCTGCGGTGCCGTCTGCGGTGCCGACCAGCTGGTTCACCACCTTGAGCGGCGCGTGCGTCTTCATCGGCGTGTGGCAGGGGTCGTGGTACATGTAGCGCACGCCCTGCACGCC
>JAVEVQ010000146.1:0-4053 GCA_034004945.1 Methyloversatilis sp. | reverse complement strand
GCGATCAGGATCTTGTCAAACATGACGGGTCTCCGCGGCGAGGTCGCCCTCACACGCTGCGCGTGTGAGGCGGGGAGTGGGGTTCGCAGCGCGACCGCGCTGCGAGTCGCCGCGGTTCGCGATCAGAATTTTCGTAAACATGTTCAGTGTTCCTCCCGCGCCATCACAGCGGAATGTTGCCGTGCTTGCGCCACGGGTTCTCGATCTGCTTGTCGCGCAGCATGGCCAGCGAGCGGCAGATGCGCTTGCGCGTCTCGCTCGGCATGATCACGTCGTCGATGAAGCCGCGTTTGCCGGCGATGAAGGGGTTGGCGAACTTCTCGCGGTACTCCGCTTCACGTGCGGTGATCTTGGCCGGATCGTTCTTCTCTTCGCGGAAGATGATTTCCACCGCGCCCTTCGGGCCCATCACCGCGATTTCCGCGCTCGGCCAGGCGAAATTCACGTCGCCGCGCAGGTGCTTGGAGCTCATCACGTCGTAGGCGCCACCGTAGGCCTTGCGCGTGATCACCGTCACCTTGGGCACGGTGCACTCGGCGTAGGCGTAGAGCAGCTTGGCGCCGTGCTTGATGATGCCGCCGTACTCCTGCGCGGTGCCCGGCATGAAGCCCGGCACGTCGACCAGCGTGATGACCGGAATATTGAAGGCGTCGCAGAAGCGCACGAAGCGCGCTGCCTTGATCGAGCTCTTGATGTCCAGGCAGCCGGCCAGCACCAGCGGCTGGTTGGCGACGATGCCGACCGTGCTGCCCTCCATGCGGGCGAAGCCGACGATGATGTTCTTCGCGTAGTCGGGCTGGATCTCGAAGAAGTCGCCGTCGTCGACGATCTTCAGGATCAGCTCCTTCATGTCGTAGGGCTGGTTCGCGTTGGCCGGCACCAGCGTATCGAGGCTGGGATCGAGACGGTCGGTCGGGTCGGTACTCGGACGCACCGGCGGCTTCTCGCGGTTGGACAGCGGCAGGTAGTTGAACAGGCGGCGCGTGTACATCAGCGCATCGACGTCGTTCTCGAACGCGAGATCGGCCACGCCGGATTTCGTCGTGTGGGTCGTGGCGCCGCCGAGGTCCTCGGCGGTGACCTCCTCGTGCGTCACCGTCTTCACCACCTCCGGGCCGGTCACGAACATGTAGCTCGAATCGCGCACCATGAAGATGAAGTCGGTCATCGACGGCGAGTACACCGCGCCGCCGGCGCAGGGCCCCATGACCACCGAAATCTGCGGAATGACGCCGGAGGCCATCACGTTGCGCTGGAACACCTCGGCATAGCCGCCGAGCGACGCCACACCCTCCTGGATGCGCGCGCCGCCCGAGTCGTTGAGGCCGATCACCGGTGCGCCCACCTTCATCGCCTGGTCCATCACCTTGCAGATCTTCTCTGCGTGCGACTCGGACAGCGATCCGCCGAACACGGTGAAGTCCTGCGAGAACACGAACACCAGCCGGCCATTGATGGTGCCGTAGCCGGTCACCACGCCGTCGCCCGGCACCGAATCGTCGGCCATGCCGAAGTCGGTGCAGCGGTGCTCCTTGAACATGTCCCACTCCTCGAAGCTGCCTTCGTCGAGCAGCACCTCGATGCGCTCGCGCGCGGTCAGCTTGCCGCGGGCGTGCTGCGCGTCGATGCGGCGCTGGCCGCCGCCGAGCCGGGCCTGCTCGCGCTTGGCGTCGAGCTTGCGGATGATGTCTTGCATCGTCAGTCCTCCGTGAATTCAGTCCATCGCCTGCAGCAGCCGCAGCGCGGCCGCCGACGCAGGCAGGGTGCCGGCGGCCACCGCCGCGCGGATGTCCGGCAGCGCGGCACGCACCGCCGGATGATGTTCGAAACGATGGCGCAGCCCCTGGTCGACCAGCGCCCACATCCAGTCCAGCGCCTGCCGGCTGCGCCGCGCCTCCCAGGCGCCGCAGGCCTGCATGGCATCGCGGTAGCGCAGGATGGCCGCCCAGAAATCGTCCAGTCCGGCGTGCTTCGCCGCCGACACCTTGAGCACCGGCACCGTCCAGTCGGGTGAGGCCGCGCGCAGCAGGTGCAGTGCACCCTTCATCTGCTGCATTGCCCGTTCGGCTGCGGTTTCGTCGAGGTCGGCCTTGTTGAACACCACCAGGTCGGCCAGTTCGACGATGCCCTTCTTGATCGCCTGCAGGTCGTCGCCGGCATTCGGCAGCTGCAGCAGCACGAACACGTCGGTCATGCCGGCGACCGCGGTTTCCGACTGGCCGACGCCCACCGTTTCGACGATGACGACGTCGAAGCCGGCGGCCTCGCACACCAGCATCGCTTCGCGCGTGCGCGCCGCCACGCCGCCCAGACTGCCGGCCGACGGTGACGGACGGATGAAGGCGTCCAGGCTCTGCGACAGGTGCTCCATGCGGGTCTTGTCACCGAGGATGGAACCGCCGGTCACCGTCGACGACGGGTCGATTGCCAGCACCGCCACCTTGTGGCCGCGCGCGATCAGCGCCAGACCGAGCGCCTCGATGAAGGTGGATTTGCCGACGCCGGGCACGCCGGAAATGCCGACGCGGATCGAACGCCCGGTGCGCGGCAGCAGCGCGCGCAGCACCTCGCCGGCGCGCAGCTGGTGATCGTCGCGGGTCGATTCGATCAGCGTGATGGTCTTGGCCAGCGCGCGGCGCTGGCCGGCCAGAACGCCATCGATCAGAGACTGATCGGAGGCGTCGATCACGCGACCTTCGCCTGGATCGCGTCCAGCGTGTCCTTGGCCGCCTTCGGGATCGGCGTGCCCGGGCCGAACACGCAGGACACGCCGTGGCCGTACAGCTCGTCGTAGTCCTGCGCCGGAATGACGCCGCCGACCACCACCACGATGTCGTCCGCGCCTTGCGCTCGCAGCGCGGCGATCAGCTGCGGCACCAGCGTCTTGTGGCCGGCCGCCAGCGTCGATACGCCGACCGCATGCACGTCATTCTCGATCGCCTGCCGCGCCGCCTCTTCCGGCGTCTGGAACAGCGGCGCGATGTCCACGTCGAAGCCGAGGTCGGCAAAGGCGGTGGCGATCACCTTGGCGCCGCGGTCATGACCGTCCTGGCCCAGCTTGGCGATCAGGATGCGCGGGCGACGACCTTGCTCTTCGGCAAACTGGCTGACCTCCTCCTTCATCGCGCCCCATCCTTCGTCATCGGCCACCACGGACTGATACACGCCGCTCACCGCCTGCGTGCTCGCGCGGTGACGGCCCCACACCTTTTCCAGCGCATCCGACACCTCGCCCACCGTGGCGCGCGCGCGCATGGCGGCGACCGACAGTTCGAGCAGATTGCCCTGACCCGACTCGGCGGCGGCGGTCAGTGCCGCCAGCGCGGCATTCACCGCCGCCGCGTCGCGGCTGGCACGGATGCGCGCCAGTTGCGCCACCTGCGACTCGCGCACGGCGACATTGTCGATCACCAGCACGTCGAGTGCGTCTTCCTTGTCCAGCCTGTACTTGTTCACGCCGACGATGACGTCGCGGCCGGAGTCGATGCGCGCCTGCTTCTCGGTCGCGCACTTCTCCACCTGCAGCTTGGCCCAGCCGGATTCGACCGCCTTGGTCATGCCACCCATCTTTTCCACTTCCTCGATGATGGCCCAGGCGTGGTCGGCCATGTCCTGGGTCAGCTTTTCCATCATGTAGCTGCCGGCCCACGGGTCGATCACGTTGGTGATATGCGTCTCTTCCTGCAGGATGAGCTGGGTGTTGCGCGCGATGCGCGCCGAGAACTCGGTCGGCAGCGCGATCGCCTCGTCGAAGCTGTTGGTGTGCAGCGACTGCGTGCCGCCGAACACCGCGGCCATTGCCTCGACCGTGGTGCGCACGACATTGTTGTACGGGTCCTGTTCGGTCAGCGACCAGCCCGAGGTCTGGCAGTGGGTGCGCAGCATCTTCGACTTGGCGCTCTTGGCGCCGAAGCCGTCCATGATGCGGCTCCACAGCAGTCGTGCCGCGCGGAGCTTGGCCACTTCCAGATAGAAGTTCATGCCGATGGCGAAGAAGAAACTCAGTCGCCCGGCGAAATCGTCGACGTCCATGCCGCGCGCCATCGCGGTGCG
>JAVEVQ010000059.1:14938-19821 GCA_034004945.1 Methyloversatilis sp. | reverse complement strand
CCATCGACTACGGTCTCGAACCGGGCACGCTCAAGTGCATCGCCAACGACGACGTGCCGCGCTTCATGGGCGCGAAGAAGATGAGCCTGCACCAGACCGGTTTCCAGGAGGTGCTGATGCTGGCCCAGCTGACCGGCCAGTACCCGCGCGAGGTGCTGCTGATCGGCTGCCAGCCGGAAGAGCTGGAGGACTACGGCGGCAGCCTGCGGCCGTCGGTGCGCCGCGCGATGGACGAAGCGCTGGCGCTCGGGCTGGACACGCTGCGTCGCTGGGGTGCCCGGCCGGTGCAGCGCACCACGCCGCTGAGCGAGCGCGAATGCATCACCTTCTCCGAACTCGAACTGACGCGCTACGAAGGCGAACGCCCGCCGGAAGACGTCGCCTGCCGCAGCGGCGATGCGCGTTTCTTTCCGTCGCTGGAGGGCTGAGCCATGTGCCTGGGCATACCGATGCAGGTGATGGCGGCCGAAGCCGGGCACGCGCAGTGCGTCGGCCGGCTCGGCCTGCGCCGCGTGCGCACCGCGCTGGTCGGCGAGGTGGCGGTCGGCGACTGGCTGCTGGTCTTCCTCGACAGCGCGCAGGAACGCATCGACGCCGAGCGTGCGCGCGAGATCGACGCCACGCTGGACCTGATCGAAGCCGTCATGCAGGGCGAAGCCGGCGATGGCGCTGCCGCCTTCGCACTGCCGTCGGCGATGAGCAGCGAACAACTGCGGGCGCTGTCCGGCGCCCGCCCGGAATTGCACGACACAACACAAGACACTGCGCAGGGAGAAATCGCATGAGCATCGAAACCGCATCATCCGAAGCGCTCGTCACGTTGCCGGTCGCCGCGCCGGCAGCGGTGTCGCCGCTGATCGACCGTCTGGTCAGCGTGCACGGCGCGACCTGGCTCACCGCCGACAACGTCGCCGACTGGGCGGCCGAGGGGGGCGACCGCGTCATCCTGCTGGCTGGCGATCCGGTCCGCTTTCCCGAGGCGCTGGACGTTGCCGTCGTGCTGCCCGAGCTGCGCCAGCGCTTCGCGCAGCGCTTCGCCATCGGCGTCGCCACCCGCGAACACGAGGACGCCATCGCCAAGCGCTACGGCTCGATCCGCTGGCCGGCGCTGGTGTTCGTGCGCGACGGCCAGTACGTCACCGTGCTGTCCGGCATGCTCGACTGGGATGTCTATGTCGAGCGGGTCGGAGATGCACTGACGATGACCGCGTCGCGCGCACCCACCGTCGGCATTCCGGTGCGCAACGGCAGCGCATCCGGTTCTTCCTGTCACTGAACGGAGCACGGCACGTGAAAGAATTTCCCGCATTCCCGATTCCGGTCGCCGTCATCGGCCCCGGCACCCAGGTCGAGGACGAAACGCTGCAGTACATCAACATGCCGCAGGGCATGGAAACCTTCCGCCCGCCCATCCTGCCGGAGCCGGAAGAGCTGGTCGGCCACGAACAGGCGCATCTGGCGCTGCGCGACGTGCTGGCCTGCCTCGGCGCCACCCGCAACGACGGCCGCAACCGCAGCATCGATCTGACCCGCCTGCCGCCCGAGGACCTGAAGCTGATCAACCAGGTCATGGGCGAGGGCGAGGTGAGCGCGCAGGTGCGCACCGAAGGTGACGCCGCGCACCGCGTGGCGGTGCAGGAGTCGGTGTTCGCCGGCGTCTGGCGCGTCATCGTCACGGACGACGGCCGGGTCGCGTCGGACACGATGGAGGTCGGTGCGATACCGCAAGTGCTGCGCACCTCGGCCGCCGACGACCTGTGGTTCACCGTGCCGCGCTGGCAGGGCGCGCTGCCGCCCAACGTGCAGAACGCGCCGGCGCTGCTGGCCGAGATCGAGGACCAGTGGCGCGGCTGGAAGCCGGGCAAGCCGGCGCACGTCGTGAATCTGACCCTGCTGCCGATGTCGAACGAGGACATCGGCTTCATGGACCACCACCTCGGTACCGGCCGCGTGCTCATCCTGTCGCGCGGCTACGGCAACTGCCGCATCACCAACACGCGCGTGCCCAATACCTGGCGCGTCGTCTATTACAACTCGCAGGACGTGGTCATCCTGAACACGGTCGAAGTGACCGCGCTGCCGGAAGTCGCGATGGCGGCGAAGGAGGATCTGGAGGATTCGTTCGAGCGCCTGACCGAGGTGCTGGCCTGGGTGGAAGGCAACTGATCATGTCGGCGAACGCGCGCTTCGAAGGCAGCTATCTCGGCGACGCCGGCAAGTTGCCGGACAATGCGAAGCTCGAATGCAAGATCTGCTGGTGGGTGTATGACCCGCAGCATGGCGACCCGGTGTGGCAGATCGCGCCGGGCACCGCGTTCGCCGACCTGCCGCCGCACTGGCGCTGCCCGCAGTGCGACGGCGATGCCGACCAGTTCATGGTGATCGACTTAGACCGTAACGCAATGACCGACCCGATGCTCGCCTACCGCCTCAGCGCCCTCGAAGCGCTGTTCCGTCAGATCGCCGACACCCGCATGGCGGGGCTGCCGATCATGAACGCGGCGCTGCGCGTCGAGCTGGTCGGTTTCGAGCCGTGCGCGTCGGAGCCGGAGCTGCCGCCGGCGGCCAGCGGCGTGCTGGTGACGCCGTGGTTCATGAATCTGGTGCGCCTGCCGCTGGCGCGCGAGGACGACATGGGGCGCGTCGGCGTCACGCGCCGGCTGGCACTCGGGCGCGAGCGCTTCGATTTCATCGGCGCGCACGAAGCCGCCATCGGCACCTTCGACGCCTGTTCGCTGTTCTCGCCGATGTTCGATTTCGCCTCGCAGGACAGCGCCGTCGCCACCGCGCAGGCGGTGCTGGCGCGGCTGCGCGAGCCGCTGCCCGCGGGGGCGAAGGAAGTGGCCGAACAACCCGAACGCCCGGCCCGCCGCGGCTTCCTGTTCGGGCGGAGCCGCACGCCATGATGTCGCTCGACGCACTGGCCG
Source organism: Methyloversatilis sp. (assembly GCA_034004945.1). Classification (GTDB taxonomy): domain Bacteria; phylum Pseudomonadota; class Gammaproteobacteria; order Burkholderiales; family Rhodocyclaceae; genus Methyloversatilis. The sequence goes on along the minus strand of JAVEVQ010000059.1, from coordinate 16,894 downwards.
GTGTGCTGCGCGTACAGCCGGGTGCGCTGCGCCCGGCCGCGCTGGGCGGCCAGCGTCCGGACTGGGCGGCGCGTCTCGCCGGTGGCCGGCCGGCGCAGTCGCTGCCCGACCTGCTCGGCACCGTATTCAGCCTGTGCAGCCACGCCCATCGGCTGTGCGCGCGTGCCGCCGTCGATGCCGCGCAGGGCCGCGACACGCCGCTGCCGGACACGCTGCGCGGCGAAACCCTGCGCGAACACCTGCGTCGCGTGCTGCTCGACTGGCCGGCGCTGCTGACGCCAGAGCGGTCCGCCGATGCCGCGCGTGCGCTGGCCGCCTGTCCGTTGCTGCGCGCTGACGGCCGCGACGCCACGCGTGCCGACAACATGCCGGACTGGATCGAACGCGATCTGCTCGGCGTCGCACCGGCGCGCTGGCTGGCCGCCTTCGAGCGGGCACCGCAGCAGGCCTTCGCCGACTGGCGCGACGCGGGCCAGACCTGGCTCGCCCGTGGGCTGCGCGACAGCGCCGCGCTGGCCGATGCACCGATCGCCGCGGCGCCAGCGCTGCAGGTGCACGCCAGTGACGCTGCGCTGCGCGCGCTGGCCAACGCGATGACGCAGGACGCGGGCTTCACCCGTCGCCCGCGCATCGACGGCGGCTGTGCCGAAACCGGCTGCTGGACGCGGCTGGCCGATTCCGCGCCGCCGCGCTCGGCGTCCGATCGCTTCGCCGCGCGGCTGGCCGAACTGGTGCGCCTCGCGCTGCCCGGCGGCGACGGCCATCTGCGCAGCGGCCGTGTCGCGCTCGGGCCGGGCGAGGGTCTGGCTTGGGCGGAAATGGCGCGCGGCCTGCTCGTGCATCACGTGCAGCTGGATGGCCGGGGTGATCACGCTCGCGTCGCCGCCTGCCACGTGCTGGCGCCGACCGAATGGAATTTCGATGCGGACGGCGCGGTGGCTTCCGCGCTCGAGACGCTGGATCCTGCAGCCCCTGATTGTGCGCGTCGCGTCGCGCTGCTGATGGCGGCGTACGACCCCTGCGTGCGCTACGAGGTGGCAGGTGTGCGGGAGGCGGCCCATGCATGAAGCCAGTCTGGCCGGCGGCATTCTGCAGTTGGTCGAACGCACCGCCGAACGCGAGCGTTTCGCCCGCGTTACGCACCTGCGGCTGGAGGCGGGTCAGCTGGCCGGCGTCGAGTCGCGCGCGCTGCGCTTCGCGCTCGAAGCCATCGCCCCCGGCACGCTGCTCGACGGCGCGCGCATCGACATCGACGAACCGCCGGGCGAAGCCTGGTGCATGGACTGCAGCCTCACCGTGCAGATCGCGCAGCGCGGCGACGCCTGCGTGCATTGCGGCGGCTACCGGCTGCAACCGACCGGCGGCACCGAACTGAAGGTGATCGACATGCAGGTAGAGGACTGAGAGCGGATTGGAATTTGTGGGAGCGAGCTCGCTCGCGACAGGGCGGCTGCACGGCACCGCGGGGCTTCTTGCGCCGCATCGCGAGCAAGCTCGCTCCCACGGGAAAGGCCGGGCGTGGGCGATCCGTGGGCGGCGGACTGAAGGCAATCGACCCAGAGTTCGAGGACAGACGGCAGGTTGGCATGTGTATTTGTGGGAGCGAGCTCGCTCGCGGCAGGGCGGTTGCACGGCACCGCGAGGCTCCTTGCGCCGCATCGCGAGCAAGCTCGCTCCCACGGGAAAGGCCGGGCGTGGGCGATCCGTGGGCGGCGGACTGAAGGCAATCGACCCAGAGTTCGAGGACAGACGGCAGGTTGGCATGTGTATTTGTGGGAGCGAGCTCGCTCGCGGCAGGGCGGTTGCACGGCACCGCGAGGCTCCTTGCGCCGCATCGCGAGCAAGCTCGCTCCCACGGGAAAGGCCGGGCGTGGGCGACTCGTCGGCGGAGCACTGAAGGCAATCGACCCAGAGTTCGAGGACAGACAGCAGCTTGGAATTTGCATTTGTGGGAGC
>JAVEVQ010000059.1:0-14928 GCA_034004945.1 Methyloversatilis sp. | reverse complement strand
CCGCATCGCGAGCAAGCTCGCTCCCACGGGAAAGGCCGGGCGTGGGCGACTCGTCGGCGGAGCACTGAAGGCAATCGACCCAGAGTTCGAGGACAGACAGCAGCTTGGAATTTGCATTTGTGGGAGCGAGCTTGCTCGCGATAAGGCGGTTGCACGGCACCGCGGGGCTTCTTTGCCCGCATCGCGAGCAAGCTCGCTCCCACGGGAAAGGCCGGGCGTGGGCGACTCGTCGGCGGAGCACTGAAGGCAATCGACCCAGAGTTCGAGGACAGACAGCAGCTTGGAATTTGCATTTGTGGGAGCGAGCTCGCTCGCGACAGGGCGGCTGCACGGTACCGCGGGGTTTCTCGCGCCGCATCGCGAGCAAGCTCGCTCCCACGGGAAAGGCCGGGCGTGGGCGACTCGTCGGCGGAGCACTGAAGGCAATCGCCCCAGAGTTCGAAGACAGACAGCAGCTTGGAATTTGCATTTGTGGGAGCGAGCTTGCTCGCGACAGGGCGGCTGCACGGTACCGCGGGGTTTCTCGCGCCGCATCGCGAGCAAGCTCGCTCCCACGGGAAAGGCCGGGCGTGGGCGACTCGTCGGCGGAGCACTGAAGGCAATCGACCCAGAGTTCGAAGACAGACAGCAGCTTGGAATTTGCATTTGTGGGAGCGAGCTTGCTCGCGATAAGGCGGTTGCACGGCGCTGAAGGATTTTTTGCGCCGTCGCGAGCACGCTCGCTCCCGCAGGAAATGAAGACCCGGCCCGGACCGGGCACGGACTGAGGAGACCGATATGTGCGTAGTGTGTGGATGTGCCGGTGACGGCAGCCAGGTGACGATGGAGGGGCACGCCCACCCGCCCAGTCCCTATTCGCCCGCGGCACGCCGGGTGAAGTCCGGTGCGCCGGCCATCCGCCGGACGGGCGCGGTACAGGCCGAGGCCTCGCACGTCGCGGTCGACCCTGCCAGCGGCGACCTGCATTTCGGCGCCGGTGCGGCCAGGGTGTCCGTGCCCGGCATGAGCCAGGCGCGCGCGATCCGGCTCGAAACCGACATCCTCGGCGAGAACGACCGCGTGGCGGCGCAGAACCGCGCGCAGTTCGCGGCGCACGGCGTGACCGCGCTGAATTTCGTGTCCAGCCCAGGCTCCGGCAAGACCACGCTGCTGTGCGCCACCATCGAGGCGCTGAAGACGCGCGCCCCCGGTCTGCCGGTGGCGGTGATCGAGGGCGACCAGCAGACCTCCTTCGACGCCGACCGCATCCGTGCCACCGGCGCGCCGGCGCTGCAGGTGAACACCGGCAAGGGCTGTCACCTCGACGCGCCCATGGTGGCCGAAGCCTTCGCCCGCCTGCACCGGCACGACCATGAACGCAGCCTGCTGTTCATCGAGAACGTCGGCAACCTGGTCTGCCCGGCGATGTGGGATCTGGGCGAAGCGGCCAAGGTGGCCATCCTGTCGGTGACCGAGGGCGAGGACAAGCCGCTGAAGTACCCGGACATGTTCGCCGCCAGCACGCTGATGCTGGTGAACAAGATCGACCTGCTGCCCTATCTGAACTTCGACGTCGAGCGCTGCATCGATTTCGCACGCCGGGTGAATCCGGACATCGAGGTGATCCGCGTGTCCGCCACCACTGGCGAAGGCATGGGCGACTGGCTGACCTGGATCGAAGCGCGACTGAAGGCCGACGCCGTGGCCGGCCTGCGTGCCGGCATCGACGACATCGTGCGGAGCACCGCGTCATGAGCCCCCGGCTCCCCACCGTGCTGGCGGCCGGCGCCTGGCTGAAGAACGCTGCCTGCCTGTTCGAGGACGGCCGCGCCGCATGGTCGCCGATACACGGTGACCTCGGCGACCCGGCCGCCTGCGTCGCGCTGGAACAGTCGCTCGACCATCTGCGCGCGCAGTCCTGTACGCCGATCGAGGCGATCGCGCACGACCTGCACCCGGACTTCTACAGCACGCAGCTGGCGGTCGCGCTGGCCGACCGGCTCGGCGTGCCGGCCATTGGCGTGCAGCACCACCATGCGCACATCGCCGCCGTGATGGCCGAGCACGGCCTGACCGAGCCGGTGGTCGGGCTGGCGCTCGACGGCGTCGGCCTCGGCACCGACGGCGTGGCCTGGGGTGGCGAACTGCTGTGGGTGGCGCCCGGCGACTGGCGCCGGCTGGGCCACCTGTGGCCGCTGCGACTGGCCGGCGGCGACGTCGCCGCACGCGAGCCCTGGCGCATGGCGGCCGCGGCGATGCAGACCCTGGGCCGCAGCGCCGACATCGAGGCGCGCTACGGTGAAGCGGTCGGTGCGCAGGCCGCGCGCACCGTTGCCCGCATGCTGGACAGCGGCCTGAACAGCCCGCCCACGACCAGCACCGGCCGCTGGTTCGACGCCGCGGCCGGCGCGCTCGGCTTCAGCGTGCGCCAGTCGCACGAGGCCGAAGCCGCCATCGCGCTCGAATCGGCGGCGAAGCGCTGGTTTGCCGCGCACGGCGAGCCGACGCTGGACAGCGTCGTCGAGGTGGCCGGCGACACCATGCTGGACCTGCGCCCGCTGCTCGCCCGCCTGCTCGACTGGCCGGACGGCAGCGCCGACGAAGCCGCCGCCTGGTTCCACCTGGCGCTGGCGGATGGTCTCGCGCGCTGGGCGACGGACGCCGCGCGGAACACCCAGGTCGACACCGTCTGCCTCGGCGGCGGCTGCTTCATGAATGCGCTGCTGACGCGCCGTGTCACGCTGCGGCTGCAGAGCCGCGGCCTGCGCGTGCTGCGGCCGCAAGCCACCTCCTGCGGCGACGCCGGTCTGGCGCTCGGCCAGGCCTGGGCGGTCGCGCAGCAGATCCATCTCGCACCCGGCGTGCTCACGGAGTCCCTGTCATGTGTCTAGCCATCCCCGCCAAGCTGGTCGAACTGCGCGCGGACGAACGCGCCGTGGTGAACCTCGGCGGCATCCGCAAGGAAGTGTCGATCGAACTGGTGCCCGAGGCGCAGGTCGGCGACTACGTCATCGTCCATGTCGGTCACGCCATCGGCATGATCGATCCGGACGAGGCCGAGCGCACGCTGGCGCTGTTCGGCGAAATGTCGGCGGCGATGGCTGCGGCGGAATCGGCGTCATGAAGTACATCGACGAGTTCAGGGACGGCGAGGTCGCCCGCAGGATCGCCGACCGTCTGGCCATTGAAGCGCGCGGCGACCGCCCCTACAGCTTCATGGAGTTCTGCGGCGGCCACACGCACGCCATCTCGCGCTACGGCGTGAGCGAACTGCTGCCCGCGAATGTGCGCATGATCCACGGTCCCGGCTGTCCGGTCTGCGTGCTGCCGATCGGCCGCGTCGACATGGCGATCAAGCTGGCGCTCGAACACGACGTGATCGTCTGCACCTACGGCGACACCATGCGCGTGCCGGCCTCCGACAGTCTGTCGCTGACCAAGGCCAAGGCGCGCGGCGGTGACATCCGCATGGTGTATTCGGCGGCCGACGCGCTCACCGTCGCCCGCGACAATCCGACGCGGCAGGTGGTGTTCTTCGCCATCGGTTTCGAAACGACGACGCCGCCGACCGCGCTGGCCATCCTGCGCGCGCAGCGCGAGGGGCTGAAGAATTTCAGCGTGCTGTGCTGCCATGTGCTGACGCCGTCCGCCATCACCCACATCCTGGAGTCGCCCGAGGTGCGCCAGTACGGCACGGTGCCGATCGACGGCTTCATCGGCCCGGCGCACGTGAGCATCGTCATCGGCGCCGCGCCCTACGAGCATTTCGCCGAGGAATACCGCAAGCCGGTCGTGATCGCCGGCTTCGAGCCGCTGGACGTGATGCAGGCCATCCTGATGCTGGTGCGTCAGGTGAACGACGGCCGCGCCCACGTCGAAAACGAATTCACCCGCGCGGTCGACCGCGACGGCAACCTCGCCGCGCAGCAGAAGGTGTCCGAGGTGTTCGAACTGCGGCCCAGCTTCGAATGGCGCGGTCTGGGCGAAGTGCCGTACAGCGCGCTGAAGATACGGCCGGCCTTCGCCGAGTTCGACGCCGAGCGCCGTTTCGACGTCGGCTACAAGCCGGTGGCCGACAACAAGGCCTGTGAGTGCGGCGCCATCCTGCGCGGCGTCAAGAAGCCGACCGACTGCAAGATTTTCGGCACCGTGTGCACGCCGGAAAACCCGATCGGTTCCTGCATGGTGTCGAGCGAGGGGGCGTGCGCGGCGCATTACGCCTACGGGCGGTTTAGGAGTGTCTGAATGAATGGATCACACAAGCGGCTATGGCCAAGCCTTCTCGTGCAAGGCGCACCGACGCGTGCCGACTGGCTGTCAGCAAAGGAGGTGCAACGCGGCACGGGGAGGCTTGGCCGACGCCCCGACGGGTTGCCGGCGTGCACCCCGCAGCCCGCGTTGCACGCCCCGTCGAGACGGCCAGTCTCGACTTCGTTGCGCGCCTTGGCTGCGGGGTGCGCGTCGGCAACGCTTGTGCGATCCATTCATTCAGACACTCCTTGGGACATTCCGGTGGTGACCGCATGAACGCGAGAGACGACAGCAAGGGCGGCACCGTGCGCGCCGGTTATGTCCGGCCGCTGGACATCCGTAACGGCCGCATCGACATGGGCCACGGCGCAGGCGGTCGTGCCGCGTCGCAGCTGATCGAGGAAATCTTCCTCGCCGCCTTCGATAACCCCTTCCTGCGCCAGGGCAACGACGGCGCCTCGCTGGCCATTCCGCAGGGCGGGCGCATGGTGATGGCGACCGACGCGCACGTGATCTCTCCGCTGTTCTTCCCCGGCGGCGACATCGGCGCGCTCAGCGTGCACGGTACGGTGAATGATGTGGCGATGATGGGCGCCACCCCGCTCTGGCTGTCCGCCAGCTTCATTCTCGAAGAAGGCTTTCCGCTGGCCGACCTCAAGCGCATCGTGCAGTCGATGGCCGCCGCCGCGCGCGAAGCCGGCGTCGCGGTGGTGACCGGCGACACCAAGGTGGTGGAGCAGGGCAAGGGCGACGGCGTGTTCATCAGCACCACCGGCGTCGGCGTCGTACCGCACGGCATCGACCTGTCGGGCGCCAACGCGCGCCCCGGGGATGTCATCCTGCTTTCGGGCACGGTGGGTGATCACGGCGTGGCGGTGCTGTCGCAGCGTGAATCGCTGGAGTTCGAAACGACCATCGTGTCGGACACCGCGGCGCTGAACGGTCTGGTTGCCGACATGCTGGCGGTTTGCCCGGCTTTGCGCACGCTGCGCGATCCGACCCGCGGCGGTGTCGCCACCACGCTGAACGAGATCGCCCGTCAGTCCGGCGTCGGCATGCTGCTCGACGAAAGCGCGATACCGGTCAAGCCGGAAGTCGATGCCGCCTGCGAACTGCTCGGGCTGGATCCGCTCTACGTCGCCAACGAAGGCAAGCTGCTGGCCATCGTGCCGCCCGAGCATGCCGACGCCGTGCTGGGGGCGATGCGCATGCATCCGCGCGGCGCCGACGCGGCACGCATCGGCATCGTGCAGGAGGACGCGCACCACTTCGTGCAGATGAACACCCGCTTCGGTGGCCGGCGCGTGGTCGACTGGCTGAGCGGAGAGCAGCTGCCGCGCATCTGCTGAACCCCGATGAGCGCCGACCGCGTCTATGCTAAGACCGACCAAGGCCGTGCCGAACTGCTGTCGCGCACCGGCACGCTGCGCGGCCGGCTGCGCGCGGCGCTCATCGTCGTCAATGGCCAGGCACCGCTGTCGGCGCTGCAGGAGGTGATCGGCGACGGCGCCGCCGATCTGCTCGAAGAACTGCGCACGCTGGGCCACGTCGAGGCGGTCGAGCTGCCAGCTCTGTCGGCCGCCCGCGACAACACGGCGCCGGCCGACGCGCTGCTCGAAATGCGCCGCGCCGACGCGATGCACAAGCTGGCACCGCACTTCGGCCCTGACGTCGCGCTGGTCGCACGCCCGCTGCTGGCGGCCGAAGACGCGACAGCCTTCAACCGCGCGCTCGACGTGATCGAGAGCAAGCTCGCGCTCTACATGGGCCGCCGCGACGCCGCGCGCACGCTGGGCGGACTGAGGCTGCCGACATGACGGCGCCACTGCGCATCCTGCTGCTGTGCCACAGCTTCAACAGCCTGAGCCAGCGCCTGTACGCCGAACTGACGGCGCTCGGCCACACGCTGTCGGTCGAGCTGGACATCGCCGACGCGGTGACCGAAGAGGCGGTGGCGCTGTTCCGGCCGCACCTCGTGCTGGCGCCCTTCCTGAAGCGGCGCATCCCGGCGTCGGTATGGCGCGCCCTGCCCTGTTTCATCGTGCATCCGGGCCCGCCGGGCGACCGCGGTCCAGCCGCGCTCGACTGGGCCATCGTCGAGGGGCAGCGCGAATGGGGCGTCACCGTGCTGCAGGCGGACGGTGATTTCGACGCCGGCCCCGTCTGGGGAGCCGCGACCTTCCCGCTGCGTGCGGCGTCCAAGGGCGCGATCTACCGGCGCGAGGTGACCGAGGCTGCGGTGGCGGCCACGCTGCAGGCGCTCGCCCGCTTTACTGCCGGCGACGCGCCGCAGAAAAGTGCGCCCGCCGCCGACGGCTGGCGCGGCGTGCTGCCGCAGGCGCGTCGCGCCATCGACTGGTCGCGCGACGACAGCGCAACGGTGCTGGCGAAGATGCGCGCGTCCGACGGCCAGCCGGGCGTGGTCGATGCGCTGTTCGGCCAGCCCTGCCGGCTGTTCGATGCGCACCCGGCGACCGCCGACGCGCTGGCCGGTTTCGGTGGCGCGCCGGGCGACCTGCTGGCGCAGCGCGACGGCGCGCTGCTGCGCCGGACCGTCGATGGTGGCGTCTGGATAGGCCGCGTGTCGGTCGCGCTCGGCGACGCCGCGTCGCCGATCAAGCTGCCGGCGACGCAGGCCTTTGCGGCGGAGGCAGCGACGCTGCCCGAGCGCCCGGTGCCGCTCGCGCGGGCAGCCGACGAGTGGGGCGAGCTGCGCTACGCCGAACACGGCGAGCACGGTGCCCGCGTCGGCGTGCTGAGTTTCGACTTCTGCAATGGCGCGATGTCCACCGCGCAGTGCCAGCGCCTGCGCGACGCGCTGGTCGAGGTGAAGCGGCGCGACACGCAGGTCCTGCTGATCGCCGGCGGCGACGGCTTATTCAGCAACGGCATCGACCTCAACTGCATCGAGGCGGCTGCGCACCGCGACGGCGACAGCGCGGCCGACGAATCGTGGCGCAACATCAACGCGATGAACGACGTGGCGCTGGAAATCATCACGACGACCGACCGCCTCACCGTGTCGCTGCTGCGCGGCAACGCCGGTGCCGGCGGTGCCTTCCTCGCGCTGGCGGCGGACGAGGTGTGGGCGCAGCGCGGCGTCATGCTGAACCCGCACTACAAGAACATGGGCAATCTGTACGGTTCGGAGTACTGGACCTATCTGGCGCCGCGCCGGCTCGGCGCCGACGGCGCGCGTGCGCTGATGCAGAGCCGGCTGCCGCTGTCCGCACCCGAGGCGCTGCGCATCGGCTTCGTCGACCGCTGTCTCGACGTGCCGGCCGGTGAGGTACTCGATGCGGCGGTGCAGGAAGCCCGGCTGCTGGCCGCGTCGTACAATCTGCGCGATCGCGTCATGCGCAAGCAGACCGAGCGCGCGGCCCACGAAGCCGAACGTCCGCTCGCCGATTACCGCAAGGAAGAACTGTCCCGCATGCACCGCAATTTCTACGGCTTCGATCCCAGCTACCACGTCGCGCGTCATCACTTCGTGCACAAGCTGCCGCATGCCTGGACGCCGCGCCACCTGGCCGTGCACCGTGAGGTGGCTGCGCGATGAACGCCAGCCTGCGCGTACCCACCGTGCTGGTGGTCGATGACGAAGTGCGCTCGCAGGACGCGATGCGCCGTACGCTGGAAGAGGATTTCACCGTACTCACCGCCAGCGGCGCCGACGACGCGCGCCAGCAGCTGGAGCGGCACGAGGTGAATGTCATCCTGTGCGACCAGCGCATGCCCGGCCTGACCGGCGTGCTGTTCCTGAAGGAGGTGCGCGAGCGCTGGCCCGATGTCGTGCGCATCGTCATTTCCGGCTACACCGATTCGGAAGACATCATCGCCGGCATCAACGACGCCGGCATCTACCAGTACATCCTGAAGCCCTGGGTGCCCGACCATCTGCTGGCCACCGTGCGCAACGCCGCCGAGGCGCAGACGCTGCAGCAGGAAACCGCCCGCCTCGACCTCGAACTGCGCACCGCCACGCCGGTGCTGCGCCAGCGCGCCGCGCACAAGCTGGAGCGCGCGCGCCGCACCTTCGGTTTCGACCGCATCGAACGCTCGGCCGGCAGCCCGCTCGATGCGGTGTGCGAGATGGCGGCGCGTGTCGCCCGCTACGACCTGTCGGTGCTGGTGCTCGGCGAATCCGGTACCGGCAAGGAACTGCTGGCGCGCGCCATCCATTACGCCAGTCCGCGCGCCGGCGGCGCCTTCGTCGTCGAGAACTGCGCGGCGATACCGGAAACGCTGCTCGAATCCGAACTGTTCGGCCACAAGCGCGGTGCCTTCACCGGTGCCTACGAAGACCACATCGGCCTCTTTCAGCGCGCCGACGGCGGCACCGTGTTCCTCGACGAGATCGGCGAAACCTCGCCCGCCTTCCAGGTGCGCCTGCTGCGCGTGCTGCAGGAAGGCGAGGTGCGCCCGGTCGGCGGCACGCGCGCGGTGCCGGTGGACGTGCGCGTCATCGCCGCCACCCACCGCGACCTCGAACAGCGGGTGCGCGAAGGCCTGTTCCGCGAGGATCTGTACTACCGCATCGCCGGCGCCACCTTCACCGTACCGCCGCTGCGCGAACGCGTCGGCGACATCGAGCCGATCGCCCGCCGCGTCGTCGACGAGGTGGGCATCGAACTGGGCCGCCCCGGCGCTTCGCTGAGCGACGAGGCGATGGCCTGTCTGATGGGCTATCCGTGGCCCGGCAACATCCGCGAGTTGCGCAACGAACTGGCGCGCGCGCTGGCGTTGAGCGACAGCGAACGGATCGAGGCGCAGACCCTGTCGCAGCGCGTGCTGCACGGGCAGGCCGGCCTGACCGCCACCGCCAGCGCCACACCGCTGCCCGCCAGCGGCACGCTGGCCGAGCGGCTGGACGCGATCGAAGCCATGGTGCTGCGCGAAACCCTGCTGCGTCATCGCTGGAACAAGACGCGCGCCGCCAAGGAACTGGGCCTGTCGCGCGTCGGTCTGCGTGGAAAGATGGTGCGCTTCGGGCTGGAGGGCTGATGGTCGACGCTGCGGACATCGTGAGCGAGCAGGTGAGGGCGGCGGCCGATGCGGTACTCGACCGCTGGCAGCGCGATCCGCACGCGCTGGTGCAGGTGCTGCGCGAAACACAGGCCGTCACGCACTGGCTGCCGCGCCCGCTGCTCGCCCACATCGCCGCTGCGCTCGGCCTCACGCTGGCCCACGTCGAAGGCGTGGCCGGCTTCTACCGCTTCTTCCACACCCGCCCGGTCAGCCGCACGCGCGTGCTGTTCTCCGACAACATCACCGACCGCATGCTGGGCAGCGAAGCGCTGCTGGCGCAGCTGTGCGCCCGCCTCGGCGTCGCACCGGGCGAGGTCGACGCGCAGGGGCGCTTCAGCGTCGACCGCTGTTCCTGTACCGGGCTGTGCGACCAGGGGCCGGCGCTGCTGGTCAATCATCATCAGGTGATCACCCGGCTCGATCCGGCGCGCGTCGACGCGCTGGCCGATCTGTTGCTCGCCGGCACCCCGGTCGAGCAGTGGCCGGTCGAGTGGTTCGAGGTGGTCGACGGCGTGCAGCGCGCCGACGTGCTGCTGAGCGGTCTGACCGCCGACGCGACGACGCTGCCGGCGGTGCTCGCGCAGTCGCCGCAGGCCCTGCTCGACGAGGTGGCGACTTCCGGCCTGCGCGGACGCGGCGGCGCCGGTTTCCCGACCGCGCGCAAATGGCAGGCCTGTCGCGACGCGGCCGGAAATCTGCGCGTCGTCGTCTGCAACGCCGACGAGGGCGAGCCCGGCACCTTCAAGGACCGCGTGCTGCTGGCGAGTCACGCCGACGCCGTGTTCGACGGCATGACGGTGGCGGCGCGCGCGGTCGGCGCGCAGCAGGGCTTTCTGTATCTGCGCGGCGAATACCGTTTCCTGCTGCCGCAGCTCGAACAGGTGCTCGCGCGCCGCCGAGCGCAGGGCCTGCTCGGCCGTGATGCGTGCGGCGTCGCCGGCTTCGGTTTCGACATCGCCATCCATCTGGGCGCCGGCGCCTATGTCTGCGGCGAAGAATCGGCGCTGATCGAATCGCTCGAAGGCAAGCGCGGCACGCCGCGCATCCGCCCGCCCTTCCCGGTGCAGGCGGGCTATCTCGGCCGGCCGACCGTGGTGAACAACGTCGAAACCTTCGCTGCGGTCGCCCACATCGCCCGCCGCGGCGGCGCCTGGTGGGCCGGCATCGGTACCGCGCAATCGACCGGCACCAAGATCCATTCGGTGTCCGGCGACTGCGCGCGGCCCGGCCTGTACGAATATCCGCTCGGCACACCGATCGCGCAGATCCTGGCCGACTGCGGCGCGCGCGACGTGCAGGCGGTACAGGTCGGCGGGCCGTCCGGCGCCTGCGTGCCGGCGGCGGATTTCGGGCACACCATCGCCTTCGAGGACGTGCCGAGCGCCGGCGCGTTCATGGTGTTCGACCGCACGCGCGACCTGTTCGAGGTGGCGCGCCACTTCGCCCGCTTCTTCGCGCACGAAAGCTGCGGCCTGTGCACGCCCTGTCGCGTCGGCACCGAACTGGTGGTGCGTCGGCTGGACAAGCTGGCGCACGCGCGCGGCGCCGGCAGCGCGTCCGCCTTCGACATCGAGCGCCTGCACGATCTCGACACCGCGCTGCACAGCGGCACCCACTGCGGCCTCGGCGCCTCGGCCTGCAATCCGCTGCGCGACACGATGCGTCATTTCGGCGCCGCCTACGCGCAGCGCGCGACCGCGCCGCAGTTCCAGCCGGATGTCGACCTCGACGCCGAACTGTCGTCGGCGCGCCGCGTGACCGGGCGGACTGACGCCGGCGCCCATCTGCACACGGACACGCCGGCATGAGCGCCGTCGATCCGACCTTCGACCTTGACGGCCAGCCGGTCGCGCTGCAGCCGGGCGACACGATACTGACGGCCGCCGCGCGCGCCGGGCTGGACATTCCGCACCTGTGCTGGAGCGACGAAGTTTCCGGCAGCGCATCGTGCCGGCTGTGCACGGTGCAGGCCGACGGCCGCCCGGTGGCCGCCTGCGTGACGCCGGCGGTGGCCGGCCAGAAGGTCGAATGCCGCACCGCGTCGCTGGCCACGCAGCGCCTGCGCCTGCTGCAGATGCTGTTCGTCGAGGGCAATCACTTCTGCCCCGGCTGCGAAAAGAGCGGCAACTGCCTGCTGCAGGTTCAGGCCGAACGCGCCGGCATGACCGACCTGCATTTCGAGACGCTGAATCCGGAGCGGCCGGTCGATGCCAGCCACCCGGACGTGCTGTTCGAACCGAACCGCTGCATCCTGTGCCAGCTCTGCGTGCGCGCCAGCGACGAAATCGACGGCAAGCGGGTGTTCGCCATCGGCGGCCACGGCATCGCCACCCGGCTGCTGATCGACAGCCCCAGCGGCCGCCTCGGCGACAGCGCGCTGTCGGTGGACGACCGCGCCGCCCACATCTGCCCGGTCGGCGCCCTGCTGCCCAAGCGCGTCGGCTTCGCGGTGCCGATCGGCCAGCGCCGCTTCGACACGGAGGACACGCGCGGATGAACGCGAGCTCCCCATCGCCGCGCAAGCTGCGCGTCGCCACCGTGTCGCTGGCCGGCTGCTTCGGCTGCCACATGTCGCTGCTCGACATCGACGAGCGCCTGTTCGATCTGGTCGAGCGGGTCGAATTCGACCGCTCGCCGCTGACCGACATCAAGACCGTCGGCGAGCACGACCGATGCGACATCGGTCTGGTCGAGGGCGGCCTGTGCAACGCCGAGAACGTCGAGGTACTGCGCGCCTTCCGCGCCCGCTGCACCGTGCTGGTGGCGGTCGGCGCCTGCGCCATCAACGGCGGCCTGCCGGCGCTGCGCAATCACCTGGACGTCGGCGACATCATGCAGTCGGTGTATGGTCGGGTGCCGGACGACCCGGAACTGCCGCTGCCGCTGAACCGCGTGCTGCCGATACACGAGGTGGTGCACATCGACCACGCGCTGCCCGGCTGCCCGCCGCCGGCCGACGCCTTCTGGCAGCTGCTGCAGGACCTGATCGCCGGCCGCACGCCGACGCCGGCGCCCGGCCTCATCCGCTACGACTGAAGCACTCAAGATCATGGATACGCGCCCGCTCGAAACCGCCGACAACCCGACAGGTCTGCGCCGCATCGCGATCGATCCGCTGTCGCGCGTCGAAGGTCACGGCAAGGTGACGCTGCTGCTCGACGACGACAATCGCGTGCGCCAGGCGCGGCTGCACATCGTCGAATTCCGCGGCTTCGAGAAATTCATCGAAGGCCGGCCGTACTGGGAAGTGCCGGTCATGGTGCAGCGGCTGTGCGGCATCTGCCCGGTGTCGCACCATCTGGCGGCGTCGAAGGCGTTCGACCGCGTGGTCGGCGGCTGGCCGGTGCCGCCGGCGGCCGACCGCATCCGCCGGCTCATGCACTACGGCCAGATCGTGCAGAGCCACGCGCTGCACTTCTTCCACCTCGCTTCGCCCGACCTGCTGTTCGGCTTCGACGCCGAGGTCGACCGCCGCAACATCGTCGGCGTGGCTGCCGCTTTCCCGGACGCCGCGCGCCAGGGCGTCATGCTGCGCAAGTTCGGGCAGGAGGTGATCCGCGTCACCTCCGGCAAGCGGGTGCACGGCACCGGCTCGATACCCGGCGGGATGAACCGCGCGGTCGACCCGGCCGAACGCGACGCGCTGCGCGCCGACCTGCCGCAGGTGCTGGCCTGGGCGCAGGATGCAGTGACGCTGGCCCGCCGGCTGCACGAGAATCTGCCGGCCCGCTACGCCGACTTCGCCGACACGCCGGCGGCCATGATGTCGCTGGTCGGGCGCGACGGCGCGATGGAGCTGTACGACGGCGTGCTGCGGCTGCGCGAGTCCGACGGGCGCATTGCCATCGACGGCTTCGACGACCAGCGCTACCGCGAACTGATCGCTGAAGCGGTCAAGCCCTGGACCTATATGAAATTCCCCTACCGTCGCGACCTCGGTGTCGATGACGGCTGGTACCGCGTCGGACCGCTGGCGCGCGTGCAGAACTGCGACTTCATCCCGACGCCGCGCGCCGAAGAGGCGCGCCAGGCCTTCGTCGCCGCACACGCGGGGCGGCCGGTGCACGCGGTGCTGGCCACTCACTGGGCACGCATGATCGAACTGCTGCACGGCGTCGAAACGGTCGCCGCGCTGCTCGACGATGCGCTGATCACCGGCGGTCCGCTGCAGGCCGAGGGGCCGCGCCAGCGCTCGGGCATCGGCATCATCGAAGCGCCGCGCGGCACGCTGATCCACGAATACGAAGTCGGCGACGACGACCTGGTCACGCGCTGCAATCTGATCGTATCGACCACGCACAACAACCAGGCGATGAACGAGGCGGTGCGCGCTGTGGCGCTGCGCTATCTCGACGGCGAAACGATTACCGAAGGTCTGCTCAATCACATCGAAGTGGCAGTGCGCGCCTACGATCCCTGCCTGTCCTGCGCCACGCACGCGCTCGGTCAGATGCCGCTGGCGGTGAGCCTGCGCGCGGCCGACGGTCGCGTGCTCGACCACGTGCTGCGCAGCTCGACCGGCGAACTGCTGCGCGACGGCCCGGCGCACGACGCCGAGGCGGCGCAATGACGGCGCCGCTGCTGGTGCTCGGCTGGGGCAATCCGAGCCGCGGCGACGACGCGCTCGGCCCGATGCTGGTCGATGCGCTGGCGGCGTATGCCAGACGCGCGCTGCCCGCCGGCACGGTGGATTGTCTCAGCGACTACCAGCTGCAGATCGAGCACGCGCTCGATCTGGTCGGCCGCGAACGCGTGCTCTTCGTCGACGCCGCACGCGGGCTGGATGCCGCCTGTCAGATGCGCAGGGTCGAGCCGCAGCGCGAGCGCCAGATCACCAGCCACGCGCTGTCGCCCGAGGCCGTGCTGCAGGTGTTCGCCGATCTGCAGCAGCGCGAACCGCCGCGCTGTGATGTACTGGCCATCCGCGGCCGCCGCTGGGAACTGGGCGAGCAGCCGGATGCGCAGGCCGTGGCCGATCTCGAACAGGCGCTCGCCCGGGCGCGCGAATGGCTGCACGACGCCGTCGCTCGCGGCGCGCACACCGAAGGAGTGAATGCATGAACGTGCTCTGGTTGCAGTCCGGCGGCTGCGGCGGCTGCAGCATGTCGCTGCTGTGCGCCGACACCGACGATTTCCACGGCCAGTTGCGCGACGCCGGCATAGCCTTGCTGTGGCATCCGTCGCTGTCGCTGGACAGCGGCACTGAGGTGACCGCGCTGCTCGGCCGCATTCTCGACGGCGATCTGCCGCTGGACGCGCTGTGCGTCGAAGGCTCGCTGCTGCGCGGGCCGAATGGTACGGGCCGTTTCCACATCATGGCCGGCACCGGCCTGCCGATGATCGAATGGGTGCGCAAGCTCGCCGCGAAGGCGCGCCACGTGATCGCCATCGGCAGCTGCGCCGCCTGGGGCGGCGTCACCGCCGGCGGCGACAACCCGACCGACGCCTGCGGCCTGCAGTACGAGGACGACGTGCGCGGCGGCCTGCTGGGCAGCGACTTCCGCGCGCACGGCGGCCTGCCGGTGATCAATATCGCCGGCTGCCCGACCCACCCGAGCTGGGTGCTCGACACGCTGATGGCGCTGGCCGCCGACGGCTTCACCGAAGCCGACCTCGACACGCTGGGCCGGCCGCGCTTCTACGCCGACCAGCTGGTGCACCACGGCTGCA
>JAVEVQ010000145.1:0-4122 GCA_034004945.1 Methyloversatilis sp. | reverse complement strand
GCGCCGAGCAGGTCCTGCACGGGTTGCAGCAGCGCGTCCATTACAGGGCCTCCACGTTCAGGATGCCGGACAGCGTGCCCAGCGGCGCGGTCTGCGGCCAGCCGGCCGACACGCGCACGCAGCCCGCCGGCACGGTGTCATCCAGCGCCAGATCGAGTTCACACGACCAGGCCGAACCGCGCACGCGGACGCGCTTCGCTTCGGTCAGGCCCTGCGCGGCGGCAGTGGCCGCATTCATGCGGGCCGTCGGCGCGGCGGAATCGCGCGCGGCGGCCAGTGCCGGTGCGCGACGCACCAGCGCGTCGTTGCGGTAGATCGGGAAATCGGCGATGCGCTGCAGGCCACTCACCGACGACGGACGCGCGAACGCGACATCGCTCGCCGTGTTGTCCAGCTTGTACTCGGGCAGCCAGCCATTGGCACCGGCCAGCGCTTCGTCACGCACGGCTTCCGACGAATCGAATTTGAAACCGCCCAGTTCGAGCATGCTGCCGAGCACGCGCAGCACCTTCCACGCCGGACGGGTTTCGCCCTTCGGACGCACGACGGCGTGGAAGCTCTGGATGCGGCCTTCGCAGCTCACATAGGTGCCGGAGGTTTCGGTGAACGGCGACACCGGCAGCAGACAGTCGGCGTAGTCCAGACCGGTCTTGAACGGCGACATGACGATGACCGTGTCGGCGCCCTTCAGCGCTTCGACCGCCATCGGCGCGTTGGCCGCGTCGAGTTCCGGCTCGGTGTGCAGCAACACGTAGGCGCGCAGGCCGCCGAGCAGCATCTGCTGCGCGTTCAGGCCGGACTGCGCCCCGACAGCGGCGGCGCCGACGCTGTTGGCGGCCTCGCCCAGATAACCCAGCGTGGCGCCGGTCAGACGCGCCAGTTCCTGCGCCAGTGCGTGCAGGCCGGCGGCGTCCGGATGCTGCTGGGCGACCGAGCCAAGGAAGACGGCGCGCGCGCCGTCGTCGCACAGACTCTGTGCAGTGCGGCGAGCCGCATCCGACACTTCGGCCGATTCAGCACCGGCGGGCACGGCGACGCCGCGGATGTCGGCCGCGGCCTTCACCAACGCGGCCAGTTCGCCGGCCAGTGCCGACGGCGCGACGGTGACACGTACGAACGTGGTCATCAGCCAGTCTTCGTTGCTGACGCCGAGCGCGCTGACGCGGGTGCCGCGACGGGCCGCCTGACGCAGGCGTTGCGCCATCAGCGGGTGATCCTTGCGCAGGAAGCTGCCGACCACCAGCGCTGCGGACAGCTTCGATACGTCGGCCACCTTCATGCCCAGCCAGGGGATACCGGCCAACTTGCCGTCCAGACCGAAATCGGTCTGGCGCAGACGGTGGTCGATGTTGCCACCACCGAGGCCGCGCATCAGTTGCGCGCCCAGATAGAGTTCTTCGGTCGTCGAGTACGGCGCAGCCAGCATGCCGATCTTCGCGGCGCCGTGTTCGTCGGCGACGCGCTGCAGACTGTTGGCGGCGTATTCGAGCGCGGTCTGCCAATCGACCTCGATCCACTTGCCGTCCTGCTTGATCATCGGCGTGGTCAGACGATCGTCGCTGTTCAGCGCTTCGTAGGAGAAGCGGTCACGGTCGGAAATCCAGCACTCGTTGACCTCTTCGTTCTCCAGCGGCAGCACGCGCTTCACTTCGTCGTGCTTGATCTGGACGACGAGATTGGTGCCCAGGCTGTCGTGCGGACTCACGGTCTTGCGGCGCGACAGTTCCCAGGTACGGGCGGAATAACGGAAGGGCTTGGACGTCAGCGCGCCGACCGGGCACAGGTCGATCATGTTGCCCGACAGTTCGGAATCGACGGTGTGACCGACGAAGGTCATGATTTCCGAATGTTCGCCGCGGTTGGCCATGCCCAGTTCCATGACGCCGGCGATTTCCTGGCCGAAGCGCACGCAGCGGGTGCAGTGGATGCAGCGGGTCATGTCGGTCGAAATCAGCGGACCGAGATTCTTGTTCATCACCACCCGCTTCTCTTCCTGGTAGCGGGAGGCCGACGCGCCGTAACCGACGGCGAGATCCTGCAGCTGGCACTCGCCGCCCTGATCGCAGATCGGGCAGTCCAGCGGGTGATTGATCAGCAGGAACTCCATCACGCCCTTCTGCGCGGTGATGGCCTGCTCGGAATGCGTCTGCACCTTCATGCCGTTGGTGATCGGCGTGGCGCAGGCAGGCAGCGGCTTGGGCGCGCGCTCCACCTGCACCAGACACATGCGGCAGTTGGCGGCGATGGACAGTTTCTTGTGATAGCAGAAGTGCGGAATGTGCAGGCCCAGACGGTTGGCCGCATCCATCACGGTGCTGCCGTCCGGCACTTCCAGCTTCTGGCCGTCGATCTCGATCTCTAGCATGCTGCGTGTTCCACGTAAATGCGGCTGCCTTCGCGCTGCACGTCCACCGGGACGAGGCAGCGCTTGTGCTCGACGTGATACTCAAATTCGGACCGGAAGTGCTTGATGAAGCTCTTCACCGGGAAAGCGGCGGCGTCGCCCAGCGCGCAGATGGTGCGGCCGGCGATGTTGCTGGCGACGTTGTCCAGCGTGTCGAGGTCGTCCGGGCGGCCCAGGCCGTGCTCGATGCGATGCACCATGCGGTACAGCCAGCCGGTGCCTTCGCGGCAGGGCGTGCACTGGCCGCAGGATTCCTCGTGGTAGAAGTAGGACAGACGCTCCAGCGACTTCACCATGCAGGTCGTCTCGTCCATTACGATGACCGCGCCCGAGCCCAGCATCGAGCCGGCCTTGGAGATGGAGTCATAGTCCATCGTGCAGTCCATCATGATGTCGGCCGGCAGCACCGGTGCCGACGAGCCGCCGGGAATGACCGCCTTCAGCTTGCGACCGCCGCGCATGCCGCCGCACATTTCGAGCAGCGCCGGGAACGGCGTGCCGAGCGGGATTTCATAGACGCCCGGGCGATTTACGTGGCCGGACACCGAGAAGATCTTGGTGCCGCCGTTGTTCGGTTTGCCCAGCGCCTGGAAGGCCTCACCACCGTTGTTGATGATCCACGGGATGGCCGCGAAGGTTTCCGTGTTGTTGATCGTGGTCGGCTTGCCGTACAGGCCGTGACTGGCCGGGAAAGGCGGCTTGAAGCGCGGCTGTCCCTTCTTGCCTTCGATCGATTCGAGCAGCGCGGTTTCTTCGCCGCAGATGTAGGCGCCCCAGCCATGGTGCGCGAACAGGTCGAAATCGAAGCCCTTGCCGAGGATGTTCTTGCCGATGAAGCCGGCGGCACGCGCCTCGGCCAGCGCTTCCTCGAAGCGCTGATAGAGCGAGAACACCTCGCCGTGTATGTAGTTGTAGCCGCGGGTGCAGCCCATCACGTAACCGGCGATGGCCATGCCCTCGATGACCAGGTGCGGGTTGTAGCGCAGCAGGTCGCGGTCCTTGAAGGTGCCCGGTTCGCCTTCGTCCGAGTTGCAGACGACGTACTTGTCCATCGGGAACTGGCGCGGCATGAAGCTCCACTTCAGGCCGGTCGGGAAACCAGCGCCGCCACGGCCGCGCAGGTCCGATTTCTTCACCTCGGCGATGATCTGGTCCGCCGTCATGCCGGATTCGAGAATCTTGCGCAGCGCCGAATAGCCGCCGCGCTTGATGTAGTGCTCGATGCCCCAGGTGTTGTCGCCGTCGAGGCCGGCGAGCAGGATGGCTTGCGGGTTCTCAGGGGCGTTCATTTCAGTACTCGCAGAGCCGTCTCAAGAGTGCTGAAGCCCCCTCGGGGGGCAGCGAATGCAATGAGCGTGGGGGTAGTCATTTCAGTTCGTCCAGCAGTGCGTCGATCTTCTCGCGGCTCATCCAGCTGCACAGACGCGTGTTATTCACGATGATGGCCGGCGCGTCGCCGCACACACCCATGCACTCGCCTTCCTTCAGCGTGAAGCGGCCGTCGGCGGTGGTTTCGTTGAAACCGATGCCGAGCTTCTCCTTCACGTACTCGGCCGCCTGCTCGCCGCCGGACAGCGCACAGGGCAGATTCGTGCAGACGGTGATCTTCCAGCGACCGACCGGCTTCACGTCGTACATGTTGTAGAAGGTGGCCACTTCCATCGCCGCCATCGGCGGGATGTTCAGATGCAGGGCCACGGCTTCGATCGCCTCCGGCG
>JAVEVQ010000144.1:0-4133 GCA_034004945.1 Methyloversatilis sp. | reverse complement strand
CCGAGCCGGCTGCTATCGACCACCGTCTGCATCACGCGGCCGCTCCGTCCACCGGTTGAACCAGCACGCAGTCCGCTTCCGCACGTCGCAGCGCAAATGTCGACACGCCGACGCGCACCGCCAGAGGCTCGCCGCCGGGTTGACCGCGGCGCAGCACGCGCACCGGTTCACCAGCGATGAACCCCAGTTCGCGCAAGCGGCCGGCCCACTCCGGCGCCCTGACGTCGGCGCGGACCTCGACCACCTGCATCGGCACGCCGACGGCCACCGTGCTCAGCGCGGTACTCGCCGTCGGAGCGGTCGTCAGGGGGCGCGCGTCGGAAGGTCTTTGCATTGCGGTGTCCAGTAGCTCAGATGTTGAGAACAGTTTTCATTCTACCTGAGCACACGACGCAGAAGCAGTCCGCGAGAAGCGCTTGATCACGCGGAATTCTCATTGCACACAACCGGATTGCTGCATCGCCGCAACACCTAGTTTCCAGCTCGATCCCGCAGCAGCCGCTGACACTCGCCGCGGCCATGCATCCACCGCCGGCGCCGAAGAACAGAAGCCCGCCACCGACCCCGGCATTCCGGTGCTGCCGGAGGTGAAGGTACGCGACGAATACGACCGCCCGAACTCGCCCAACCGCGGCGACCAGAGCGGCATCGTCACCTCGGCCAGAACCAAGCAGCTGGCCAAGGACATTCCGCAAGCCATCACCACGGTGACCGAGCAACTCATGCTCGGCAGCAACGCCGACACGATGAAGAACGCGCTGCGTCACGTCACCGGCCTGACCTTCAACTCCGGCGAAGGCGGCCGCATAGGCGACAACATCATGCTGCGCGGCTTCTATTCCTTCGGCGATCTTTACATGGACGGCATCCGCAACGTCGCCCAGTACAACCGTGAAACCTTCCACATCGAGCAGATCGACGTGCTGCGCGGCTCGGCCGCCATGCTGTTCGGCCGCGGTCAGGCCGGCGGCGTGATCAACCGGGTGAGCAAGCAGCCAGGTCTGGTCGACCGCACCGAGGTGTCGGCCACCGTGGGCAGCTACGAGTACGGTCGTGTCACCGCTGACGTGAACAAAGTGGTCGGCGAGAACGCCGCGCTGCGCATCAGCGCAATGAAGACTGATGCAGGCAGTTCGCGCCGCGGCGTGGAGTCGGAGCGTGAGGGCATCGCATCGACCCTGCGCTGGGGTATCGGCACTGCTGACGAGTTTTCGATCGGCCATCTCTACTACACGACGCGGAACGTGCCGGACTTCGGCGTGCCCTTCGTCAGCCGCGCACTTGCGTCGCCGATCACCCGCACCCAGGTCACGCGCCGACCGCTCGACGTATCGGCCAGCCGCTTCTACGGCACGTCGTCCGACTACGAGCAAAACGACACCAACATCAGCACCGGCATCTGGACTCACCGCTTCTCGCAGGACACCGAACTGCGCACGGTCGCCCGTTTCGCCGACTACGAGCGCGACCTTTGGGCGGTCGCGCCGCGCCTGCCGGGCACCGTAAACAGCTCCACCGTCACCGACGCCACCGCGATCACCCGCGGTCGCCAGGCTCGTGGCGGCCGCGAACATACGGTGACGCTGCAGAGCGACCTGACGACCAAGTTCGATCTGGCCGGCGTGAAGCACGAGGCGCTTTTTGGTGTCGAATTGCTGCGCGAGAAGGCGGATCGCTGGAGTTACACGTCGATCGCCGTTACTGCGCCACCCACCACGGTCGGCAATCCGGATCCGAACGTCGCCGTTCCCGCCGCCTACGGTAACCGCGCCCGATTCAATCCTGCCGGCTACGAGGGTGACTCCTACAGCTTCTACGCCCAGGACCAGATCGAGTTCATCCCGAAATGGAGGCTGCTGCTCGGCCTGCGCCACGACCGCATGGATGCCGACTACGCCTCGCTCGCCTCGGCGACCGGTGTCACCACCGCGTTCAACCTGAAGTACAACGAGTGGAGCTACCGCAGCGGCCTGCTGTACCAGCCGACCGACCTGTCGACCTATTACCTGGCCTGGAGCGATTCGTTCAACCCGACCGCCGACCTCTATCAGCTGTCGCCGGCCAACATCAAGTACGACGCGGAACGCAGCCGCACGGTCGAACTGGGCACCAAGTGGGAGCTGTTCGACGGCGCGCTGTCGCTGCGCACCGCGCTGTACCGCGCCACCAAGTTCAACGAACGCAACACCGACCTCGAACAGGCGAACTCCGCCGTGCTGTCGAAGGAACGCCACACCGACGGTTTCGAGATCGAGGCGGCCGGCCGCATCACGCCGCAGTGGGACGTGTTCGGCGGCATCGCGCTGATGCGCGCCGAGATCGACGACCAGTTCGACGGCGAACTGCTCGGCACCTTTGCCCAGGTTTCGGGGGGCGCGTACGCAGCCGGCCAGGCGGCCAACGCCAACCGGCTGGTCTATCGCGGCAAGTACAACCCGTACAGCGTAGGCGCCACACCGCGCAACACACCGGACTTCACGTTCAACCTGTGGACGACCTACCGCTTCATGCCCAACTGGCGCGCCGGCGTCGGCGTCGAGGGCAAGGGTTCACGCCTCGCCTGCAGCGCCGGCCAGTGTGACAGCGCATCGCGGAACGCGACCAGCGGCCTGTGGAGCTACAGCGCCTGCGCACCGATCTGATGCTGGCCTACGAACAGCCGCGTTACGACGTGCGTCTGAACGTGTGCAACAAGCGCTACTACGAGGCGCTGTACGAGAACGGCGGCTTTGCCGTGCCGGGCACCGAGCGCGCCTTCCAGCTGACGGTGGCAGTGAAGTACTGACTTCCGCTGCAGCCGCAGAAGCCGGGTCGGTGGTCCGCGGACCGCCGGCCCGGCTTCTTTCTTTCAGCGCCCGCTCAAGGCCCGCCAGCCGGCCATCGTGCGCTCGACCAGCGCCCAACCGCCGCCGCTGTCGCACAGGCCGTAGCGGAAAGGCAGGCTGTCGCGACCGGGCGTCTCGAAGCGCAGATCGCGGAAGCTGACGCAGGCGCCGCCGGCCGCGCTGCCGACGCTGTCGAGCACCGGGAACATCGCGAACCAGCGGAAGAAGGCGAAATCCGGCGCCGACCACACGGCGCGCACCTGTTCCCGCACCTCGCCGAGGCCGCCGTTGCCGAAGCGTTCGCGCACCTGCCACTGAGCCAGAGCGACCGGACGGTAGTGGGCCGAGAAGCGGCGGATCAGGTTGTCGTCGGGCCGCGCCTGCAGCAGTTCGGAGCGGCGCGTGTTGATGTGCGCGATGTGATAGCGCTCGCCGTCGTCGATCACCGCCGTCCAGTTGAAGGGCGACGCCGGGCGCGGAATCGCGTCGATCGCGACCGCGGCGATGCCCTGCTCCGCCGCGTGCTGCCGCGCGGCGTCGATGGCTTCCGACTTGCCGACCGCGCCGACGCCGACCCAGCCACATACCGCCATCAGCCCGAGCGCAGCCGGCAGGCGGCTGCGCCGCCACAGCGCGCTCGCCAGGAGGCTGGCGATCAGCAGGCCGGTCAGCGGCAGATCGATGATGAAGGTGGTGCCCCAGCCGAAGCGGCGATCCGAGAAAGGCGCGAGGATCATGGTGCCGAACTGGGTGATCAGGTCGCCCACGATGTGGATGGCGATGCCGGCGCAGACCACCGCATAGAAGCGCTGCCAGCCGACGCTGCGCGCACGCAGCAGGCGCGGCATCAGCCAGGCCAGCAGCAGCGCCCACAGCGGCAGCAGGACGAAGGAGTGGGTGACACCGCGGTGGCCGCGCAGATAGGCAAGCTCGGACACGTAGCCGAGCACGAAATCGAGGTCGGGAAAAGTGGCGGCCAGGCCGCCTGCAAGCACCGTCTGCCACACCTTGGGCTGGCGTTCGTCCGCCGGCGCGCGCGCCATGAAGCGGCCGAGCAGCGCGCCGGACAGTGCGTGAGTCAGGGTATCCAATCGTTCCTTCCGTTCATTTGCAGGCCGGATGCGCCGCAACAACAACATCGCGGCGCACTCCGTGCCGATTGTGGCGCAGTGCACAAGAAGCAGGCGTATAATGCCGCTCCGATTCGCTTCATGGCTTGTTGATGGAATCCGCTACCGCGCTCATCGATTTGCAAGCTTCGCGCGACCCTACCCGACTGCGCGAAATCCCGTACAACTACACCTCGCT
>JAVEVQ010000058.1:0-19984 GCA_034004945.1 Methyloversatilis sp. | reverse complement strand
GGATGCGCATCGGGCCTGCTGCCATGTCTTGCTCCTTGAATGTACGGGTGTCGGGAGGATCGCGGGCTCAGCCGCCGCAGCCGCCCAGCGTCACCTTGATTTCCTTGGTGGTCATGTAGAAGCTGCCACCGGCCTTGACCAGCGCGAACACGTTCGAGGTCTGACCCATCTTGACGCGTGTGCTGACGTCGGCCGCGGTGCCTTCCGGCAGCGTGAAGCTGGCGGCGAGCATGCTCGGGTTCTTCTCGATCAGGATGGCGATGAACTCGGTGCCCGGCAGCGTGCTCTTGACGGCGACCGGCACGACGGCACCGTTCTCGGCGATGTCGGGCGCGTTGATCTGCACGTCCTTCGAATCGGCCGGCTTGCCGGCGCCCAGTGCCTTGAGCGCGTCGTCCATCGTCTTGGCGTCAAACGCCGCCTTGTCCCAGGCAGCCTGCGCCACTTCCGGCGTGATCAGGCCGGCGGCGACCAGCACGCCGAACAATCCCAGTGCGCCCCCCGACTTCAGGGCTTCTCTTCGCTGCGAGTTCATCTACTTCCTCCTCAGTTTTCGGGCGAACCCGACAAGATCCATTTCACCAACGCATCGACGTCAGCATCGCTGACCTGCGCCTGCGGCGGCATCGGGATATCGCCCCAGGCGCCGCTGCCTCCGTTCCTGATGCGGGCCGCGAGGCCCGATTCTGCACTCTTGTCGCCCTTGTAGCGCTGCGCCACGTCGCGGAAGGCCGGCCCCAGTATCTTGCTGCCGACACCATGGCAGCCACTGCACCCGTGCTTCTTCATCAGATCGAGCGCCGGATGCGGCTTGGCGGCAGGCGCTGCGGGCGCCCCTGTCTTCTGCCCGCGCACCGGGCCGACCACGCGATTCTGCTCGGCCAGATTGCCATGTGCGTCGCGCGCGTAGTCCGGCAGGCTGGAACCGAGGGTGATCTGCGTCTTGCAGTTCTTCATGCAGGCGACGTTCTTCACGTCCGGCTTGCCCTTGACGTCCCACAGCCCGTGCTTCGTCGTCATGCCGTTGCGGTTGGGCATGCGCTTCTGCACCTCGGCGATGTTCTTGTCCGACAGCACATAGTCGGCCGGCACGATCTCGCCCAGATTCAGGATGTAGGCGAGCACCGCATACACCTCATCGTGGCTCAGCGACTTCGGCGCGTTCCACGGCATCGCGCGATGGATGTAGTCCCACAGCGTGGACACGGTGGCCACCTTCATCAGCGTCGTGCGCTGCGGCGCATCACCACGGATGTAGGCGCCGACGCGGCCCTTCTCGATGTCCTCCTTCGTCGTGCCGCCGACGATGGGCGTGAACACCTCGTTGCTTTCGCCGAAGGTGCCGTGACAGGACGCGCACTTGCTCTCCCACACCTCCATGCCCCGATCGACGGAACCGGAGCCTGGCGGCAGACCGGTGAAGTCGGGGCGCACGTCGATGTCCCAGGCCTTCACCTCGGCCGGCGTGGCGCTGCGGCCGATGCCTTCGTACTTGCCGGCGGCGGAGGTGAGGCCTGCGCTCAGGGCGAGCACGGCTGCGAGGGCGAGTTCAGTAAACCTGGACATTGCTCACGTCTCCGCTTTCCGCCAGCTTCCACGACTGGATGGCGTTGTTGTGATAGATCGAGCGTGTGCCGCGCACCTCGCGCAGTTGCGCGTAGTTCGGCTGCACATAGCCGGTTTCGTCCATCGCGCGCGACTGCAGGATGGCCGGGCTGCCGTCCCACACCCAGTCGATGTTGAAGCGGGTAAGCGCCTTCGACAGCACCGGCGTTTCCAGCCGTGCGGTGCGCCAGTTCTTGCCGCCATCGGTCGATACGTCTACCCGCTTGATCTTTCCGCGACCCGACCAGGCGAGGCCGGAAATGTTGTGGAAGCCGCGGTCGAGCAGGGTCTGGCCGCCGGACGGCGTGGTGATGACCGACTTGCACTCCTGGATCGACGTGTACTGGCGGTGGGTGCCGTCCGGCAGCAGATCGATGTAATGGATGGCTTCGTCCTTGGCCGCCCAGGGCTGGTCGCCCACCTCGATGCGGCGCAGCCACTTGACCCAGGACACGCCCTGGATGCCCGGCACCACCAGGCGCAGCGGGTAGCCGTTCTCGGGGCGCAGCATTTCGCCGTTCTGGCCCCAGGCGACCAGTACGTCGTCGAGCGCGCGATCGAGGGGAATGGTGCGCGTCATGCTCGAACCGTCGGCGCCTTCGGCCAGCACGAATTTCGCGCGCTTCATGTCGATGCCGCAGTCGTCGAGCAGCACCGACAGCGGCACACCGGTGAATTCCGAACAGGACAGCATGCCGTGCGTGTACTGCACGGTGGGCACTGCGACATTGCCCCACTCCATGCCGGTGTTGGCACCGCACTCGATGAAGTGGATGCGCGACACCGAAGGCAGGCGCATCAGGTCGTCCATCGTGTAGACGCGCGCTTCCTTCACCAGACCATTCACCATCAGGCGGTGACGTGCCGGGTCGATGTCGTGCCAGCCCTGGTGGTGGCGCTCGAAATGCAGGCCGGACGGCGTGATGATGCCGAACAGACCCTGCAAGGGCGCGAACGACACCGACGCGGCGGCGACCCGGGTCAGGCCCGGACTTTCGCGACGCTTCAGGCCGGCTTCATACTGCGACGGTGTGCCATACGGACGCTCGGCCACCGGGCGGCCCAGTGTGGTGCTGTGCTCGGGCAGGGTCAGGATGGCCGGATCACCGTCGGCAGCGCGCGCAACGCCGTTGCCGGCCGCCACCGCAGTCGCGGCGGCGAAGGCATTGCGCAGGAAATCGCGCCGGCCGGCAGCAACCTCGCCGATCTGTTCGGGTGTGAGAAAACCTTCGGGTGCGCGACGTATGCGCCCCGGACGGACGGGTGGCTGGGACATGTCTTCTCCGTGACTATTCGGACGCGATCTCGAGCGCGCGGCCGACCTTCTTCAGCGAGGCCTTGCTGGGTTTGCTGGGCAGATTGAGTGCGCTGCCCGACGCGATCTGGATGCAGACGGTGCGGCAGATCGACGGGAAATTGGGGTCGATCAGCTTGTAGAAGACCATGCTGCCGTCCTTGCGGCGACCGACGACGCCGGCGCGGTACAGCATGTTGAGATGGCGGGACGTGTTGGTCTGGCTCAGACCGGACTGGCTGACGACGTCGGCGACGGAGCGCTCTCCGTCGCACAGGCAGTGCAGGATTTTCAGCCTTGCCGGCTCGGCCAGCAGTCCGAAGTAATCGGCTACCGACTCGAATACCTTGTCCAGCTCCGGATCGTGTTCCATCGCTGCTCCTCATATCGTTTGAATTGAGCATATGCGCGATTGCGCATATCTGCAAGATAAAATTTATCGGTCTTTTGACTTGAGGGTGCGCTGTTTTTTGTCTAGCGTGTCGATAGTCCGCAACGAGCGCCTGCGCCAGAACGGACGCAATGGAACCCCAGTGCAAATACCGAGGAGGAAAAGAATCTTGAACAAGACATTGCCAGGGCTGGCTCTGGCACTGCTGTCGCTGAGCGCGACGGCCGTGTACGCGGCGGATCCGAATCTCGGCCGCAATCTTGCGGCAACCTGTGCCAACTGCCACGGCACCGACGGCAACAGCGTCGGCGGCATGGAAGTGCTGGCGGGCATGCCCAAGGGCAAGATGCTCAATTCGCTGAAGGCTTTCCGCAACGGCGAGAAGCCGGCGACCATCATGCACCAGATCTCGAAGGGCTATACCGACGCTCAGCTCGAACTGATCGCGGATTATTTCTCGTCGCGCACGCCGACCGGAGGTGGCAAATGAGCATCGGACGTCGCGGTTTCATACAGGGCACGCTGGGCGTGTCGGCCATGGCGGCACTTTACGGTTGCGCCGGTGCCGGCAAGGGCAAGGGTCACGTGGTGGTGGTCGGTGGCGGCTACGGCGGCGCCACCGCAGCCAAGTACATTTCGATGTGGAGCAATGGCGGCATCCGCGTGACGCTGGTCGAGCGCAACGCCGCCTTCGTGTCGTGCCCGATCTCGAACCTGGTGCTCGCCGGCGAGAAGCAGCTGTCGGACATCACGGTGGGCTACGAAGGTCTGGCCAAGTACGGCATCAAGGTGGTGCAGGATGAAGTGACCGCGGTCGATGCCGACAAGCGCGTGGTGAAGCTGGCCAAGGGCGGCGATCTCGCCTACGACAGGCTGGTGCTGTCACCGGGCGTGGACTTTATGTACGACGGCCTGCCCGGGCTGCAGTCGGCCGCGGCGCAGCAGGCCATCCTGCACGCATGGAAGGCCGGTCCGCAGACTGTGGCGCTGCGCAAGCAGCTCGAAGCGATGCCGGATGGCGGCGTGTTCGCGATGACCATTCCGAAGGCGCCCTACCGCTGCCCGCCCGGACCGTACGAGCGGGCCTGCATGGTGGCGCACTACTTCAAGACGAAGAAGCCGAAGTCCAAGGTGCTGGTGCTCGACGCCAACGAGGAAATCGTGTCGAAGAAGGGCCTGTTCCTGAAGGCCTGGGCCGACAACTACAAGGACATCATCGAGTACCGCCCGCAGAACGAGCTGCGCGACGTCGATGCGGCCAACCGCACGGCCATCCTGGAGTTCGACCAGGTGAAGGCAGACGTGCTGAACGTGGTGCCGCCGCAGCGCGCCGGCGACATCGCGGCGAAGTCGGGGCTGAAGCTGATCAACAACCGCTGGGTGGACATCAACTGGCTGACGATGGAATCGACCAGCACGCCGAACATCCACGTGCTCGGCGACGCCATCTTCCCGGCACCGACCATGCCGAAGTCGGGCCATATGGCGAACCAGCACGCGAAGCTGGCTGCTGCCGCCATCGTGAACCTGATGGCCGGTCAGCCGCCGTCGGACGCGCCGCTGGTGATGAACACCTGCTACAGCTTCGTCGATGCGACCAATGTCGTGCACGTGGCTTCGGTCCATGCGTACGACACTGCGACCAAGCAGCCGCAACCGGTGAAGGGCGCCGGCGGCCTGTCGGCGGGTCCGACCGAGATGGAAGGCAAGTTCGCGCTGGCCTGGGCGAAGAACATCTGGGCCGACATGCTCACCTGATCGCGCCTTCTTCCCCTGCCGGGGGCGGCTCTCCGAAACGGGGAGCCGCCCCTTTTTCATGTCCCGTCGTCCTCCGCGATCCCGCTCCTGACCGGGTAGAAACCCTCGATGCCGGGCGTGCTCGTCCGGATTTTCCCCGCCCTCCTCGCCGCGTAGAACTGTCGTCGTCACGCGATGCGCCCGCAGCGGCGCACGCATGACAGACAACAAGGCAGTCATGCCCACAACAAGGACCAGGAGGAAGATGAATGAGCCGTGTACTCAAGCGGACGATGGCGGTCGCCGCACTGGCGCTGCCGATGGCGGTGCAGGCGGCCGCGGGCGACTGGGAGCTCAGTCTGGGACTGATGTCGGTCAACGCGGACATGGATTCGCCGGTGCTGGGCGTCGACGCCTCTGACCGGGTCACGCCGGTGATCAACGCAAGCTATTTCCTGACCCGTCAGATCGCGCTGAATACCGCTGCCGGCATTGCGCGACATCGCTTCAGCCTCGGCGGCGCCACGCTGGGCCGGGCTTCTATGGCGCCGCTGAATCTGGTGGCGCAGTGGCACTTCCTGCCCGAAGGACGCTTCCGTCCCTATGTCGGCGTCGGCGTCCACCACACGCTGTTCTTCGACCAGGAAGGCCCGGTCTTCGACCAGCTCGCCCGCTTCAAGTCCGATACCGGCCTCGTGCTGCAGGCGGGTGTCAGCTGGTCGGTGTCGGAGCGCTATTTCATCAACCTCGACTACAAGAAGTTCTATCTGGAAACCGACGTGCGCTTCTCCGGAGCGCCCGCCCGCGTGGAACGCCTCGGCCTCGATCCCGACGTGTTCAGTCTTGCGTTCGGCATGCGCTTCTGAGCGGCGACGACGGCCATGCAGGATGACCCTCCGGTGCCAGACGGCGTGGCCGTCGTCGTCGACGCGCGCGGCAGCCATTGCCCCGGCGCGCTGATGGAACTGATCGTGGCACTCAAGCACGCGCGACGCGGGGACTTCCTGCTGGTGCTGGCGGACGACCCGGGTTCGGCACGGGAGATTCCCGAGTGGCTGGCCAAAGTGGGGCAACGTCACGTATCCACCCGCAGCGAGCAGGGGATTCTGCACATCATGGTCGAGAAGACACGTGGCTAGGGTCTGTTGCCATTGGATCGCGGGCCGCGCGCGCATCCCGACGCGTCCGGATCAAGGCGGGCCGACGCCGGAGGAGCGGACTGCATGCGCATCATGATCGTCGGCGCCGGTATCGGTGGCACGATACTGGCCAACAGGCTGGCAAGACTGCTGGCACCGGAGCTGCAGCGCGGCGAGGTCGATGTGGTGGTGCTGTCCGCGTCACGGACCCATCTCTACCAGCCCGGCCTGCTGCACCTCGCGCTCGGACAGACCACGGTGGAGGCGCTCCATCGCGACCCGCGCACGCTGCTCGACCCGCGCGTCGCGCTGCTGATCGACGAGGTGCTTGCCTTTGCGCCGGACTCGAAGCAGGTGCGTGGCACCAGCGGCAATGCTTACAGCTATGACTGGCTGGTCATCGCCACCGGATCACGGGTAACGCCGGAAGAGGTGCCGGGCCTGGCCGAGCATGCACACGGCTTCTACACCGAGGCGGCGGCGCTCCGGCTGGCGCGGGCACTGCAGAACTTCGACGGCGGCCGCGTCGTGGTGACCACCGGCGTGCCGCACAAATGCCCGATGGCGCCGCTGGAAATGACCTTCCTGTTGCATGACCTGTTCGTGCGCCGGGGCATCGCGCCGCGCGTCGACCTGCTCTACACCTACCCGATCGGCCGCCTGCATTCGATCGAGGCAGTGGCCGAGTGGGCGCGCGTCGAATTCGCCCGCCGCGGCATACGCAGCGCAACCTATTTCAACATCGCGTCGGTCGATGGCGCCACACGTACGCTGCACAGCGAGGAAGGGCTGAGCGTCGACTACGATCTGCTGATCGCGATTCCGCCGCACCGTGGCGCCGAGGCGATCGAACGCAGCGGACTGGGGCCGCGCGGCTGGGTGCCGACGCATCGGCGGCTGCTCACCATGCAGGGGCGCGACGACGTGTTCGTGCTCGGCGACACCACCAACCTGCCGGTGAGCAAGGCGGGCTCGACGGCTCGCTTCCAGGCCGAGGTGATCGCCGCGAACCTGGCCTCGCGCGTGCGCGGTGGCGGCGACACCCACGGCTACGATGGCAAGGTGCTGTGCTTCATCGAAACCAGCCGTGACCGCGCCACCTACGCCGCCTTCAACTACGCGGAACCACCGCACCCGCGCGCACCCAGCCGCGCCATTCACATGGCGAAAACCTTCTATCACCGTCTTTACTGGTCGTCGCTGAGAGGTTTTCCGTGAGCATCCGCGAAGAGGACTGGCGCGCGCTCGAAGACTGGTGCGGACGCGCCGGACTGACCGAGGCACCTCGCATACTGGCCGACATGGCGCGCAGCGGTGCGCTGGATCGACTGGCGGCCGACGCGGTCCGCGTCTGGCGGCAGCACGCCGCCCGGCCCACTGCCGACTGTGTGCCTGCGCAGGCAGAAGCGGACGGCCTGCAGCAGGTGTTCGAACTGCTGCAGGACGGCTTCACGCCCGACATGGTGTCCGACGCCGCCGATCTGGCGGGCGGCGCACTGCGCCTGCTGCATCTGCTGAACAGTCCGGGCGTGGTCCGTCTGCTCGATCGTCTTGAGCGCGCGGCATCGCGCGACGACGGACTGGAGCGCTCTGCTCTGCTGACGCTGCTGCAGGCCCTGAACGACGGGTCGGTGCGCGCCGCCGGCACTGCGTCCTCCGGTGGACCGGCTTCACTGTTCCGGCTGCTGATGCGACCGGACACGCAGGATGCGCTGCACTGGCTGGCCGCGGTGGCGCGCTGCGCGCGCGGCGCCTGAATTCAGCGTCCGCCGAGACCGAGCGTGGCTTCGGCGTAGGACCGGAACTGCGCCAGTGCGCGTGCGATCGCGACGGCGGGGTCGCGGACGCGGCCCATGACCAGCGCGCCCTCGATCACCACGAGCAGGTGCTCGGCCAGATCTTCGGCGCGCACCGGAGGTGGCGTGTCCAGCAGCGCGATGATCTGCGCGAATTGTGCGCGGGCGCCCTCCATCCAGCGTTCCAGCGCCGCTGCGCAGGCCCGCCGCAGCGGTGAGGATGGATCGGACGACTCGTAGGCGAGGATGGCGAACAGGCAGCCTTCACGAAAGCGCGCGTCTTCGCCGTACATGTCGCCGAGCAGGTCGAGGTAGGCGTGCAACTGGCTGCGTGCGCTGCGCTTGCGCAGGGGCAGATGGGCCTGCATGCGCAGCCGGCCCTCCTGTTCGAAATGGTCGAGCAGGGCAAGACCGAACCCTTCCTTGTCACTGAAGTGATGGAAGAAGGCACCCTTCGTCATCTGCGACAGCGTGCAGATCTCATCCACCGACGTCGCCGAGAAGCCCTTGCGCATGACCAGGTCGCGAGCGGTGTCGAGCAGTTCGTTCTTGCGGGAGGGGCGGCTCATGCTGGCGGCGCGGATTGCGGAGACAAGCGCTTTCTAGCACGAGACGCGACCGCGTGGCGGTCCCGGCCACATGGCGGGTGCCGCGGCGAAAACAGGGGCGTGCGCCACCGGAGGCGGAATGGCGCACGCGCCGCGGAAGTTTCCCCTTCTTCCCGGTCGAGATGCGACGCCACGCGGGGGCGGCGTGGCGCGCAATGCGGTGCGGTCGCCGAATGAGTGCGGGCACGCACGCACCGGAGCCGCGACGCTTGTTCCTGCGTCCGGTGCGGAGGGCCGGGCGCTCGGTCGCAGGGTGTCGCCACTATGGCCGAGCGGCACGGGAGGCGGAAATCCGGTCGATTCCCCGCTCCGGCAAGGGGTTTCCCGCACGGCCGTGCGGCATACTCGTGCCGGTGCCGATCCAGCCGGAATCGGGCGACTGGATGCACAGCGACTGCTTCACCAGTTCGGTCAGCGAGCGCGCCGCCATCTTGTCCATCACGTGCGCGCGGTGCGCCTCCACCGTCTTGCTCGACAGGCCGAGCACCTGTGCGACCACCTTGTTCGGCCGGCCCTCGACCACGAGTTCCATCACCTCGCGCTCGCGTGGCGTCAGGCTGGCGTAGCGGTCGAGCAGCGCTGCGCGGGCGCTGCGGCAGCGACGCGTTTCGCTGTTGATCCCGATGGCCTGCTGCACGCGGTCGAGCAGGGTCTGGTCGTCGAAAGGCTTTTCCAGGAAGTCGAAGGCGCCGGCCTTGATCGCCTTTACCGCGTTGGCCACGCCACCATGACCGGTGATGAAGATGACCGGCAGCCCGACATCGCGATCGCGCAGGCGCTGCTGCAGTTCCAGGCCGCTCATGCCTGGCATGCGCACATCGAGCACCAGACAGCCCCATGGATCGGGGTCCATCGCGGCGATGAAGTCGAGCGCGTTGCGATAAGTCCGGACGCGGAGCCCGATGGACTCCAGCAACCAGGACAGCGACGACGACACCGCGTCGTCGTCGTCAACCACGTAGACCGTCGGTTCGCTTCCGTCCATGCAGAGTCTCCCCCGTTTGCAGCGTGAACCGGAAGGTCGCGCCGTCGTTGTCGTTCTTTGCGAGCCAGAGCTGTCCGCCGTGCGCTTCGATGATGGAGCGGCTGATCGGCAGACCCATGCCCATGCCTTCGTCCTTGCTGGTGAAGAAGGGCTGGAAGATGCGTGCGGGGTCGGCGCCGTCGATGCCGGGCCCCGAGTCGGCAATGTCCACGAAGGCGAAACCATCGTCTCCGTGACCCGTGGACACGCGGATTTCGCGGCACGGCGATGCGGCGGTCGTCATCGCCTCGATCGCGTTGCGCATCAGGTTCAGCAGCACCTGCTCGACTTCGATGCGCGACCCGCGCGCAGCCGGCAGATCGGCGGCCGGCGAGAACAGGATGCTCACGCCATGCGCGCGCGCTTCCGAGCCGATCAGCGCACTGGTGGTCTGCACGATGTCGTTCAGATCGAGCACGGTCAGCGCCGGTTCGCGCTTGCCGAGAAAGGTGCGCAGATTGCGGATGATGCCGGCGGCCCGCTCCGCCTGCGTGCACACGTGTTCGAGCGATTCGAGCACCTCGGGTGCGGCGGCGGCCTGAGTGCGCAGGCGACGCAACGATCCGCGCGTGTAATTCACGATGGCCGCCAGCGGCTGGTTCAGCTCGTGTGCGAGATTGGTGGCCATCTCGCCCATGGTGCAGGTACGCACGACATGGGCAAGCGCAGAAAGGTGTTGCCGATCCTGCTCCTCGGCGGCGCGCCGCTCGGTCATGTCCCGGGTCACGCCGAGCAACGCAATGATGTCGCCACTCTCGTCGCGCAGCGGTGCCGCACTCGTTTCCATCCAGCGCGCACGCCCCTGCAGGCTGTTGAGCCGGAATTCCAGTCGCCCGCTTTCGCCGCGGAACACCCGCTCGGTCAGTTCGATGTAGGGCTGACGATGCTCTTCGGCGATGAAGGAGAAGATGGAGCGACCGATCACCTGATCGGCGGAGCGCGCGTCCATCATGGCGAGACCCGCCGGATTCATTTCCAGCACGCTGCCGTCACAGGTGTGCAGCTTCACGCATTCCGGCTCGGATTCGAGCAGCAGACGCAGCCGTTGCTCGCTCGAGGTCAGGCGCGCCTCGGTCTCGCCGTGCGCCGTCACCAGCGCATCGCGCTCCGATTGCAGCGTACGTATCGTCCGCGTCGCCTCTGCCAGTCGCTGCCTGTGCGCACGCAAGGCCCAGATCGACGAGCTTGCCGTCGCCAGCAGGGCGAGCAGGGCGATGCCGCTCAGCGCGTTCATGTCCGGGCGACCCCGCTTTCACCGTCAGCTAAGGGAAATCCCTCGCTTGCGCCGGAGTTCGTCCGGATGGTCGCGCCGCCGTACCGCCGGTAGCGTTGAGTCCGCTCCGGAGCAAAGGCCGCATCGGACTGTCGGGTGGCCAGGGTGGAACGGTGATCGGCAATCTTCATGGTGACTGATCCAGTGCTCCGGGCTGCTGCGTTGCAGCGGAACGATGACGTTGTCGCAGGAATGCGCGTTCGCCCTTGTCGTGAATGCAAACATACCAAATGGTGCGTCAAAATGCCGCATGTCGGGCGCAAAAAAATGCGCGACGCCATGCTGCGGAGCGGTGCGCACCGATAGCCAGAGGATGGAGAAACCGATGAAAACGATGAAAGCCGGCGTACTTGCACTCACCCTTGCCGCCGCGTTCGGCGGCGCACTGCCGGTGCAGGCCGACGAAACCTGCAATTCGCCCTACACGACGAATCTGATCAAGGGGCAGGAGGATTTCGTCCATGTGTGGACGCTGGGCGTGAAGGGGATGGGTGACGAGTCCGACAAGCTGGTTACGGTGGACGTGAATCCGAAGTCGAAGGACTACGGCAAGGTGGTCCACTCCGTGACGGTCGGTGGCCGCGGCGAGGCGCATCACACCGGCTTCACCGATGATCGCCGCTTCCTGTGGGCAGGCCGTCTCGACGACAACCGCATTTTCGTGTTCGACATCGGCACCGACCCGGCAAAGCCGAAGCTGGTGCACACCATTTCCGACTTCACGCAGAAGACCGGCTACGTCGGCCCGCACACCTTCTACGCGCTGCCGGGCCGGATGATGGTGCAGGCCCTGTCCAACGACAAGGATCACGGCGGTCGCACCGGGCTGGTCGTCTACAACAACAAGGGCGAGTTCGTCGAGAAGTACGACATGCCGACCGGCAAGCACGGCGACGTGATGGCCGACGGCTACGGCTACGACATCGGCATCAATCCGCAGAAGAACGCGCTGCTCACCTCCAGCTTCACCGGCTGGAACAACTACATGATGGATTTCGGCAAGATGGTGAAGGATGCCGATGCGATGAAGCACTTCGGCAACACCATGGTCATGTGGGACCTGAAGTCGATGAAGCCGCAGAAGGTGATGAACGTGCCGGGCGCGCCGCTGGAAATCCGCTGGTCATTGAAAGGCGGCGACAACTGGGCCTACACGGCCACCGCATTGACCTCGAAGCTGGTGCTGATCAAGCAGGATGCGAAGGGCGAATGGCAGGCGAAGGAAGTCGGTACCGTCGGTGACCCGTCCAAGGTGCCGCTGCCGGTCGACATTTCGATCACCGCCGATGCGAAAGGACTGTGGGTGAACACCTTCCTAGACGGCACCGCGCGCTACTTCGACATTTCCAACCCGGAGGCGCCGAAGGAGGTGTACCAGAAGGTGATCGGTTCGCAGGTCAACATGGTGAGCCAGAGCTGGGACGGCAAGCGGGTCTACTTCACCACCAGCCTGCTCGGCAACTGGGACAAGAAGGGCGGCGACGACCAGCAGTTCCTGAAGCTGTTTCATTGGGACGGCAAGGCGCTCAGCGAGAAGTTCTCGATCGACTTCTACGCGCTCAAGCTCGGCCGTGCGCATCACATGAAGTTCTCGGCCAAGCCGGCGAACACCGCCGGGCTGAAAGAGCGCTTCGCCGAACTCGCCTCGAACCGCTGAGACGAGACAGGCACATGCCGATCCTCCGCCGCGTCCGTGCGGCGGCGACCGCGCTGGTGCTGGGCGCCCTGCTGGCCGATGGCTCGCAGGGCGCATCCAATGCCGAACTCGCGCCGAGCACGCCGCATCAGGATTTCGTCGCCCCCGCCCCGGGCAGCTACCGGCTGCCGCCGATCCAGCTCGCGCCGAACGGGCGGGTGGTGGACATCGACGGCCGTACCTACGCGCTCGCCCGCTACACGCGGGATCGCGTCACGCTGCTGTCCTTCATGTACACCTATTGCGTGGATCCGGTGGGCTGCCCGCTTGCCTATGCGACGCTGACGCAGCTGCGCGAGCGCCTGCTGCGCCGGCCCGATCTGGCGCGCCAGGTCCGGCTGGTCAGCCTGTCCTTCGATCCGTCGCGCGACGATGCGGCATCGATGCGCATGTATGCCGGCGCGCTGGCCGATCCGAAGAACCCGGTGCGCTGGCATTTCCTCACCACGCGCTCGGTCGCCGATCTGAAGCCGATGCTCGACGACCTGGGTCAGGACGTGTCGGTCGAACTGGACGCGCGAGGGCGGCCGACGCGGGTACTCAACCACATGCTCAAGCTCTTCCTGATCGATCGCGACGGCCGTGTCCGCGAGATCTACACCACCGCCTTCCTGATGCCTGAGGTCATGTTCAATGACATCGAAACACTCCTACTCGAAACGCCGCGTGCGCCCTGAACACGCGCTTGCGCTGGCGC
Organism: Methyloversatilis sp.; assembly: GCA_034004945.1. GTDB lineage: Bacteria > Pseudomonadota > Gammaproteobacteria > Burkholderiales > Rhodocyclaceae > Methyloversatilis. Next base: position 6,724 of record JAVEVQ010000058.1, on the reverse strand, counting down.
TGGCGCTGAGCGGCTGCGCCAGCGAGGTGGCGCATGATGCGGCCACGGCGGCCGTCAGTGTGCCGCTGGGCCTGCCCGTGATGCCGCATCCGCCGGACAACCCGCCCACGGCGGCGCGCATCGAACTGGGGCGCAAGCTCTTCCTCGACCGCCGGCTGTCCTTCAACGGCACCATGTCCTGCGGCATGTGCCACGTGCCTGACCACGGCTTCACCGCCAACGAGCTGCGCATGGCGATCGGCAACGAGGGCGCCACAGTCAGGCGCAACGCTCCGACCGTGCTCAACGTGGGCTATCACCCGCGCCTGTTCCACGACGGCCGCGAGGGCGAACTGGAAGCCCAGGTGTGGGGGCCTTTCCTCGCGCACAACGAAATGGCCAACCCGTCGATCGGCCACGTGCTCGACAAGCTGCGCGCGCTGCCCGACTACCGCGGCGCGTTCGAACGCGCCTTCGACGGCCGCGGACCGACGGTCGAGACGGTGGGCCAGGCGCTGGCGAGCTACCAGCGTTCGCTGGTGTCGGCCAACTCCCGCTTCGACCGCTATCGCTACGGCGGCGACACAACGGCGCTGACCGCGCAGGAGCAGCAGGGGCTGGCGGTGTTCGCCGGCAAGGGACGCTGTACCACCTGTCACACGATGGGCGCGCAATCTGCGCTGTTCTCCGATTTCCGCTACCACAACACCGGCATCGGCTGGTTGCGCGGACTGCCGCAGCCGCTGGTCGAGGTCCAGCTGATTCCCGGCCTGCGCACGACGATGAGTGCCGAGCGCATCAATTCGATCGGCGAGAAGGTACCGAACGACGTCGGCCGCTTCGAAATCACGCTCGACCCGGACGACCGCTGGGCCTACAAGACACCGATGCTGCGGAACGTGGCGCTGACCGCACCCTATATGCACGACGGCTCGCTATCGACGCTCGAAGCGGTGGTGGACTTCTACGACCGCGGCGGCGGCGGCGCGCCGGACCAGAGTCCGCTGATCGCGCCGCTGCATCTGGGCGACGACGAGAAGGCGGCGCTGGTCGCCTTCCTGAAGACGCTGACCGGCGAACACCAGCGCTGGGTGGACGAGGGGCTGCGCCAATCGACCTTCATGACCACGCTGAACCCGATCACCGAGTCCGGCCCCGCGCCGACCGCCGCACACGGGCGTTGAGCGGCCCCCGCCCCGTGCCCTCCCGGCGGGGCGAGGCGGCGCGTGCTTTTCGGCGCCGAACTTGCAACAATTGCGTCCTTTTGCGGTGCCGTCCGGGGCCGCGCACGCAATCGAGGGCACGCAGATGAGCATCAAGTCCGACCGCTGGATACGCCGCATGGCGCAGGAGCACCACATGATCGACCCGTTCGAGCCGGGTCAGGTGCGCCACATCGACGGCCGGCGCATCGTGTCCTACGGCACCTCGAGCTATGGCTATGACGTGCGCTGCGCGTCCGAATTCAAGGTGTTCACCAACATCAACTCGACCATCGTCGATCCGAAGACCTTCGACCCGAACTCCTTCGTCGAGATGGACGCCGAGTCCTGCATCATTCCGCCGAACTCCTTCGCACTGGCGCGCACGGTCGAGTACTTCCGCATCCCGCGCAACGTGCTGGTCGTCTGCCTCGGCAAGAGTACCTATGCCCGCTGCGGCATCATCGTGAACGTGACGCCGCTGGAGCCGGAGTGGGAGGGCCACGTGACGCTCGAATTCTCCAACACGACGCCGCTGCCGGCACGCATCTACGCCAACGAGGGCGTGGCGCAGATGCTGTTCTTCGAGTCGGACGAACCGTGCGAAACCTCGTACAAGGACCGCGGCGGCAAGTACCAGGGCCAGACCGGCGTCACGCTGCCCAAGATCTGACTGTTAAGGATTGTCTCGGTCGACCGCGCGCGCGGTCTGCAAAAATCGGTCAAGTCCCGTTCTTTCAAGGGCTTGTGTGCGCAGCAACAAAGCGCGCCCGCGAGGGGCCGGAGAAAGCGTGACTTTATGAACGGTCGTGCACCGCGCCCCTGCCTACACTCCGCCTCACTTTCAGATTTCAGGCGGAAATTCACATGTTCAAGAGCATTCTGGTGGCGTCCGGCATCGCGCTGGCGTCCTTCGGTGCGACAGCGGTCGAGTCGAACCGGATCGACGGTCTGTACAACACCGGCGCCGGCCTGGCATCGGGCAAGATCGACACCAACTACACCTTCGAAGCGATCAGTGGCACCGCGGTCGGCACCGATGGTTACGGCGTGACCACCCGCCAGACCGGCCTCGGAGCGATCTATCTTGTCTGGCTGGACAACACTGCCGACTCGAAGTGGCTGGCGCCGACCGCCAATGCACGTCAGAGCTACGACCCGACCGAGCCGGGCCTGTACAAGTGGTCGATCTCCTTCGACCTGACCGGGCTGGACTTCACCTCCGCCTGGATCACCGGTCGCTGGGCCGCCGACAACAACGGCTACATCCAGCTGAACGGCACGACGATCTCCAGCGGCTCGGCGCTGGATTCCTGGACTTCGTTCTCGGCCACCGCCGGCTTCCTGGCCGGCGTGAATACGCTGGACTTCTTCGTCACCAACCTCGCACAGAAGGTCGGCAACGCGACCGGCGTGCGCGTCGAGTTCCTCGACAGCTACGCAGTCGCGGCCGTGCCCGAGCCCGAGTCGTGGGCGCTCATCGTCGCCGGTCTGGCGGTGGTCGGTGCGATCGCGCGCCGGCGCATCGGCTGAGCACGCCTCACACCCTGTTTCACCCTGCGGGGCCGCCTTGTGCGGCCCCGATTGTTTTGCAATCTCGAACTGATACCATCGCCCGCTTCAAGCCTGCAGTCCTGCTGCAGTCCGGGGGCGCCGAGTCGGGTGCCCTCTTTTACTTTGAAGGTTGGGTGCCATGCGTTTCGAGTTTCCGATCATCATCATCGACGAGGACTTCCGCTCGGAAAACGCCTCCGGTCTGGGCATACGCGCACTGGCCGAGGCGATCGAGAAGGAAGGTCCGGGCGTGCTGGGTGTCACCAGCTACGGTGACCTGACCTCGTTCGCGCAGCAGCAGAGCCGGGCCTCGACCTTCATCCTGTCGATCGACGACGAGGAATTCGGTGCCGGCAGCGAAGCCGAAATCGAGGCGGTGCTGACCAATCTGCGCGATTTCGTCGCCGAAATCCGCCGTCGCAACGCCGACATCCCGATCTTCCTGTACGGCGAGACGCGCACCACGCGCCACATCCCGAACGACATCCTGCGCGAGCTGCACGGCTTCATCCACATGTTCGAGGACACGCCGGAGTTCGTTGCCCGCTACATCGTGCGCGAGGCGCGCGCCTATCTCGATTCGCTGCCGCCGCCCTTCTTCCGCGCGCTCACCCACTACGCGCAGGACGGTTCCTATTCGTGGCACTGCCCGGGTCACTCCGGCGGCGTGGCCTTCCTGAAGAGCCCGGTCGGCCGCATGTTCCACCAGTTCTTCGGCGAGAACATGCTGCGCGCCGACGTCTGCAACGCGGTCGAGGAACTGGGCCAGCTGCTCGATCACACCGGCCCGGTGGCGGCATCGGAGCGCAACGCGGCACGCATCTTCCACGCCGACCATCTGTACTTCGTCACCAACGGTACGTCGACGTCGAACAAGATGGTATGGCACTCGACCGTGGCGCCGGGCGACATCGTCGTGGTGGACCGCAACTGCCACAAGTCCATCCTGCATTCGATCATCATGACCGGCGCCATTCCGGTCTTCCTGACGCCGACGCGCAACCACTACGGCATCATCGGCCCGATCCCGCTGTCCGAGTTCAGCCCGGACGTGATCCGCGCCAAGATCGAAGCCAATCCGTTCGCGCGTGAGGCGGTAAACAAGAAGCCGCGCATCCTGACCATCACGCAATCGACCTACGACGGCGTACTGTACAACGTCGAGGCGATCAAGGACGTGCTGGACGGCGAGATCGATACGCTGCACTTCGACGAAGCCTGGCTGCCGCACGCCGCCTTCCACGACTTCTACGGCGACTACCACGCGATCGGCGAGGGCCGGCCGCGCTGCAAGGAGTCGATGATCTTCTCGACCCAGTCGACGCACAAGCTGCTGGCGGGCCTGTCGCAGGCTTCGCAGATCCTGGTGCAGGACTCGCAGACCCGCTCACTCGACCGCGACGTGTTCAACGAGGCCTACCTGATGCACACATCGACCAGTCCGCAGTACGCCATCATCGCCTCGTGCGACGTGGCGGCGGCGATGATGGAGCCGCCGGGCGGCACCGCGCTGGTCGAGGAATCGCTGGCCGAGGCGGTCGAGTTCCGCCGCGCGATGCGCAAGGTGGATGCCGAGTTCGGTGCCGACTGGTGGTTCAAGGTTTGGGGCCCGGACCATCTGGCCGACGAAGGTCTGGGCACACGCGAGGACTGGACGCTGCGCGCGGGCGAGCGCTGGCACGGCTTCGGCGATCTGGCCGACGGCTTCAACATGCTGGATCCGATCAAGGCCACGGTGATCACGCCGGGTCTGGACGTCGATGGCGACTTCGCCGACTGGGGCATCCCGGCCGGCATCCTGACCCGCTACCTGTCGGAGCACGGCATCATCGTCGAGAAGACCGGCCTTTACAGCTTCTTCATCATGTTCACCATCGGCATCACCAAGGGCCGCTGGAACACCATGGTGACCGAGCTGCAGCAGTTCAAGGACGACTACGACAACAACCAGCCGCTGTGGCGCGTCATGCCGGAATTCGTCGCCGCCCACCCGCGCTACGAGCGGGTGGGCCTGCGCGACCTGTGCGTGCGCATCCACGAGATGTACAAGAAGCACGACATCGCGCGGCTGACCACGGAAATGTATCTGTCGCCGATGGAGCCGGCGATGAAGCCGGCCGACGCCTGGGCGAAGATGGCGCACCGCGAGATCGATCGCGTGGCGATCGACGAACTGGAAGGGCGCATCACCAGCGTGCTGCTGACGCCCTACCCGCCGGGCATCCCGCTGCTGATTCCGGGCGAGCGCTTCAACCGCACCATCGTCAATTACCTGCGCTTCGCGCGTGAATTCAATCGCGCCTTCCCCGGCTTCGAAACCGACATCCACGGTCTGGTCGGCACCGGCGAGGGCGAGGCGCTCGACTACGCGGTCGACTGCGTGCGCGACTGACGGCGATCGGCGACGCGCCTAGCGCGGCTGCGCCGTGCGCCGTGCGTAATCGACGAAGGCGTAGCGCAGGCCGGCGGCGCTGACCGCCTCTTCGCGTGCCGTTTCCTGCCAGGCGCTGCGGTCGTAGTCGGGAAAGCGCGTGTCGCCGTCGAAGGCGTCGGCGATTTCGGTCAGCAGCAGGCGATCGACCCGCGGCAGCGCCAGCGCATAGAGCTGCGCGCCACCGATCACGAAGGCTTCATCACCACCCTCCAGCGTTGCCGCCAGTCCGACCGCCGCATCGAGCGAAGGCACCACGTGCGCACCAGCGATGTCCAGCCCGTCCTGCCGGCTCACCACGATGCTGGTGCGGCCGGGCAGCGGCCGGCCCAGCGAGTCCCAGGTCTTGCGCCCCATGATGATGGGATGACCCATGGTCAGCGCGCGGAAGCGCTTCAGATCTTCCGGCAGGTGCCAGGGCATGCCGTTGTCGCGGCCTATCATGCCGTTGGCCGCCAGTGCGGCGATCAGAGACAGCTTCATACGGCCACCGGCGCCGGGATGTGCGGCCACGGGTCGTAGCCGTCGAGCCGGAAATCTTCCGGGCGGAAGGCGAACAGGTCGGTCACTTCGGGATTGATCCACATGGTGGGCAGCGGCCGCGGCGCGCGGGTGAGCTGCTCTTTCGCCTGCTGCAGATGGTTCGAGTACAGGTGGGCGTCGCCCAGCGTATGCACGAACTCGCCCGGCTTGAGGCCGCACACCTGCGCCACCATCATCGTCAGCAGCGCGTAACTGGCGATATTGAAAGGCACTCCGAGAAATATGTCTGCGCTGCGCTGGTACAGCTGGCAGGACAATCGACCGTCTGCAACGTAGAACTGGAACAGTGCGTGGCAGGGCGGCAGCTTCATCGACGGTATTTCCGCCGGGTTCCAGGCGCTGACGATGTGCCGGCGAGAATCGGGGTTGCTGCGCAGGCCGGCCAGCAGTTCGCTGATCTGGTCGATGTGGCGGCCGTCCGGCGTCGGCCAGCTGCGCCACTGCGCACCATAGACCGGGCCAAGGTCACCGTTTTCGTCGGCCCATTCGTCCCAGATGCTGACGCCGTGTTCCTTCAGCCAGGCGATATTGGTGTCGCCGCGCAGGAACCACAGCAGTTCGATGATGATGGAACGCAGGTGCAGCTTCTTGGTGGTCAGCACCGGGAAACCCTGCGCCAGGTCGAAACGCATCTGCCAGCCGAACACCGAACGGGTGCCGGTGCCGGTGCGGTCGGTCTTGACCGTGCCGTGTTCCAGCACGTGCCGCATGAGATCGAGATATTGCTGCATGGAAAAGTTTGCGCAGTCGCGTTACGCTACAGGGTCGGGATTCTAGACCACTCCGGTCGGCCATCCCGTGACGCGGCGGCAGCGGATCGCCGCGCGGCACAAAACATTCATACAGGTGTCAGTCAGGGACAGCCCTGAGTGGCGGAGGTGGCAGGTATGTTCGGCGTGTTCTCTTCATCCCCGGCAAGCGTGCTCGGCAATCCGGCCGAGCTTCGTCGCGTGCTGGCCGAAATCGCCGCCGCCCAGCCGGATCTGGCCATCAACGAACTGACCGGCTGGGTCGA
>JAVEVQ010000143.1:0-4158 GCA_034004945.1 Methyloversatilis sp. | reverse complement strand
CGGTGCCGCCCACGCGCTACCGCCCGGACCTGCCCGAGTGGCTCGAGGCGGTGCTGCTGAAAGCCATCGCCCGCAGTCCCGATGCGCGCTTCGAAACCGCCGAGGAATTCCTGCTCGCGCTCGAGCGCGGCGCCCACCGCCCGCTCGCGCTGCCGCGCCGCGCGCCGCTGGTCGAGCGCATGTCGGTGCGCCTGCTGCGCGTGCTGCTGGTGCTGTCGCTGCTGTTCAACATCCTGCTGCTGTGCGTGCTGCTGCGCTGAGGGCGATCGAACGCGACCACGCACCAGTCGCATGCATTCATGCGCGATCGCGCCCCGGCGCGGAGCGCAACCGGCCGGAACGGCACCGGTTCGGGTGCGAATCGGCCCTCGTCCGGCGTGGCATAACCCTTGCTAAAAGTCTCGCGGAGACAAAGAACATGACCCAGAGCCCGCACGAAACCCGCTCGACCTGCTGCTACTGCGGTGTCGGCTGCGGCGTGATCATCGAACATGACGGCCGCCGCATTACCGGCGTGAGAGGCGACCCGGACCACCCGGCCAATTCCGGCCGCCTGTGCACCAAGGGATCGACCCTGCACCTGAGCGCCCGCCCGGACACGCGCGCACTCCACCCGGAACTGCGCACCGCACGCGACCTGCCGCGCAGCCGCGTGAGCTGGGACGACGCGCTGGCCCACGCTGCCGAGCGCTTCGCCGCCATCATCGACGCGCACGGCCCGGACGCCGTGGCCTTCTATGTTTCGGGCCAGTTGCTGACCGAGGACTACTACGTCTTCAACAAGCTGGCCAAGGGGCTGATCGGCACCAACAACATCGACACCAATTCGCGCCTCTGCATGAGTTCGGCGGTGTCCGCCTACAAGCAGACGCTGGGCGCCGACGCACCGCCCTGCAGCTACGCCGACATCGAGCACACCGACTGCCTGCTGATCGCCGGCGGCAACCCGGCTTACGCCCACCCCATCGTCTATCGCCGCATCGAGGACGCACGCCGCGCCAACCCGGCGATGAAGATGATCGTGGTCGACCCGCGCCGCACCGACACCGCCTCCGATGCCGACCTGCACCTGGCGCTGCTGCCGGGCACCGACATCTGGCTGTACAACGCGATGCTGCACGTAATGCTGTGGGAAGGGCTGACCGACGACGCGTTCATCGCCGCGCACACCGAAGGCTTCGCCGAGCTGCGCAGGCACGTGCGCGACATCACGCCGGCGGTCGCCGCCGAGGTGTGCGGCCTGCGCGCCGAGGACATCGTCACCGCCGCCAAGTGGTTCGGCGAGTCGACGGCGGCGATGTCGATGTGGTGCCAGGGCCTCAACCAGTCGCACCACGGCACGCACAACGGCACCGCGCTGATCGCGCTGCATCTGGCCACCGGCCAGATCGGTCGGCCCGGTGCAGGCCCGTTCTCGCTGACCGGCCAGCCGAACGCGATGGGCGGGCGCGAAGTGGGCGGCATGGCCAATCTGCTGTCGGCCCACCGCGACATGGCGAATGCGGAACACCGCGCCGAGGTCGCCGCGCTGTGGGGTCTGCCCGACGTGCCGGCGCAGCCGGGTCTGACTGCGGTCGAACTGTTCGACGCCGTGCGCGACGGCAAGGTGAAGGCGGTGTGGATCGCCTGTACCAACCCGGCGCATTCGATGCCGGACCAGGCGCGCATCGTCGAGGCGCTGCAGGCAGCCGAATTCGTCGTCGTGCAGGACGCCTTCCGCGGCACCGAGAGCGCCGCCTTCGCCGACCTGCTGCTGCCGGCCACCACCTGGGGCGAGAAAGAGGGCACGGTCACCAATTCCGAACGACGCATCACGCACGTCCATGCCGCGCTGCCGGCGACCGGCGAGGCGCGTGCCGACTGGGTGATCGCGCGCGACTTCGCGCGTGCGCTCGGCGCCCGCCTGGGCCGCGACGCGGCCGCCCTCTTCCCTTACGAAACGGTCGAACAGGTGTTTGCCGAACACGTCGCCAGCACGCGCGACCGCGACCTCGACATCAGCGGTCTCACCTACGCGCTGCTCGACCGCCTCGGGCCGCAGCAATGGCCCTTCCCGGCCGGCGCCGACAGCGGTACGGCCACCCTCTACACCGACCGCCACTTCGCCACCGCCAACGGCCGCGCCCGCTTCGTCGTGCCGACGACGGCGACCACCGCCGAGAAGATCGACGCCCGCTATCCGCTGCACCTGAACACCGGCCGCCTGCGAGACCAGTGGCACTGCATGAGCCGCACCGGTCAGGTGGCGCGCCTGTACAGCCACGTCGACGAACCGCGGGTCGAGGTGCACGCCGACGACCTCGCGCGGCGCGGCCTGAAGGACGGCGACCTGGTGCGCATCAAAAGCCGGCGCGGCGAAATCGTGCTGCGCGCCCATGCCAGCGGCACCCAGCGCCCGGGCAGCGCCTTCGTCGCGATGCACTGGGGCCGCAACGTGCTGTCGAGCAGCGGCGCCAACGCGCTCACCGCGGGCCGCGTCGACCCGTATTCGAAGCAGCCAGAACTGAAGCACGCCGCGGTGCAGATGAGCCGCGCCGACCTGCCCTTCCAGGCGCTGCTGCTGCGCACCGAAGCCAGCGACGACGACGCCCAGCGCAACACGCTGGCGCGGATGGAAGCGCTCGCCCCCTTGCTCGCCCGCTTCGCCTACGCCTCGCTGGCCATGGCCGGACGCGACCGCCCGGCGCTGGTGCTGCGCATCGCGCACGACCAGCCGATACCCGACGCCTGGCTGACCGAACTCGACCGCCTGTGCGGCCTCGACCACCCGGCCTGTCTGGTCTATCGCGATGCGCGGCGCGACGTTACCAAGCGTGCGCTGATCGAGGACGGCCTGCTGACCGGCATCCGCCTGACCGGCGAGACCGCGGCCGCCGCCTGGCTGCGCGAGGTGATGATCGAGCGTCAGCCGACCGCCGAACTGCGCCGCTGGCTGTTCGCGCCGCTGGCGACACCGCCGGTCGCGGCGAAAGCTCGCGGTCGCATCGTCTGCAACTGTCTCGATGTCGCGGAACCCGACATCGTCGATGCGATCGCAGGCGGAGCGGACCTCGACAGGCTGCAGGCAACGCTGGGCTGCGGTACGTCCTGCGGCTCCTGCGTACCTGAACTGAAACGCATGCTCGACGCCCGACGGCAGGCGGCATGACAGGAAACTGAACCGGATGGAGCCACTGTACGCGATGCTGAGCCCACAGAGCCTGACCGAAATGCTGTCCGCGATCGGACGCGGCGACGACGCGCGGGATCTTGCCGAGACCGAGGCGCATGGCCTGTTCGCCGACATGCTGGACGGCCGCATACCGGCGCTCGAACTGGGCGCCGTGCTGGCCAGCCTGCGCTGGAAGCACGAATCCGCGGACGAGCTGGCCGGCTTCGCGCGCGCGCTGAACGAACGCCTGCCGACGCTGGAACTGCCGCCGCATCTGCCGCGCATGGTGGTGATTCCGAGCTATGCACGCGCCGGCCGCGCGCCCAACCTGATGCCGCTGCTGGCGCTGATGCTGGCGCGGCTGGACGTGCCGGTGCTGGTGCACGGCCTGAGCGGCGGCAACGCGTCGCCCGGCAGTCTGGACGTGCTGGAACGGCTTGGCCACCTGCCGTGCGGCACGATGAACGAAGCGCTGAACACGCTGCACACGGGGCGCTGCGCCATCCTGCCGACCGAAGTGCTGAATCCGTCGCTGGACAGCCTGATCCGGCTGCGCGAGCGCATGGGCCATCGCAACACCGCACACGTCGTCGCCAAGCTGCTCGATCCGGCGCCGCTGCACAGCCTGCGTGTCATCTGCGTCGCCGACACGCAGCTGCTGTCACGGCTGCACGACATGTTCCTGCGCATACCGGAGCGGGCACTGCTGATGCGCGCGCCCGACGACGACTCGTTCGCCGATCCGCTGCGCCGGCCGCGCATCGAACTGTTCGAACGCGGCAGCGCGCGCATGCTGTTCGAGGCGGAAAGCGGTGCGCTGCCGCCGACCAACCCGCTGCCGCCGGCCGAGGACATCGACGGCACGGCGGACTGCATACGGGACATGCTCGAAGGTCATCGCGCCATTCCGCAGCCCCTGCTGAACCAGCTTGCCGCCTGCCTGTTCGGCAGCGGCGCGGCGCGCGATCTGACGCACGCCAAGGCCACGGTGTCGCTCGGGCTCGCGC
>JAVEVQ010000057.1:0-20563 GCA_034004945.1 Methyloversatilis sp. | reverse complement strand
GGGTCGGGGATCAATGCACCGGCCGCCACCGCGGAAACGAAACTGTCGAGATCGTTTTTCGACATCGGGTGTCCATTCGGGCTGATATGTTCGGCGCGCATTGTGCCCGACCTGACCGTCGCACCGGGTGCGGTCGACAGAAGCGGCAAAGACAAGAAGGAAGAATGAAGCGATGACCTCCGACCTGATGCTGGCTGCACGCATGGCGCTGCGCGATTTTCGTGCTGGCGAGCTGCGCGTGCTCGGTCTCGCGCTGCTGCTGGCGGTGGCGGCGCTGACTTCGGTGTCCTTCTTCACCGACCGCGTCGCGCGTTCGGTGGTCAGCGAGGCGAACCAGCTGCTCGGCGGCGACCTGCGGGTGGCCGCCGACAACCCCTTGCCCGACGCCTACGTCGATGAAGCGCAGTCGCGCGGTCTGCGCGCGATCCGCACCTGGAGCTTCACCAGCATGGCGTCAGCGGCCGACGGCGCCCAGCTGGTCGGCGTCAAGGCGGTATCCGACGGCTATCCGCTGCGCGGCAAGCTGCGCACTGCGCCCGAACTGAACGCGCCGGACGCCGAGACGCGGGCGATACCCGAGCCGGGTACGGTGTGGCTGGACGAGCGCGCCACCAGCGCGCTGCACGTGCGCAGCGGCGACATTCTCAGCGTCGGTCAGCTCAAGCTGCGCGTGAGCGCGGTGCTCACCTTCGAGTCGGACCGCGGCGCCAGCTTCTTCGCCATCGTGCCGCGGCTGATGCTGAACGCCGCCGATCTGCCGGCCAGCGGGCTGATACAAGAGGGCAGCCGCATCAGCTACCGGCTGCACATTGCCGGCGAGGACGCCGCGGTGCGTGCCTACGCCGCCTGGCTGAAGCCGCAGCTGGCACGCGGTCAGCGCGTCGAGAACGTCGAGGAGGCGCAGCCCGAGGTGCGCGGCGCGCTCGATCGCGCGCAGAAATTCCTGCGTCTGGCCGCCATGCTGGCCGTGGTGTTCGCCGCGGTGGCGGTCGGTCTGGCGGCGCGCCGCTACATGCAGCGCCATCTGGACGGCTGCGCCGTGATGCGCTGTCTCGGCGCCACCCAGGCGCGCCTGACGCGCCTCTTCCTGATCGAGTTCGTGCTGATCGGCCTGCTTGCCTGCGCGCTCGGCTGCGTCGTCGGCTACCTCACGCAGTTCGGCGTCGAGGCGCTGCTGGCCGGCCTGTTCGTGACCGCGCTGCCGCAGCCGGGTTTCACGCCGGTGCTCTACGGCTTTGCCGTCGGCATGACCTTGATGCTGGGTTTCGTGTGGCCGCAGCTGCTGCGTCTGCGCCGCGTGTCGACGCTGCGTGTACTGCGGCGCGAATGGGATGACGCCGACGTCGTGTCCTGGGGCGCCTACGCCTTCGGTCTGGCCTGCCTGTCGGCGCTGATCGTGCTGATGGCGGGCGACCTGACGCTGGGCGCCGTCGTGGTCGGTGGTTTCGTCGCTGCCTGCGGCCTGTATGCCGCGGTCGCCTGGGGTGCGCTGGCGCTGGTGGCGCGGCTGCGCAGCGGGACCGCCGGCGGCTGGCGCTACGGTCTGGCCAGCCTGACCCGCCGGCGCGTGGCGTCAACGGTGCAGATCGCCGCCCTCGGCCTGGGTCTGACCGCGGTGCTGCTGCTGGTCATCGTGCGCGGCGACCTGCTCGACGCCTGGCGCAACCGGCTGCCGGCCGATGCGCCCAACCGCTTCGTGCTGAACATCCAGCCCGACCAGCTCGACGCCGTGCGCGCGCAGTTCGCCGACGCCGGACTGGCACCGCCGCAACTGCTGCCGATGTCGCGCGCCCGCCTGGTCGCGCTGAACGGCCGCGCCGTGTCGCCGGACGATTACGACGACGCGCGCGCCAAGCGGCTGGTCGAGCGCGAGTTCAATCTGTCGTGGGACGACCATGTGCAGGTCGGCAACCGCATCGTCGCCGGCCGCTGGGACGCCACGAAGCCCGCCTTCTCGGTCGAGGCCGGACTCGCCCGCACGCTGGGCATCGCGCCCGGTGACACGCTGCGCTTCGACATCGCCGGCCGGCAGGTCGAGGCGGTGGTCGGCAGCCTGCGCGAGCTGGAGTGGGATTCGATGAACGTCAATTTCTTCGTCGTCGCGACACCGGGCGTGCTCGAGGATTTCCCGGCCAGCTACATCACTTCTTTCCACCTGCCGGCGTCGGCTGCCGGCTTCACCAACGAACTGGTGGCGCGCTTTCCCAACCTGACCGCGGTCGACGTCGATGCGGTGGTGCGCCAGTTCCGCGCGCTGATGGATCAACTGTCGGCCGCGGTCAGCGTGGTGTTCGGTTTCGCGCTGCTCGCCGGCGTGGTCGTGCTGCTCGCCGCGATCGAGTCCACGCACGACGAGCGGCGTTTCGAACTGGCGGTGCTGCGCACGCTCGGCGCGCGCGATCGGCAATTGCGTGCCTCGCTGGCCGCGGAATTTGCGATACTCGGGGCTCTCGCTGGCGTGCTCGCCGCATTCGGCGCTCTCGTGCTGACCATGCTGCTGGCCCGCCAGGCCTTCCAGCTCCCATATCTGCCTTCAGCCAGTCTGCCGCTGGCCGGCGTCGCGTTCAGCGTGCTGGCTGTGCTTGCGGCCGGCATGCTGGGCCTGCGCGGAGCGCTGAAGGCACCTGCGCTGGCCAGTCTGCGCGCACTCTGAAATTTCCTTACGACCGTTGTGTTGCGGCTTCGCCGCAGCGCAACGGTTTTGTCTGCCTGTCCGCTTTCAACGAGAAACAAGAATGGTCATCCGATGCAACTGCCGCTGATCACCCTCGTCGCGCTGCCCTTCATCGGCAGCCTGATCGCGGCGCTGCTGCCGACCAACGCACGCAACGCCGAATCGACGCTGGCCGGTGTCATCGCGCTTTTCTGTGCGGTGCAGGCCGCGCTGCTGTTTCCGGACATCGCCGCCGGGCAGGTGATACGCCAGGAGATCACCTGGCTGCCGTCGCTCGGCCTGAACTTCGTGCTGCGCATGGACGGCTTCGCCTGGATGTTCTCGATGCTGGTGCTGGGCATCGGCGCACTGGTCGTGCTGTACGCGCGCTACTACATGTCGCCGGCCGACCCGGTGCCGCGCTTCTTCGCCTTCCTGCTCGCCTTCATGGGCGCGATGAGCGGCGTCGTGCTGTCCGGCAACCTGTTCCAGATGGTGCTGTTCTGGGAACTGACCAGCCTGTTCTCCTTCCTGCTGATCGGCTACTGGCACCACCGCAAGGACGCGCGCCGCGGTGCGCGCATGGCGCTGACGGTGACCGGTGCCGGCGGCCTCTGCCTGGTGGCCGGCGTGGTGCTGCTCGGCCACATCGCCGGCAGCTACGACCTCGACGCGGTGCTGGCGGCCGGCGACACGGTGCGTGCGCATCCGCTGTACCGGCCGATGCTGGTGCTGGTGCTGCTCGGCGCCTTCACCAAGAGCGCGCAGTTCCCCTTCCAGTTCTGGCTGCCCAATGCGATGGCGGCACCGACACCGGTGTCGGCCTACCTGCATTCGGCCACCATGGTGAAGGCCGGCGTGTTCCTGCTGGCGCGGCTGTGGCCGGTGCTGGCCGGCACCGACGAGTGGTTCTGGCTGGTCACGGGCGCCGGTCTGGCGACGCTGCTGGTCGGCGGTTTCGCCGCCATCTTCCAGAACGACCTGAAGGGCCTGCTCGCCTATTCGACCATTTCGCATCTCGGCCTGATCACCACGCTGCTCGGTCTGAACAGCCCGCTGGCGGCGGTGGCGGCGGTGTTCCACATCATCAACCACGCCACCTTCAAGGCTTCGCTGTTCATGGCGGTGGGCGTGATCGACCATGAAACCGGCACGCGCGACATCCGCCGCCTGAGCGGTCTGGCGCGCTACATGCCGATCACCGCAACGCTGGCGACCGTGGCGGCGGCGGCGATGGCCGGCGTGCCGCTGCTCAACGGCTTTATCTCGAAGGAAATGTTCTTCAGCGAAGCAGTGTTCCTCGCCGCCTCACCCGGCATCGATCGCGCGCTGCCGGTGGTGGCAGTGGTCGCCGGCATGTTCAGCGTCGCCTATTCGCTGCGCTTCACGGTCGAGGTGTTCCTGGGCCGCGACAAATGCGGCGCGCTGCCGCGACAGCCGCACGAGCCGCCGCGCTGGATGCGGGCGCCGATCTCGGTGCTGGTACTCGCCTGTCTGGTGGTGGGCACGCTGCCGCAATGGTCCATCCAGCGCATCCTCGAAACCGCGGCGCGGCCGGTGGTCGGCGTGCTGCCGGACTTCGACCTGGCGGTGTGGCACGGCTTCAACCTGCCGCTGTGGATGAGCCTGCTGTCGCTGGTCGGCGGCATCGCGCTGTTCTTCGCGCTGCGCAGTCCGATGCGCCGCGGCCATATCGCGAAGGCGCCGCTGATCGGCCGCATCAATGGCAAGCGCGTGTTCCGCTCGCTGCTGGCCCGGCTCACGCTGGCCGGCCGCCACACCCGTCGGCTGTTCGGTACGCGCCGCCTGCAGATGCAGCTGATGCTGCTGGTGCTGGTGACGCTGGTGGCTGCCGCCGTGCCGCTGCGCAAGCTCGGCAGCGAGGCGCTGCTGGCCGGTGGTGACCGCGCGATGCTGGAGTTCTCGCCGATGTTCGCGCTGATGTGGCTGGTCGGCGCGGGCGCTGCGATCGGCGCCGTATGGCAGGCGAAATACCACCGGCTGACCGCGCTGGCGCTGATGAGCGTGTCCGGGCTGGTCACCGTCATCACCTTCGCCTGGTTCTCGGCGCCGGATCTTGCGCTGACCCAGCTGTCGGTGGAGGCGGTCACCACCGTGCTCATCATGCTCGGGCTGCGCTGGCTGCCCAAGCGGCTGGAGGACGTCGGGCGCGACCAGTCGCTGCGCGTCCGCGCTCGGGCACGCGTGCGGCGTGCGCGCGACCTGGCGGTCGCGCTCACGGCCGGCGTCGGCCTCGCGCTGCTTTCGTGGGCCATGATGACGCGCAGCTTTCCGCAGAGCATTTCGCCCTTCTTTCTCGAACGGGCGCTGCCCGAGGGCGGCGGCAGCAATGTGGTGAACGTGATGCTGGTCGATTTCCGCGGCTTCGATACGCTGGGCGAAATCACCGTGCTGGGCGTGGTGGCGCTGACCGTGTATGCGCTGCTGCGCCGCTTCCGTCCGGCGCCGGAAAGTGCGGAACTGCCGGCGCAGCAGCGGGCGCTGCCGGCCGATCTGGCGACCGATCTGGTCGATGCCCAGACCGCCGAGGACACCGCGCGCGGCTACCTGATGGTGCCGGCGGTGCTGGTGCGGCTGGTGCTGCCGCTGGCGGCGGTGATCGCGGTCTACCTGTTCATGCGCGGCCACAACGAACCGGGCGGCGGTTTCGTCGCCGGGCTGGTGCTGTCGACCGCCTTCATCGTGCAGTACATCGTGTCGGGCACGCAGTGGGTCGAGGCGCACATGGACCTTCGGCCGCAGCGCTGGATCGCCTTCGGCCTGCTGACGGCGACGGCCACCGGCCTCGGTTCCTTCGCACTGGGCTATCCCTTCCTGACCACTCACACCGCCCACCTCAGCCTGCCGCTGATCGGCGACATCCACGTCGCCAGCGCGCTGTTCTACGACATTGGCGTTTTCCTGCTGGTGGTCGGGGCGACGCTGCTGATACTGACCGCGCTGGGCCACCAGTCGGTGCGCGGACGTCGTGTCCGTGACAGCGATGACGATGAACGTAAAGAAGGAGCGCACTGATGGAAATCGTCCTCGCCTGCGCCATCGGCGTGCTGACCGCCTGCGGTGTGTGGCTGCTGCTGCGACCGCGTACCTATCAGGTCATCATGGGGCTGTCGCTGCTCGGCTACGGCGTCAACCTGTTCATCTTCAGCATGGGCCGGCTGGCACTGGACAGCGAACCGGTGCTGGTGGCCGGCGTGCCGACCGATCTGGCGCACTACACCGACCCGATGCCGCAGGCGCTGGTGCTGACCGCCATCGTGATCGGCTTCGCCATGACCGCGCTGTTCCTGGTCGTGCTGCTGGCGCAGCGGGGCTTCTTCGGCAATGACCATGTCGATGGGCGGGAGGACGCCGAATGAGGGCGCTCGCTCAGGCACTGATGCCGCATCTGACCATCGTGCCCATCCTGCTGCCGCTGCTGACCGCCTGCCTGCTGCTGTTCCTGGACGGGCGGCGTCACCGTATCCGCGGCATGATCGGTCTGGCGGCTGCGCTGGCCAATCTGGTGGTGGCGGTGCTGCTGCTGTCCTGGGCCGGCAGTGGTCGGCCCGCCGCCTATGGTGTCTACCTGCCGTCGAACTGGGACGTGCCCTTCGGCATCGTGCTGGTCGCCGACCGCCTGTCGGCGCTGCTGCTGGTGATCGCGGCCATCGTCGCGCTGATGGCGCTGCTGTTCGCGGTGGCACGCTGGCACAAGGCCGGCGCGCATTTCCATCCGCTGTTCCAGATCCAGATCATGGGCCTGAACGGCGCCTTCCTGACCGGCGACCTGTTCAACCTGTTCGTGTTCTTCGAGGTGATGCTGGCCGCCTCCTACGGCCTGCTGCTGCACGGTTCGGGTCCGTCGCGGGTGCGTACCGGCCTGCAGTACGTGGCGATCAACCTGGTGGCGTCCTCGCTCTTCCTGATCGGCGCCGCGCTGATCTACGGCGTCACCGGCACGCTGAACATGGCCGACATCGCCGCCCGCATCCCGCAGGTGGCGACTGCCGACCGCGCGCTGCTGCACGCAGGTTTCGCGGTGCTCGGTGTGGCCTTCCTGACCAAGGCGGCGATGTGGCCGCTGAACTTCTGGCTGGTGCCGGCATATGCCGCCGCCAGTGCGCCGGCGGCCGCGGTGTTCGCGCTGCTCACCAAGGTCGGTGTCTATGTGCTGCTGCGCTTCAGTACGCTCATGTTCTCGGACCAGGCGGGCGCCTCCGCCGGTTTCGGCAGCGACTGGCTGCTGTGGGGCGGCACGGCGACGCTGGCCGCCGGTGCTTTCGGCATGTTCTCGACCCAGCGGCCCGGACGGCTGGCCGGCTTCGCCGTCATCGTGTCGTCCGGCACGCTGCTCGCCGTGCTCGGACTGTCGCAGCCGGATCTGACCGCCAGCGCGCTGTACTACCTGCCCAGCTCGACGCTCGGCGTGGCCGCCTTCTTCCTGCTGGCCGAGCTGATGGAGCGCTCGCGCAGTGCCGACGTCGCTGGTGCGCGCGCGCCGGAGGACGAGGAGGATTACCTGCCGTTCCCGCTGGCCGAGCTGGAACTGGACAAGGACGTCAATCTCGACGAGGACGAGGAAATGCTTATCGGCCACGCCATTCCGGCCGCCACCGCGCTGCTTGGCCTGGCCTTCATCTGCTGCACGCTGCTGGTGGCCGGACTGCCGCCGCTGTCCGGCTTCATCGGCAAGTTCGTGCTGCTGTCGGCGCTGGTGCCGAGGCTGGGTGTCGACACCGCGAGTACCGACGCGCTGCTGACCTGGGTGCTGCCGGTACTCATGGTGCTGTCCGGGCTGTGCGCGCTGGTGGCGCTGTCGCGCGTCGGCATTCGCTTCTTCTGGACGCCGGTCGATCGCGAAGCACCGCTGCTGCGGGTGGTCGAATTCGTGCCGATCGCGGTGCTGGTCGGTGTGTGCGTGTTCATTTCGGTGCGTGCCGAGCCGGTCATGCGCTACGCGGCGGCGACCGCCGAGGCCTTGTACAGCCCGGCCGGCTATATCGACGCGGTGCTGTCGGCGCGGCCGCGACCGACACCGACGAATGCCGAACGCCTCGGCCTGCAAGGGCCGGAGTCCGCGCCATGATGCGCCGCCTGTTTCCCGCTCCGCTGCTGTCGCTGGCGCTGCTCGCGCTGTGGCTGCTGCTCAACAACGCGTCACTGGGCCTCGGACAGGTGCTGCTCGGCGCGATTCTCGGCGTGCTGGTGCCCCTGCTGACACACACGCTGCGGCCGACGCCGGTGCGCTTCCGCCGTCCGTGGGTAGCGCTGCGGCTGTTCATGCAGGTCGGTTACGACGTGATCGTGTGGAACTGGCGCGTGCTGCGCGGCACGCTGGGATCGGGCGAGCGCATGCCGCGCGGCGGCTTCGTCGTCGTGCCGCTGGACATGCGCGACCCGAACGGGCTGGCCGTGCTGGCGGCCATCATGTGCGTCATCCCCGGCACCATCTGGTCGGAACTGGCGCTGGACCGCGGTGCGCTGCTGGTGCACATGTTCGACATGGACGACGTCGAGGCCGAGATCGAACTGATCAAGCGCCGTTACGAGCGCCCGCTGATGGAGATATTCGAATGAGCCCGCTGCTGTTCTCCGCCATCGTGTTCGCGATGGGCTGCTACATCACGGCGATGGCGCTGGCGCTGCTGCGCCTTGTCCGCGGTCCGTCCGCGCAGGACCGCGTGCTGGCGATGGACCTGATCTGCACCATCGCCATGCTGATACTGATGGTGCTGGCGATACGCTACCGCAGTGCCATGTACTTCGAGGCGGCGCTGCTCGTTTCCATCTTCGGCTTCGTCAGTTCGGCGGCGATGGCGAAATTCCTGCTGCGCGGCGAGGTGATCGAATGAGCGCCCGCGTCATGCCGGAGGCTGTGCGATGATCCCGCCGATTCCTCTGTGGGTCGAAATTCCGGTGGCGTTGCTGCTGGCGCTGAGTGGCGTGTTCACGCTGGTGGCGGCGATCGGCATCGTGCGCTTCCGCACCTTCTTCCAGCGCATGCATCCGCCGGCGCTCGCCTTCAGCTTTTCCGCCTGGTGCGTGACACTGGCCAGCATTCTCTACTTCTCGGTGCAGGATGGCGCGCTGTCGCTGCACGCCTGGCTCATCATCATCTTCCTGTCACTGACGGTGCCGGTGACCACCATCCTGCTGTCGCGCACCGAGCTGTTCCGTCGTCGCAACAGCGGCGACCCGGACATGCCGCCGCCGCTGAGCGCCTGCGTGTCGCCGTCGGCGGACGAATCCTCGCCCACGCCGCGCTGAGCCGCTGCGAGGTCAGACTACTTGCGGCCAATGCAGGTCGCCGCACAGCACGCGCAACTGGTCGTCCCAGCCGCGGTAGGCGATGGACACGGTCACGCACAGCAGGCCGGACGAGATGGACAGATAGGGGCGTGTCACCTGCACCTTGCCGACGTGCTCGATGGCGCGGCGGAAGTAGGGGCGGCGCGACCAGCGTGCGTGGCGGTTGATCGCCAGCGAGCGGTACTGACTGTCGGGAGCGCCGAAAGGGTGCGAGGTGCGCACATTGCGCCCGACCTGGCGGCCTTCCGCGTCGAGCAGGAAGCAGCAGTCGGCACGCTCCAGCTGCAGGAAGCCACGGCAGGCTTCCTCCATCGGGATGCCTTCCTCGAGAAGCACGGCGCAGCCGCCCATGGCGTGGATGTAGGGCGCGATCAGTTCGCGGTAGCGCGCGGCACCGCTTCCGCGCGTCGTGTTGAAGCGCTCCCACAGATCGTTCAGCACCGGGCTCAGTTCGCGCGTGTCGACCGGCTGCGCCTGCGGCATCGCGAAGTAGAAGCCCTGGACGAAGTCGATGTCGGCGTCGAGCGCGGCCAGTGCCTGCGCCTCGGTTTCGACGCCTTCGAGCAGCACCAGCGAGCCGGCTTCGTGGATCAGGCTGACGATCTGCGGCAGCAGCCGGCGTGCCGACGGGTCCTCGACCGACTTGACGGCGAATGAGCGGTCGAGCTTGACGATTTCCGGCTGCATGGACCAGATGCGGTCGAAGTTCGAGTGGCCGGCGCCGAAATCGTCAAGCGCGATCATGCAGCCGAGACTGCGCAGGTATTCGACGGTGCGGGCGAAGCCGGCGTGCTCGGACACCGCCTGTTCCATCACTTCAATGACGATGCGGCGCGGATCGATGTCCGGGTGTTCCGACAGTTCGGGCAGGAAGTCGCTGAGGTCGCTGTCCGGGCCGCGGCGGAACACCTCCGGGTGAATGTTCAGGAAGAGCCAGCCATCATGCGTGTCGTGCGCCGCGTGGTTGTTCACGTGCAGGTAGCGGCACAGCTGGTCGAGATAGCGCAGGTCGTCGTAACGCGCGGCGCCGGCGATGACGCGGGCCGGCGCCACCGGGCTCGCTTCCGCGTCGGCCGCGCGCAGCAGCGCTTCGTGACCGATGGCGCGGCAGTGGGAGACGCTGAAGATGGGCTGGAAGTGGCTGGTCAGCGTGAGCCCCTTGTAGCGGGCCAGCACGCCATGGGCGCCATGGACGATGTCGGCGCCGGGTGCCTGCTCGGCTTCCGCGACGACGGATAACGATGCGTGTGCCATGAGGGCGCTCGTAAAGGGTTGACTGGGACTGTTATCGGCAGTGCACCATCCACTCTTGAACCGGCAAGTCCCCTCCCGGGATTTCCTCCTTCCTGCCGGTCCGGTGCGGGCCGGCGGCTATACTTCGCAGCCGTCCGGCCCCGGCCCGTGCCCTGAAGCGGGCCCGTGGGCGGCGCCCATCAACCCTTTCCCGAATCGCCTTCACGTGTCTGACATCCCGCTGTTTCTCACCCTGATCGGTCTGCTCCAGGTGCTGCTGCTCGGCGCAGTCGGCTGGCTCGTGTGGCGCGTGAAGGCGCTGGGCGGCGGGCTGGACGCGGTCGCCCAGGAGGGTCAGCGGCAGACGCTGGCGGCGCTGCACGAAGGGCTGCAGCGGCAGACCGAGCGGACGGTCGGCATGCAGGCCGACGCCGACGAGCGGCTGCGCCGCGCCATTTCGCTAGAACTGGGTGCGGCGCGCGACGCCGTCGGTGCGCTGCAGCGTGCCCAGCAGAGCGGGCTGGCCGAACTGTCGGCGGCGCTGAACAGCCGGCAGGAAACCCTGCGCACCGAACTGGTGGCGCAGACCGCCGCCACGCTGGCCGAGCAGACCCGCGTGCAGCAGGAAGCGCTGCAGAACGGCCTGCAGAATGCCTCGGTGCAGCTGACCGCCTCGATCGAATCGCTCACCCGCACCGTGAACGAGCGGCTCGAACTGCTCAGCGGCCGGGTGCACGAGCGGCTGGAAGAGGGCTTCCGCAAGACCAATGAAACCTTTGCCAGCGTGATGGCGCGCCTGGCCACCATAGACGAGGCGCAGAAGAAGATCGAAGGGCTGTCGACCAGCGTGGTCAGCCTGAAGGAACTGCTGGGCGACAAGAAGGCGCGCGGCGCCTTCGGCGAGGTGCAGCTGGAGGCGCTGGTGCGCAACGCGCTGCCGCCGGGCGCCTTCGAGTTCCAGGCCACGCTGTCCAATGGCGCGCGCGTCGATTGCCTGCTGCGGCTGCCGGAGCCGACCGGTCGGGTGGCGGTCGATTCCAAGTTCCCGCTCGAGAACTACCACCGTATGTTCGCCGCCGACGCGGCCGAAGCTGACCGCCGCCAGGCGCAGGCGGCCTTCCGCGCCGACGTGCGCAAGCACGTCGATGACATCGCGGCCAAGTACATCATCGCCGACGAGACCTCCGATGGCGCGGTCATGTTCCTGCCGGCCGAGGCGGTGTTTGCCGAACTGCACGCCCATCACGCCGAGGTGATCGCGCACGCGCAGGCGAAGCGGGTGTGGATCGTGTCGCCGACCACGCTGATGGCGGTGCTGAACACCGCGCGCGCCGTGCTCAAGGACGTCGAGACGCGCAAGCAGATCCACCTGATCCGCGACGCGCTGGGCCGGCTGGCCAAGGACTTCACGCTGTTCGACAAGCGCATGGAAAAGCTCGCCACCCACATCCGCCAGGCGCACGACGACGTGCAGGAGGTCGCCATTTCCAGCCGCAGGATCAGCGGCCAGTTCGTGCGCATCGAGCGCGCCGAGGCCGACGCGCTGAAGTCCCTGGACGCGCCGGACGAGGGAGCATGAACGCCGCGCTGCAGCAGATCCTGCTCGCCGCGCCGCTTTTCGTGCTGGTGTTCGTCGGCTACGGCATCGTCCATTGGGGCGGCTGGCCGAAGGCGGCGGCCGACGCGCTGGCCAGGTTCGTGTTCACCATCGCGCTGCCGGCCATGCTGTTCCGGCTGATGAGCGGCTTCGCCAGCCTGCCGCCGGTGGACGTCCGGCTGCTGGCCGCCTTCTTCGGCGGCTGTCTCGTCGTGTTCCTGCTCGGCCGGCTGGTGTCGGCGAAGCTGTTCCGGCTCGACGGCGTGTCGCAGTCGGTGTTCGCGCTGGGCGGCGTGTTCTCCAACAACGTACTGCTCGGCCTGCCGCTCACCCGCATCCTGCTCGGCGACGAGGCGATGCCGGCGGCGGCACTGGTGGTGGTGTTCAACGCGCTGACGCTGTGGACGCTGGTCACCGTGTCGGTCGAATGGGCGAAGACCGGTGCGCCGACGCTGGCCGGCTTCGGCAAGACCGCGCGCGGTGTGCTGACCAATCCGCTGGTCGCGTCCATCCTCGCCGGCACGCTGTTCAGCCTGACCGGTTTCCAGTTGCCGTCGCTGATCGACCAGCCGCTGAAGCTGCTCGGTGACGCCGCGCTGCCGATGTCGCTGATCGCGCTCGGCATGGGGCTGGCCGAATTCGGCGTGCGCGAGGGCTGGCAGCAGAGCGTCAGCATCAGCGTGCTGAAGCTGGTCGCCCACCCGCTGGTGGTATGGGGACTGGCGGTGCTGCTCGGCCTGCCGCCGGTGGAAACGCAGGCGGTGGTGCTGCTGGCGTCGCTGTCGGTCGGCGCCAACGTCTATCTGATGTCGCGCCAGTTCCACGTCATGCAGGGGCCAGTGGCCAGCAGCCTGCTGATGTCCACCGCGCTGGCCGCGCTGACCACGCCGCTGATGCTGGCGCTGGTTGCGGCGACTGTCTGAAGCCTTCCTTCGGCTGGCGAGGTGGAGTGCGCGCAGGCGTGGTCTTCTGATTCAGAAAGCGCCCGTTCAAAGCGCGCGGAGCGCAGCCATCGCATCGCGACCGGAGGTCGCTCCCACGAGGATCGCGCCCTGTTCGTTGCCGGAGCCTGGTTTGGTGGGAGCGAGCTTGCTCGCGATTGCAGCCGGAATCGAAGCCGGCGGTCTGCCGAGGCCGCATCACGACCGGAGATCGCTCCCTAGAGCATCGCGCCCTGTTCGTCGCCGGGGCCCTGGTTTGGTGGGAGCGAGCTTGCTCGCGATTGTGGCCTCAATCGAAGCCGGTGGCCCGTAAAGGCCGCATCGCGACCGAAGGTCGCTCCCACAGTTCCAGCGGCTCGACGCTGTCGACAGGTTCTGGGGAGGGGTCTTCGGATGACTGCATCAGCAGGAATCGAGGTCGACTGGACACAGTGCCGGCCTCAGTCCTCCGCACTCGGCTTCAGCGCCGCCTTCACCGTCACCTCGTTCAGCGACGGTTCGCACAGTTCGATGAAGCGGTAGGCGTAGCTGCGCAGGTAGTGCTTGCGACGCAGCGCGATCAGCGTGGTATTGGCGTCGAACAGGTGTTCGCTGTCGAGCAGGCGCAGGCCGCTGTCGCGCGCCGGGTCGAAGGCGACCGAGGCGATGATGCCGGCGCCCAGGCCCAGTTCGACGTAGGTCTTGATGACGTCGGCGTCGAGCGCGGACATGACGATGTCCGGCAGCAGACCGGCGCGCGCGAAGGTGGCGTCGATGCGGGCGCGGCCGGTGAAGCCCTCGTGATAGGTCACGATGGGGTGTTCGGCCAGCGCCTCCAGCGTCAGCGGCCGGACCGACTCCAGCGGATGACCGGCCGGCACGATGGCGGCATGGTGCCAGGAGTAGAAGGGGAAGGTCACCAGCTCGGGGGCCGCTGACAGCGTTCGGTGGCGATGCCGATGTCCGCCTCGCCGTCGTTCAGCAGGTCGACGATTTCGGTCGGGCTGGCCTGCAGCAGCACCAGATGCACCTTGGGAAAGAGCCGCTTGAATTCGGTCACCACGCGCGGCAGCGCATAGCGTGCTTGGGTGTGCGTGGTGGCGATGCGCAGCTGGCCCTCGTCGCGGCGCGCGAACTGTTCGGCCAGACGCTTGATGTTGCCGGCGTCGAGCAGCATGCGCTCGACGATCTCGACCAGTTCGCCGCCGGGCTCGGTCAGCCCGAGCAGGCGCTTGCCCTTGCGGACGAAGAGCTCGACGCCCAGTTCGTCCTCCAGGTCCTTGATGTGCTTGCTTACGCCGGACTGCGACGTGAACAGCACATTGGCGACTTCGGTCAGATTGAACTGACGTCTGACGGTTTCGCGGATGATGCGCAACTGCTGGAAATTCATCGTTCTTCTCTCTGTTTCATGGCTTGGTGCGGCGCCGGTTTCAGCGCGCGAATACGCGCAGCCGCGAAGGCTGCAGGCGTACGGTCTGGCCTTCCGCCAGCGCCAGTGCGGTGACGCGTTCGCGCGTCAGTTCCACTTCGAAATGCTGGCCGCTGGCGCCATTCAGACCGTCCAGCTCGATGCGGGCGGTGACGCCGAAGGACAGCACGCGGCTGACCCGTGCCGGCACGCCGTCGGCCGCGGCGGCGTCGGTCACGATGTCGAGTTCGTGCGGCCGGGCGAAGGCGATCACCTCGTCGCCATGGGCGAAACCGTCGGCGAGGTGCGGCAGGCGGTCGTCGCCAACGCGCAGCGCGTCACCATCGACGTGGCCGTGGAAGGGATTCACCGCACCGAGGAAGCCATAGACGAAGGGCGTGGCGGGGTGACGGTATACCTCTTCCGGCGTGCCGATCTGCTCCACCTTGCCGTGATCCATCAGCACCACGCGATCGGCTACTTCCAGCGCCTCCTCCTGGTCGTGGGTGACGAAGATGGAGGTGATGTGCAGCTCGTCGTGCAGCCGGCGCAGCCAGCGGCGCAGTTCCTTGCGCACCTTGGCGTCGAGCGCGCCGAAGGGCTCGTCCAGCAGCAGCACGCGCGGCTCGACCGCCAGTGCGCGGGCCAGCGCGATGCGCTGGCGCTGGCCGCCGGACAGCTGCGCCGGAAAACGGTCGGCCAGCCAGTCCAGCTGCACCAGCTTGAGCAGGTCGTGCACCTTGGTGCGGATCACCTTTTCCGACGGCCGCTCGCTGCGCGGCTTCATGCGCAGGCCGAAAGCCACGTTGTCGAATACGCTCATGTGGCGGAACAGCGCGTAGTGCTGGAACACGAAGCCGACGTGACGCTCGCGCACATGGGTGTCGGAGGCGTCCTCGCCGTCGAGCAGCACGCGGCCGCTGTCCGCCGATTCCAGCCCGGCGATGATGCGCAGCAGCGTGGTCTTGCCGCAGCCCGAAGGCCCCAGCAGCGCCACCAGCTCGCCGGTCGGGAAGTCGAGTGACACGTCGCCCAGCGCGACGAAGTCGCCGAAGGCCTTGTGGATGTTCTGGACCTG
Organism: Methyloversatilis sp.; assembly: GCA_034004945.1. Taxonomy (GTDB): domain Bacteria; phylum Pseudomonadota; class Gammaproteobacteria; order Burkholderiales; family Rhodocyclaceae; genus Methyloversatilis. The sequence goes on along the minus strand of JAVEVQ010000057.1, from coordinate 5,359 downwards.
GATGCTCATTCTTCTTCCTTCACTTTCGAAGCTTGCCTTTCGACCCAGGTCTTGACGCCCAGAGTCACCAGTGCCAGCAGGGCGAGCAGCGACGCGACGGCGAAGGCGGCTGCGAACTGGTATTCGTTGTAGAGAATCTCGACATGCAGCGGCATGGTGTTGGTCAGGCCGCGGATGTGGCCCGACACCACCGATACCGCACCGAACTCGCCCATCGCCCGCGCATTGCAGAGGATGACGCCGTAGAGCAGACCCCATTTGATGTTCGGCAGGGTGACGTGCCAGAAGGTCTGCCAGCCGTTCGCACCGAGGACGACCGCGGCCTCTTCCTCCTCCTTGCCTTGTGCCTGCATCAGCGGGATCAGCTCGCGGGCGATGAAAGGAACCGTCACGAACATGGTGGCCAGAACGATGCCGGGCACGGCGAAGATGATCTTCAGGTCATGCGCCTGCAGCCACGGGCCGAACCAGCCCTGGGCGCCGAACACCAGCACGTAGATCAGGCCGGCGACCACCGGTGAGACCGAGAAGGGCAGGTCGATCAGCGTGATCAGCACATGCTTGCCGCGGAAATTGAACTTGGTGATCGCCCACGCGGCCGACACCCCGAAGGTGAGGTTCAGCGGCACCGCGATCGCAGCGGCGATCAGCGTGAGCTTGATCGCCGACAGCGCGTCCGGCTCGACCAGTGCGGCGAGGTAGGTGTCCCAGCCCTTGCGCAGCGCCTCGACGAACACCGCGATCAGCGGCATCAGCAGGAAGAGGACGAAGAAGGTGAGCGAGATGCCGACCAGCGTCCATTTAACCCAGGCCGGTTCGCGCGTCGCGGCACGGTTCTCGAAGCGCGCCGCGACATCGCCGGCGACGTGCAGTGTGGTAGCGGCGGCCATCAGCGGTTCCTCCCGGTCGCTTTTTCAGTCCAGGCCTGCAGGCCGTTGATCGCCAGCAGCAGCACGAAGGAGAACAGCAGCATCACGACGGCGATCGCGGTGGCACCGGCGTAGTCGTACTGCTCCAGCTTGGTGATGATCATCAGCGGCGTGATTTCCGACACCATCGGGATGTTGCCGGCGATGAAGATGACCGAGCCGTATTCGCCGACCGCACGGGCGAAGGCCAGTGCGAAGCCGGTCAGCAGCGCCGGCAGCAGGATGGGCAGCGTGACGTAGCGGAAGGTCTGCCAGCGGCGCGCGCCGAGGCTGGCTGCCGCCTCTTCCAGTTCGGTGTCGAGGTCTTCGAGGATGGGCTGCACGGTGCGCACGACGAAGGGCAGACCGATGAACACCAGCGCCACCAGCACCCCCAGCGGTGTGAATGCGACCTTGATGCCCAGCGGCTCCAGCGCCGAGCCGAGCCAGCCGTTCGGTGCGTACAGCGCGGTCAGCGCGATGCCGGCCACCGCGGTCGGCAGTGCGAACGGCAGGTCGATCAGCGCATCGACCAGTTTCTTGCCGGGAAAGGAGTACCGCACCAGAACCCAGGCCAGCGCCAGCCCGAATACCGCGTTGATGGCCGCCGCCAGCAGCGAGGCGCCGAAGGACAGCCGGTACGAGGCGAGCACGCGCGGCGTCGTCACCACGTCCCAGAACTGGGCCAGACCGAGACTGGCCGTCTTGATGAACACGGCCGACAGCGGGATCAGCACGACGATGGACAGATAGAACAGCGTGTAGCCGAGCGTCAGGTTGAAGCCGGGCAGTACGCGGAAGGAACGCCGGCTCATGCGAGGCGCTCCGGCAGTGACTGGCGTGTGGGTGGTGACATGGATCGCCCCGGAACAATGGTTTCGAGGCGACAGGTTAAGGAGTGAAGCTAATTACCGGAAATAATAAGAAATGATTTGTTTAGCGTAAATATGAATTAGGCCATGCGATCCTGCATTCCACGGCGTGGCGCACGGATCGCGCTGATCGCCATCTGTCGTGACAGCAGCGGCCGCACACCCTATGTGTGCGAATACCGGCTGCGCCATCGCACGCGCGGCTACATCCGGCTCCGCGAGCGTGCCGCCACGGTGCGCGACGCGAATGGCCGCGCGCTGCAGTCGGCCAGCGCGCGAAGATGGAGGACAGCATGCAGCAGATCCTGTCCATCTCCGGCGTCATCAACGAGATTCCCAAGCGCACCAATCTGCTGGCGCTGAACGCCAGCATCGAGGCGGCGCGTGCCGGCGAGGTCGGCCGCGGCTTTGCCGTGGTGGCCGAGGAAGTGGCCAAGCTGGCGCTGCAGACCTCGAACGCGGCCAGCGAAATCGTCAGGATGGCGGAAAACCAGCGCGCACCGAGCGGCGCCGAGAGCTGAGGCCGGGCGGCGCTGCGCCGCCGTCACGTCAGCCCTGCACCGTGCCGTCGATCAGGCTGGCGCTCCGCTGCAGCCGGCGGAACAGATCGAGCCCCTCCGGCCAGGGGCCGTGGCCGGATTCGGTGTTGACGTGACCGACCTTGCCCAGATCGACCAGCTGCGCGCCCCAGCGCTCGGCCCAGCTGGCGGCCGCCAGGAACTTCATCCACGGGTCGTCACGACTGGCGGCGACGATGGCCGGAAACGGCATGGGCGAGGACGGAATGCGCTCCGTGATGCCGAACTTGTCCGGACTGGCCGGTGCGACGAACAGCGCGCCGGCGACGCGTTCGCCCACCGTCTGCGCGGCGACCGACGAGGCGAGGCAGCCGAAGCTGTGGGCGACCAGCCAGACGCGGCCCGACGCCAGCCGCACCGCATCGACGACACGCGCCGACCACAGATCGATGTCCGGCCGCGACCAGTCCGCCTGCTCGACGCGCGTGGCGCCGAGCAGCGGCTCGATCCAGCTCTGCCAGTGTTCGGGGCCGCTGCCGTTCAGGCCGGGCACCACCAGTACGCTGTCCATTCGGTGATCCAGTAACTCTCTCTATATATGCTCAGGGCGTGACCGCCACGCCGGCGGTGCGGCGCGCCAGCGCGGTGTCGGTGCGCAGGATGTCGACCACGTCGCCCATGATGCGGGCCGCTTCGTCGAGCAGTACGTCGCGCGCTGCCTTGCGCGACTGTTCGGCCGCCAGTTCGGCGCCGAGCGCGCGCTCGCCGGCCTGCAGGCCGTCGTCGCGTATCGGTTCGGCGTCGGCGCCGTCGCGCGACTGCGTGCGGGCCTTCAGGCGCGCTTCCTGCGCTTCGCGCTCCTTCTTCCGCTCGGCTGCATTGAGCGAAATCTCGGTGCGCTTGCGCAGCGCCTCGTTCTCGGCGAGATCTTCCAGCAGTTCGCGGTAGCCCTTGTCCTCCGCCACGCGCGCCTGGTGGCGCGCCGACAGCAGCGGCAGCAGTTCCTGCGGCTTGCCGGCGGGGCGGTAATCGGCCGGGGTGATCTGCGTCCACGGCAGCGGGTTGTCGTAGCTCGACTCGCCGATGCGCTCGTGGTCCATCGTCTGCGCCAGCGGTATGTCCGGCGTGACGCCGCGCAACTGCGTGGTGCCGCCATTGACGCGGAAGAACTGGGCCACCGTCATTTTCAGTTCGCCGTAGGTCGGCTTTTCGCTCTTGGCCATTTCGTCCATGTCGAGCAGGGTCTGTACCGTGCCCTTGCCGAAGCTGGTTTCGCCGATCACGACGCCGCGGCCGTAATCCTGGATCGCGGCGGCGAAGATTTCCGAGGCGGAGGCCGAGGCGCGGTTGATCAGCACGCCGACCGGGCCGTCCCAGGCGACGCCAGAGTCGTTGTCCTTCTCGACCCGGATCTGCCCCTTGGGATTGCGCTGCTGCACCACCGGGCCGCTGTCGATGAACAGGCCGGTCAGCCGGATCGCCTCGTCGAGCGAACCGCCGCCGTTGTTGCGCAGGTCGATCAGCACCGCGCCCACCTTGTCCGCCTTCAGTTCGGCCAGCAGCTTCGCCACGTCGCGGCTGGCGCTGCGGTAGTCGGCGTCGGCGCGCGACTTCGCTTCGACGTCCTGGTAGAAGGTCGGCAGCGTGATGACGCCCACCTTCTGGCCGCCAGCGTCGATCACCGACTTGGCCGCCGCCTGCTTTTCCAGCTTGATGGTGTCGCGCACCAGCTTGATCCGGTTGGGCTTCACGTCCGGGCCGGCGTCGGCCGGCAGGATGTCGAGCACGACCGTGGTGTCCTTGGTGCCGCGGATCAGCGTGACCACGTCATCGACGCGCCAGCCGAGCACGTCGGCCATCGGCGTGGCTTCGTCCTTGGCGACGCCGACGATGCGGTCGCCGATCTTGATCTGCTCCGAACGCGCCGCCGGACCGCCGGCCACCAGCTCGCGAATCGTCACATACTCGTCGCGTTCCTGCAGCACGGCGCCGATACCGACCAGCGACAGCTTCATGTTGATGGCGAAATCCTCGGCCGCACGCGGCCCGAGGTAGCTGGTATGCGGTTCGATCGACTCGGCATAGGCGTTCATGAAGAGCTGGAACACGTCATCGCTCTTCGCCCGGTTCGAATTGGTCAGCGCCAGGTCGTAGCGCTTGCCCAGCGTTTCGCGGATGGCCGCGTCGTCCTTGCCGGCCAGCTTCAGGCGCAGCCAGTCGTTCTTGACCCGCTTGCGCCAGATATCGCGCAGTTCGTCTTCCGACTTCGCCCAGGGCACGTCGGTGCGCACGTAGCGGTAGCTCTCGTTCTGTTCGAAGTCGAAGCCCTTGTCGAGCAGCGCGCGCGCCTCGGTCAGGCGGTCGCGCAGGCGCTGCGAGTAACGGGCGTAGATGGCAAACGGCGCCGCCAGGTTCTGCTGGCGGATGGCGTCGTCGAGCAGCAGGCGTACCGAGTTGAAGGTGTCGATGTCCGACTGCATGAAGTACACGCGGTCCGGGTCCAGCGTCTTCAGGTAGCGGTCGAGGATCTTCGACGACAGCGCGTCGTCCAGCGGCACGTTCTGATAGTGGAAGCGTGACAGCAGTTCGGCGCTGGCCTGCGCTGCCAGCGCGTGCGCTTCGACCGGGCGCAGCAGCGGCGCGGGGGCTGCAGGGGCGGCGGCCTGGAGGGCGGTCGAGCTCGATACGACAAGACCGATCAGGAGGCAGAGGGCTTTCAGTTTCATGTGGCAGGCTCCGGCGCGTGCAGGGAGTGAAGGGTGCAGTATCTGTCATCGACAGGGCCGGACAGCGGTTTGTTCGATCCTCGGTGTGAAAGTCTGCGTATTCCGTGACTTCTCGGTCGCCTCTCACCCGACTCGACCGGGCAGTTCTCCCGCTCCGGCAGGGTAGGCGCAGGCGGGTCGCGATGGAACGAAGAATTCCTGCTGAGCTTATTACTGTGCTTGTTCATGATGCGGAACAGATGACGGTGGTCCGACGCCGGTCTTGCTTCCCGCGGGCACGCCCGACGCCCTGTTCGCGGTATCTTGAGCGGCCGCCGATGCGCGTCCGCCTGCTG
>JAVEVQ010000056.1:0-20667 GCA_034004945.1 Methyloversatilis sp. | reverse complement strand
GGCGAGGACGCCGGCTGGGACCAGCGCATGATGGCCGCGCTGAACGCGGTGCGCGCCCAGGTCCGCGCCGGCCGTCAGGCACCGGCCGAACTGCTGGACATCCGCCAGCCGCTGGACGACATGCGGCTGATCAAGGACCTGCACGAACAGGCGCTGATGCGCCGTGCCGCCGACATTTCCGCGCGCGCCCACCGGCGCGCGATGCAGGCCACCCACCCGGGCGCGATGGAATACGAGATCGAGGCGGAAATCCTGCACGAATTCCGCCGCAGCGGTTCGGAGGCACCGGCCTACGGTTCCATCGTGGCCGGCGGCGCCAACGCCTGCGTGCTGCACTACGTATCGAACGACGCCGAACTGCGCGGCGGCGATCTGCTGCTGATCGACGCCGGCTGCGAACTGGGCGGCTACGCCTCGGACATCACCCGCACCTGGCCGGTCAGCGGCCGCTTCAACGCGGCACAGCGCGACGTCTATCAACTGGTGCTCGATTCGCAGACCGCCGCCTTCGCCGAGGTGAAGCCGGGCGCGCGCTTCATCGACTACCACGACGCCGCGGTCAAGGTGCTGGCGCAGGGCATGCTGGACCTCGGCCTGCTCCAGGGCTCGCTGGACGAAGTGATCGACAAGGGCGACTACCGCCGCTTCTACATGCACCGCACCGGCCACTGGCTGGGCATGGACGTGCACGACGCCGGCGAGTACCGGCCGCGCGGCGGCGGCCCGAACGAATGGCGCGCGCTCGAAGCGGGCATGGTGCTGACGGTCGAGCCCGGCTGCTACATCCGCCCGGCCGACGACGTGCCGGAGGCCTTCTGGAACATCGGCATCCGCATCGAGGACGACGTCATCGTCACCGCCGACGGCTGCGACATCTACACCGCGGCCGCGCCCAAGACCGTCGCCGACATCGAAGCCGTGATGGCCGAGGCGCGCGGATGAGCGAGGTCGCAACACCGGCGCTCGATGCCTTCATCGTCGGCGCCGGTCCGGTCGGGCTGGCCGCCGGCTGCGCCTTGCGTGCCGCCGGCCTGCATGTGCTGGTCGCCGACGCCGGCCCGGCAGAACGTGCGCTGGAGGACAGCCGCGTGATCGCGCTGTCGGCCGGCTCGCGCGACATCCTGCGCACGCTGCAGGCCTGGCCGGCCGCCGATGCGACGCCGATCGGCACCATCCATATTTCGCAGCGCGGCCATTTCGGCCGTACCGAACTGCGCGCTGCCGACTACGGCCTCGACGCGCTGGGCCACGTTGCCCGCGCCGGCTCCGTGGTGCGAGCCTTGCGCAGCCGCGCGCAGGCACTCGGTCTCGATGTGCGGCACGAGCTCGCCGTCACCGGCGCCCGCGAGGACGGCGACGTGGTCCAGGTCGACACCGCTGCCGGCACCTTCGCCACACGGGTACTGATCTGGTGCGAAGGCCGCATCGCCGACGACGAGGCGCTGTCGCGCAGCCGCGACTACGGTCAGCACGCGGTGATCGCGCTGGCCACGCCGGTGCGTCCGCACGGTCACGTCGCTTTCGAGCGCTTCACGCCGGACGGACCGGTCGCGCTGCTGCCCTGCGGCCGCGACTACGCCGTCGTGTTCACCTGTGCCGCGGCGGAAGCCGCCGCGCTGCGCGACGAGCCGGATGCGCAGTTCCTCGCGCGGCTGTCGGACGCCGTCGGCGGCCGCGTGCAGTTCTCCGCGCTGGGCCCGCGCAGCGCCTGGCCGCTGACGTTGCGCATGCGCGCCGAGGTCGTGCGCGGACATCAGGTCTGGCTGGGCAATGCCGCTCAGACGCTGCACCCGGTGGCCGGCCAGGGGCTGAACCTCGCGCTGCGCGACGTCGGCCAGCTGGCCGAATGCCTGCTGCCGGCGCTGGCACGCGGCGAGGGCGAAATCGCCGAGGTGCTCGAACGCTACGGACGGCTGCGCCGAACCGACCGTGCGGCAACCGGCGGTTTCACCGACGCGCTGGTGCGCATCTTCGGCATCGGTGCCGGCCACCCGCTGCTCGGCCCGCTCGCCGGCCACGCCCGCGGTGCCGCGCTGGCCCTGCTCGACGCCTGCCCGCCGGCGCGTCAGTTCATCGGCCGGCGCATGATGTTCGGCGCACGCGGCTGGTGAGCCGCGACGGCAACGCGGTAAGGACGCAGTTCCTCGTCGCGGCGCCGGTCAGTCCATAGAATCCGCGCACCCGATGCCCGCCGGCTGCGCATGCTGTTCAATTCCTACACCTTCCTGTTCGCCTTCCTGCCCATCGCGCTGGCGGGCTACTTCCTGCTCGGACGGCGTTCGATCACGCTGGCGGCCGGCTGGCTGGCGCTGGCGTCGCTGTTCTTCTACGGCTGGTGGGACGCGCGCTACCTGCCGCTGCTGATCGGCTCCATCCTGTTCAACTACCTGACCGGCCGGGCGATCGCGACGCGTGCCGGCACGCCCGCCGCCGGCCGCCTGCTGGCACTGGGCATCACGGCCGACCTCGCGCTGCTGATCGGCTACAAGTACAGCGCGCTGTTCATCGACACCGCCAACCGGATGGCCGGGCTGGGCCTGCCGGTGCCCGACATCGTGCTGCCGCTGGGCATTTCCTTCTTCACCTTCACGCAGATCGCCTTCCTGGTCGATGCCTGGGCGGGCAAGGTGCATGAGACGCGGCTGGTCAGCTACACGCTGTTCGTGACCTACTTCCCGCACCTGATCGCAGGGCCGGTGCTGCATCACGGCGAAATGATGCCGCAGTTCGAAAAGGCCCGGAATTTCCGCCCGCATCTGAACAACTTCCTGATCGGCGGCAGCATTTTCGTGTTCGGTCTGGCGAAGAAGGTGCTGCTCGCCGACAACCTGGCGCCGCTCGCCGGCGCGGTATTCGACCGCAGCAGCGACCCCGGGCTGCTGGTCGCCTGGGGCGGCGTGCTGGCCTACACCTTCCAGCTCTACTTCGACTTCTCCGGCTACTCGGACATGGCCATCGGACTGTCGCGACTGTTCGGCGTCAAGCTGCCACTGAATTTCGACTCACCCTACAAGGCGGCCACCATTTCCGACTTCTGGCGGCGCTGGCACATGACCCTGTCGCGCTTCCTGCGCGACTATCTCTACATTCCGCTCGGCGGCAACAAGCACGGGCCGCTGCGCCGCTACGGCAACCTGATGGTGACCATGCTGCTCGGCGGTCTGTGGCACGGCGCCGGCTGGAACTTCCTGCTGTGGGGCGGCCTGCACGGCGCCTATCTGTGCATCCAGCACGCCTGGTCGTCGATGTTCCGGCTGCCGCGGCCGCTCGCCGTGCTGCTCACCTTCGTCGCGGTGGTGGTCGCCTGGGTGTTCTTCCGCGCCAGCAGCCTGCCGGTCGCACTCGACCTGCTGGCCGGCATGGCAGGCATACATGGCGTCGGCCTGCCGGAGGCGATCGGCCTGCGCCTCGGCCCGCTCGCGCCCGTGCTGCAGCGCCTCGGTGTCGAGTTCTATGGCGGCGGCGGGGAGCAGTTCGTCACCACCTGGTTCTGGGTGGCGGTGGCGGCCTTCATCGCCTTCGCCTGCCCGAACACGCAACAGATCCATGCGCGGCTCAGACCGGCGATCGAGAACGTGCGACCACTGCGCCGCGGTCTGCACTTCTCGCTGCGTCCGCGCTGGGCGATCGGACTGGGTCTCGCCAGCACGCTGTGCGTGCTCGCGCTGTCGCGGCCGTCCGAATTCCTCTACTTCCAGTTCTGACCATGACGCCGCGCCGCCGCTTCGCCCGCCTGTGGATCGTCACGCTGACGCTGTCGCTGGCCGTGGTCGCGCTGTTCAACGTCGTCATCGACCCCTGGGGACTGCACGGGCTGCTGCGCGTCGACGGCGTGAATGCGGTCAAGATTCGCCCCGAGCGGGCGATCGGCGAACTGAAGCTGGCGCGTGCGCTGCGGCACCGTCCGGACGCGCTCATTCTCGGCAATTCGCGCGCCGACATCGGCCTCGACCCGGCGCACGGCACACTCGCCACGCTGGCACGGCGCCCTTTCAACCTGGCGGAGCCGGGCGCCGCACTGACGGCGCAGGTGCATCAGGTCGAAGCGCTGCTGGCGGCCGGACATCGCCCGCGTCTGCTGCTGGTCGGGCTGGAACTGTTCGATCTGCTGAACGCCGAACCGCTGCGCCGCACCCAGTGGAAGCCACGCGAGGACCTGCTGGCGCAGTTGCGCGCGACGCGGCTGCAGAGCGTGATCACGCTGACCGCACTGGGCGACAGTCTGCTCACGCTGCGCGCGCAGCGCGATCCCCACGCGGCCACGCTGCGCGACGATGGCTTCAATCCGCTGCGCGACTATGAGGGCATGGCGGCGCGCGAGGGCTACGCGCCGCTGTTCCGTCAGCGCGCCGCCGAGAACGCCCGTCGCGTCGGCGCGCACCGCTGGCCGTCGCGGCTCGATGCGACCGCCGATTTCATCGCGCTGCGCCGTCTGCTCGAACTGGCCGCGCAGCACGACATCCGCGTCGAGTGCTTCACCTACCCCTATCACGCGCACATCCTCGGTACGCTGCACCGCGCCGGACTGATGGACGAGGTCTCCGCCTGGAAGCAGGCGCTGGCCGGCACCGTGCAGGCCGCCGCCGCCCGGGGCGCTGAGGCCCGTCTATGGGATTTCGTCGCCGTCACGCCCGAAACGGCGGAAGCGGTGCCGCCGCCGGGCGACCGGCGCAGCGTTACGCGCTGGTACTGGGAGGGCGGACATTTCAAGGCAGCGCTCGGACACCGCATGCTGGAGCGCATGCTGGGCACGGGCGGCACCGAGGACTTCGGCCGTCCACTGCCGCCGGACGCCGTCGCCACCGATACGCTGGCGCGCGACGTCGAAGCGCTGCTGGCGGAGCGCGCCGATCTGGCCGCCGATCTTGACCGCGCCTTCGCCACCGCCGGACTCGACTGACCCCCGGATACGCCCCACCGCCGTCGGGCTTCGCTGCAGATTTTCTCTGCGCCGCCGCATCGGGGTAGAATCGCGCCCCTGCCCGTCCGTATACCGTCCCCACCCACCATGCAGTTCGTCGGCTTCAACCTGCGGAACAACCTTTTCGTCGCGCCCATGGCCGGCGTGACCGATAGACCCTTCCGCCAGCTGTGCAAGAAGCTGGGTGCCGGACTGGCCGTGTCGGAAATGGTCACGTCCAATTCCCTGCTCTACGGCAGCGCGAAGACGCAGCGCCGCGCGAACCACGACGGCGAGGTGGCACCGATTTCGGTACAGATCGCCGGCGCCGACCCGAAGATGATGGCCGACGCCGCTCGCCATAACGTGGACCGCGGTGCGCAGATCATCGACATCAACATGGGCTGTCCGGCGAAGAAGATCTGCAACGTGATGGCCGGATCGGCGCTGATGCAGGACGAGCCGCTGGTCGAGCGCATCCTCGAAGCCGTGGTCAAGGCGGTTCCGGACACCCCGGTCACGCTGAAGATGCGCACCGGCTGGAACCGTGACAACAAGAACGCACCGATGCTGGCGCGCGTGGCCGAGCAGTGCGGCATCCGCGCGCTGGCCATCCACGGCCGCACGCGCGCCGACCAGTACACCGGCCACGCCGAGTACGACACCATCCGCGCGGTAAAGGCCGCCGTGAACATTCCGGTGATCGCCAACGGCGACATCACGACGCCGCAGAAGGCACGCGAGGTGCTGACCATCAGCGGCGCCGACGGCGTCATGGTCGGCCGCGCCGCTCAGGGCCGGCCGTGGATCTTCCGCGAGATCGAACACTTCCTCGCCACCGGCGAACTGCTGGCACCGCCCGAAGTGGCGGAAATCCACCGCGTCTGCCGCGAACACATCGAAGACCTGTATGGCTTCTATGGCACCGACAGCGGCGTGCGCATCGCCCGCAAGCACATATCCTGGTACACCAAGGGTCTGGTCGGCTCCGCCGCCTTCCGCCACGCGATGAACCAGCTCGAAGGCACGACCGCGCAGCTGGCGGCCATCGACGAATTCTTTGGCCGCATGGCGGCCGACAACGACAGGCTCGCCTACGAGCCGGAATCCACCGAAGACGAGACGCAGGTACTGGCCGCCTGAGCGCCTGAGCACGGCGCAGCATCGGGACGGACCATCAGGGAGACGCCGCCATGAGCGGACGCAGTGACATTGCCGAGTGCGTGAGGCACTCGCTGGAACGTTATTTCCGCGATCTGGATGGCGAGGCGCCGAGCGACATCTATGACATGGTCCTGCGCCAGATGGAGCGCCCCATGCTGGAGGTGGTGATGCGCGAAGCCGAAGGCAACCAGACGCGCGCTGCCGACATGCTCGGCATGAACCGCAACACGCTGCGGCGCAAGCTCACCGACCACGGCATGATCTGAGCGGCGCCCCGGCCCCGCCCCACCGAATTCCTCAACCTCCCACTGGAACGGCGCATGAAAGTACAGCGTGCATTGATCAGCGTATCCGACAAAACCGGCATCGTTGAATTCGCCACCGCCCTGACCGGGCTCGGCATCGAACTGCTGTCCACCGGCGGCACCGCCTCGCTTCTGGCCAATGCCGGCCTGAAGGTGACCGAGGTGGCCGACCACACCGGCTTCCCGGAAATGCTGGATGGCCGCGTCAAGACGCTGCACCCGCGCATCCACGGCGGCCTGCTCGCCCGGCGGGAGGTCGAGGCACACATGCAGGCGCTGGCGGAACACGACATTCCGACCATCGATCTGCTGGTGGTGAATCTCTACCCGTTCGAGGCGACCGTGGCCAAGGCCGGCTGCACGCTGGAGGACGCGATCGAGAACATCGACATCGGCGGCCCGGCCATGGTGCGCTCCGCCGCCAAGAACTGGCGTGGTGTCGGCGTGCTGACCGACGCCTCGCAGTACGCCGGCGTGCTCGACGAACTGCGCGCGAACGGCGCGCTGTCCGACGCCACCCGCTTCGCGCTGTCGGTCGCCGCCTTCAACCGCATTTCGAACTACGACGCGGCGATCAGCGACTACCTGTCGGCGCTGAACGCGGATGGCACGCGCAGCGAATTCCCGGCGCAGTCGAACGGCCGCTTCGTCAAGATCCAGGACCTGCGCTACGGCGAAAACCCTCACCAGCGCGCCGCCTTCTACCGCGACCTCTACCCGGCACCCGGCTCGCTGGTCAGCGCGAAACAGCTGCAGGGCAAGGAGCTGTCGTACAACAACATCGCCGACGGCGACGCCGCCTGGGAATGCGTGAAAAGCTTCGACACCGGCGCCTGCGTCATCGTCAAGCACGCCAACCCGTGCGGCGTGGCGCTCGGCGCCACGCCGCTTGAGGCCTACCGCAAGGCCTTCGCCACCGACCCGACCTCGGCCTTCGGCGGCATCATCGCCTTCAACACGCCAGTCGACGCCGCCACCGCCGAAGCGGTCAGCGGCCAGTTCGTCGAAGTGCTGATGGCGCCCGCCTTCACCGCGGACGCGCTGAAGCTGCTGGCGGCCAAGGCCAATGTGCGCGTGCTCGAAATCCCGCTCGACGGCGTCGACCCCAAGGGCGCGACCGCCTGGGCGCGCGGCCGCAACCTGCATGACGTGAAGCGGGTCGGCTCCGGCCTGCTGATCCAGAGCGCGGACGAGCCGGAATCGCTCGAAGGCCGCCTCAAGGTGGTGACCCAGCGCGCGCCGACCGCACAGGAAATGACCGACCTCACCTTCGCCTGGCGTGTCGCCATGTACGTGAAGTCGAACGCCATCGTCTATTGCCGCGACGGCGCGACAGTCGGTGTCGGCGCCGGCCAGATGAGCCGCGTTGATTCGACGCGGATTGCGCGAATCAAGGCCGAGAACGCCGGTCTGACCATCGCCGGTTCGGTGGTGGCGTCGGACGCCTTCTTTCCCTTCCGCGACGGCGTGGACGTGCTGGCCGAAGCCGGTGCCAAAGCCATCATCCAGCCGGGCGGCAGCATGCGCGACGAAGAAGTGATCGCCGCCGCCGACGAGCACGGTCTGGCCATGGTGTTTACCGGCACCCGCCACTTCCGTCACTGAGCCGTATCCGCGCACGATTAAAGAAGGACGCATCATGAAACTGCTGGTCATCGGTTCGGGCGGGCGCGAACACGCCATCGCCTGGAAGCTCGCGCAAAGCCCGCGCGTGCACAAGGTCTACGTGGCGCCGGGCAATGCCGGCACCGCGCTGGAACCGAATATCGAAAACCTGCCGATCACCGATTTCGCCGAGCTGATCAGCTTCGTCGAGAACGAGAACATCGCCTTCACCGTGGTCGGTCCGGAAGCACCGCTGGCCGCCGGCGTGGTCGATTGCTTCCGCGTGCGTGGCCTGAAGATCTTCGGCCCCACGCGCAAGGCGGCCCAGCTCGAGAGCTCGAAGGACTTCGCCAAGCAGTTCATGGTGAAGAACAGCATCCCGACCGCCCACTACCAGACCTTCACCGACGCGGCCGCCGCGCGTGCCTATGTCGACGAGATGGGCGCGCCCATCGTGATCAAGGCCGACGGCCTGGCCGCCGGCAAGGGCGTCGTCGTGGCGATGACCCTGACCGAGGCTCACGCGGCCATCGGTCTGATGCTGCCGGGCGACGACGGCGGCAAGTCGCGCGTGGTGATCGAGGAGTTCCTGCAGGGCGAGGAAGCCAGCTTCATCGTCATGTGCGACGGCATGAGCGCGCTGCCGCTGGCCACCAGCCAGGACCACAAGCGCCTGCTCGACGGCGACGCCGGTCCCAACACCGGCGGCATGGGCGCCTATTCGCCGGCGCCGGTGGTGACGCCGGAAATCCACGCCCGCGTGATGCGTGAAGTGATCCAGCCGGTGCTGACCGGCATGGCGCTCGACGGCCTGCCCTTCACCGGCTTCCTGTACGCCGGCCTGATGATTTCGCCGGACGGCGACATCAAGGTGCTGGAATTCAACTGTCGCATGGGCGACCCGGAAACCCAGCCCATCATGATGCGGCTGAAGACCGACCTGGTCGACCTGATGGAAGCCGCGCTCGACTACAAGCTGTCGGAAGCCAGTACCGACTGGGACCGCCGCGTCGCGCTCGGCATCGTGATGGCCGCGGCCGGCTACCCGGATGCGCCGCGCAAGGGTGACGTGATCAACGGCCTGCCGGCGGCGACCGCGGAAGGCCACGTGTTCCACGCCGGCACCACCGAGCGTGATGGCAAGGTGGTCACCAACGGCGGCCGCGTCCTCTGCGTCACCGCGCTCGGCGATACGGTGAAACAGGCGCAGCGCGCCGCCTACGCGCTGTGCGACCAGATACAGTTCGACGGCGCACAGTTCCGCCGCGATATCGGCCACCGGGCGGTGCGGCGATGAGTACGCGGGCGGAAAGTGTCCGCGCCTGGCTGCTCGACCTGCAGGACCGCATCATCGCTGGCCTGGAAACGGCGGATGGCTCGCCCTTCCTGACCGACGGCTGGGTGCGCGGCCCGGAAGAACGGCTGCAGGGCGACGGCCGCACGCGGCTGATCGAGGAAGGCAAGCTGTTCGAGCGCGGTGGCTGCAATTTCTCGCACGTGCGCGGCGACACGCTGCCGCCGTCGGCATCGGCCAACCGCCCGGATCTCGCCGGCGCCTCGTTCGAGGCGATGGGTGTGTCGCTGGTGCTGCACCCGCGCAGTCCCTACGTGCCGACCGTGCACCTGAACGTGCGCTTCTTCACCGCGCAGCCGAAGAACGGCGATGCCGTGTGGTGGTTCGGCGGTGGCATGGATCTGACGCCGTACTACGGCGTGGAAGAGGACGCCGCCCACTTCCATCGCACCTGCCGCGACGCGCTTGCACCGTTCGGCGCCGACACCTGGGCACGCTATAAGAAGTGGTGCGACGACTATTTCTATCTGAAGCACCGCAAGGAAGCGCGCGGCATCGGCGGCGTGTTCTTCGACGATCTGGGTGCCGACGGCGAAGTGAGCTTCGATCACGCCTATGGGCTGACGCAGGCGGTCGGCAACGCCTTCCTCGACGCTTACCTGCCCATCGTCGAACGCCGCCGCGACACGCCCTTTGGCGAGCGCGAACGCGACTTCCAGGCCTACCGTCGCGGCCGCTACGTCGAATTCAACCTGGTGTTCGACCGCGGCACGCTGTTCGGCCTGCAGTCGGGCGGGCGTACCGAATCCATCCTGATGTCGATGCCGCCGGTGGTGAAATGGCGCTACGACTGGCACCCCGCCGACGGCTCGCCGGAAGCGAAGCTCTACACCGATTTCCTCCCGCCGCGGGACTGGGTATAGCAGGCGTTCGCGAAGCGTTGCTTCGCGCCTGCGCAGCCGCCCGTTCGTCAGTCCGGCGCGAGCTCAGCCCGAGAGCCAAAAAAAAACGGGCACCTCAAGGGTGCCCGAACCGGGACTGCAGGAAGAACCTTTAGGCTTGCCCGCCGGCCTTCAGGCTTGTGGCCTTCGACCGGCGAACCCGCTCAAACTCAGAAGCGATAACCGATACCGACCGAGTACAGCATCGGGTCGATGCCCAGCTTGGTCACCTTGGCGCCGCCGGCGCCCTTGATGAAGATGTCGGTGTCGATCGCGACGTACTTGACGTCGAAGTTCAGGAACCACTTCGGCGCGATCTGCACGTCGGCGCCCACCTGTGCCGCCCAGCCGAAGCTGCTGCGGTCGATGCGCAGCGGCACGCTGCCGCCGAGAACGGTGCCGGCATCCAGATCGACGCTGGAGAAGCGCGTGTAGTTCAGGCCAAGACCGGCGTACGGGCGCATCTGACCTTCCGGATTGAAGTGGTACTGCAGCGTCAGCGTCGGCGGCAGGTGCTTGACCGAACCGATGCCCACACCGCCCAACTCCACGTCATGCTTCTGCGGATAGGTCAGGATCAGCTCGGCCGCGATGTTCTTGGTAAAGAAGTAGGTGATGTCGATTTCCGGGAACACCTTGTTCTCGGCTTCGACATCGATCGGCAGGCCCAGACCGCCCGAATTGTCGTTATCCGGGTTCATGTACAGCGCACGTGCGCGCACCATCCAGTTGCCTTCGTCAGCCGCGTTCGCAACGCCTGCCACGGCAGCCAGTGCTGCCACGCCCACCCACTTGATCGCCTTCATTTTTACGTGCTCCAGAGGATTTAAACCGCATTCAGTGACGGCAGTATCCTCAAGAGCAGAAAACCCCACGTTGACCAAGGTCAATCGGCGGTGAAGTCTCCGCGGCGGAGCTTTTCGATACGTTGTGCGCTATCCGGATGGCTTGAAAGCCAGCCCGCAGCCGTGCCATCCTCGCGCGCGCCGTGCGCGCGGGCGAGACGTTCCAGCATGTCGGCCAGCAGCGTCGGCGAGCGGCCCTGACTGCGCAGCGCACGCGCCGCGTAGGCGTCGGCCTCCCGCTCCATGCCGCGCGAGTAGCCCGACTGCAGCAGCACGGTCGGCGCCATCGCCAGCAGGCTGCTCACGTCACCGGCATACCAGGTCATGAACAGGGCGACGGCAGCCCCCTGAAGCACCATGCGCATGCCATGCCTGAGCTCGACGTGCCCGAGCTCGTGCATCAGGACGGCCAGCACCTGTTCATCATCGTCGGCCAGAGCGACCAGTTCATCGGTGACGACGAGCGAGCCGTCAGGCAGCGCAAATGCGTTGGCACCGACCGGTCCGCCCGAGCGGAACAGCAGCGTGTGCGGCAGCGTGCTGCGTGCTGCGAGCGCCGAGCGCAACTGCTGCTGGCGTACCTCGTCGAGCTCGCTCGGTGCCAGCAGGCGGTCGTCCAGCAATTCGAGCGCCTGCTGTGACATGGCCGCCACCACCGCCTGCGGCACGTGCGGCGCCGCCATGCCGGCCGCCCACGGCAGGCCGTAGCGCGCGCCCAGCCAGACGATGAGGACGAGCGCTGCAACGGCACCGAGCACGACACGTGCATCGATGGCCCAGCGCACCGTCGCACGGTCGCGGTGACCACTGGCGTCGAGCAGTTGGGCCAGCGCGGCGTGATCCCGCACCTCGACGTGCGCACCGTCGGCGAAGGTGATCAGCCGCGGCGCCGACCCCATGGGCTCGGACAGGCGCAAGGTCGACAGCGGCTCGCGGCGTGCGACGCCTACGGCCTGCACGTGCAGCGCGTCACCGTCGAGCGCGATCGTCGCCGCATGCGCCCGCGCACTGACACCGTCGAAATAGAGGGCCGCCACCGCTGACGGCATGTCAGAGTGCGATGTCGACATCGAACAGATCGGCCGCCTCCTCACCGGTCGCCGCCACGTCCTGCGACTGACCGGCGACGAAGTCGTCGAGCGGACCGGCGCTGATCATCGTGACGCTCTCGATCCGGTAGCGCGCGAGGCGTATCGCGGCGAAGGGCATGAACAGACCGAAGGTGCACACGATGGCGATCAGGTTGGTCAGCGTGATCGCGTACAGCGTGCGGGCACGGGCACGCGACTCGAAGCGGTGCGGACCGAGCTGCGTGTTGTTCCACACCACGTTCTGCAGGCGTGCAAGCAGATAGGGCTGGACCAGCATGAGTACGGCCAGCCAGCCGAGAAACAGAAGTATCGGCAGCATGGACATGCTTTCCGGCCCGCCGCCACTCAGCGCGAAGAGACCCACCATCATTGCCCCCATGACGAGCAGGCCTGCCAAAAGGAGCAGGAACAGGACGCCGTACATTTTGTAGAAGGCGGACACCGGTACATCCAGATGGAAACGCGTGGTGCCAAAGCGTGCATTGTCGATCTGGTAGCGCTTCATGCGCTGGTGCCACATCGGCGCCAGCAGGTAGAGCGTGAGTACCGACAGCAGCGGCCACTTCAGGAAAACCGAGTAAGCGCCGCTGCTGTCGCCATCGAAGGCGAAGCGCAGACCGCGCCAGCTGGTATTGCGCGCACGGAACTTCAGCGAACGCATCAGCAGCACCGGCATCACCGCCGCCAGCACGATGGCGACCGCGATGCCGAGGAGGGGCGAGAACTCGAAGGACAGATGGTAGGCGACGAGCAGGATGACGCCGATCACCCGCCCCTTCAGGATGGCGCGCGGATCACCGTGGTAATCGAAGGCGGCACCGCCCAGCGTGGTGTGGCGATGGAAGTACTGCAGGCGCCTGACCTTGGCCCAGGCGGAGTAGATGCCCAGCGTGACGATGCTGAGCAGCAGGTTCACGATCCAGATGCCGAAGTACTCGGCACCGCGCCCGGAGAAGATGAGTGCCTCCGCCTGCGGCGCACCTGAAGACGCGAAGGGGTCGGCAAGCGGCTGCGCCGCGACCGCATTTTCGAAGGGATCGTTCATGTCATGCCCGCGCCGATGATCAGGCACCGATCATGACATACGCACAGCGACGACGTTCACTTCATCAGTGCCGCGGCGCGGAAATGTGCCTGTGCGTCCTCGGGCCGTTCGAGGTGTTCGGCCAGCAGCGCCAGTTCGACATGGACGATGCGCGACGGCTGCACCGCCAGCGCCGCTTCGAGATAGCTCTGCGCCTTGCCCCACAGCTGCTGCGTGCGGCACAGACGGCCGAGTGCCAGCAGCAGTTCGCCGTCGTCCGGATGGTCGCGCAGCCAGGCCTCCGCCCGGGCGATGCGCGCCAGCGCGTCGGCACCGTCGGAGTGCGCGTACAGCGTCATCAGCGACGACTCCCAGCCGCGCTCGATCTGCGCCTCGATCAGCTTGCGCACCTGCGCGAACTGGCCAGCGGCGACCAGCGCCTCGCACATCGCGCGCACCACCTGCGCGTCCTCGCGCTCGACCGACGGCAGGCTCTTCCAGTAGGCATCCAGTTCCGCCGGATCGATGTCGTGCAGCGCCCCCATGTGCGCCTGACGGCGCACCGGCGCCGCCTGTTCCGGCGTCAGTGCACGGTGCTTCTGCAGCAGACGCACCACACGCAGCAGGCCACCCCAGTCGCCGAGGCCGCGGCGGGCGCGCATCGCCAGTCGCAGTGCGGCGACGTGGCGCTGACCGCCGGACTGCAGTATGTCGATGCGCTCCAGGGCATCGACGTATTCGCGGCGGTCGGTCAGGATGTCGGCTTCGGTCATCAGGCGCGCAGTGCGCAGGTCCTGGTAGCGCTCGGCCTGGCGCAGCCACTCGTCTGCCTGCACCTGCTCTCGCATCGCGTGCGCCGCGCGGGCACCGATCAGCGCCGCCAGTCCGGGCGACTCGCCGCCCTCTACCGCCACCCGCGCACTGCGCTGCGCGTGACCGTAACGGCCCTCGAAGTAGAGCCGGGCCGCGTCGCGCAGCGCGGTCACCGCACGATGACGGCGCTGACGGGCGCGATAGCGCGCGGCGCGTGCCGGCATGCGCATCAGGCCATCGATGAAGTGGAACAGGCTGTACAGCAGCGCGACACCGAGCAGCAGGGTGACGATGAACAGGTTCAGCGACAGCTCGACGCGCCACGGCGACCACTGGATCAGCACGAAGCCGTCGTTATGACGGGCGGCGATGACCAGGCCGACGGCCAGCGCGCACAGGCCGAGCAGCCACAGCAGCAGGCGCACCATCAGCGCTTCTCCTCGCGCGTGACGGTCGGGCGCTGACGCTGCGCCTTCAGCTGGGCCAGCGCACTCATCGATTCGTTCAGCCCCGGCAAGGCTTCGCCCGGATCGACCGCCGCCAGCTGGCGCAGGGTGACCAGCGCGTTCTCGGTCTGGCGGGCGCGGGTGTCGTAGTAGCGCTCCACCCACTCACGCGCCTGCCGGATGTCCTCGCGCCAGACCGCGCCATTGCGCTGCAGCAGCGCCACGCGCGCGTTGATCAGCCGCAGTTTCAGGTTCTCGCGCAGGAAGAAGCTGTGCTCAGGCGACAGCAGCGCCGGATCGGGACGGTCGAGACGCTCGATGCGCACCAGCTGGCGCACCTCTTCCCACACCGCCCGCGCCAGCCGCTCCGCCAGCGCCGGCTCAGCCGTCCTGTCGTCGCCGGTCGCCGCCGCTGCCGGCGCATCCCGGGCCGGCGAGCGTTCGAAGGCGAGCGGCAGCCCATCGACGACCGTCAGCAGGGTGTCGATGCGCAGCGCCTGACCGGACAGGTCGGCCATCGGCGCGCGGCGCAGCCGTTCCATATCGTTCGCCATGGCACGGCGCAGCGGCAGGTAGCGGCCGGTATCGACGCGCGCCAGCCGCGCTTCGGCACCGGACAGCGCACTGAGCGCCAGCTTGGCATCACCGGCCAGCTGCAGCTGCTGCTGACCCAGGACCAGCGCGTGTTCGACCTCGGCCAGCACGCGTTCGTCGTAACTGCGCACCAGATCGTCGGCCAGGTATTCATAGGCCTCGATGCGCGCCCGCAGTTCGGCCAGCTGCACTTCCTGACTGCTCAGTCGCGTGCCGTAGCCGGCGATGCCCGCGGCCTCCTGTTCGGTCGCGCGGGTGGCCTGCGCCGCCTGCTCGCCGACCACCTCGACCCGCCTATGCAGTTCCGACTCCAGCGCACGCATGCGCTGCAGCATCAGGAAGCTCGCAACGCCCAGCGCGACCAGCAACAGCAGCGACAGGCCCAGCGCCCACAGCGGGACGACGCCTTCGCGCTTCGTCGGCGCCGGCTGCGCGGTGGCGGCGCCGACGGGGGTGACAGGGGTGCTCGGTGGTGTCTGCTCGCTCATGTCGTCAGTGGAGGTCGCGCGACCGCGACGAAAAGTAATCGGTAAGACCGGCCATCAGGCCGGCATCGGCAGGATCGGTCTCGATCACGCGGGCAAAGCCCTGTTCGCGCGCCTGCTCGGCGATGCGCGCGTGCGGGGCAAACAGCGGCAGCGCGCGCAGCGCGTCGGCGCAGTCCAGACCGGGCAGCGCCAGCAGGTTACGCAGCGACTCGGACGAGGTGATGGTCAGTGCGTGCAGCGCGTCGGTGCGCACGGCCTCGCACAGCGGCGCGCCGTCGCGCGGCGGCACGCGCCGGTAGCAGGTGACGTGTTCGACCGTCGCGCCACGCGCGCGCAGGGTTTCGCCGAGCAGTTCGCGGCCGCCGTCGCCGCGGAAGATGAGCACCCGACGCCCGGCCAGAGCGTCAGCCGACAGTTCGGGCAGCGCCAGCAGCGCTTCCGAATCGAAGCGGCCCTGCTGCGGCACGAGCACACGGGCGATGCCGCGCGCGCGCAGCGCCTGCGCCGACTGCTCGCCCACCGTGGCGGCCGGCAACGCTGCGGGCCAGCCGCGTCGGGGCAGGATCACGTCGAGTGCATGAGCGACCGCGTTGGCGCTGACGAACACCGACAGCGCCGCGTCGTCCAGTGTCGCCGCGGCCGCGGCCACCGCCGTGTTATCAGCCAGCGGCTCGATGTCGATCAGCGGAAACTCGATCGGTCGGCCACCGGCAGCGCGTATCGCGTCGCTGAGCGCAGCAGCCTGCGCGCGCGGGCGGCTGACCAGCACGCCGCGTCCGGCCAGCGCGCCGCGCGGATTCATCGTCCGGCCAGGTCGTCGAGGATGGCCTGTGCGCCGTCCGCCAGCAGGGCCTCGACACAGACGGCGGCCAGTTCGTCCGGCTGCGCGATGTTGCCGCGCGCCTCGGCCATCGCGATACGCGAGCCGTCGGGCATCGCGACGCGCGCACGCAGCCACAGCGCGCCACCGTCGAGCACGCAATAGGCCGCCAGCGGCACTTCGCAGGAACCGGCCAGCGCGCGCGACACGGAACGTTCGGCGCGGACGCAGGCTTCGCTGGTGCCGCAAACCAGCGGCGCCAGCCAGGCCGCAACTTCCGGTCGCGACGACAGCGCCTCGATGCCCAGAGCGCCCTGCCCGGCCGCCGGCAGCGACAGTTCGACCGGCAGCAGCGAGCGGATGCGATCGCCCAGGCCGAGACGCTTGAGGCCGGCGGCAGCGAGGATGATCGCGTCGTACTGCCCCTCGTCGAGCTTGCGCAGACGGGTATCCAGATTGCCGCGCAGGCTGCTCACCGCCAGATAGGGGAAGTTCGCGCGCAGCTGCGACTCGCGCCGCAGGCTGGAAGTGCCGACCACGGCACCCGGCGGCAGTTCGTCGAGGCTGGCGTAGCGCGACGAAACGAAGGCGTCCTGCGGTACCTCGCGCTCCAGCGTGGCGACCAGCGCGAACTCGTCGGCCAGCGTCATCGGCACGTCCTTCATCGAATGCACGGCCAGGTCGGCACGGCCTTCGAGCAGGGCGGTTTCCAGCTCCTTCACGAACAGACCCTTGCCGCCGACCTTGGCCAGCGGACGGTCGAGAATCTGGTCGCCGCGCGTGGTCATGCCGAGAATGTCGACGGTCGTACCCGGGTACAACGATGACAGTCTGTCACGCACGTGTTCCGCCTGCCACATGGCAAGACGCGACTCGCGCGACGCGATCACGATGCGCTCGGGCTTCGGGTAAGCTTTGGTTTCCTGCTGCGGTACCGACTGCGCGCGATCCGCCGCAATGAGGTCCGCCGGGCCGGCCGGATGATCCATATGGAAAAGAGGCGTGAGGTGAACACACCGCGCGCCAGCGTGAGCGTATGCCTACCGGCAGCGCGCGAATCGGCCCGAATTCTAGCAGCCCCGGATGGAACATCGTATCGCCTCTGCCAGAGCAGGCCGGCGACGCGAACAATCAGACACTCATTCAGGACCCTCTTCGAGGAAGGATTGCCAGTGAATCAACAGGCCCAGACGCCGGTTGCGGTGCACGATCGCGCCACGCACGACAAGGACCAGCCGCTGTTCGACGACATCCGCCTGCTCGGCCGCATGCTGGGCGACGTCGTGCGCGAGCAGGAAGGCAGCCGCATGTTCGAACTGATCGAGAACGTGCGCCGGCTGTGCGTGCGCTTCCGCCGGGACGATGACCTCGACGCGCGCGCCGAACTGGCCAAGCTGCTGAACAGCCTGTCGGACGACGATTCCATCATCGTCGTGCGCGCCTTCAGCTACTTCCTGCACCTGGCCAACATCGCCGAGGACCAGCACCACATCCGCCGCGCCCGCGCGCACGCCATCGCCGGCGACCCTCCGCGTCCGGGCACGCTGGCCAACGCACTGCAGAAGGCGCTCGACGCGCAGGTGCCGGCCGAAGAGATCCTCGCCTTCTTCCGCGACGGACTGGTGGTGCCGGTACTGACCGCGCACCCGACCGAGGTACAGCGCAAGAGCATCCTCAGCCAGGAAATGAAGATCGCCCGCCTGATCGACGAGCGCGACCGCATGCGACTGACGCCGGAAGAGCTGGAAGATCGCGACGAGGCGGTACGCCGGACCATCACCTCGCTGTGGCAGACACGCATGCTGCGGCGCACCCGACTGTCGGTCGCCGACGAGGTGATCAACGGCCTGTCGTTCTACGACTACACCTTCCTGCGCGAACTGCCGCGCGTCTACAACTCGGTAGAGGATCAGCTCGAAGCGGCGTTTCCGGAACACCGGCGCGAAATCGGCAGCTTCCTGCGCATGGGTTCGTGGATCGGCGGCGACCGCGATGGCAACCCCTTCGTCACTGCCGACGTGCTGCGCGCGACGCTGCGCGTGCAGTCGTCGAAGGCGCTCGATTACTACCTGACCCAGGTACATATCCTCGACACCGACCTGTCGCCGACCACGCTGCTGAACAACGTCAGCGACGAACTGCGCGTACTGGCCGCCACCGCGCCGGACAAGTCGCCGCACCGCGAGGACGAGCTGTACCGCCGCGCGCTGGCCGGCATCTACGCCCGCCTGGCGGTCACCGCCCGCACGCTTGACCAGCACGAGGCACTGTGGAAGGCGGTCGGTGACGCAGACCCCTACACCAACGCCGCAGAATTCGTGCGTGACCTCGACGTGATCCACGACTCTCTGGTCGGCCACAAATCGGCGCTGATCGCGCGTGGCCGCCTGCGCCGGCTGCGCCACGCCGCGCGCGTGTTCGGCTTCCACCTGGCGGCACTCGACCTGCGCCAGAACTCCGACGTGCACGAGCGC
This sequence comes from Methyloversatilis sp., assembly GCA_034004945.1. Taxonomy (GTDB): domain Bacteria; phylum Pseudomonadota; class Gammaproteobacteria; order Burkholderiales; family Rhodocyclaceae; genus Methyloversatilis. The sequence goes on along the minus strand of JAVEVQ010000056.1, from coordinate 1,863 downwards.
GTGATCGCCGAACTGCTGGCCAACGCCCACGTCTGCGGCAACTACCTCGAACTGCGCGAGGAGCAGCGTATCGAGGTGCTGATCAACGAACTGGGCACGCCGCGCCCGCTGACCGCGCCCTTCATGCAGTTCTCGGCCGAAACCGAGGGCGAGCTGGCGATCGCGCGCACCGCCGCCGAGATGCACAAGCTTTACGGCGAAGCGGCGCTGCCGAACTACATCATCTCGAAGACCGACGGCGTGTCGGACATGCTGGAAGTCGCCCTCATCCTGAAGGAAGTCGGTCTGCTCAATGTGCATGAGCGGCAGGCGGCGATGAATATCATCCCGCTGTTCGAAACGATCGGCGACCTGCGCAACGCCCCGCGCATCATGGACCGCTTGTTCACGATCCCGATCTGGCGCGTGCTGCTGGACGCGCGCGGCGAGGCGCAGGAGGTGATGCTGGGCTATTCGGATTCGAACAAGGACGGCGGCTTCCTCACCTCCGGCTGGGAACTGTACAAGGCGGAGACCAAGCTGGTGCAGGTGTTCAAGCGCCACGGCGTGCGGCTGCGCCTGTTCCATGGCCGCGGCGGTTCGGTCGGCCGCGGCGGCGGCCCGAGCTACCAGGCCATCCTGGCGCAGCCGGGCGGCGCCGTGCAGGGACAGATCCGCATCACCGAACAGGGTGAGGTGATCGCCTCCAAATATTCCAATCCGGATGTCGGCCGGCGCAACCTCGAAGTGCTGGCCGCGGCCACCTTCGAAGCGACGCTGCTGGGCAAGCGCGAAGCCGCCGCACCGCCCGAATTCACCGACGCGATGGAAGAACTGTCGGGCTATGCCTTCAAGGCCTACCGCAACCTGGTCTATGAAACCCCGGGCTTCGAGAAGTACTTCTGGGAATCGACCGTCATTACCGAAATCGCCGAGCTGAACATCGGCTCGCGCCCGGCCTCGCGCAAGAAGGGGCAGAAGATCGAGGACCTGCGCGCCATCCCGTGGGTGTTCTCGTGGTCACAGTGCCGGCTCATGCTGCCCGGCTGGTACGGCTTCGGCTCGGCGGTGAACGCCTACCGCGCCCAGCACGCCGACGGCATGGCGCGGTTGCAGGCCATGGTGAACGAATGGCCCTTCTTCGCCACACTCATTTCCAACATGGACATGGTGCTGTCGAAAACCGACATCGCGATCGCGAGCCGCTACGCCGAACTGGTCGAGGACGAGGCGCTGCGCACCGCAATCTTCACGCGCATCCGCGCCGAATGGCAGGCCACGCTGGACGCCGTGCGCCAGATCACCGGCGCGCAGGAACTGCTGTCGACCAACCCGCTGCTCGCGCGCTCGATCCGCAACCGCTTCCCCTACATCGAGCCGCTGAACCACCTGCAGGTCGAACTGCTGCGCCGCTTCCGCGCCGGCAACCGCCACGAACGCACCCGCCGGTCCATCCACCTGACCATCAACGGCGTCGCGGCCGCGCTGAGAAACAGTGGGTGAGATGGGGGTTTCGGCGAGCACTGCTCGCCGCCCATCGAACCGGTTTGCCATGCAGGGCAAACCGTGGGTGGAGCGGGGGTTTCGCGAAGCACCTCTTCGCGCCCGCGGAACCGGACGGCCATGCAGAGCCGACCGTGGGTGAAGCAGGGGTTTCGCGAAGCACTGCTTCGCGCCTGCGGAACCGGACGGCTGTGCAAAGCCGTCCGTGGACGATGAGGTGAGGGTTTCGCCGAGCACCGCTCGGCGCTCACCGAATGAGTCGGAGCTTGCCTGCCGTCGTCAGCCCCGCTCCGTCCCCCGGATGCCGGCAAACTCCGCCCTGACCTGCGCCCACTGCCGCCGGCTCACTGGCAGGCGTTCATCCAGCCCCTTCAGCACGAC
>JAVEVQ010000142.1:0-4352 GCA_034004945.1 Methyloversatilis sp. | reverse complement strand
CGCTCGAGCGCGAGCAGGAATTCCTCGGCGGTTTCGAAGCGCGCATCGGGACTGCGGGCGATGGCTTTCAGCAGCACCGCCTCGAGCCACTCGGGCAGGTCCGGGCGGTAGCGCGTGGGCGGCACCGATTCGCCGAAACGCGGGCGCTGGAAGGGTTCGATCTCGCCCCACGGGTAGCGGCGGGTCAGCAGCTGATAGAGGGTGACGCCGAGCGCGAACAGGTCGCTCGATTCGCTGGCGGCCTCGCCGGCGAACAGTTCCGGCGCCATATAGCTGGGCGTGCCCGGGTTGTTGATCTCCTTGAAATCCTCGCCGTCGGACGCGGCGACGCCCAGATCGAGCACGCGCAGCGTGCCCTGGCTGTCCAGGTGCAGGTTGTCCGGCTTGATGTCGCGATGGACGATGCCCAGACGGTGCAGCGTGCCGAGTGCGCGCAGCACGCTGCAGCCCAGCTTCACCACCTGTTCGGTGCTGAAGTGGTGACCGGCATCGAGGCGCGCGCGCAGGCTGGCGCCGTCGTGCCAGCTCATCAGGTAATAGAGGCGGCTGCGCGGGTGGCCGATCACCTGCGGGAACTGCGGCGACACCACGCGGCGCGCCAGCCATTCCTCGTGCACCAGCGCGGCGATGGCATCCGCATCGGCGTCCTCACGCAGCGTCTTCAGCACGCGCACCTCACCGCTGGCCAGATCGGTGACGCGGTAGAGCAGGGTGAGGCGCGACTCGTGCAGTACGGCGTCGACACGCAGGCCGTCCAGTTCGTCGCCGACGACCAGCCGCGGCGGCAGCGACAGGCCGGCCGCCTCGGCCAGCCGGTCGCGCAGCGCCGCCTGCGGCAGCGCGTCGACGCGGGCGACCAGTGCGGTGCAGTTGTCGCCGGCACCGCGCGCCTCGGCCTGCAGCACCAGCGCAGACGCCATCGATTCGGTATCGCCGCCGCGCGCCAGCAAGGCGCCGATGCCTTCGTCGTGCAGGGTGTTCCAGACCCCGTCGCTCATCAGCACGAAGGTGTCGCCGATCTCCAGTTCGCCGTCGGCGTGGTCGACCGCGAGACGGTCGTCGAGACCGACCGCACGATGCAGCACGTTGGACAGTTCCGGGTGTGCCCAGGTGTGGTCCTCGGTCAGCTGCGTCAGGCAGCCGTCGCGATAGAGGTAGATGCGCGAATCGCCGACGTGGGCGAGGTGCCAGCGGGTGCCGCGCAGCACCAGTGCCGACAGCGTGGTGGCCATGCCCGCCGATTCGCGGGTGCGCGCGGCGTGGGCGACCAGCCAGCGGTTCAGCGCGCCGAGCACCTGGTCGATCGCCTGTGCGATGCGCCAGGTGTCCGGTGTCGCGTAGTAGTCGTTGAGCAGACCGCGCACCGTGAACTCGGCCGCTTCGCGTCCTTTGGCGTGGCCGCCGACACCGTCGGCCACCGCCAGCAGTACGCCCTTGGCGTCCAGCGTCTCGCCAACCGGCGTGACCGCGCCGACGAAGTCCTCGTTGCGCGGGCGAGGCCCGGTGACCGAGCACTGGCCGATGGACACTGCGAGCGTCATGATGCCGCCCGGCTCAGATGCGGGCCGACGTCAGGTGTGCCGCGCCCCAGGTGGTGCGCCAGCGCGTCTTGACGCGGGTCAGGCCGGTCAGCGCGGCGATTGCCAGCAGCGCGAACACGACGAAGCCGGTCTGGTAGCTGCCGGTGACCTCGCGCGACCAGCCGAGCGAGGAAGCGAGATAGAAGCCGCCGATGCCGCCGGCCATGCCGACCAGACCAGTCATCACGCCGATCTCGCGGCGGAAGCGCTGCGGCACCAGCTGGAACACCGCGCCATTGCCCATGCCCAGCGCCAGCATTGCGCCGACGAATACGACCACCGCCATCCAGGCCTGCGGCAGGCCGAAGCTCACGCCGAACAGGAAGGCGGCGGCGACCACATACATCATGCTCAGCGTGCGGATGCCGCCGATGCGGTCGGCCAGGTTGCCGCCGATCGGCCGCACCAGCGAACCGGCGAATACGCAGGCGGCGGTGAAGTAGCCGGCCATCTTCGCGTCCAGCCCGTACTGGGTGTTGAAGTAGATGGTGAGCGAGGAGGCGAGACCGACGAAGCCGCCGAAGGTGACGCTGTAGAAGAACATGAACCACCAGGCGTCGCGGTCATTCAGCACCTTCAGGTATTCGGCCAGCGTCTTCGGTGGCGGGCATTCCGGCGCGTCCTTCGCCACCAGCAGGTAGAAGATGAATACGGCGACGAGCGGAATCAGTGCCAGGCCGAACACGTTGACCCAGCCGAAGGCCGTCGCCAGACCGGGCGCGAACAGCGCTGCCAGCGCGGTGCCCGAGTTGCCGGCGCCGGCGATGCCCAGTGCCGTGCCCTGGTGTTCCGGCGGATACCAGCGCGATGCCAGCGGCAGCGCGACGGCGAAGGCGGCGCCGGCGAAACCGAGGAAGCAGCCGAGCAGCAGCGCCTGTTCATAGCTGTGGATGCCGAACTGCCAGGCGACGAACATCGCCGCGATGACGATGACCTGACCGATGGCACCGGCCTTCTTCGGCTGCAGGTGGTCGACCAGCACGCCCATCAGCATGCGCAACAGCGCGCCGGCCAGTACCGGCACGGCGACCATGAAGCCCTTCTGTACGTGCGTGAGCTGCAGGTCGTGGGCGATCTGCACACCGAGCGGGCCGAGCAGCACCCACACCATGAAGGCGAGATCGAAGTAGAGAAAGGCGGCGAACAGCGTGGGCGTGTGGCCGGCCTTCAGAAATGCTTTCCTGTCCATCGGTGGATGACCTCCCCGTGATCGATCCGGCCTGCGCGCATCCTTGCGGGCAGCCGTACTCGGGATAGTGGTGAGCGGATCGCCGCGGCGGCGCGTGCCGCCGCGGGCATTGCGGGTGTCAGGGGCCTGAGCGGATGTCAGGCCTTCAGCAGGACCTGACCGTTCTCGACCTTCACGTCGAAGCCGCGCGTGCAGCCGACATCGGGCGCAACCGCCTCGCCGGATTCCAGCCGGATCTTCCAGCTGTGCAGCGGACAGGTGACCGTGTCGCCATGGACGATGCCCTGCGACAGCGGGCCGCCCTTGTGCGGGCATCTGTCATGCACCGCGAACACGCGGTCGCCGTCGGTGCGGAAGATCGCGATGTCGCCGGATTCGGCGCGCACGACGCGCGAGCCGAGCAGGGGGATGTCTTCGAGCGCGCAGACCGGCGCCCAGGTGGAAGTCGTCATTTCGATAGCCTCAAGATCCAGGATTCAAGTCGCAAGCTGCAGACGGGCGCTTTTCCTTGCACCTTGCGTCTTGCAGCTTGCATCTGCCGTTCAGGCCTGCATGGCCTGGCGGATGGCGATGGTGCGGAACTCGCGGCCCAGCTCCGATTTCGCGTCGGCTTCGGCGCGCTCCAGCCACGGATCCCTGTAGTCCTGCAGCGCGAACAGCAGGCGCTCGTACAGCGCGCGGCGGTTCTCGGCGTCATCGACCACCTTGCCCTTCACGTAGTCGAGACCGACGCGCTCGATGTAGTGCACCGTGCGTTCGAGGTACCAGCCCTCTTCGCGGTAGAGCTGCAGGAAGGCGCCGGAGTACTCCATCACCTCCTCGTCGCTGTTCACCTTGCAGAAGAACTGCGCCACTTCGGTCTTGATGCCGCCATTGCCGGCGACATAGATTTCGTAGCCGGATTCGACGCCGATCACGCCCACGTCCTTGATGCCGGCTTCGGCGCAGTTGCGCGGGCAGCCGGACACGGCGAGCTTCACCTTGTGCGGGCTGTACATGCCGAACAGCATCTTCTCCAGCTTCACGCCCAGGCTCATCGACAGCTGGGTGCCGAAGCGGCAGTGCTCGGCGCCGACGCAGGTCTTCACCGTGCGCAGGCTCTTGCCGTAGGCGTGGCCGGACACCATGCCGGCCTTGGCGAGGTCGGCCCACATCGCCGGCAGGTCGTCCTTCTTCACGCCCAGCAGGTCGATGCGCTGGCCGCCGGTCACCTTGACGGTGGGCACCTTGTACTTCTCGGCCGCGTCGGCGATGGCGCGCAGTTCGTCCGGCGTGGTCAGGCCGCCCCACATGCGCGGCACCACCGAGTAGGTACCGTCCTTCTGGATGTTGGCGTGCGCGCGCTCGTTGATGAAGCGGCTCTGCGCGTCGTCCTTCGCCTCGTGCGGCCAGGTCGAGATCAGGTAGTAGTTCAGCGCCGGGCGGCAGGAGGCGCAGCCGTTGGGCGTCTTCCACTTCAGCTCGCGCATCACGGTCGGGATGTCGATCAGGTGGCGGTCGCGGATGGCGGCACGCACGTCGCCGTGGTTCATGTCGGTGCAGCCGCACATCGGCTTCGAGCTGGAATCGGCCGGCGTGTAGGC
>JAVEVQ010000008.1:0-84484 GCA_034004945.1 Methyloversatilis sp. | reverse complement strand
ACGCGCGAGCTGCCGGTCATCTTCGTCACCGCGCTCGACAGCACCGAGGACGAGGCGCACGGGCTGGAACTGGGTGCGGTCGACTACATCACCAAGCCGGTGCGACCGGCCATCGTGCTGGCGCGCGTGCGCGGGCAGCTCGAACTGAAAGAGGCGCGCGACCGCATGCGCGACCAGAACGCCTGGCTGGAGAGCGAGATCGCTCGCCGCATGCGGCAGAACCAGGTGGTGCAGGACGTCAGCATGCGCGCGCTGGCGAGCATCGCCGAGGCGCGCGACGACGAGACCGGCAACCACATCCTGCGCACGCAGGCCTACGTGAACGTGCTGGCCCGGGCGCTGGCGGCGACGCCGCGCTACGCCGGCCAACTGACGCCGGCGCTGGTCGACACCTATACGAAGGCGGCGCCGCTGCACGACATCGGCAAGGTGGCGATTCCCGATCACATCCTGCACAAGCCGGGCAAGCACACGCCCGACGAGTGGGAAATCATGAAGACCCACGCCAAACAGGGATCGGACGCGATCTGGCGCGCCATCTGCGACCGGGAGGAGCGCGAGGCGCTCGATTTTCTCTACATCGCGATGGACATCGCGCACTACCACCACGAACGCTGGGACGGCAGGGGCTACCCGGAAGGTCTGGCCGGCGAGGCCATCCCGCTGCCGGCGCGCCTGATGGCGCTGGCCGACGTGTTCGACGCGCTGATCAGCAAGCGTGCGTACAAGCCGGCTCTCCCGCTCGATCGCGCGACCGCCATCATCATCGAGGGGCGGGGCGCGCACTTCGATCCGGATGTCGTCGACGCCTTCATCGCCCACATGGATGAGTTCGCGGCGATCGCCGCGCGCTACGCCGATCTGGCCGGGCAGACCCTGAACACGACACCCTGAGCCACCCCCGATGACGACGTCGATTCCGAGGCGTGCCGCCGTCCGCTGCGTGCGATCGATCGCCGCCGCCGTCGGCTTCTCCTGCTTTGTCCAGGCGGCGCTGGCGCAGCCGGTGCCTGTCGATACGCTGCCCGAACTGTGGCGCGATCACCGCGTGCTGCTGCTGGTGCTCGTCGTCAGTCTGGCGCTCGTATGCGCGCTGCTGCTGGCGCAGCGCCGGCATGCCGTGCGCCTGCGTCGCGCGAGCGAACTGGCCGACCGCCACGCGGCCGAGCTGGAGCAGGAGCGCAGCCGTCTGCGCATGCTGCTGAACGGCATTCCCGATCCGGTATGGCTGAAGGACGTCGATGGCACCTTCCGCTTCTGCAATCCGCGTTTCGAGCAGTTGTACGGCGTCTCCGAGGCGCAGTTGATCGGTCACTCCGATCACGATTTCGTCGAGCGCGAACAGGCTGAGTTCTTCCGTGCCCACGACCGCGCAGCGATCGACGCCGGCCGGCCGCTGGTCAACGAGGAATGGCTCACTTTCCGCGTCGGTGGTCATCAGGGCCTCTACCAGACCACCAAGACGCCGGTGACCGACAGCACCGGGAAACTGGTCGGCGTACTCGGTCTGGCGCGCGAAGTGACGTCGATGCGCGAGGTCGAGCGGGCGCTGGCCGAGCGGGTGAAGGAACAGCGCTGCCTGTACGCGGTGTTCCGCGCCACCGAGGATCTGCGTCGGCCGCTGCCCGACATGCTGCGCGAAGTGGTGGGCCTGCTGCCCGGCGGCTTCATGCACGCGGAAGAGGCCGAGGCGGCGATCGAGCTGGATGGCGACACCGTCGCGACGTCCGGCTTCGATCGCGCGGTGCAGCCCATGCATGCCCGCCTGCTGCTGCGCGGCGACGTGCGCGGGAGGGTATGTGTCGCCTACCGAAGCGCCATGCCATTGCGCGACGAGGGGCCCTTTCTTCTCGAAGAGCGCATGCTGCTCGAAGCGCTGGCCGACCGCATCGCCAGCGTCATCGTGCGGCGCGAGGACGAAGCGCGCGCGGCGCGGCGCGAGGACATCTACCGCGCCATCGTGTCGCAGGCATCCGATTCGATCACCCTGATCGATGCCGAGACGCTCGCCTTCGTCGAGTTCAACGATGCCGCCTGCAACGGCCTGGGCTACACGCGCGAGGAATTCGCATCGCTGACGCTGGCCGACGTCACGGCCGAGCTCGACCGCGATGCGGTGCGGACAAAGGTCGACGGTGTGATCGAACGGGGCGGAGCGCAGTTCGACACCCGTCGCCGGCGCAAGGACGGATCGCTGACCGACGTGCGGGTCAGCGCGCAGCCGATCTATCTGCAGGGGCGTCTCTACGTGTCGGACATCTGGTGGGACGTGACCGAGCGTTCCAAGGTGAAGGCCCAGCTCGACCGCGAGCGGCAGCGACTGCAGGACATCATCGACGCTACCCACGCCGGGACCTGGGAGTGGAATCTGCAGACCGACGAGGCGGTGTTCAACGAGCGCTGGGCCGGCATGATCGGTCATGAACTGGCCGATCTGCAGCCGCTCACGGTCAGCACGTGGACGCGACTGGTTCATCCGGACGATCTGCGGCAGGCCAACGCTGCACTCGAACGGCATCTGGCCGGCGAGACCGACTATTTCGAATGCGATCTCCGGATGCGCCATCGCGACGGTCACTGGGTGTGGATCGCCGACCGCGGGCGGGTGACGCAATACACGCCGGACGGGCGTCCGCTGATGATCAGCGGCACCCATATCGACATCACCGAGCGGCGGCAGGCGGAGGAGCGCCTGCGCGAGAGCGAGGCGCGCTTCCGCAAGCTGTTCGAGGACACGCGCGAGGCGGTGGTGCTGATGGAGGGGGGGCGTTTCATCGACGTCAATCGCGCCGCCCTCGACCTGCTCGGCATGCAGGATGCGGCGCAGCTGATCGGGCGCTCGCCGGTCGACGTCGCCCCGGCAGTGCAGGCGGATGGCGTCGCGTCGGCGCCCGCTTTCGAGCAGATCATGCGCAGGCTGGACGAGGGCGGCGCGCAGCAGTTCGAGTGGCTGATGCAGCGCGCCGATGGCGTAACGCTGGCGACCGAGGTGCTGGCCACCGCGATCGAGCACGACGGGCGCGCCCTGCTGCACGTGGTATTCCGCGACGTGACCGACCGTCGCGAGGCGGAGCGGCGTCTGCGCGAGAGCGAGGAGCGGCACCGGCTGCTGTCGGAGAACTCGAGCGACGTGATCTGGCTGTACGACCTGCGCGCCGAGCGCTTCGTCTACATCAGTCAGGCGGTCGAGCGGCTGCGCGGCTATACCGTCGATGAGATGCTCGGGCAGAGCATGCAGGACACCATGACGCCGGACAGCTACCGCCATGTCAGCGAGGCGTTCGCAGCGCGCCTGGCCGCCTTCAGGGCGGGCGACGAATCGATGCGCACGCAGACGCTGGAGATCGAGCAGCCCTGTCGCGACGGGCGTGTCCTGATGACCGAGGTGGTGACCACGCTGCGCACCGATGCCAACGGGCAGATCACCCTCCTGCAGGGCGTCACCCGCGACATCACGGCGAAGAAGGCGGCCGAGGCCGAGCTCGATGCGCACCGCCACCACCTGGAAGAACTGGTGCGCCGGCGCACCGCCGAGCTGGAACGCGCCCGCATCGACGCCGAGGCGGCGAGCCGTTCCAAGAGCACCTTCCTCGCCAACATGAGCCACGAGATCCGCACGCCGATGAACGCCATCATCGGCTTCACCCACCTGCTGCGGCGCGAACTGACGGCGCCGTCACAGCTGGACAAGCTGGAGAAGATCACCAGTTCGGCCAAGCATCTGCTCGGCATCATCAACGACGTGCTCGATCTGTCGAAGATCGAGGCCGACCGCCTGCAACTGGAGGAGGTGCCGTTCAGCGTGCTGGCGACGCTGGACCGCGTGCGCAGCATGATGTCCGACCGCATCGTATCCCGCCGGTTGCTGCTGAAGGAGGAGATCGATCCGCGGCTGGCCGGGCTGTCGCTGCTCGGCGACCCGACGCGCGTCGGTCAGATACTGATCAACTATCTGAGCAATGCGGTGAAGTTCACCGAGCGTGGCGGCATCACGCTGCGCGTGCAGGTGCTGGCCGAGCAGCCGACGGCCGTCATGCTGCGATTCGAGGTCGAGGATACCGGCATCGGCATCACGGCACAGAAGCAGGCACGGCTGTTCGAGGCTTTCGAACAGGGCGAGGTGGCCACCACGCGCAAGTACGGCGGCACCGGACTGGGTCTGGTGATCAGCCGTCGCCTGGCGCGGCTGATGGGCGGCGACGTCGGCGTGACCAGTGCGCCGGGCGTGGGCAGCACCTTCTGGTTCACCGTGCGCCTGCGGCGCGGCGATGCGGCGGAGCGGCCGGACGGGGGCGCCCGCCGGCGCCGCGTGCGCGTCGGCGCCCACGTGCTGCTGGTCGAGGACAATGCGATCAACCAGGAGGTCGCGCGCGAACTGCTCGAAGGCGCGGGGCTGATGGTCGACGTCGCCGCCAATGGCGCCGAGGCGGTCGACAAGGTCGCCCGCTCGCACTACGACGTCGTGCTGATGGACATGCAGATGCCGGTGATGGATGGCGTCGAGGCGACGCGCCGCATCCGCGGGACCGACGCCGGCCGCATGCTGCCCATCCTGGCGATGACCGCCAATGCCTTCGAGGAGGACAGGCGCCGCTGCGAAGAGGTCGGCATGAACGGTCACCTGGTCAAGCCGGTCGATCCGGAACGCTTGTTCGCGGCGCTCGCGCAGTGGATTCCGGAAGGTGAGCATGCCGCGGCATCGCCGCTGACGCCGGCGGTGCCCGCCGTCATCGATCGCGAGGTCGGGCTGCGCGCGCTCGGTGGCGATGCCGCAGGCTACCGCCAGGTGCTGGACATGTTCCTGGCGAACCACAGCGGCGATGTCGAGCGAGTCAGGCAGGCGATCGCGGATGGCGACACGCAGCTCGCCGAACGCGTCGCACACACGCTGAAGGGCGTGGCGGCGACCATCGGAGCGCATGCGCTGCGCGACCGTGCGCTTGCGCTCGAACAGGCCCTGCATGCCGGCGCACCGCCGTCGACCGTTGCCGACGACATCGCGGCCTGTGCGGCGCAACTGGGGGCGGTGTGCGACCAGTTGCGCGCCCTGCCGCCGGCCGAGGCGGACGCGGCCGGCCTGCCTGCGGCGCACGTGCGCGGCCTGGTCAGCCAGCTCAGCCTGCTGCTCGAACACGACGACATGAAGTCGGGCGCCATCTGGCGCGAACTGAAGCCGGCGCTGGTGGCGCAGTTCGGCGAGGCGGCGGTGCATCCGTTGACCCGCCTGATCGAAGCCTTCGAGTTTCCCGAGGCGCTGACCATCCTGCGCGCCTTCGTGTCGGCCCACCCGGAGCTGCGGGACGACTGAGGCGCCGCTGCACCGGCACGGTCAGCCGTGCCGGCGTGGTCCGGACCGGCGTCAGGCGACGCCGGCGGCGTGTGCCTGGCGGTCGGCGTGGTAGCTGGAGCGCACCAGCGGGCCGCAGGCGGCGTGGCTGAAGCCCATCGCCGTCGCTTCGCGCTCGAACATCGCGAAGGTGTCCGGATGCACGTAACGCAGCACCGGCAGGTGACCGCCCGAGGGCTGCAGGTACTGACCCAGCGTGAGCATCTGCACGTCGTGCGCGCGCATGTCGCGCATCACTTCGAGGATTTCGTCGTCGGTTTCGCCCAGCCCCAGCATCAGGCCGCTCTTGGTCGGCACCTCCGGGTGGCGGGCGCGGAACTGGCGCAGCAGGTCGAGCGAATGCGCGTAGTCGGAGCCGGGGCGCGCCATCTTGTACAGCCGCGGCACGGTTTCCAGGTTGTGGTTCATCACGTCCGGCGGCGCGGCGTCGAGTATCGACAGCGCGATGTCCAGCCGACCGCGGAAGTCCGGCACCAGCACCTCGATCTGGGTGCGCGGCGAGTGTTCACGCACGGCGCGGATGCAATCGACGAAGTGCTGGGCGCCGCCGTCGCGCAGGTCGTCGCGGTCCACGCTGGTGATCACCACGTAATTCAGCTTCAGCGCGGCGATGGTTTTCGCCAGCTTTTCCGGCTCGCCGGCGTCCAGCGGGTCGGGGCGGCCGTGGCCGACGTCGCAGAAGGGGCAGCGACGGGTGCACTTGTCGCCCATGATCATGAAGGTGGCGGTACCGCCGCCGAAGCACTCGCCGATGTTCGGACAGCTCGCTTCCTCGCACACGGTGTGCAGACCGCTGTCGCGCAGGATCTGCTTGATCTCGCCGAAGCGGCTGTCGTGGCGCGCGGCGCGCACGCGTATCCAGTCCGGCTTGCGCAGGGCTTCGGCCTGCACCACCTTGATCGGGATGCGGGCGGTCTTCAGCGAACCTTTCTGTTTTTCGGTCGGGTCGTAGGCGGTGTCGCTCATGGCTGCTGTTTACCTATTCATAGAGGGCGCGCTGTAGCGCGCCGGTCAGTTGCAGGCAGATCGCCTCCGGTGGGAGTGCGATGCCCAGATCGCGCGTCTGTGTGACGCGCAGCCCACTGTAACCGCAGGGGTTGATCGCGGTAAACGGTGTCAGGTCCATATCGACGTTCAGCGAAACGCCGTGGTAGGTGCGGCCGTTGCGGATGCGCAGGCCCAGTGCGGCAATCTTCGCTTCGTCGTCGCCCGCGCCGACATAGACGCCGGGTGCGCCGGCGCGCCGCTGCGCGCGGACGTCGTGGTCGGCGAGCAGGTCGATGACGGCCTGTTCGATGCGGTTCACCACTTCGCGTACGCCGAGGCCGGCACGCTTGAGGTCGATCAGGGTGTAGATGACGACCTGGCCGGGGCCGTGATAGGTGACCTGGCCGCCGCGGTCGCTGTCGACCACCGGCACGCCGACGTCGCGCAGCAGGTGTTCGCGCTTGCCGGCCAGCCCCAGCGTGAATACCGGCGGGTGCTCCACCTGCCAGAACTCGTCCGGCGTGTCGGCGCCGCGCGCCGCGGTGAAGGCCTGCATGTCCTGCCAGACCGGCGTGTAGTCCGCCCGGCCGAGCGCGCGGACGATGGCGGTCACAGGACGACCTTCACCATCGGATGGCCGCTCAGTTCGCGGTACAGCGCGTCCAGCTGAGCCTTCGAGGTCGCGCGTATGGTCGCGGTCAGGCCGATGTAGCGGCCACCGGACGAGGGGCGCATGCCCAGCGTCGCCGGGTCGAAGTCGGGCGCATGGCGCAGCACCACCTCGACCACCACCTGGGCGAAGTCGTCGTGCCGCTCGCCCATGATCTTGAGCGGGAAGTCGCACGGAAACTCGAGCAGGGTGTCGGCGCGCGACGTCTGCTGCGGCTGATCGGCCATGGCTCTGTCCTCCGCGGCAATGCTTACAGACCCAGCCAGAGCCGGATCGTGTCCCAGATGCGGCGGAAGAATCCGCCTTCTTCGATCGCCACCTTGGCCACCAGCGGATACTCCCCCGCCGGCTTGCCGTCGATCGACACCTTCAGCGTACCCAGTTGCTGGCCGACGGCGACCGGCGCGATCACCGGCGTATTGATGACGATCTCGCGCGTCACCTTGCCGGCCTGACCGCGCGGCACGGTGACCACCGCGTCTTCGGCCGTGCCGACCTGCACGCTGGCGGCCGCGCCCTTGTAGACCTCAGGTGTGGCCAGCACTTCCTCGGCGCTGGCGAGGCGGGCGTTCTCCCAGGCGTTGAAACCGTAGTTCAGCAGCGTCGCCGACGATTCGATGCGGCCCTTCTCGTTCGGCGCGCCGAGCAGCACCGACACGACGCGGCGGTCCTCGCGCTTGGCCGACGACACCAGACACCAGCCGGCGGCGTCGGTATGGCCGGTCTTCATGCCGTCCACGCTGCGGTCCATCGTCAGCAGGCGGTTGCGGTTACCCTGCTTGATACCGTTGTAGGTGTAGTCCAGCGTCGAGTACAGCGGGTAATACTCAGGGAAGTCATGGATCAGCGCGCGCGCCAGGACGGCCAGGTCGCGCGCGGTCGTGTAGTGACCGTCCTCGGTCAGGCCGGTCGAGTTGCGGAACTGCGTACCCGACATGCCCAGACGCTTCGCCTCGGCATTCATCATCTGGGCGAAGGCGGCCTCCGAACCGGCGATCGCCTCGGCCAGCGCAACGCAGGCGTCGTTGCCGGACTGGATGATCATGCCGCGGATGAGTTCGTCGACGGTGACCGGCTTGTCCGGCGCGATGAACATCTTGGAGCCGCCGGTCTTCCACGCCGCGACGCTGACCGGCACCGCCTGGTTGGGCTTTAGCTGGCCATTCTTCAGGGACTTGAAAGTGAGGTAGGCGGTCATCAGCTTGGTCAGCGATGCCGGTTCGACCTTGTCGTCGGCGCGCGACTGCGCCAGCACGGCCCCGGATTCGTGGTCGATCAGCAGCCATGCCTTGGCGTCGGGCTGGGGCGGCGGGATCAGGTCGGCGGAAGCGGCGAACGGGAGTGCGGCGGACACGAGAAGCGCGGTGCAGCGCAACAGCTTGAGCATGAAAGTTACCGGTGGTCAGAACAGCGTGCGCAGTCTACCAAAGCGGAGCGGGCCACCGGCATGGAAGCTGCTTCGTGATGTTTCGTGTTGCACCGCGAGTTGAAACAGTGGTTTCATGAAGGGGAACCTAAATCCGTGCCCTGCGTCCCAGCGAGTCATGAGTTCCGCCAGAGCCTTCCTGTTGATCGGTGTGTTGCTGCTTGCGCTGTCTGCCCTGTGGGCCGGACAGCGTGCGCTCGCCGATGCACCAGAACAGTGCGTGAGCTGTGCGTCCTACGAATTCCCGGACGCCACGCCGACCGACGTCTACGGCGCACTGATGCACCGCCTGGCCCTGGTCGGCGACCCGCCGGACTCCTTCGTCGCCGAAGTGCCGCAACGCGCACGCAATCAGGCGCGCCCCGAACAGATCGCATCCGCCCTGGTCCTGCAGGACCCCGAGCCCGACCGGGTTCCACTGCGCCCGCCCAGGCTGGGCTGAGGCGCGGCGTGCCGCGGTCGCGGGCGCCGTCCATCTCCGTTTCCTCACGACCTGCGCGGCATGCCGTGCGCGCGGGCGTGTTCGCCTGTTTCATCGTTCCCGTCAGGGCATCAGACTCATGAAAACAAAAGCCATCGCCCTTCTGGCCGTCCTCGGCCTGTGTGCGCACGCGGCAGGGGCCGCCGAGCGCTACACACTGGGCCAGCTGCAGACGCTGGCCCTGCAGTCCAACGCCTCGCTCGGCGCCGCGCGCGCCGAAGTGGACGTCAGCCGTGCCGACACCTTGACCGCCCGCGCCTATCCGAACCCGGAACTCGAGGTGATGGGCGGCGACCGCAATTCGCGCGGTCCCAATCTGGCGCCGGGTTCGCTCGGCTCGCTCACGTTGTCGCAACGCTTCGACTATCCGTCACAGCGCGACGCCCGCCTGCGTGTGGCCGAGGCGGGCATTTCGTCCGCCATGTCCGGCGCCCAGGCCTATGAGGTGGATCTGCTGACCCGCCTCAAGCAGAGCTTCTACGCGGTCATCCGCCATGAGCGAGAGCTGGCTGCCGCGCGCGAGGACCTGGAACTGGCCAAGGCCATCCGCAACCGTGTCGAGGTGCGGGTCAATACCGGGGAAGCACCGCGCTACGAACTGATCCGCGCCGACACCGAGCTGCTGAGCGCACAGAAGAACGCCGATGCGGCCGAACTGCGCATCGCCCAGTCCAAGGCGCGGCTGCGCGGACTGGTCGGTGGCGTGCTGCCGGTCGATTACGAACTGCAGGGCGATCTGGTGAGCGACGTCGAGCTGCCGCCGCTGGAAAAGCTGCGCGAGGACATGCTGACCCGCAATCCGGAGATCGCCCGTCTGCGTGCCGAGATCGAGCGCGCGAAGGAACAGATCGAACTGGAGAAGCTGCGCCGCATGCCGGAGCTGTCGTTCAAGCTTGGCCGTGACCAGGATCCGGAGTACGAAGCCAACCGCGTCGGCCTCGCCGTCAGCATTCCGCTGTTCGACCGTCGCCAGGGCCAGATCGCCCAGGCCAGCGCGGTCGGCGAGCGCAACCGCATGGCGCTCGAAGGGCGCATGTTCGAACTGCAGCAGCAGCTCGACGCCGCCTACCGGCAGTACGACCTGTCGCGTACCCAGGTGTCGGCGCTGGAGAGCGGCATCGTGCGCCAGGCCGAGGCGGCGCTGAAGGTCGCCGAGGCGGCCTACAAGTTCGGCGAGCGCGGCATCCTCGAGGTGCTGGATGCGCAGCGCACCTTCCGCGCCGTCCGCAACGAACTGATCAGCGCCCGCTTCGAGCTGATCAATGCCGTCGCCGAAATCGAACGCCTTGGCGCCCTGCGCTGAGCCGGCTTACGCACAACGAATTCATCCACATTCCGATCCGCTATGAAACTCATCCAACGCCCCCTGCTGTGCGCCGGACTGCTCGGCGCCTCCCTTCTGCTCGGTGCCTGCTCCGAAGACTCCGACACCGCGGCACCGACGGCCGCTGCGGCGCCGATGGATCCCAATCTGGTCCAGGCCGGTGACAACCTCGGCAACATCATCAAGCTCGGCACGGTCAGCCGCATGGAGCTGTCGGACACGCTGCGCGTGGCCGGCCAGGTCGATTTCGACGAACAGCGGGTGACCCGCATCGGCGCCACGGTGACCGGCCGTGTGACCGAACTGACTGCCATGCTGGGCCAGCAGGTGAAGGTGGGCGACACGCTGGCGGTGCTCAACAGCACGGAGCTCGGCGCCGCCCAGCTCGCCTACATGAAGGCGCGTGCGCAGGCGCAGCTGAACGAACGCAATGTCGAGCGCGCGCAGCAGCTGTTCGCCGCCGACGTGATCGGCAGCGCCGAACTGCAGCGCCGCGAGAGCGAACTGTCGATTTCGCGTGCCGAAATGCGCGCTGCCGCCGACCAGCTGCGCGTGCTCGGCGTGTCGTCGAAGTCGCTGGAAAAGCTGACGTCGACCGGGGCCATCAATTCGGTGTCGCCGGTGGTGGCGACGATGGCCGGCACCGTGGTCGAACGCCTGGTCGCCCAGGGTCAGGTGGTGCAGCCGAGCGAGGTCATGTTCACGGTGGCCGACCTGTCGCGCGTCTGGGTCGAGGCGGAAGTGCCCGAACAGCAGGCCGCCGCGGTGCAGCCGGGCCAGACCATCCAGGTCGAGATTCCGGCCCTTGGCCAGCAGCTGACGGCCAAGCTCATCTTCATCTCCGACACCGTCAACCCGATGACGCGGACCATCATGGTGCGCAGCGAGCTGGACAACAGCGACCGCTCGCTGAAGCCGGCGATGCTGGCGACGGTGCTGATCGAAGGTCGTCCGACCGCGCGTCTGGTCGTGCCCGATACCGCCATCGTGCGCGAGAACAACAAGGACTACCTGTTCGTCGAGGTCGGTCCGCAGCAGTTCAAGCTGACCGAGGTCGCGCTCGGCCCGGCGATCGGCACCATGCGACCGGTGCTGGGCGGCGTTGCCGAGGGCACGAAGGTGGTGACCGAAGGCGCCTTTCATCTGAACAACGAGCGCAAGCGCAAGGAACTCGAATGAGAACCGCACGACTTCGCGCCAATGCTGAACGGATGAACTGGAGACGCCATGATTGAATCCCTCGTGCGCGGGGCGCTCAAGCAGCGCCTCGTCATCGTCGTCGTCGCACTGTGTCTGCTGGCCTTCGGCCTGGACGCGGCGCGCAAGCTGTCGGTGGATGCCTTCCCCGACGTGACCAACGTGCAGGTGCAGATCGCCACCGACGCCACCGGCCGCTCGCCGGAAGAGGTCGAACGCTTCATCACCGTGCCGATCGAGATCGGCATGACCGGTCTGCCCGGCCTGACCGAAATGCGCTCGCTGAACAAGCCGGGCCTGTCGCTGATCACGCTGGTGTTTACCGACAAGACCGACGTCTATTTCGCGCGCCAGCTGGTGATGGAACGGCTGCTCGAAGTGCGTGACCGCATGCCGGCTGGCGTGGTGCCGGTGCTCGGCCCGGTATCCACCGGTCTGGGCGAGGTCTATCAATACACGCTGGTGCGTCCGGACGACGGCGACCGCGAACTGACACAGGCGGAACTGACCGAGCGCCGCACCATCCAGGACTGGGTGGTGCGTCCGCTGCTGCGTTCGACCCGCGGCGTGGCGGAAATCAACTCGCAGGGCGGCTACCAGAAGCAGTACAAGGTGCTGGTCAATCCTGATCGCCTGCGCCACTACCAGATCACCGTCAAGGACGTGTACGAGGCGCTGGCACGCAACAACGCCAACGCCGGCGGCGGCGTGCTGCCGCAGAACGCCGAGCAGTACCTGATCCGCGGTGTCGGTCTGGTGAAGGACCTCGATGACATCCGCCTTATCGTGGTCAAGGAGGTGGACGGTACGCCGGTCTACATCCGCGACGTGGCGGAAGTCGCCTTCGGCCATGCGGTGCGCGTCGGTGCGGTGGTCAAGAACGGCACCACCGAGGCGGTCGGCGGCGTCGTCATGATGATGGCCGGCGGCAACGCGAAGGCCGTGGTGTCGGACATCAAGAAGAAAGTGGCCGACATCAACGACAACAACATGCTGCCCGGCGGCCTGAAGATCGAGCCCTACTACGACCGCTCGGAACTGGTGGATGCGGCGCTGGCCACCGTGATCAAGGTGCTGATCGAAGGCGTCATCTTCGTCGTCATCGTGCTCTACCTCTTCCTCGGCGACCTGCGTTCGTCGGTCATCGTGATCGCCACGCTGGTGGTAACGCCACTGGTCACCTTCATGGCGATGAACCAGCTCGGGCTGTCGGCCAACCTGATGTCGCTGGGCGGTCTGGCCATCGCCATCGGCCTGATGGTGGACGGTTCGGTGGTGGTGGTCGAGAACGCCTTCGAGCGCCTCGGCCATGCGAAGGAGGAGGGCGAAAGCCGCATCCGCGTCATCCTGTCGGCGGTGATGGAGGTGGCGACACCGGTCATCTTCGGCATCGGCATCATCATTCTGGTGTTCCTGCCGCTGATGACGCTGCAGGGCATGGAAGGCAAGATGTTCGCGCCGCTGGCCTACACCATCGCGATTGCGCTGTTCGTGTCGCTGGTGCTGTCGCTGACACTGACCCCGGTGCTGTCCAGCTACCTGCTCAAGGGCGGCGCCGACCACGACACCTGGCTCATCCGCATGATGAAGAAGCCTTACGTGCCGATGCTCGAGTGGGCGGTGGCCAACAGCAAGAAGACGGTGTCGATGGCGGTGGCGGCCTTCGTCGGCGCCATTCTTCTGCTGCCCTTCCTCGGTACGGCCTTCATTCCGGAAATGAAGGAAGGTTCGGTGGTACCGGCGATGGACCGCGTGCCCAACATTTCTCTGCAGGAATCGCTGCGCATGGAGCGCGAGGCGATGCGTCTGGTGATGGAGGTGCCGGGCGTGAAGTCCGCCGTGTCCGGTGTCGGCCGCGGCGAATCGCCGGCCGATCCGCAGTCGCAGAACGAATCCACCCCCATCGTGTCGCTGAAACCGCGCGACGAATGGCCGGAGGGCTGGACGCAGGAAACCATCCAGGAGGCGATCCGCGAGAAGCTGAAGGCGCTGCCGGGCGTGAACATCATCATGGCGCAGCCGATTTCCGACCGCGTGGACGAGATGGTGACCGGCGTGCGCGCCGACGTTGCGGTGAAGATATTCGGTGATGATCTCGACCTGCTGAAGGCCAAGGCCGACGAGATCGCGCGTGTCGCTCGCGGCGTACAGGGCGCGAGCGAAATCAAGATCGAGCGCGTGACCGGCCAGCAGTACCTGACGATCGAGATCGACCGGCCGACCATCGCCCGCTACGGCCTCAACGTGGGTGATGTGAACGACCTGATCGAAGCCGCGATCGGCGGTCGCCACGTGACCGACGTGTTCGAGGGCGAGCGGCGCTTCGCCGCAGTGGTGCGTCTGCCCGAGCGCTTCCGTGACAACATCGAGGCGATCCGCAACATGCTGGTGCCGACGCCGGATGGCGCGCAGATCCCGCTGTCCAGCCTGGCCACCATCGACGTGCGCGACGGCCCGGCGCAGATTTCGCGCGAGACCGGCAAGCGTCGCATCGTCATCGGCATCAACGTGGCGAACCGCGACCTCGGCGGTTTCGTGGCCGAACTGCAGCAGAAGGTGAAGGCTCAGGTGCAGTTGCCGGAGGCCTACTACTTCGAGTGGGGCGGCCAGTTCCAGAACATGGAACGTGCGCTCGGCCACCTGTCGGTCATCGTGCCGATCACCATCGCAGCCATCTTCTTCCTGCTCTTTCTGCTGTTCGGCTCGCTGCGCTTCGCCACGCTCATCATCACCGTGCTGCCCTTCGCGTCGATCGGCGGCGTGATCGGCCTGTTCATCAGCGGCGAATACCTGTCGGTGCCGGCGTCCGTGGGCTTCATCGCGCTGTGGGGCATCGCGACGCTGAACGGCGTGGTGCTGGTGTCCTACATCCGCAATCTGCGCAACGAGGGCATGGAACTGATGCAGGCGGTGGTGCAGGGCGCCAAGATGCGCTTCCGCCCGGTCATGATGACGGCCACCGTCGCGCTGCTCGGCCTGGTGCCCTTCCTGTTCGCGACCGGTCCCGGTTCGGAAGTCCAGCGCCCGCTGGCCATCGTGGTGATCGGCGGTCTGATCACCTGCACGCTGCTCACGCTGGTGGTGGTACCGGCGCTGTACACCTGGTTCGACGACAAGCCGTACGAAGCTTGAGCGGACACCGTTTCTCGGAGATCACGACATGAAGGAAATACGCGCCATCATCCGCCCGAACAAGCTGCCCAAGCTGCGAACGGTGCTGCGGGAAATGCCGGGCTTCCCGGGCATGACCGTCAGCAAGGTCGAGGGCTTCGGTGCGCCGAGCGAGCACACACCGCACAACATCAAGGAGGAGCTGACGGACTACTCGGCCAAGGTACGGATCGAGATCGTCGCCCCCGACGAGAAGGTCGACGACATCGTGCGCCGCATCATCAGCGTCGCCTGCACCGGCCAGACCGGCGACGGTCTGGTCTGGGTGGTGCCGATCGACCGCGCGGTATTCATCAACAAGACCACCATCGGGTCGCCGCAAGGCTGATCCCACCTGCGCCCGCGCCGCTTACAGGCGCGGGCGTTCTTCCGGATGCCGCTGCAGCCAGGCAGCATAGCGGCGTTCGTACTCCAGCTTCTCTTCCTGATAGACGGTCCATACGCAGCGCTCGCAACCGGATTCGCAGCACTCGGAGTCCATCGGCATGGTGGGCGGAACAGGGGCCACATCCTCGTCAGGCGATGCGGCCGACAGCATGTCGGTCATAGGCGGAAGCGGGCGGTGATGAGACGGGCTGCATTGTCGTACTCGCCATCGAGCTGCGCCAGTGCGATCGTTGCTGCGCTGCAATCGGCGCCGCCCTCTCGCAGCGCGCATTCCAGCGCCTGAGCGCTCGCCGACAGGCTTGCCGCACCCACGTTGCTGCAACTGCCCTTCAGCGCATGCGCCGCGCAGATGGCGTTACCGAGCTCGCCGTCCCGCAGGGCCTGGTGCACGGAGCGGAGCGTGCGCGGCGTGTCGTTCAACCACGCACGCAGCACTTCGCCGATGACCGGTCCGAGCATCTCCTGCAGTTCGGCCAGTCGGGCATCGTCGATTACCGGAGGCGCGGCGGACGGGGGTGACATGGTGTGCGTACGGTGTGTCGTGGCAAAGGGTGGGCATCGCTCACATCAACGACCGCCGCAGCCGCGCCTTGAGCGCTTTTCAGCTTTCCCAGATCACCGGCTGTCCGGCCTTCAGCGAACGTTCCAGCTGTTCGATCAGCGGTACGGCGCGTTGCGCCAGCGACACAGGCATCAGCATGGAGGGCGGTTTTTCGTCGGCGCCGTCGTCGTCCTGCGGCTGGGTGCGCTCGGCCTCCCGGCTGGCCGCGGCGGCCTGCTTCAGCGCGTCGATCGCGGCCGGCAGCTGCTCCAGCGTGATAATGCCCTTGGTGTCGAATGCCTTGCCCATCAGCGACAGCAGCTGCCTGGCGTTGTCGCCGAACATGATGGTGTCGGCGGTTGCACGTGACTTGAAAGTGATGATCATGAGAGCGGGAATCCTGTTGAAGCCGAACCCGATTGTCGCGCGGAACGAGGTGGCCGCGCCATGCGCATAGGCGTCGATCTCGGCGGTACCAAGACCGAACTGATCGCCATCGCCGACGACGGATCCGTGCGCCTGCGTCGACGCGCGCCGACACCGGCCGGCGACTACGCGGCGACGGTGGCGCTGATCGCCGGGATGGTGACGCAGGCCGAGCGAGAGCTGGGCGTGCGCGCCAGCGTCGGCATCGGTACACCGGGTTCGCAGTCGCCGGTCGACGGCCGCATGCGCAACGCCAATTCGACCTGTCTCAACGGCCAGCCGCTCAAGCAGGACGTCGAAGCGGCACTGGGCCGAGAAGTGCGGCTGGCGAACGATGCCAACTGTTTTGCGCTGTCGGAGGCGGTCGACGGCGCCGGTCGCGGCGCGGACGTCGTGTTCGGCGTCATCCTCGGCACCGGCGTCGGTGGCGGCGTCGTGGTCCACGGCCGCGTGCTGCAGGGTGCCAATGGCGTGGCCGGGGAGTGGGGGCACAACCCGCTGCCGCCGGGCGACGACACCGGCGGTCATGCGCCGGCCTGCTACTGCGGCCGGCACGGTTGCGTCGAAACCTGGTTGTCCGGTCCGGCGCTGGCGGCCGATCATCTGCGGATCAGCGGTGATACGGCGACGCCGGAGAACATCGTCGCCCGCGCGGCCGCCGGAGACGCCGCCTGCGAGGCGACGCTGCGGCGCTACGAAGCGCGGCTGGCGAGGGCGCTGGCGGGCGTCATCAATCTGCTCGATCCGGACGTGATCGTGCTGGGCGGAGGCCTGTCATCGATCGGGCGGCTGTACGAACAGGTGCCGCGGATGTGGGTGCCGCATGTGTTTTCCGACTGCATCGTCACCCGTCTGCGGCCGCCGCTGCACGGCGATTCGTCGGGCGTGCGCGGTGCTGCCTGGCTGTGGTGAGCGCCCCGCGAAATATTTCACGAGCGCGGCGGTAAGGTTGTCGCCGGCCGCAGGTCTACTGCAGTGCAAAGCCATTCAGGCGGCTTAAAGCCTGTCACTTCAGAGGAGTACATCATGAGCAAATCCGTCGCACTGCATGCCGCACTCGCTTCCGTCCTCGCGCTGGGCGTGGCCGCCAACCCGGCTTTCGCGGCCGATGACAAGGGCAAGGAGAAGTGCTACGGCGTCGCCAAGAAGGGCGCCAACGACTGCGCGTCGGCCAACGGCAGCCACAGCTGCGCCGGACAGGCCAAGATGGACAACGACCCGAACGAATGGAAGTTCGTCGCCGCCGGCACCTGCGAGAAGATGGGCGGCAAGACGATGGCGCCCGGCAAGTAATCGGAGCGCAGCCGGCGCGCCCGCCGCGCCGGCAGTCGATCATGACCATGTCCTTCCCGACCGGCATCGGCCTGCGCCAGCCGCACTATGCACGTGTGCTCGAAGAGCGCCCGTCGCTGGGCTTCGTCGAAGTGCACAGCGAGAACTTCTTTCACGACGGCGGCGCCGCGCTGCAGGTGCTGCAGCGAGCGCGCGAGTGCTATCCGCTGAGCCTGCACGGCGTCGGTCTGGCGCTGGCATCCGCCGACGATGGCGGCGATGCGCACGTCGAGCGACTGGCTGCGCTGGTGGATCGCTTCGAACCGGCGCTGGTGTCGGAGCACCTGTGCTGGGGGCGCATCGACGGCCGTCACTACAACGACCTGCTGCCCTTTCCCTACACCAGCGAAGCGCTGGCGCTGGTTGCCGGCCGCGTATCTGCGCTGCAGGACCGGCTGAAGCGGCAGGTGCTGCTCGAAAACCTGTCGGCCTACGTTCAGTTCCGCGACAGCGAAATGGGCGAAGCCGACTTCCTGGCCGAACTGGTCTGCCTGACCGGCTGCGGGCTGCTGCTCGATCTGAACAATCTGTACGTGAATGCACGCAACTTCGGCGGCGACCCGCTGGAAACACTCGACCGCCTGCCCGTGCACGCGGTCGGCGAAATCCATCTGGCCGGTCACGCGGTGACCGAACATGGCCTGATCGACACCCACGGCAGCCGCGTCTGCGACGACGTATGGGCGCTGCTGCGCGACGTGCGGGCGCGCGGCGTTAACGCGCCGGCGCTGATCGAATGGGATACCGACCTGCCCGATGTCGACCTGCTGCTGGCCGAGGCGGCGCAGGCCGACCGCGTCGGCGGCCTTGATCTGAAACTCGATCATGCACGCGCTGCTTGAAGTCCAGCGCCGCTTCGGCGCCGCGCTGTCGTCCGCCGACGGCGAGGGCGACGCGCTGCCGCTGCTGGCAGGCGACGAGGCGCGCAACCGGGTGCTGTTGTCGATCTACCGCGCCACCTCGATCGCCAATGCGACGGCGGCGCTGCGGCTGGCCTACCCTGTCTGCCGGCAGATCACCGGCGACGACTACTTCGATGCGCTGGCGCGCCGTTATCGCGACGATCACCCGTCGCGTGACGGGGATCTGAACCGCTACGGTGATCGCTTTGCCGCCTTCCTCGACGATTTCGAGCCGGTGCGCGAACTGCCCTACCTGCCGGACGTCGCCCGCCTCGAGTGGTCGGTGCACCGGGCGACGACGGCGGCTGACGCGCGGCCGTCCGGCGGTGAGCTGTTCGCCGGGCTGACGCCCGAGGCGCTGGCGGACCGGCGCCTGCACATGACACCCGGTTTCGCGCTGCACGCCAGCCGCTGGCCGGTGGCCGACATCTGGCTGCAGCACCAGGCGGACGCCGGCGAGACCTTCGACATCGATCTCGACCAGCCGCAGTGCACTGCCGTCTGGCGCGACGGCCACCGCGTGCGCGTCTGCGCACTGGACCCGGCCACACATGCGCTCTGGCTGGCCGTACTCGAAGGCATGCCCGTGGGTGAAGCCTGGGCTGCTGCCAGCGCAAGCGACTTTCGATTCAACCTCGCCGCCGCCGTGTCGCAGGCCATCGCCTGTGGCTGGCTGTGCGCACCCGACGCTCAGGGAGAGCCCACATGAATGCCGTCATCCGCCTCTACGACTTTGCCGCGCCGTTCGCACGTCTGGCCGATTTCGGTCGCCCACTGCTGCTGCTCGCCTTGCGGCTCTATATTGCCTCGATCTTCTTCAAGGCCGGCCTGACCAAGATCGAGGACTGGGACACCACGCTCTTCCTGTTCACCGAGGAATATTCGGTGCCGTTGCTGCCGCCGGCGCTGGCCGCTTTCCTCGGTACGGCTGGCGAACTGCTGCTGCCGCCGCTGCTGGCCATCGGGCTGGCCGGACGGTTCGCCGCGCTCGGACTGACCGTCGTCAACGCGATGGCGCTGCTGGCGTATCCTGCGCTGTGGGCCTTCGAGTGCCCGGCGGCCGTGCAGTCGCACCTGTGGTGGGGCGCCGGCCTGCTGGGGGTGCTCGCCTTCGGGCCCGGCCAGCTGTCGCTCGATCACTGGATGGCCCGCCGGCGGGACATGCGGTGAAACATCCGGCAACACTGCGCTCATCGTCGGCGGGAACATGACCGGCACCATGCCTGCCCCACTCATATTCCATTCAGGGCAAGGCATCGTGAAATCGAACAACAACACCCTGTCCGCGCTGCTCGTCAGTGCCTGTGTGATCACCGCCGCGCCGGCCTTCGCCGATGACGGCGGCCATGTGCTGAGCCTGCAGCTGGGCCCCTACGTGCACCACTGGGACGACGACCCGGACCACAAGAACACGCCCGGTCTGGTCGGCCTGGAATACATGGCGCCGTCGCGATGGCTGGCCGGCGCATCCTTCCTGCGCAACTCCTTCGACCAGCCGACCGAGTACTACTACGCCGGCAAGCGCTGGGATCTCGACTCGATCAGCTCGAACCTCTACGTGAAGGTGACCGCCGGTGCGCTGCTTGGCTATACCGGCCGCTACGAGGACAAGATTCCGTTCAACCACAATGGCGTCGCCTTCGCCGTCATTCCGGCGGTCGGCTACCAGGTCGATCGCTACAGCGCACAGGTGGCGGTGCTCGGCACGGCCGGCGTCATGTTCACCTTCGGCATTGATCTGGCGAAGTGGTGAACGTAGGCTGACGTTCCAGCCATCCGTCGAGGTCCATCCATGTCCATCAGTCTGCTTGGCGCCGTCAAGGCGGTGCCCTGGGGCGACGTCATCGCCGCCGCACCCTCGGTCGTGCAGGGTGCCAACGCGCTGTGGGAGCGCGTCGCGAAGAAGCGGAGGAAGGGTGAGGAGCCGTCGGTGGTCGCACCGCCCGGCGCCAGCGACGACGTGCGCATCGCTGCGCTGGAACAGGCGGTGACGGAGTTGCAGAAGGAGGCGCTCGCCTCGTCTCAGCTCATCCGCACGCTGGCCGAACAGAACGCGCAACTGGTGGGCGAGATCGGCGCGCTCAGGTTGCGCGTCCGCGTGATCACCATCGCCGGGACGGGGCTGCTGGTGTTCGTCGTCATCGCGCTGGCGACCATGCTGTCGCGCTGACCGCAGTCACGATGCCGGTCGTGCGGCGATGAGAGGCCGCTCAGGCAGCGCGGTCCTTGACCGCGCGACGATGAAGCGTGAAGTTCAGCCCGCGGGACTGCCCGCGGGCGGTCCCCCTTGCGGGTGTGCGGCCGGTCAGGCCACCGCGCGGTACCGATCGCGCAACAAACGGATCTGGTCGTGGTTGCGCTGCACGCCGGCGAGCTGGCGCTGCACCACGATGCGCACGTCGGCCGGCAGCGGCTGGAACAGCGCTTCGCGGTAGCGCTGCAGCGCCCGATCCTCGCCGCGTTCGGCCTCGTTCAGCATGGCCACGTTGTCGTCGCCGGGCAGCGTGCCGCGCAGCGACACCCAGCCGCGGTGCAGGGCGCCGGTCAGGGTGCCGCTGGTATCGGGTTCGCCACCGGACGCGGCGATGATCTGCTGCAGTTCGAGCGCGGCCGCGCGGCATTCCAGCGCGCGGTTGCTGAACAGCGCTTTCAGCTGTCCGGCCTGGGCGTGTTCGGCGCATTCGTTGAAGCCGTACTCGCCATCCTTGCAGGTCTCGATCAGGGTATTCAGGACTTCGATGACAGTGCGATTGCTCATGACGTCTCCTTGCTGATGAGAGCGGCGATGTGCCGCCGAATCCTCATCCTAGGTGTGCGCCGCCATGAGGGCTGTGGGCGTCCGGCGTAGGACAGCGTAGTCCTGCGCCGACCCGGGCGGGATAGCTTCCCGCCCGCACCGGGGCCTACAGCTTGAAGCGTCCGACCAGTTCGCCCAGGTGATCGGACGCGCGGCCGATCTGCGACAGCGTGGCCGAGGTGCGCTGTATCGCGTCGTCGGTGTTCTGCACCACTTCGGACGCCTGTTCCGCCGACTGCGCCAGCGCGGTGGTGGCAGCCGACTGTTCCTGTGTCGCTTCGGCGATCTCGCGCACCCGTTCGGCGGCGCGCTGCATGCCGGCCTCGATGCCGCCGATCTCTTCGGCCACGCGGGCGGCGCGTTCGACGCCCGACTCGACCGCTTCGCGCGTGCTGTTCATGCTCTCCACCGCGCGGTCGGTTTCGCTGTGCATGGCGTCGATCATGTCGCGGATTTCGGTGGTGGCGTTGCTGGTGCGCTCGGCCAGCTTGCGTACCTCGTCGGCGACCACGGCGAAGCCGCGGCCCTGTTCGCCGGCGCGGGCCGCTTCGATCGCCGCATTGAGCGCCAGCAGATTGGTCTGGTCGGCGATTTCGCGGATCACCTGCACGATGCCGTTGATCTGCACCGAACGCTCGGCCAGCCCGGTCAGCGAACCGGCCAGCGTTTCCATGCTGCCGGCGATGTCGCGCATGTGTGTCTGCATGCCGCGTACCGCTTCGCCACTGCGCTGCGATGCGGTGTGCGTGTCCAGCATGACGCCGTTGGCGTCGTTGGCGTGACTGGCGATATGGCCGATCGATACGGTGATTTCCTCGATCGTCGCCGCGTTGTCGCCGGTGGTGCCGGCCAGCGAGCGCGAACTGCCGGCGATGTGGCTGGTGGCGTCCGACACTTCGCGGATGCCGCCGACCAGCGTTTGGCTCTGGTCGCGTACTTCGACGAACATGCGCTGCAGGCTGCCGAGGAAGGCGTTGACCGAGGTGGCGACACGCCCCAGTTCGTCCTTGCTGCCGTTCTCCGGCAGGCGGCGTGTCAGGTCGCCTTCGCCGCTGGCCAGTGCCTGCATCGCGTCGGCCAGGGTTTCCAGGGGCCGGGTCATCACGCCAAGCAGCGCGAACAGCACGCCGGCGGTCAGCAGCACGCTGACGATGCCCATGACGATGGCGGTGTTGCGCAGCGCATTGGCCGATGCGGTGATCACGTCCTCGGGTACCGACACCACGCTGCCCCACCAGGCGCCGCCGTCGCTCAGCGACACGCGCTGCAGGAAGTGACGCACGCCGGCGGCGTCCCGCCACTGCAGGCTGCGACCCTCGCCCAGCGCGGCCAGCGCGTCGGCCGGCAGATCGGTGGCCGGCTTGCCGATACGGGCGGCATCGGCATGGGCGACCACCAGGCCGGACGGTGCGTACAGCGAGACAGTACCGACGTCGAAAGGCTTGATGCGGCCGAGATCGTCGGCCAGGCGGTCGAGCGCCATGTCGACACCGGCGATTCCGGCGAAGCGGCCGTTGGCGCTCAGCGGCTTGACCAGCGAGGTGATCAGCATCTTCTTGCCGCCGACCACGTACTCATAGGGCTCGGCGAGATAGGCGCGACCGCTCTTCTTCGGCTGCTGGTAGTAGTCGCCGGCACCCGGCTTGTCGTAGTCGACCAGCGGTTCGACCGACAGCTTGTCGCCGCTGCGGCTCCAGTAGGGTACGAAGCGGCCGCTGGCGTCATGACCGGTGCTGCTGGCGAAGTCGGCGTCGCGACCGTCGAAGGCGTTCGCTTCCCAGCCGGTGTAGACCCCGAGCAGCGCCGGGCGGCCTTCCAGCGTGCGACGCAGCAGGCGGCTGACCGCATCGCGGTCCGGCGTGCCCTTGGCATGCAGGCCTTCGAGCGACAGCGCCAGCGTGGATGACACCGCCATCGCTTCGTCCAGATCGGCGCCGACATCGTGCGCGACCGAGGTGGCCACGCTCTCGGCACGGGCCAGACCCTGTTCCAGTACCGCCTGGTGGCTGCGCCAGGCGAGTACACCCAGCGTGACCGAGAAGCAGAGCAGAACGGTGATGACTGTG
This sequence comes from Methyloversatilis sp., assembly GCA_034004945.1. Classification (GTDB taxonomy): domain Bacteria; phylum Pseudomonadota; class Gammaproteobacteria; order Burkholderiales; family Rhodocyclaceae; genus Methyloversatilis. The sequence goes on along the minus strand of JAVEVQ010000008.1, from coordinate 61,430 downwards.
GATGCCAGCAGCTTGGTGCGCAGACTCAGGGCATGCAGATTCATGATCGACCTCGTTCTTGAGTGACAAGCGGTTGACGACGATCAAGAAAGTTTCTTTAGGAGAAATATTTGTGAACGCAATGCACCACATCCTGCAGGGCTGGAAGGGCGTCTTCAGACCGGCTATCTTCTTCGCCCCGTAACGTATGATGCTGCCCGACCGTGGATATCCTGACCCCCCGACTGCTGCTGCGACCGATGAGCGCCGACTTCCTGCGGGCGTCGGCCGAGGGTTGCGGGGTTCAGCACCTGTCCGGGCTGATCGGGCTGACCGTCGTCGAGGACTGGCTCGCCGAAGGCGATCTGGCCGCGCTGCGGCTGGCCGATCTGCGGGCCGACCCGGAGTATGCACCGTGGTCGGTGCGCGCCATCGCCTTGCGCGACAGCGGTGAAATGATCGGCCACGCCGGCTTCCATACGCGGCCGGCACCGGAGTATCTGCTGCCCTATGCGCCGGATGGCGTCGAGACCGGCTACACCATCTATCCGCCGCACCGCCGCCGCGGCTTCGGGCGGGAGGCGCTGGTCGCGCTGCTGCGCTGGGCCCACCTCGACCAGGGCGTGCCGCGCTTCATCGCCTCGGTGCGACCGGACAACCTCGCCTCGTGTTCGCTGCTGGCCAGCACCGGCTTTCGTCGCATCGCCTCCTTCATCGACGAGGTCGATGGGCTGGAGTACGTGATGCGGCTCGATCCGCCGGCGCTGCGCCGCCTGCTGAAGGACGCGGACTGAACTCAGTCGGGCAGGCCGAACACGACGACCGCGTCGCCCTGGCGGTAGCCCCAGATCGCGCTGCCGCCAGCGGCCACCGCGACGTAGGGCTTGCCGTCGAGCACGTAGGCGATCGGCGGCGCATTGACGCCGGCACCGGTCTGGAAGCGCCACAGCCGCTTGCCCGAGCGGCTGTCGAAGGCCGACAGGTGACCGTCGCCCTCGCCGGTGAACACGACGCCGGATTTCAGCGCCAGCACGCCGCCGACCAGCGGCTGATCCGTCTTTACAGTCCATCTGAGCCGGCCGCGCTGCTTCAGGTCGATCGCCGCCAGTACGCCCCATTGCGCCTCGTCCGCCGGTTCCATGCTGTCGTAGCGCTGCGCCGGCTTGTCGGCGGTGGCCGCGCTTTCCTTGATCCAGTAGCGCATCGGCATGTGCATGGCGGCGACGAAGGCCAGCCCGCGCTGCGTATCCAGTGCGGCCGGTGACCAGCTCACGCCGCCAGCCACGCCCGGCGTGATGCGCGTGCCTTCGCGGCTGGCGGCGGCGAACAGGTTGTCCTGCGGCACGAAGGCGTCGGACTTGTAGAGCAGGGCACCGGTGGCCCGGTCGTGCACGTAGAACCAGCCCAGCTTGGACGCCTGGCCGACCGCCGGCACGATGCGGCCGTCCGGCTCGCGGTGCTCGAACAGCACCGGCGGGCTGGCCACGTCGTAACCCCACTTGTCGTGCGGAATCTGCTGGAAGTGCCAGGCGTGACGGCCGGTGCGGGCGTCGATGGCGACCAGCGAGGCGGTGTACAGATTGTCGCCCGGGCGCGTGCTGTCGTTGATCTGCGGGCTCGGGTTGCCGGTGCCGAAGTAGAGCAGGCCAGTTTTCGCGTCGTAGGCCGGCGCGTTCCACACCGAGCCGCCGCCGTATTCCCAGGCGTCAGCGTACTTGCCGGCATTGGCGCGCTCTTCCGCGATGTTGCGGTTCAGCGGCAGGCCGTCGGCGGTGCGCTCGACGAAACCGCCCTCCCAGCCACCGTCCTGAGGCTTGCGCACGGTGTCGAACTGCCACACGCGCTTGCCGGTCTTCGCGTCGAAGGCGGCAAGGAAGCCGATGCCGCCGTACTTGCCGGCGATGCCCACCACCGCGGCCAGCTGGCCGGCGCGCCCCTGGGCGTCGATGTGCAGGCCGTAGCCGACGCCATTGATGCCGACGATCACCTTGCCGTCTATGACCAGTGGCGCCGCGGCCGCACCGACGCCCGAACCGCCGCCGACTTCGCCCTTGATGCCTTCGCCGCTTTCGGTGATGGCTTCGTCCGGCCGCGCCAGTTCGATGTCCCAGGCCGGTTTGCCGGTGGCCGCGTCGAGCGCCACCAGGCGCGCATCGACGGTGGCGACGAACACGCGGCCGTCGTCCACCGCGACGCCGCGATTGGCCGGGCCGCAGCACAGCTTCTCCGTGCGCTTTCGGTGCGTGTAGCGCCACAGTTCGGCGCCGCTGCGCGCATCCAGCGCGACCACGTGCGAACCGGGCAGCGATACGTACATGCGCCCGCCGGTGACGATGGGCGTCGCCTGGAAGGTGGCGGCGATGCCGCTCTGGTAGATCCACTTCGGCACCAGCTTCTTCACCGTCTTCGGCGTGATCGCCGGGACGTCGGCCAGCCGCGTGTTGGCGTGGTCGAGGCCGAAGGTGGGCCAGTCGCGGTCCTTCTGTGCGGCGGCGGGCAGGGCGAGCGCGAGCAGCGCGATGGGCAGGAGATGGCGGCGCATGGTGTGCGGCGGTGACGGAAAGCGACGATGCTAGCGCAGTCGCGCCTGCAGTCGTTACGTTCGGCGTGGCCGAGTAAAATCGCCGGATGAGCTCCGACAGCACCACCCTCTCCCCGGCCGCCGAGGCCCCCACACCTTTCGTCCACCTGCGCATCCACAGCGAGTATTCGGTGGTCGACGGCATCGTCACCGTCGATGCGGCAGTCAAGGCTGCGGCGAAGGACGGCATGCCGGCGATCGCCATTTCCGATCTCGCCAACGTGTTCGGTCTGGTCAAGCTTTACAAGGCGGCGCGCGGCAAGGGCGTGAAGCCGATCTGCGCGGTCGACGTCTACATCACGAACGACGCCGATCGCGACAAGCCGCACCGGCTGCTGCTGCTGGCGCGCAACCGTGAAGGCTACGGCACGCTGTGCAGGCTGCTCACCCGCGCCTACCTGGAGAACAAGTACCGCGGCCGCGCCGAGCTGCGCCGTGAGTGGCTGGAGCGCGATGCCGAAGGCACGGCCGGCCTGATCGCGCTGTCCGGCGGCATGCTGGGCGATGTCGGCATGGCGCTGCTGGCCGGTAACATGGATTCGGCCCGCCGCGCGGCGGCCGAGTGGCTGCGGCTGTTCGACGGCGACTTCCACATCGAGCTGCAGCGCGCCGGCCACCCGAACACCGAAACCTATATCGCCGACGCCTGCGCGCTGGCGTCCGAAATGGACATTCCGGTGGTGGCCACGCATCCGGTGCAGTTCATGTCGCCGGACGACTTCAAGGCGCACGAGGCGCGCGTCTGCATCGCCCAGGGCTATGTGCTGAGCGACAAGCGCCGGCCGCGCGACTTCACCGAGCAGCAGTACTTCAAGACCTCGGCCGAAATGGCGGCGCTGTTCGCCGACATTCCGGAAGCGCTGCACAACGCGGTCGAGCTGGCGCGCCGCTGCAATCTGACGCTGACGCTGGGCAAGAACTACCTGCCGCAGTTCCCGACGCCGCCCGGCATGACCATCGACGAGTTCATGATCGCCGAGGCGAAGGCGGGCCTGGAGAAGAGGCTGGCCCAGCTCTACCCGGACGAGACGGTGCGCGAGCAGAAGCGCCCTGAATACGAGGCGCGGCTCAAGTTCGAGTGCGACACCATCATCCAGATGGGTTTCCCCGGCTACTTCCTCATCGTGGCCGACTTCATCAACTGGGCCAAGAAGAACGGCGTGCCGGTCGGCCCTGGCCGTGGCTCCGGTGCCGGCTCGCTGGTCGCCTATTCGCTCGGCATCACCGATCTCGACCCGCTGGCCTACGCGCTGCTGTTCGAGCGCTTCCTGAATCCGGAGCGGGTGTCCATGCCCGACTTCGACGTCGACTTCTGCCAGGACAACCGCTGGAAGGTGATCGAGTACGTGCGCCAGAAGTACGGCGCCGACGCCGTGAGCCAGATCGCCACCTACGGCACCATGGCCTCGCGCGCGGTCATCCGCGACGTCGGCCGCGTGCTCGACATGGGCTACAACTTCTGCGACCAGCTGTCGAAGCTGATCCCGGTGGTGCAGAACAAGCCGCTGTCGCTGGCCGAGGCGCGCGAGCAGGCGCCGCAACTGGCCGAGCGCGAACAGGCGGAAGAGGAGGTGCGCGAACTGCTGCGCCTGGCCGAACCGCTCGAGGGCCTCACCCGCGGCGTCGGCATGCACGCCGGCGGCGTGCTGATCGCGCCGGGCAAGCTGACCGACTTCTGCCCGCTCTACCAACAGGACGGCGACGACGCCTCGCCGGTGAGCCAGTTCGACAAGGACGACGTCGAAGCCATCGGCCTGGTGAAGTTCGACTTTCTCGGCCTGCGCAACCTGACGATTATCGAACTGGCGGTCGATTACATCGAACGCATGACCGGCAACCGGCCCGACCTGCTGAGCCTGCCCTTCACCGATCCGGCCGCCTACCAGATCCTGAAGGACGCCAACACCACCGCCATCTTCCAGCTTGAATCGGAAGGCATGAAGAAGCTGCTCGGCAAGCTGGCGCCCGACCGCTTCGAAGACATCATCGCCGTGCTGGCGCTGTACCGCCCGGGCCCGCTGGGCTCGGGCATGGTGGATGACTTCATCCTGCGCAAGAAGGGCCAGCAGGCGATCGACTATTTCCACCCGGATCTGGAAGCCTGCCTGTCGCCGACCTATGGCGTCATCGTGTACCAGGAACAGGTGATGCAGATTTCGCAGATCATCGGCGGCTACACGCTCGGTGGCGCGGACATGCTGCGCCGGGCCATGGGCAAGAAGAAGCCGGAGGAAATGGCCAAGCACCGCGAAACCATTGCCGCCGGTGCGAAGGAGAAGGGCTACGACCCGGCGCTGGCCGAACAGCTGTTCGACCTGATGACCAAGTTCGCGGAGTACGGCTTCAACAAGTCGCACACCGCCGCCTATGCCGTCGTCACCTACCACACCGCCTGGCTGAAGGCCCATCACTGCGCCGCCTTCATGGCCGCGTCGCTGTCGTCCGACATGGATAACACCGACACGGTGAACATCTTCTACCTCGACGCCAAGAAGAACCGGCTCACCATACTGCCGCCGGACGTGAACCAGTCCGAGTACCGCTTCGTGCCGGTGTCGCGCAGCGAGATACGCTACGGTCTGGGCGCGGTCAAGGGCACCGGCGAACAGGCGGTCAATTGCATCCTGGAAGCGCGCAAGTCGGGCGGTCCGTTCAAGGATATTTTTGATTTCTGCCTGCGCGTCGACCGCCGCATGGTGAACCGCCGCACCATCGAGGCGCTGATCCGCGCCGGCGCCTTCGATGCCACGCTGGAGGGTACGCCGCACGACCGCAATACGCTGATGAGCAGCGTCGCGCTGGCGATGGAGGCGGCCGAACAGGCCGCGGCCAATGCGCACCAGGGCGGCCTGTTCGACGACGCGCCCTGCGGCACCGGCGCCCGTGCGCCGGAGTATGTGCAGGTCAAGCCGTGGAGCGAGCGCGAGAAGCTGGCCAATGAAAAGCAGGCGCTCGGCTTCTACCTGTCCGGTCATCCGTACAACAGCTACGCGCAGGAGTTCTCGCGCTTCGCCCGGCGCAAGCTGGCCCAGCTCGAATCGTCGCGCGACCCGACCGTGGTCGCCGGTCTGGTGGTCAGTTCGCGCGTGCAGATGACGCGTCGCGGCAAGATGGCCTTCGTCGCGCTCGACGACGGCACCGCACAGATCGAGGTGTCGGTGTTCAACGAACTGTACGAGGCCTCGCGCAGCAAGCTGCGCGAGGACGAGGTATTGGTGGTCGAGGGTCGGGCGCAGTTCGACGAATACTCCAACTCGATGCGCGTGGTGGCCGACAGTCTGCTCAGCGCCGGCGAGGCGCGGGCCCGCTTCGCGCGCCGGCTGGAGCTGAAGCTGAATGGCGAAGTGGCCGCGCTCGGTGCCCACGCCGCCTGCGCCCGGCTGCGCAGCCTGCTCGAACCCTTCCGCACCGAAGGCGGCTGCGCGGTCCGCCTGCACTACCGCAGCAACGACGCCATCGCGCCGCTCGATTTCGGCGACCCCTGGCGGGTCAGGCTCGACGACGCGCTGTTCGACGGCCTGCGCGACTGGCTGCCGGCCGACGCGGTGACGGTGGCCTACGCATGAGCGCCCTCGCCCGGCCGCCCGAAGAGGGCGCTCGTCCTCCCTTGGGGAGGTGGTCACGCAGTGACCGGAGGGTTGTCGCATGAGCGCGCGCTGGCTCGACCGGGCTCTGCTCGACGCAGTGGTCGCCGAAGCCCAGCGCAGCCCGCGTCGGCGGATGAACCGCAACTTCCATCCGCACGACGATCATCCGGCGCACCGCCTGCTCAACGCGATCGAACCCGACAGCTATGTCAGACCCCACCGACATCTCGATCCGCTGAAGGATGAAACCATCCTCTGCGTGAAGGGTCGATTGGGGTGCATCCTTTTCGACGACAGCGGTGCGGTGCAGGAAACCTGCGTGCTGGCGCCGGACGGTGAGCGCTTCGGTGTCGATATCGCGTATGGCCAGTTTCACAGCTTGCTGGCACTCGAACCCGGTTCTGTCATGTTCGAGGCGAAGGCTGGTCCCTACCGTGCGCTGACCGAGGCGGAGTTCGCGCCCTGGGCTCCGGCCGACGGCGAACCGGCGCGGCGCTGGCTGGACTGGATGCGCGGCCTGTTCGATGGCGAACGGATGCGCTGACTGGCGCACTGGGGCATACTGCCCTGCAGGCAGGAGGTCACGAAATTACACAGTCACCCTTCAGTCCGCGTTGCGCGTGCCGTGAACGCTTTCTGAACCGGTTATTTCCTACGGATACAGAATCGCCGTGCAAACCGCCCGAATAGCATTGCTCGAAGACGACCCGGTACAGGTCGAAATCCTTGGCAGCTGGCTGCGTGCCGCCGGCCATGACATCCACACCTTCATGCGCTCGCGCGACCTGATGCGCGAAGCCGTGCGGGAAAGTTACGACCTGCTGCTGATCGATTGGGAACTGCCCGATCTGCCGGGTGCGGATGTCCTGCGCTGGCTGCGCAACGAACGCGGGCTGACGACCCCGGTCATCTTCGTCACCGCGCGGCAGGACGAGAACGACATCGTGACCGCACTGGCGGCGGGTGCCGACGACTACATCGTCAAGCCGGCGCGGCGCATGGAACTGCTCACCCGCATCGAGGCCGTGCTGCGGCGTAGCCGTCCGCCGGCAGATCAGCCGGTGATCGACGCCGCGCCCTATCAGTTCGACATGAATTCGCATACCGCCCGCCTCAACGGCGAGGTCATAGAACTGACTGAGCGTGAGTTCGAGCTGGCCGTCTTCCTGTTCCGCAACGTCGGTCGTCTGGTGTCGCGCGGTCATCTGCTCGAATCGCTGTGGGGCCGCAAGGGCGACGTGCCGACGCGCACGGTCGATACCCATATGTCACGCGTGCGTTCCAAGCTCGCGCTGCGACCGGAGAACGGCTATCGCCTCGCCTCCACCTACAACTACGGCTACCGGCTGGAGCGGGTGGCCGACGACGGCAAGCGGGCGGAAGATCAGCCGGCTGCCTGAGCGCTTGCCACACCAATGAAAAAGGAGCCTTGCGGCTCCTTTTTCATTTTCACGCCCGCGCCTTACTTCTGCAGCGAATCGCGGATCTGGCGCAGCAGCACGACCTCTTCCGGCGGCTCGGCCGGCGCCGCAGGTGCGGCCGGCTCCTCGCGCTTCAGCCGGTTGATCTGCTTCACCATGATGAAAATGATGAAGGCGAGGATGACGAAGTTCAGCGCGACGGTGACGAAGCTGCCCCAGGCGAACACCGGTACGCCAGCCTTCTTCAGGTCGGCCAGCGTTTCCGGCACGCCCGGCGGAACATCCTTCAGCACGATGAAGAACTGACTGAAGTCGAGGCCGCCGAACAGGGCGCCGACGATGGGCATGATCAGGTCCGCGACCACCGAATCGACGATCTTGCCGAAGGCTGCGCCGATGATGACGCCGACCGCCAGATCGACCACGTTGCCCTTCATGGCGAAGGCTTTGAATTCGGACATGAAGCTCATTCGGTTCTCCTCTTGCGGTGGGGATGTCTGAAACATGCGGCGAGCGCGAAGATAGCACAGGCGACTGTGTGCGCTGCGCCCGGCCGGTGCGCGGGCTTCTCTGTTACGCTCGCGGACCATCGTGCTCATCGAGCGTGCGGTCGGGCGTTGTCATCCCGACCGTTCGCCACCGCGCCGCGCGTCGTCGCCCGCTGTTTCACCTGCCATGCCCCGGCGTGTGCCCGCCCGCCCGGCGGCGGGCGTCGCGGCAGGGCTGGAGGTCGACGACCCCGGCCCGACTGTTTCGCATGGAGAAGGCATGAAAGTACTGAAATACGCAGCATTCGCGCTGGGCGGTATTGCAGCGCTGCTGGCCGCCGTCGTGCTCTACGTCGCCATCACCTTCGATGCGGCCAAGCTCAAGGACGAACTGAAGCGTGTCGTGCAGGAGCAGAAGCAGCGCACGCTGGACATCGAGGGCGATGTCGACCTGTCCTTCTACCCCAACCTCGGCCTCCGCCTGGGTCGCACCACGCTGTCCGAGCACAGCAGTGCCGAACGGTTCGCGCAGGTCGATGCGGCACGCGTATCGGTCGCCGTCATGCCGTTGCTGTCGGGCGCGCTGGTGGTGGACGAGATCCGCATCGAGGGGGCCTACATCCAGATCACGCGGCACAAGGACGGCAGCTTCAATTTCAGCGATCTGCTGTCCGACGACAGCGATGACAGTTCGCCGGTCAGGTTCGACGTCGCCGGGCTGAAGCTGTCGCGTTCCGCGCTGGCCTTCCGTGACGAGGCTTCCGGGGCGGCGCACCAGCTGGACGGGATCGAACTGTCGCTGGGCAAGCTGGCCAATGCCGCGCGCGGCAAGCTCGACCTGGCGGCGCACCTGAAATCCTCGCAGCCGGCCATCGACAGCCGCATCGTGCTGGTCGCCAGCTACGACTACGACCTGCCGGCACAGCGTTATGCGCTCGACGATCTGAGCATGAAGGTCGATGGCGATGCGCTCGACCTGACGGCGCTGAAGGCAACGCTGGCCGCGTCGCGCATCGCGCTGGCGGACGAAGGGCAGCTGGAACTGCAGAAGCTGCAGCTCGACGCCGCGGCAACCCGCGCTGGCGAGGCGCTGGGCGTGAAGCTGTCGGCGCCGGCGGTGCAACTGGCGGAGGGCACGCTGCGCGGCGGCGACGTCAGCCTCAGTGCGCGACTCGAATCGAAGACGCGGGCGGCCGATCTGGCGCTGCAGTTCAAGGGGCTGGAGGGCAGCGAGGACGAAGTCAGGGCCAGCGGCCTGGTGCTGAACGTCGATGCGCGGATGAACGACGCCACCGTCAAGGCCTCGCTGCAGACGCCGCTGAACGTGCGTATCGATGGTCCGGCCATCAACCTGCCGGCGCTGGACGGCAGCGTCGATGTCGCCCACCCGGCGCTGCCGATGAAGACGGTGAAGCTGCCGGTGAAGGGTGCGCTGCAGGCCGATGTCGGCAAGCAGACCGCGGCGCTCGACCTCGCCACCCGCCTCGACGACAGCCAGATCAAGCTGAAGCTGGGCGCTACCCGGCTCGACCCGCTGGCGCTGAACTTCGATGTCGACATCGACCGCCTCGACGTCGACCGCTATCTGCCGCCGGCCAAGGCCGACGCCAAGCCCGCCGGCAATGCGGACGACACGCCGGTCGACCTGTCGGCGCTGCGCGGCCTGAACGCCAGCGGCAGCGTCAAGGTGGGCGAGCTTCAGGTGTCCGGCGTACGGATGACGAACGTGCGGCTCGAAGTGAAGGCGGCCAACGGCAAGGTCGATGTCGCACCGCTGTCGGCGGCGCTCTATCGCGGCACCGCCAGCGGCGCGCTGAGCCTGAACGCGGAAGGCAATCGCATTGCGCTGAAGCAGACCCTGGCCGACATCGACATCCATCCGCTGCTCAAGGACGCGGCGGACAAGGACCTGCTGGAAGGCCGCGGCAACGTGTCGCTCGATCTGGTGACCGCGGGCGGCACGGTCGGCGCGCTGAAAAAGGCGCTCGACGGCAGCGCCTCGCTCAGGCTGCGCGACGGCGCGATCCGCGGCATCAATCTGGCGAAAAGCCTGCGTGAGGCGAAGGCGGCGCTGGGCGGTGGCGAGGCGGCGGTGCAGAAGGCGAACGCGACCGAGAAGACCGATTTCTCGGAAATGAGCGCCAGCTTCCGCATCAAGGACGGCATCGCGCGCAACGACGACCTGACGGCCAGCTCGCCTTTCCTGCGCCTGGCCGGTGCCGGTTCGATCGACCTGCCCGGATCCAGCCTCGACTACCTGGCGAAGGTGACGCTCGCGGCGACCAGCAAGGGCCAGGACGGCAAGGCGGCGACCGACCTCAGGGGCATCACCGTGCCGGTGCGCCTGTACGGCCCGTTCGCCAGCCTGGACTACAGGATCGAGTTCGGCGACATGGTCAAGGACGCCGCGCGCGCCAAGGTCGAGGAACAGACGCAGAAGCTGCAGGACAAGGCGAAGGAGAAGGTGCAGCAGCAGGTCGGCGACAAGCTGAAAGGCCTGCTCGGGCGCTGACCCCGGCCCTGAAGCCGGCCGGTCAGCGCCCCGCGCTTACAGCGGCAGTTCCCAGCTGGCGCCGATGGCGGCGATGCCGGCGCGGGCGACGATGGCGTCCTCGCTCGATTTGACGCCGGACACCCCGACGCCGCCGACGCATTCGCCGTCGACGATGATCATTTCGCCGCCTTCCAGCGGCAGCACCGGCATGCGCAGCGCCGCCAGGCGGCCGCTGTTCACGACATCCTCGATCGCCTTGCTGGGCTTGCGCGCCAGCGCGCAGGTACGGGCCTTCTCCGGGGCGATCTGGGTGCTCATCGGCGGTGCGCCGTCGAGGCGCTGCAGCCACATCAGGTTGCCGCCGTCGTCGACGATGGCGATGGTGACCGGCCAGTTGCGTTTCAGTGCTTCGGCCTCGGCGGCGGCAGCGATCTGCTTCGCGTCGTCGAGCGTGAGGGTGAGGCGGGTCTTCATTCGGTTGTCTCCGTCAGGTTCTTAGGCTGGCGAGGAATCCCGGTGCGTGCGCACGCGGTACGGCGATTCCCCGGCGACGCTTGGCCGTGACGGGTGGTCCGGCGGGGCGCAGGCGCGGAAGGTTGTTCGCGCGCACTGTGCGTCAGGCAGATTCGGCTGGAGGGTGTTCCGCTCGCGGTACAGGCGGGCTGTCCGCGACTGCCGGCTCTACCGGCAGCAAGGTCCACATCCTACACTGTCGGCTGCCCGCCGGAGGCGGGTCAGAACGCACAGAGAACAACAGACAGGAGCATCCGCATGGCCAGCAATCTGGGTATCGATCTGTACTCGCCGAAGGAGATCGCGGAAAAGGTCGAGAACATCGGCGTCGTCAAGGCCAATCTGCCGCTGCGCACGATGGCCATGCTGGGCATCCTGGCCGGCGCCTTCATCAGCTTCGGCGCGCTCTACTTCACGCTGGTCGCCAGCGACGCTTCGCTCGGCTTCGCGCTGACCCGGGTGCTCGGCGGGCTGGCTTTCTCGCTCGGCCTGATACTGGTGGCGGTGGCCGGTGCCGAACTGTTCACCGGCAACAACTTCCTGGTCATGGCCTGGGCGGAGGGGCGCATTCCGTTCGGCCTGCTGGCGCGCAACTGGGCCATCGTCTACGTGACGAACGCGGTTGGCGCGCTGGGCATGGTGGCCCTGGTGATGCTGTCGCACCACACCGACATGAATGGCGGCGCGGTGGCCGAAACCTATGTCAAGGTGGCGGCCGGCAAGACCGGCAGCTCCTTCACCACCGTGTTCATGAAGGGCATCCTGTGCAACGCGCTGGTCTGCCTCGCGGTGTGGCTGGCGACGGCCGGGCGCAGCGTGACCGACAAGGTGCTGGCCATCATCTTTCCGGTGTCGGCCTTCGTCGCCGCCGGTTTCGAGCACTGCATCGCCAATATGTACTTCATCCCGATGGGCATGCTGCTGCATGCCGGCGGCGTCGTGCCGGCGGGCGTCGACCTGTCGGGCCTGACGATGGACGGCATGCTGTCGAATCTGCTGGCCGCCACGCTGGGCAATATCGTCGGCGGCAGCATCCTGGTGGCCGGCGTTTACTACGTCACCTTCCGTCAGCGGAACTGAGCGCCCCCAGACCTGCCGCTTCGCGTCAGGCCCCCCGAGGGGGTCAAGAAAACTCGGGGGCGGCCCAGCGTTTTCTTGAGAGCGCCCCCAGACCTGCCGCTTCGCGTCAGGCCCCCCGAGGGGGGCCAGAAAACTCGGGAGCGGCCCAGCGTTTTCTTGAGTCAGCGCGCCGCGATCAGGGCGGCCGCCGCCTGCGCGGCGACGCGGCCCTCGTCGGTCGGCACCACCCACACCTCGATGTCGCTGCCGTCCATGTCGATGCGCCTGATCGCGTCGCCGGTGGCGGCGGCGTTGCGTGCGTCGTCCACACGCACGCCCATCCAGCCGAGCGCGGCGCACACGTCGGCACGCAGTGTGGCGTCGTGCTCGCCGATGCCGCCGCTGAAGGCGATCAGGTCGAGGCCACCGATGCAGGCGGCCATCGCGCCCGCTTCCCGCACGATGCGGTAGGTGAACAGCTCGATCGCCTCGCGCGCCGCGGCGCCGCCATCGGCGCGCAGCCGGCGCATGTCGGCCGAGATGCCGGACACGCCGAGCAGACCGCTCTGCCGATACAGCAGCGACTGCAGCCGGTCGTGGTCCCAGCCCTGTTCCAGCAGGTAGAGCAGCACGCCGGCATCGAGCGCGCCGCTGCGCGTGCCCATCATCAGGCCGTCCAGTGCGGAGAAGCCCATGGTGGTGGCCTGGCTGTGGCCGTCGACGGCGGCGCACAGGCTGGCGCCGTTGCCGAGGTGGGCCATCAGCACGCGACCGTTCGCGCGCGGCGAGTGCCGCTGCAAGGTGCCCATGATGTACTGGTAGGACAGGCCGTGAAAACCGTAGCGGCGCACGCCGTCGTCGTGCAGCGCGCGCGGCAGCGCGAAGCGGCTGGCCACTTCCGGCAGGTCGGCGTGGAAGGCGGTGTCGAAGCAGGCGATCTGCGGCAGCGTCGGGAAGGCCTCGCGGAAGGCGCGGATGCCGGCGACATTGTGCGGCTGGTGCAGCGGCGCCAGCGAATCGAGCCGGCTCAGCCGGGCCAGGATGTCGTCGGTGATGACGACGCTGTCGCGGAAATCGCGCCCGCCGTGCACGACGCGGTGCGACACCGCTGCGATGGCCGGGAGGCCGGCTTCGCTGTCCAGCAGTTCGCGCAGCCCGGTCAGTGCGGCGGTGAACGGCGCATGGCTGGCTTCAAGAGTGCGCCGGTTGCGCTGGCCGTTCAGCGTCCAGCCCATGTCTGGCGTGCCGCCGGGCTCCAGGCCCTGGATGCTGCCGGTGAGCAGGCTGGGCTGCACCACGCCGTCGCGCAGCGGGTGGATGGAGAATTTCAGCGTGGATGAGCCGGCGTTGACGGACAGTATGGCCATCGATAGGTGTCCGGTTCAGTGCTGCGACCACACTTCGCGCGGGTGGTCGCGACGCGCGTTGTGGGCGGCGAGCAGTGCCAGCAGTGCCGAGGCGACGCGGGCCATCGGTCCGTCGGCGCGGCTGGTCAGCGCGATCGGCACACGGGCGCCGAGCACCAGGCCGGAGCCGCTGGCGCCGCCGAGGTATTCCAGCTGCTTGGCCAGCATGTTGCCGCTCTCCAGATCGGGCACCGCGAGGATGTCGGCGTCGCCGGCGACCGGCGACTGGATGTGCTTCATCTGCGCGGCGCGCGCGGAGATCGCGTTGTCGAAAGCCAGCGGACCGTCGAGCAGGCCGCCGGTGATCTGGCCGCGATCGGCCATCTTGCACAGCGCGGCCGCGTCCAGCGTCGACGGGATGGTCGGATTGACCGTTTCGACCGCCGACAGCACGGCCACCTTGGGCTGCTTCACGCCGAGGATGCGTGCGAAGTCGATCGCGTTCTGCACGATGTCGACCTTCTCGCTCAGCGTCGGCCGGATGTTCAGCGCGGCATCGGTGATCAGCAGCGGCTTGCTGTACAGCGGCACGTCGAAACGGAACACGTGCGACATGCGGCGGCCGGTGCGCAGTGCCGGCCGGGACAGCACGGAGTGGATCATTTCGTCGGTGTGCAGGCTGCCCTTCATCAGGATGTCGACCTCGCCGGCGGCCGCCATGTCGGCGGCCTTGTCGGCGGCCGCGTGGCTGTGCGGCACGCCGATGATTTCAGCGCCGGTCAGGTCGATGCCCGCTTCGGCGGCGAGGTGGCGGATGCGCGCTTCCGGTCCGATCAGCACCGGAATGATCAGGCCGTGGCGGGCCGAATCCATCGCGCCGCTCAGCGACTCGGCATCGCACGGATGCACCACGCCGCAGCGCACCGGCGGGATGCCGTCGCCCAGCGCCAGCAGGTCACGGAAGCGCGCTTCCGGATCGAACAGCCGGATCTGTGGCGCGCGCACGTGTTCGAGCCGCACCTTCCGGGTCGGCGCCAGCACGCGCGCGGTGCCATGCAGCACGCGGTCGCCCTTCTGGTTCACCACCTGGCAGTCCAGTTCGACCCGCTTCTTCGCATCGTCCTTGCTGATCACGGTGGCGGTCACCGCCAGCGTGTCGCCGATGCGCACCGGCTTGGTGAAATGCAGCACCTGTTCCAGATAGATGGTGCCGGGGCCCGGGAACTGCGTGCCGAGCAGCGCCGAAATCAGCGCGCCGCCCCACATGCCGTGTGCGATCACGCCGTGGAACAGCGTTTCCTCGGCGAACTCCGGGTTCATGTGTGCCGGGTTGGTGTCGCCGGACACCGCGGCGAAGGCCTGGATGTCGGCCAGCGTCAGCGTGCGCAGCAGGCGCGCGCTCTGGCCTAACGTCAGTTCGTCGTAGGTGATGTTCTCGATCCACTCGGGGGTCGGCGTGTCGTGCTGTGCGGTGTTCATGCGGGGTCCCTGTCGGATGGCTGTTCAGTCGACGGCGTGATAGCCGGCGTCGACGTAGAGGGTCTGCCCGGTCATGCCGGAGGCGGCGTCCGAGCACAGGAAGGCGGCCAGCCCGGCGATCTCTTCCAGCGTGACCAGGCGGCCCAGCGGCGACTTGCGGATGGCGCTGTCCATCAGTTCGTCGAAATCCGCGATGCCGGAGGCGGCGCGCGTCAGGATCGGCCCGGGCGACACCGCATGCACGCGGATGCCGGCAGCCCCGAGTTCCATCGCCATGTAGCGCACCATCGATTCCAGCGCGGCCTTGACCGGCCCCATCAGGCCGTAGTTCGGCACCGCCTCGTCGGCGCCGAGATAGGACATCGTGATCAGACTGCCGCCGCCGCCCATGTGCGGCGCGCACAGGCGGGCCAGCGCGGCGAAGCTGTGGCAGGAAATGTCCATCGCTCGCGCGAAGCCGGCGCTCGAACTGTCGATCACGCGGCCGTGCAGGTCCTGCAGCGGTGCCCAGGCGATCGAATGGATGACGAAATCGAGCCGCCCCAGATGGGCGATCGCCCCGGAAACCAGCGCCTCCAGGTCGCCCGCCTTCTCCACGTCGCAGGTCAGCAGTGGCGAGGCGAGGCGATCGGCGAGCGGCGCGACGTAATGCGCCGCCTTGTCGTTGAGGCAGGACAGCACGAGATCGGCGCCCTGGGCGCGCGCCGTCTGGGCGCAGCCCCAGGCGATGCTGCGATCGTTGGCAAGACCGACCACGAGGCCTTTCTTGCCGGACAGCGGAGGGGTGCAGGCGGTCATGAGACTCCGGGAAACGGTTCGGATGGATGGGCAGACATTACCTGCCGAATCTTACGGAGTTCCTGTTGCACTGCACATGACTTCGGACAAGGGCAGGCCGCCCCGTCCGCAGCGCTGACCGCCTTGCCGGCGTACCGCTCCGGTGTCGTCGTTGCGCCGATAGCGGCAGCCTGCCTGAAGGGGAGAGAGGTGCCGCGATGACGGGAGTATTCCGGGGCGCGCTCCAGGGGCCGCGCGTAACCCAGACCCGACGCGGCTTGCAGGTTGCGGTGCACAAAAAATAAGCGCCGGTGAACGCTGCCTTTATAAGCTTGCCGTAAGGTTCGCTCCCTAGCATCCGCCACGCTGCACTCAAGGCGCCCGGGCGCGGGGCTGCCGGATACCCTCCGGCAGGCTGGATAAACCGGGTTGTTCATAAACACAGGAGGAGGAGTACCCATGGACAGTAACAGCCAAGGCTACTGGAAAGCCACGCTGGGACTGCTGACCAGGATCCTGATCATCTGGTTCGCAGTCTCGTTCGGCGCAGGCATCCTGTTTGCCGATGCGCTCAACGGCATCAAGCTCGGCGGCTATCCGCTCGGCTTCTGGTTCGCCCAACAGGGTTCGATCTACATCTTCATCGCGCTGATCTTCTACTACGCGAAAAAGATGGGTGACATCGACCGCCAGTTCGACGTTCACGAGGATTGATCACATGGACCTTCAAACAACCATCTACATCGTTGTCGGTCTGAGCTTCTCGCTCTACATCGGCATTGCCATCTGGGCCCGCGCCGGTTCGACCAGCGAGTTCTACGCCGCCGGCGGCAGCGTGCACCCGATCACCAACGGCATGGCCACCGCCGCCGACTGGATGTCGGCTGCGTCCTTCATCTCGATGGCCGGCCTGATCGCCAACATGGGTTACGGCGGCGGCCTGTTCCTGATGGGCTGGACCGGCGGATACGTGCTGCTGGCCATGCTGCTAGCTCCGTACCTGCGCAAGTTCGGCAAGTTCACCGTGCCGCAGTTCATCGGCGACCGCTTCTACTCGAAGTCGGCGTCGACCGTGGCGGTGATCTGCCTGCTGACCGCGTCCATCACCTACATCATCGGCCAGATGACCGGCGTCGGTGTGGCGTTCTCGCGCTTCCTCGGCGTGTCGAGTGAAACCGGGATTTACGTCGGCATGGGCATCGTGTTCGCCTACGCCGTGTTCGGCGGCATGAAGGGCATCACCTACACCCAGGTGGCGCAGTACATCGTGCTCATCCTGGCCTACACGGTGCCGGCCATCTTCATTTCGCTGCAGCTGACCGGCAACCCGATTCCGCAACTGGGTCTGGGCAGCGGCTTCAGCGGCACCGACATGACGCTGCTGGCCAAGCTCGACCAGGTCGTGACTGATCTGGGCTTCGGCCAATACACGACGACCACCGCGGGCTCGACGCTCAACATGTTCGTCTACACGATGTCGCTGATGATCGGTACTGCCGGTCTGCCGCACGTGATCATGCGCTTCTTCACCGTGCCGAAGGTCAAGGACGCACGTTCGTCGGCCGGCTGGGCGCTGGTGTTCATCGCCCTCCTGTATACGACCGCTCCGGCCGTGGCCGCGATGGCCAAGCTGAACCTGCATGGCACGGTCAACACGGCGGTGAAGACTGGCGGCGATCTGTATGCGACGGAATCCAGCATCAAGAACGAGGATCGTCCGGACTGGATGAAGCGCTGGGAGAAGACCGGTCTTCTGAAGTGGGAAGACAAGAACGGCGATGGCCGCATCCAGTACTACAACGACAAGACCGAGAACGCCGACGCCAAGGCCAAAGCGGAAGCGGCAGGCTGGAAGGGCAGCGAACTGACGGTGAACGCCGACATCATCGTGCTGGCCAACCCGGAAATCGCGCTGCTGCCGAACTGGGTGATCGCGCTGGTGGCTGCCGGTGGTCTGGCTGCCGCACTGTCGACCGCTGCCGGTCTGCTGATGGCGATTTCGGCTGCGGTGTCGCATGACCTGATCAAGGGTGTGTTCAACCCGAACATCAGCGAAAAGGGCGAACTGATGGCGGGCAAGATTTCGATGGCTGTGGCCATCGTGATCGCCGGCTGGCTGGGCCTGAACCCACCGGGCTTCGCAGCCGGTACCGTGGCGTTGGCCTTCGGTATCGCGGCATCTTCGCTGTTCCCAGCCATCATGATGGGCATCTTCTCGAAGAAGATGAACAAGGAAGGTGCCATGGCCGGCATGCTGGCGGGTCTCGCGATCACGCTGTTCTACGTGTTCGCGCACAAGGGCATCTTCTTCATCAAGGGTACGGACTACCTCGACCTGATCGGCGGTGCGAACAGCTTCTTCGGCATCACGCCGGAAGCCTTCGGAGCCATCGGTGCGCTGGTGAACTTCATCGTCGCCTTCCTGGTCGACAAGGTGACCAAGGAGCCGCCGGAGCACATCCAGCACATGGTCGAAGCCGTGCGCATCCCGCGCGGTTCGAAGGTGGTGGACGGCGCTCACTGAGTTCCGGCCAAACGCAGCACAAACCGGCGCGGTTCCACCGCGCCGGTGGTTAAATGAGAGGCCCTGCCAGCCGTTCTGGCGGGGCCTTTTCACAGCAACACCCGTCGTGCCGTTGCGCGCGGCAGAGGCGGGGGAGGAGACACAGCATGGTGTTCGACATCAGCGTCGCAATGACGTGGATACTTTTTCTCGCGCTGTTCCCGATCGCCTTCTTCTGGCTGCGCCGCTGCTGGCGCATCCTGGTCAAACGGGATTTTTCCGAGGTCGCGCTCAAGCGCGGTGAGCCGCCGCCCGACGCGGCCCGCTGGGCGCCCTATGAGCTGACGATCAACGGTATCGCCGGCATCGTCATCCTGTTCGTGATCGGCGGCATCGTCACCGGCACGCTGAGCTACGACCAGTGGAGCGCCATCGCCGGCACCACCATCTGGTGCAAGTTCTTCGCCAGCTTCGCGCTCGGCCGGCACGCTCACATGAGCGCGCCCAAGAAGGCCGCCTGAGCCGCGCGGCGATGAACACGCCGATCCGCTCGCAGCGGCTGATCGGGCTGTTCGCCGCGGCCCTGATGCTGTTCAATTTCCCGTTGCTGGCGCTGTGGGACCGGCATGCGCTGCTGTTCGGCCTGCCGCTGTTTCCGACCGCGCTGTTCCTGGTGTGGGGTGCGCTGATCGCACTGCTCGCGCTGGTGATAGAGCGCACGGAGCGCTAGCCGTGCTGTCCGCGCCGCTGTTGCTCGGGGCCTCCTTTGCCTACCTGCTGCTGCTGTTCGCGGTGGCTTGGTACGGCGACCACCGCGCCCGGCAGGGGCGTTCGGTCATCGACAACGCCTGGGTGTATGCCGCTTCGATGGCGGTGTACTGCACCGCATGGACCTATTTCGGCAGCGTCGGCCGTGCATCGACCTCCGGCGTGTGGTTCCTGCCCATCTATCTCGGCCCGACGCTGGCGATGATTCTGGCCTGGATGGTCGTGCGCAAGATGATCCGCATCGCGCGCAGCTACCGCATCACGTCGATCGCCGACTTCGTCGCCAGCCGCTACGGCAAGAGCCCGACGCTGGCTGGACTGGTGACGCTGATCACCGTCGTCGGCATCGTTCCCTACATTGCGCTGCAACTGAAGGCGATCGCCAGCGGCTACGCGGTGATGACCACGGTGCCGGGCGAGGCTGCCGGCAGCCCGTCCGACTGGTGGCGTGACAGCACGCTCTACGTCGCCCTTGCACTGGGCGGCTTCACGATGGTGTTCGGAACCCGCCATCTCGACACCACCGAGCGGCATGAAGGCATGGTGGCGGCCATCGCCTTCGAGTCGGTGGTCAAGCTGGTCGCCTTCATCGCTGTCGGCAGCTTCGTCTGCTGGTCGCTGTTCGATGGTCCGGCCGACCTGTTCGGGCGCGCACTCGACCATCCGGATCTCGCGCCGCTGCTCGGTCTGGAGCAGCAGGGCCGCCCCTTCGCCTACGAACAGTGGTTCGCGCTGACCGTGCTGTCCATGCTGTCGGTGGTATTCCTGCCGCGCCAGTTCCAGGTGATGGTGGTCGAGAACGTGAACGAGCGCCACCTGCGCCGCGCCGTGTGGGTGTTCCCGCTCTACCTGCTGCTGATCAACGTGTTCGTGCTGCCGATCGCGCTCGGCGGCCTGCTGCACTTCGGCGCCGGCAACATGAATGCCGAGAGCTTCGTGCTGTCGCTGCCGCTGGACCGCGGCTGGCACGCGCTGGCGCTGTTCGCCTTCATCGGCGGCCTGTCGGCGGCCACCGGCATGGTCATCGTCGAAACCATCGCGGTATCGACCATGGTGTGCAACGACCTCGTGATGCCGCTGCTGCTGCGCACCCGCCGCTTCGGCGCCCGCGCCGCCGGCGACCTGACCGGCATCCTGCTTGGCATCCGGCGAGCCGCCATCGTCGGCGTCATGCTGCTCGGCTACATCTATTTCCACGTCGCCGGCGAGGCGTACGCGCTGGTCAGCATCGGCCTCATCAGCTTCGCCGCGGTGGCGCAGTTCGCGCCGGCCGCGCTCGGCGGCATGTACTGGAAGGGCGGCACCCGCCATGGCGCGCTCGCCGGCCTCAGCGCCGGCTTCGCGCTGTGGGCGTGGACCCTGATGCTGCCGTCCATCGCCAAGTCGGGCTGGGTGGATGCCGCCTTCATCGCCCACGGACCGTGGGGCATCGAGCTGCTGAAGCCGGAACAGCTGTTCGGCCTGGCCGGCCTCGACAACCTGACGCACTCGCTGTTCTGGAGCCTGCTCGCCAATATCGGCGCCTATGTCGGCGTGTCGCTGTGGCGCACGCCGTCGGCGGGAGAAACCAGTCAGGCGCTGCTGTTCGTCGACGTGTTCGAGCGGACCGAAGGCAGCCCGCCGGTGTTCTGGCGCGGGCGTGCGCAGGTGGCCGATCTGCTGCCGCTGGTGGCGCGCTTTCTCGGCGCGGTGCGCGCGCAGAGGCTGTTCGAGGACTACGCGGCGGCCAGCGGCGTGGCCGGTGTGGACGAGATCAAGCCGGACGCGCGCCTGGTGCAGTTCGTCGAAACCCAGCTCGCCGGTGCCATCGGCAGCGCCTCGGCGCGCGTGATGGTGGCGTCGGTGGTGGAGGAGGAGGCGCTCGATCTCGACGACGTGATGCGCATTCTCGACGAAGCGTCGCAGCTGCGCGCCTATTCGCACGCGCTGGAGGAGAAGTCGCAGTCACTGGAGCGCGCCACCGCCGAACTGCGCGCCGCCAATGAGCAGCTGAAGAGCCTGGACAGGCTGAAGGACGATTTCATGTCCTCGGTCACGCACGAACTGCGCACGCCGCTGACCTCGATCCGCGCGCTGTCCGAACTGATGGTGGACGATCCCGACATGGACACTGCGCAGCGCCAGCATTTCCTCGGCATCGTGGTGGCCGAGACCGAGCGCCTGAGCCGCCTGGTGAATCAGGTGCTGGACATGGCCAAGATCGAGTCCGGGCACGCCGAATGGCACACTGCCGACGTCGATCTGCGTGCCCTGGTGGTGAAGGCGATCGAAACGACGCACGAGGTGTTCCGCGAGCGCGGCGCCGAAGTGACGCTGTACGCGCCGGCGGAGGTGCCGACGCTGCGCGCCGACCCGGACCGGCTCACCCAGGTGCTGCTGAATCTGCTGTCCAACGCCGCCAAGTTCGTACCGCGCGGCAGTGGCCGGGTCGTCGTGCGCATGCACAGCGACGACAGCGGCATCACGGTCGAGGTGCGCGACAATGGCCCCGGTGTGCCGCCGGAAGAGTACGCGCTGGTGTTCGAGAAGTTCCGCCAGGGCGGCGACGGCGTGAACCGGCCGCAGGGTACCGGGCTTGGCCTGCCGATCAGCCGGCAGATCGTCGAGCATTTCGGCGGCAGAATGTGGCTGGATCCTGATTCAGGCCAAGGCGCCTGTTTCGCCTTTCATCTACCGTGGCAGCAACAAGAGGGCCCGAAGGCCCCGGACAATCCGACCGCACTTCCCGCGCAGGGCGGACAGCAAGGAGGAGCTCCCCAGTGAGCAGCAAGATACTGATTGCCGACGACGAGCCGAACATCCTCGTCTCTCTCGAATTCCTGATGAAGCGCGAAGGCTTCGATGTCAGCGTCGCCCGTGACGGCGTCGAGGCGCTGGCCGCGATCCGCGAGGGGCAGCCCGATCTGGTGCTGCTCGACGTAATGATGCCCGGCAAGACCGGTTTCGAGGTGTGCCAGGAAGTGCGTGCCGACGACGCGCTGCGTGCGGTGCGCATCCTGATGCTGACCGCCAAGGGACGCGACACCGACGTCGCCAAGGGTATTGCGCTCGGTGCCGATGCCTACATGACCAAGCCCTTCTCCACGCGCGAACTGGTGCAGAAGGTGCGCGAGATGCTCGGGTGAATCCGAACCGCCGCCCCGATCGCCGCTTCTGGCTGCTGCTGGCGGCACTGGCCGGTCTGCTGCTGCTGTGGGCGGTGGTGACCGGTCTGCTGCTGCTGTCGACGCTGGACGCCGCCGAGCGCGACAGCGCGCTGGCCCTGCTCGGCGGACGCATGCCGCTGGCGCTGATGACTTTGGTGTTCGTGCTGATGCTGGCGGCGGCCGGGCTGACCCAGCTCTACCGCCGTTACATCATCGCGCCGGCGCGGCTGGTGGATGAGGCGCGCATCCTGCTCGGCACCGATGCCGAGCGTGCGCTGACGCCCCAGGGCGACGCCGAGAACCGTGCTCTGGCCGACGTGATCGCCGGCTTTGCCGAACAGCGCGCGCGGCTGCGCGCCGACATCGCCGAGCAGGTGCGCGCCGCCAGCCGCAACGTCGAACAGGAGCGCAGCCGGCTGGCCGCGCTGATGTCGGAACTGACGCAGTCGGTCGTCGTGTGCAATCTCGACGGTCGCATCCTGCTCTACAACAACCGCGCGCGGCTGCAGTTCCGTGCGCTGTCCGACGCGCCGCGTCTGGCCGACGGCGCCGAACTGATCGGTCTCGGTCGCTCGATCTACACCGTGTTCGACCGCAAACTGGTCGCCCACGCGCTGGAGAACATCGGTCAGCGCATGCAGCGCGGGGTGGCCAGCCCGTCGGCGCAGTTCGTCACCACCACGCGTGCCGGCCAGCTGCTGCGCGCGCAGATGACGCCGGTGCGCAGCGGCGACGACGGCGACAGTGCGATCAGCGGCTTCGTGCTGATGCTGGACAACATCACGCGCGACTTCGAGGAGGATTCCGTGCGCGACCGCCTGCTGCTCGGCCTGACCGAGGGCAGCCGCGCCTCGCTTGCCAATATGCAGGCGGCGATCGACATGCTGGACTACCCCGACCTCGAGCCGGCGATGCGCGAGCGCTTCCACGGCGTCATCCGCGACGAGGTGGGCGCGATGAGCCGGCGCATCCGCGAGCTGGCCGACGAAGCGACGCGTGGTCTGAAGGCGCGCTGGCCGCTGGAGGACATGCTGGGTGCCGATCTGGTGTCGGCGGCCACGCGCCGCATCGAGGCGCTGAAGGGCCCGCGCGTGCAACTGGACGACATCGATACGACGCTGTGGCTCAAGGTCGACAGCTTTTCGCTGCTGCAGGCGCTGGCCTGTCTGGCCGAGCGGCTGGCCGACGAGTACGACATCCGCGTCGTCATGCTCAGGCTGGCCGCCGCGCCGCAGGACAACCGCGCCCACCTCGACCTTATCTGGCAGGGTCAGACCATGAGTACCGAAACCGTCATGAGCTGGCAGATGGACGCGATGACGGCCGGCGGCGAGCGCTCGCCGCTGTCGGTGCGCGACGTGGTCGAACGGCACGGCGGCGAGTTCTGGCTGGAACGCGAACGGGTGCGCCACCGCGCCTTCTTCCGCTTCCTGCTGCCGCTGGCCAGCGAACGCGAACAGCTTGACGTCGCCACCTTCGTGCCGCAGGGCAGCCGGCCCGAGTACTACGACTTCGACCTGTTCCGCGCCACAGAATCAAGCCGCGAACTGGCCGACCGGCCGCTGACCGAGCTGGCCTACACCGTGTTCGACACCGAAACCACCGGCCTGAACCCGGGCGAGGGCGACGAAATCATCCAGATCGGCGCCGCCCGCGTGGTCAATGGCAAGTTGCTGCGGCAGGAAAGTTTCGAACAGCTGGTCGACCCGCAGCGCGGCATTCCGTCGGCATCGATCCCGATACATGGCATCACGCCCGACATGGTGGCCGGTCAGCCGACGATAGACCGCGTGCTGCCCGCCTTCCACACCTTTGCCCAGGACACGGTACTGGTCGCCCACAACGCTGCCTTCGACATGCGCTTCCTGCAGCTGAAGGAGGCGCGCACCGGCGTGCGCTTCGACCAGCCGGTGCTCGACACGCTGCTGCTGTCGGCGCTGGTGCACCCGAACCAGGAATCGCACCGGCTGGAGGCGATCGCCGAACGCTTCAACATCACCGTGATCGGCCGCCACACCGCGCTCGGTGACGCCATCGTCACCGCCGAGGTGTTCCTGAAGCTGATACCGCTGCTCGCCGAGAAGGACATCCACACGCTGGGGCAGGCGATGGCTGCGGCGCAGGAAACGTATTACGCGCGGATCAAGTATTGAGCTCGTCCGAACTGGACGGAGCGACCGGGTTCTTGCGGCGCTACCCGCACACCATTGCCGCTTTTCCACTGAGTCCGGAGGGCAAGCGTTTGAGCGTCAAAGCTGCTTGCGGTTGTCTCGAAGGAGTGGACGAACGTGAGGTTGCTTCCGATTTTTCAATAAAAGTGATATTTTCAACGATCGTTGAAAATAGATCTTTCTGTGAAAATGGAAATCCGCGCAGATGAGGCACTTCGCCGGTTGCTCGAGAGAATCCCGATCCTTCAGGTCGAGGGCATAGAGACCGAAGCCGTGGCCGGTGATTGGGGGCCCGACCTGATTGTCAGGTTGCTCGTGAATGGCCGACCGCATTTGCTCATCGGCGAGTACAAGTCGAATGGGCAGCCGCGGTACGCCCGATCCGCCATTCTGCAACTGCGGAATTGCATTGAGCGGCGATACCCTGAGGCTATACCGGTCTTCATCGCTCCTTACATCTCACCCACAGTGAGGCAATTGTGCGAAGAGCAAGGCGTCGGCTATCTCGACATGGAAGGGAACGCCCGGATCGCCTTCAGCGGCGTGTTCATCGAACGCACGGTGACGGACAAGCCAGCCGCCGAACAACGCGCGCTCAAGTCGCTGTTCAGACCCAAATCCGCTCAAGTGCTGCGTGCCCTGCTGCGCGAGCCCGGCCGCGCATGGCGTGTTGCCGAGTTGTCTGAGATATCCGGGGTCAGCCTGGGGCATGTCAGCAATGTGCGCAGCGGATTGATCGATCGCGAGTGGGCGCGCGCCTCCGATGACGGTCTCGTCCTCTCGGAGCCCGACGCACTACTGGACGCATGGCGGGCCAGCTATGCCGTGCCGCCGGGGGAGCGGCTGCGCTTTTACACGCCGTTGCACGGCAGCGCCCTTGAAGACGCGGCTCGAAGCGCTCTGCGCGCGGACGGCTCTCCGGGGCGCGCTGCCTTCGCGTCGTTTTCCGCCGCGCAGTGGCTTTCTCCTTATGGGCGCACCGGCACGCACTACTTCTTCGCCGACGATGAAGGCCTGCGCATGCTCCAGACAGCGCTGAAGCTCACGCCGACTTCGAAGGGGGAAAACGTGGTCGTCACTGTGCCGAAGGATCCGGGACTGCTCTCTGACACCGTTGAACCCGCGCCCGGCGCGGTCTGTACAAGTCCCGTTCAGACCTTCCTCGATCTCTCGATTGCCGGCGAACGCGGCGCCGAGGCGGCTGACCACCTGCGGCGGGAGAGACTTTCATGGCCCAAGTGACACCACCTCACGAACCCCAGTCGGCGGCCGAGTACGACGACCGCACGACCGCGGCGGTCAAGTCAGTTTTGATCGAGATCGGCCAGATCCTTGGCAGCTTTAAGGGCAAGTTCGCCATCATCGGCGGTGCTGTTCCCTGGCTGCTGCTGGCCAACGAGGACATGCCCCACGTTGGCACGCTCGACGTGGACGTCGGGCTGGACGCGGACGCACTCGGCGACGGCGAGTACGCGACCTTGATCGGTGCGCTTCAGGGCCATGGGTACGTCCAACGCGAAGGACTGCGGCGCTTCCAGTTGGCTCGTCAGGTTCCGGCGCGAGATGGTGGAGAAGCGATCGACGTCGTGGTCGATTTCCTGATGCCGCGCGACGCCGAGATCGTCAGGAACGATCCGCCCCTGATCAGTGACTTTGCGGTGCAACGGGCTGACGGCGCCGACCTGGCGTTGCGGTTCTATCAACTCGTGGCGGTGGCAGGGCCGATGCCTGATGGAGGGACGAACCGTGTCGAAATCGCTGTGTGCTCCATCCCCGCGCTGCTGGCGATGAAGGGCCATGCGCTGGCAGGTCGTTACAAGCAGAAAGACGCCTACGACATTTACTACTGCGTGCGGAACTACCCTGGTGGCATCGAGGTGCTGGCACAAGAATGTCGCCCACTGCTGGGGCATGCAAGCGGCGAGCGCGGTTTCCGGCATATCTCCGACAAGTTCGATGCCTTCGAGGGGCACGGCCCAACCTGCGTGAGGCGCTTCGTCGAAGACACGCACGCGCTGGGTGATCGCACGCCCGAACAGTGGCAACAGGATGCGTTCGGGCAGATCGACGCGCTGCTGCGCGCGATGGCGCTGCGAGGTTAGGTCCCAACCTCATGGACTACGCGCAACTTCGCAGCGTGTTGGAGCTCCTGGTAACCGGCCTTAAAGATGCTGTCACGCACACCACGCTGCCGTCATTCTGCGAAGAGCTGGGACTACCCATGCCTCCCGACGATGGCTCCAAGCGGGACCGCATGACCGCCAGCTTCAATGCGCTTGCGGATACCGAGCTGCCTGCAGTGGCCCGCAAACTGCTGATCCGCCATCCGCCCAACGCCACGACGCGCAACCAGATTCAGGACATTCTCTGGAGCGACAGCGCGTCCCCGCCCATCCCGAAGCGATACCGGCGTGAGGTCGCGCGCAGACTCAATGGCGAAGAACTGTATGGGGATGCTCGCCGGTTCGACGCTCTGCTGGAGCGCTTGTGGATTCTGGATGCCGATGACTGGATGCACCTGCTGGGCGGAAAGCCCACGGGATTACGCGCCGAGATTCAGCAGCATGTCCATCGCAACCCGGAGGACTGGCCAGCCGAAGTGTTGTTCGACCAGTTGGGCGCCTATGACGCCTCCGACCGGCGTTTTGCACTGTTCTTGGAGGGGCTGGCTTCGGCCGACGTCCGCCCGGACGAGGCTGCGCAACGCCACTTCGTCGCCTGCGTCAACGAGCCGCTGCGCAGTTGTGGTTTGGAACTGCGCGAGACCGATTCGGAAGGCGGCTATCCGATCTTCTCCCTGGTCTCACTGCATGCCGCCAAGGGTCGCCCAAAGAATCTCATCTTCGCCTCGCCCGACAAGCCCGATCTGCGCTTTCGCGACGCCTTGGACAACGACGTAGAGATCGTCACCAATGCAGACAAGGTACTCGTCTATGACCGCCCCATCGGCAGGGACGGGCTGCGCTGGAATGATCTGCAGCAGTGGTGGGGAGAGGCAGAAAAGATCACCGATCCCGAGCAGGCCAAGCGCTCGCTGTACGCGCGCCTGAAATCCAGCCTGCCGCACAACTCTCCGCCACAAACCCTGCTGTTTGAAGCCTTCTTCGAGGGTTTTCGCAGTGCGGTGCCAAGTCTGCCGGCGCTGCTACCGGAGGTCTGGCTACATTGGGACCCGCGCACGGTTAAAGAGCGAGGGCCTGACGCGCTTCTGCGGTTTCGCATGGATTTCCTGCTCCTGCTGCCGCAGGGCATGCGGGTCGTCATCGAGGTGGATGGCAAGCATCACTATGCGGACCCCACTGGCAGCGCTGACGTGCAGCGCTATGCGCAGATGGTCAAGGCCGACCGTGACCTCAAGCTCGCTGGCTACGAGGTCTTTCGCTTTGGGGCAGTGGAACTGCTGGCACCTACAGCGAAGGCGGATGTGAAATTATTCTTCGAAGCTCTATTCGGGCGCTACGGTGTTCCGACGAGCTGACGAGCCCGCCCCGGGCCGACCACTTCATCGAGGCGCACTATGCAGAACGACCCTGATGCAGCAGCGGAGGCTGATCCTCTCGCCGAGATAAAGTTTCCATCGGACTTCGCCGGGCAGCAGCTCTTTATCCAAGACGAAGACCAGCACAATGCTGCGATGCTGGGTTGGACCCTCTTTCCGTGGGACATCTACGCAGCCGGCTACAAGGATGCTGCTGACGCTGTGGTCGGCGCGCTGGCCGAGCGGAAGGCTTCGTTCGACAGCGTGGTATATCCGCTGGTATTCCTGTACCGCCAAGGACTGGAACTCAAACTGAAGCTGATTCTTCCGCGGGCCCGCCGTTTGGTTGGCAATGAAGCCGTCGCGGATCACAAACACGGTCTGATGCCGCTATGGAGCGAATTGCGGCGGCACCTCGAACAGATCAGCCTCTACGAGGGAGACCAGGAACTGCCGGCCATCGAGGACTTCATCCGCCAACTGGATACCGTCGATCCCGGCTCTTTCGCGTTTCGCTACCCCACGACCAAGAAGGGCGAGGTATCGCTCCCGGAACTGCGGCATATCAACGTGCGGCATCTCTCCGAGATTATGGACAGCGTGTTCGGTATGCTCGATGGAATCCACTCCTATTTGGGCGAGATGGATCAGCACAACGATTGCTGGTGAATGACGTTTTCTATCGGGTCATGTTGACCTGCCGGAGCCTCTCCCTTAATGCCAAGCGCAGATAGCAGCAGGCGGTTGAGACGCAACAATCCCCGGTTCGCCTCGTCGCACCAATGGTCGGTGGGCAGGTAATTGCCGTATCGCGCGCCACCATCGGCCCAATGCTGTTCGCGCTTAGCCTTCACTTCTGACGACTTGTAGAAACCGCATCGGTTCCACCGAAAGATGTTGCGAAGTCGCGGTGTCGTGCAGTTGCTCATGCGCGCGCGATGCAGCGCGCTGCGACACCGCTTCAATGTGCGAAGGCCCCAGTGGACGGGGCGAGTGCCGCGGTCGGTTTGGACGCAAGCAAGCTGGCCGAATGGGCGTTCAGAACCGCCCCGCCTGATAGCGCTGCCCGAGCACGTTCTGCAGCGACTGCACGACGCTGAAGGCGTCCTTCAGCTGGCTGCGCTCGAAGTTCGACAGTTCGTCCGGGCGCAGGAAGTTGTCCGCCTTGCCGCCGGCGGCGAGCTGGCGGGCCTGGTGCTGGATGCGCAGCGTGGCGATGAATTCGAGCGCGTCGCGCAGGTCGCGTGCGGCCTGTTCGCTGATTTCGCCACTGGCGGCGGCGATGGCCAGCCGGTCGTGCGTGTTGACCGCGTCGTGGCCGCCGGCCAGCGCATAGACGCGCGCCAGGTCGACCACCGGGACGATGCCGTTGTGCTTGAGGTCCAGCGTGCCCTTGTTTTCACCGCTGCGTATCGTCGACAGGCTGCGGAACAGGCCCAGCGGCGGCGTGTGGCTGAGCGCATTGCCCACCATGTAGGCAAGGAAGATGCGGTTGTCGCGCGTATGCGCGAGCACGTCGCGGCGCAGTTCGTCGAGCAGCGTGGTCTTGCCGTGGATGGCGCGCAGGTCGAAGAACACGCAGGTGAGCATGAGCGCCTTCGGCTCCGGCTGGTCCACCCATTTGCGGAAATACTGCATCCAGCGTGCCTTGGGCTGCCGCCACTGGTCGGTCATCGCCATCATTTCGCCGGGGCAGTGGATGTAGCCGCAGGCGTCGAGGCCGTCGCATACCCAGGTGGCGAAGTCCTTGAAGTAGTCGCCGTGCAGCGCTGAGTCGTAGCGGTCGTCGATCACCAGACAGTTGTCCTGGTCCGACTTCGCAGTCTGTTCGCTGCGCGCCTGCGAGCCGGCGGCGACCCAGACGTAGTCCACCGGCGCCGGGCCGAATTTCGCCTCGGCCAGCTGCACCAGCCGGCAGGTGATGGCGTCGGTCACCGCGGTGATGATGTGGCCGGTGCTGTAGGCAGTGGCGCCAGCGGCGGCCAGGTTCTGCTGCAACTGGCGCACGCGCGAGGCGGCGGCGGCCAGTCCTTCGACCGTGGTCTGCTTGTAGATGTCGCCGGCCAGATAGACGGCCGAGGTGCTGTGCTGTTCGGTCAGGTCGGTGGCGGTGATCATGCCGGCGACGCGATCGCCGTCCATCACCGGCACATGATGGATGTTGTGGCGCGCCATCAGCAGCAGAGCGTCGAAGGCCGGCTTGCGTACGTCCATCGTCATCGGTGCGACGGTGGCGATGTCGATCACCGGGCGCTCGATGTCCAGCCCCTGGGCGACGGCGCGGTTGCGCAGGTCGCGGTCGGTCACCAGACCGTACAGATGGCCGGCTTCGTCGACGATGAGCACCGAGGACACGCGCTGTTCGCGCATCAGCTGCGCGGCCGCGCGTATGGTGGTGTCCGGCGCCAGCGTGATCGGTGCGCGCTTGACCAGCGCCCGCACCGGTGTCGT
Source organism: Methyloversatilis sp. (assembly GCA_034004945.1). Taxonomy (GTDB): domain Bacteria; phylum Pseudomonadota; class Gammaproteobacteria; order Burkholderiales; family Rhodocyclaceae; genus Methyloversatilis. The sequence continues at coordinate 31,189 of JAVEVQ010000008.1, read as the reverse complement.
CATCAGGTTCAGGTGCGGGTCGCTGCTGCGCGGCGCGGCGCCGGGGCTGCCGCCCGGCACGATGAAGGCGCGCAGCGCCGGGTGGGCGGCGCAGGCGGCGTCGATGTCGGCGGAGGCGAAGCGGGCAACCGTGGCGCCGCGGTCGGCACGCACCGTCCAGGGCTCGGGCACGCGGGCGGCGGTGCCGTAGCCGAACAGTTCGCCCGGCGCGAGCGCGACGCGCCCACCGTGGTCGGCGTCGATCAGGTCGATGTGGCCGTCGAGCAGCAGGTAGAGCGCGTCGGCGTCGACCGCCGCCTCGCCGTCGAAGGCGACGACACGGGCGGCGGCGGCCAGCGCATCGCGGGCGCTGTCATCCAGCAAGGCAAGGGCGCGCTGGGTCGACAGCGCGGAACGCAGGCGTACGTTGGGGGAGTCGGTCATCGCGTTCGGGGCTCCGCAGGCAGGGCAGATAACGCAAGCATGCCTGCAATCGTCGCCGCCGCCTTGACTACACGCAAGCCCCGCGGCGACGGCCGGGGCTAAGTCACGCGTACCTCCGCACCGGGCTCGATGGTTCCGCCTGCCACCACCTCCAGATATACGCCCAGATCGCGGTGCCCGTAGCGCTCCATCATGGTCGCCGGAATGCTCATGTCGCGGATGGCCGTCAGCGGGTTCACGCCGGTGGCGGCGCAGCGCGGGGTGCGCATGACGGCCTTCAGGCGCACGCTGCCCACGGTCAGTTCGCGGTCCAGCCAGGCAGCTTCGGCCCAGGGCTCGGCGCCGTCGATGTAGAGGTTGGCGCGAAAGCGCAGCGGGTCGATGTCCACGCCCCACTCCTCGCTCATCCGGCGCACCGTGGCCAGGTTGATCAGCGACACCGCGTTCATCATGCCGTGCGACAGCACGCTCACGTCGGTGAAGCGGAAGCCCTCGCCGGCGACGAAGGCGGGCGGGCCCTCGAAGCGGGCGCCGAGGTGACGGCCGACGAAATCGGCGAAGCGCGCGCAGGCGGCGCTGTCGTCGAGGTCGATCTGCAGCGTGCGACCGTCCGGCGTGCGCACGGTGAGGCGGCGCGCGTCGTCATCGATGTGGGTGGTCAGGGCGGCCAGCGCCGGATGGTCCATCAGCGCGATGAAGTCCGTCTTCGGGCGTGGCTGGTAGCTGCCGGCATCGAAGTCCCAGCTGCCGTTGGTGAGCGCGTACAGGCGGTCCAGCGGCATGCCCTCGCCGGCACGCAGTTCGACGCGGGTCAGCGGTTCGGCGGACAGGCCTTTGACGGGATAGCGATAGAGCTGGCGCAGCGTGATCATGGTGCGGACCGGAGAGGATGAGTCGTGTGCATGGTCCGGCCGCGCGCCGACGGCCGCAATAAGTCGTTCACCGGATGCGCGGCGATCGATCTATTGAAAAACAATATATTTGTCGATATATTGAAAGGCATGGACGCACCCACTCTCGACGACCTGCGCAGCACCGCTTCCCGCGCCTGCGCGCTGCTGCGCGTGCTGGCGCACGAAGACCGGCTGGTGCTGCTGTGCCGGCTGGCCGAGCGCGAGCACACGGTGGGCGAGCTGGAGCAGGCGCTGGGCATCGTCCAGCCCACGCTGTCGCAGCAGCTGGGCGTGCTGCGGCGCGAAGGCCTGGTCGATACGCGGCGCGACGGCAAGTACATCCACTATCGCATCGCCAGCGACGACGCGCTGGCAGTCATGCAGACGCTGCACGCGCGCTTCTGCGCGGACAGCAAGAACCACGGAGACACACGATGAACATCGCCTGGGATGCCTTCACCCCCTGGAGCTCGCTGGCCGGCGGCGTGCTGATCGGCCTGTCGGCGGCCCTGCTGATACTGGGCAGCGGACGGGTGGCCGGCATCAGCGGCATCGTCGGCGGCCTGCTCAGACCGGGCGGCCCGGACACCACTTGGCGGCTGGCCTTCCTCGGCGGCCTGCTGGCGGCGCCACTGCTGTGGCGCCTGTTCGCCGCGCTGCCCGAGGCGCAGCCGGTGGCCGGTGGCGGGCTGTTGGTCGTCGCCGGACTGCTGGTCGGCATCGGTACGCGCTATGGCTCGGGCTGCACCAGCGGTCACGGCGTGTGCGGCCTGTCGCGCCTGTCGCCGCGCTCGCTGGCGGCAACGCTGGCCTTCATGGGCGCTGGCTTCGCCACCGTCTACGTCGTCCGTCATCTGCTGGGAGCCTGACCATGCAAGCGCTGATCGCACTCGTCGCCGGCCTCGTGTTCGGCATCGGTCTGCTGCTGTCCGGCATGGCCAACCCCGGCAAGGTGGTCGGCTTTCTCGATCTGGCCGGCAACTGGGACCCGTCGCTGGCGCTGGTCATGGCAGGGGCCATCGGCGCCGCATTGCCGGCGTTCACGCTGGCGAAGGCGCGCCGGCAGTGCTGGGCCGGCTGCGATGTGGCGCTGCCGACGGCGACGCGCATCGACGCGCCGCTGGTACTGGGCAGCCTCGCATTCGGCGTCGGCTGGGGGCTGGCAGGTTACTGTCCCGGCCCGGCCCTGGTGTCGCTCACCATGGGGTCGATGAGCGCCGTGGTGTTCGTGGTTGCGATGATCGCCGGCATGGCGATCCACGCCTGGCTCACGCGGCCGCGGGCGTGAGCAGATAGTCGAACAGCGCGCGCACGCTGCGGATCTGGTTGCCGAAGGGCAGGGCGCCGCGGCCGCGGAAGAAAAGACCGGTCTTCAGGTCACCCTTCAGCGCGGCAGCCAGCTGGTGGTCGATGCAGAACTGGCCCCAGCCGATCAGACCGTCGCGCAGCCCGCACTGCGCCAGGCAGTCGAAGCTCTTGGCGCAGCGCGACTTGGCGTGCGCCACCGCCTGCGTCCTGTCGATCAGCGACAGGTACTTCTGCAGCCAGGGCGTGCGCACCGCGCGCGCCGGCAGACCGGCCACGCTGGTGAATTCGACCAGATCCTCGTCGCGCGCCTCAGCCAGTACCTGCTTGAAGGCGTCGTCGGCGTCGCATTCCTCGGTCACCGCGAACGAGGTGCCGAACTGTACGGCCGAGGCGCCGAGCGCCTGCATGCGTCGGATGTCTTCGTGCGTGCGCAGGCCGCCAGCGACGATGACCGGCACCTGGCCTTCGAGACCGGCCTTGTGCAGCACTTCCAGCGTTTCCGGCACCACACGTTCGAAATCGAAGCGCGGGTCGCTGGTGTCTTCGACCTTGGCCGCGCCGAGGTGGCCGGCGGCCCAGCCCGGATGTTCGAGCACCACGGCGTCGGGTGCACGCTGCTTGCGTTCCCATTTGCGGACGATGAGCTGTACGCCGCGTGCGTCGGACAGGATGGGGATGAGCGCCGCCTTCGGGTGCTCGCGCGCCAGTTCCGGCAGGTCCAGCGGCAGACCCGCGCCAACGACGATGGCGTCGATGCCGGCCTGCAGTGCGGCTTTCACGTGCTCGGCGTAGGCGCTGACGGCGCGCATCACATTGACCGCCAGCATGCCGCGACCGCCTGAAATTTCCTTCGCGGCCGCAATCTCGCGCTGCAGCGCCTCGACGTTGGCGGCGTTGATTTCGCGTTTGGCCTCGTCGCCGCGCAGGCCGCGGGTGCGTTCCATCAGATCCGGGTGATGACGCCGCAGGTCGACCGACGAAATGGTGCCGACGCCGCCCTGCTGGGCCACGGTGCCTGCCAGCCGGTGTGCCGACACGCCGACGCCCATGCCGCCCTGCACGATGGGCAGCAGCGTGCGGCCGCCCAGCTTCAGCGGCTGCAGGCCGCTGCGGGCGAACTGCTCGGCATGCGGACTGACCGCCGACGTGACGGCGGAAACTTCGGAAGGGGACAGCATCATGGTGTACGGACCGGCGGAATGTGGGCGACACCATAGCCGCCCGCCGGCGGCGCCGGCTTGAGCAAGGTCAAGCCGGTCACCGGATGACGACGCTCGCGTCGCGGCCGAGACCGCTCCCATCCGTAAAGTGCGCCAAACCCGCGGCCCGGGCTCGGGTGAGGGTTCTGTGGGAGGGGTCTTCTGACCCCGACTGCAGCCTGAATCGAAGCCTGCGGATTGCAGCGGCCGCGTCGCGGCCGAGACCGCGACTCGGGGCGCCGGGCGATCAGCGCATGCGGCGCTTCGCGGCGAGGCCGATCATGCCGAGGCCGGCCAGCAGCATGGCGTAGGTTTCGGGTTCCGGCACGGCGCTGATCGAGAACATGGACGTGGTGCCCGACACTTCGTTGGCAACGGCCAGGAAGAGCTTGCCGTCGTATTCGAAAGCGCTCAGGCCTTCCGGCGACAGCGAGTCGGCGTCGACGATGAAGTCGAGGAAGGTGGCCGCGGTCGGGTCGGTCACGTCGTAGATCGCGATCACGCTCTGCAGCGAACGTTCGAAGCCGATGAAGGCCAGCGTGCGCTCGCCGACTTCGAGCAGCGTCACGCCTTCCGGTTCGATGCCCTTGTTGTCGCTGCGACCGTCGTCGATCAGCGCCGGGAACTGCGCAAGCAGCAGCGCTTCGAGCTGGTTGCCGCTGTCGAAGACCTGGTTGCCGTTCTCGTCCAGGATGGAGAAGGAGCGGCCGCCGAAGGTGTGGATTTCGTCGTAGTCGCCGTCGCCGTCGAGGTCGCCACCTGAGGTGGTGACGGTCAGGCGGCCGAGGTTGGCGTTCTTCTTCAGGTCGACTGCGTCCGGGAATACGGTCGGGTCGAGCTCGTAGCTGCCGGAGCCGACGCGCACTTCCTCGTTGAAGGCGCCATCGACGAAGTCGGCGAGGTTGCGCGAGTCGCCTTCGTTGGCGGTGACGTAATAGGTCTTGCCGCCGCTGCTGTAGGCGGCGATGGCGTCCGGCATGTACAGGCCCTTGACCGGCACCGTGCGGTAGTCGCCGGTCAGTGCCGTATTGCCGGCACCGTCGCGATCCGAGGTGTCGATGGCGTTCTGCGGCAGGCTGAAGTCCTTCAGGCCGAGCGATTTCACCTGGGTGATCGAATTCGTCGTCAGGTCGACCATCGCCACCGCATTCGCCTCCTGCAGCGTCACCATGGCGCTCTTGCCGTCCTTTGCCACCGCGATGTATTCAGGCTCCCAGTCGAGCGAGGGCTTGCTGCCCGGCGTGACGATGCGGCCGATGCCGCTGCTGCCGTCGTAGGCGCTGAAGCCCAGCGTGGTGACGGCATCGCGCGTGGTGTCGATGATGCTGATCGAGCCGCGTGCCTCCTGCGTGGTGGAGGCTGTCAGCGCCAGCGGTTCGCCTTCGTTGGCGGTCATGATGCGACCGTCGGGCGTGAAGGTAACCATGTCCGGCAGGGCGCCGACCGAGTAGCTGTTCAGCATGCTGCGGCTGGTCGTGTCGAAGGTGAGCACGGTGCCGGCGGCGGTCTTGACCGGTGCCGCGATGGCGAAGGCGGCCACGCCGTTGCGGACGGCGACGCTGTTCAGCTCACCCCAGGCGGTGGTGTCGATGTGCTGCACGAAGCTGCCGGTCGCTGCGCTCAGGATGTCGATGCCTTTCAGGCCCGCAACCCACAGTTCGTTGTTGAGGCTGTCGAAGGCGACGATTTCCGAGGTCTGCCCGGCGACGCTGGTCGCGGTGCCGTGGGTGAAGGTCCACAGCTTTTCCCAGCTGACGGCATCGGCTGCCTGGACGACTGGAACGAACAGCGCGGCGATGGCCGCGGCGGTGATTTTTCTGACCATGACGAACTCCTGTTGTTGTTGGGCGAAACGCGTCTTGCGGACGCGCAATCACAGCAACAGGATGTTTCGACAAGGTTACGCCGCGATGACATGACACAGTTTTGCAATCGGGCGCCGCCCTGCGAGCAGGGTGGCACCCGATCGACTGCCCCGTCGCGGACGCAGCCTGCGCCTACTGGTACTCCGACAGCGGCGGGCAGGTGCACACCAGATTGCGATCACCGGCAACGTTATCGACACGCGCCACCGGCGGCCAGTACTTGTCGCGGTCCACCGATTCGCTCGGGAAGAAGGCGGCGCGCCGGCTGTAGGGGCGCGTCCACTCGTCGGCGATCAGCAGTTCGTGCGTATGCGGCGCGTGCTTCAGCAGATTGTTCTCGCGGTCGGCACGGCCCGCCTCGATGTCGGCGATCTCGGCGCGGATGGCAATCATCGCGTCACAGAAGCGATCGATCTCGGCGCGGTTCTCGCTCTCGGTCGGTTCTATCATCAGCGTGCCCGGCACCGGGAAGGACACGGTCGGTGCGTGGAAGCCGTAATCCATCAGCCGCTTGGCCACGTCTTCGACCGTCACGCCGCTCGCGTCCTTCAGCGGTCGCAGATCGACGATGCACTCGTGCGCGACGCGGCCGTGCTTGCCGGTGTAGAGCACCGGGTAGTGCGGCGCCAGCTTCTGCGCGATGTAGTTGGCATTGAGTATCGCCACCTGGGTCGCGCGCTTCAGGCCGGCTGCGCCCATCAGCGCGATATAGGCCCACACGATGGGCAGGATGCTGGCCGAGCCCCAGGGTGCGGCAGAGACCGCGCCGATGGTGCCGGCCGGGCCGGCCACCGGATTCACGCCCTGCACCACCGGATGGTCCGGCAGGAAGGGGGCGAGGTGAGGTGCCACGCCGATCGGGCCCATGCCGGGACCGCCGCCGCCGTGCGGGATGCAGAAGGTCTTGTGCAGGTTCAGGTGGCACACGTCGAAGCCGATGTCGCCCGGACGCACCAGGCCGACCATCGCGTTCATGTTGGCGCCATCCATGTAGACCTGGCCGCCGTGCGCGTGGATCAGTGCGCAGATGTCGCGCACGCCTTCCTCGAACACGCCGTGCGTCGACGGGTAGGTCATCATCAGCGCGGCCAGTCGGTCGGCATGCTGTTCCGCCTTGGCCTTCAGGTCGGCGAAGTCGACATTGCCCAGCGTGTCGCAGGCGACGACGACCACTTCCATGCCGGCCAGCACGGCGCTCGCCGGATTGGTGCCGTGCGCGGAGGCCGGAATCAGGCATACGTTGCGGTGAGCCTGGCCGCGCGTCTGGTGGTATTTGCGGATCACCAGCAGACCGGCGTACTCGCCCTGCGAGCCGGCGTTCGGCTGGAAGGACATCGCGGCGAAGCCGGTGATTTCGCACAGCCGCTCTTCCAGCTCCTCGAACAGCTGCTGGTAGCCCTGTGCCTGTTCCAGCGGCACGAAGGGGTGGAGAGCCGCGAACAGCCGGTAGGTGACCGGCGTCATTTCGGTGGTCGAATTGAGCTTCATCGTGCACGAGCCGAGCGGAATCATCGCCCGGTCGAGCGCGATGTCGCGCGTGGCCAGCCGGCGCATGTAGCGCATCATTTCGGTTTCCGAGTGATAGCGCTGGAATACCGGGTGGGTCAGGATGGCCGACTCGCGGCGCAGCTCCGCCGGGATGCAGTCGGCCACGCGGCCGTCCATCTCGGCGAGGTCGAGCACGCTGTCGGCGCGCGTGGCGAAGCAGGCCAGCAGGCGCTTCAGTTCGCTGCGGCGCGAGGTTTCGTCGAAGGCGGCCGACAGGTGGTCGGCATCGATCACGTGCAGGTTGAAGCCAGCTTCGCGCGCGCGGGCGGCGATGCGGCGGGCGATGCCCGGCACCCGCACCTGCACGGTGTCGAAGAAGCGCTCATGCACGACGTCGAAGCCGAGTTCGCGCAGGCCCTGCGCGAACAGCACGGCCATCCGGTGCGTGCGCTCGGCAATCGTGCGCAGACCGTTCGGGCCGTGATAGACCGCGTAGAACGACGCGATTACCGCGAGCAGCACCTGCGCCGTGCAGATATTGCTGTTCGCCTTTTCGCGGCGGATGTGCTGTTCGCGCGTCTGCAGCGCCATGCGCAGTGCCGGCCGGCCGTTGGCGTCGGTCGATACGCCGATGATGCGGCCCGGCATCTGCCGCTTGTGCTCGTCGCGGCAGGCGAAGAAGGCGGCGTGCGGGCCGCCGTAGCCCATAGGCACGCCGAAGCGCTGCGCGCTGCCGAATACGATGTCGGCGCCGCCGTCACCCATGGCGCCGGGCTCCTTCAGCAGCACCAGCGCCAGCGGGTCGGCCGCCACCGCCGACAGCGCACCGGCGGCGCGCGCCGCAGCCAGCACCGGCGACGGGTCGCGCAGCCGGCCGCTGGAGCCGGGATAGCTCAGCAGCACGCCGAAGTACTCGCCGTCGATGCCTGCCCACGGATCGCATTCCACCACTTCGATGCCCAGCGGCTCGGCGCGCGTGCGCACCACCGCCAGTGTCTGCGGATGGGTGTCGGCATCGACGATGAAACGCGGCGCTTTCACCTTCGAAATGCGGTGCGCCATCGTCATCGCCTCGGCGGCGGCGGTGGCTTCGTCGAGCAGCGAGGCGTTGGCCACCGGCAGGCCGGTCAGGTCGATCACCATCTGCTGGAAGTTCAGCAGCGCTTCCAGACGGCCCTGCGAAATCTCCGCCTGGTAGGGCGTGTAGGCGGTGTACCAGCCCGGGTTCTCCAGCACGTTGCGCTTGATGACGTTGGGCGTGATGGTGTCGTGATAGCCCATGCCGATCAGGCTGGTGTGCAGCTCGTTGCGCGCGAACATGCGGCGCAGCGCGTCGTCGACCACGCGTTCCGAACGCGGCGCCGGCAGGTTCAGCGGCGCGTCGAGCTGGATGTCGGCGGGTATGGTCTGGGCGATCAGTTCGTCCAGACTGGCGACGTCGAGTGCCGCCAGCATGACGGCGAGGTCGCGTTCGTCGGGGCCGATGTGACGGCGGATGAAGTCGCCGCGGTCTTCCAGCGCTTCGAGGGAGGGACGCTTGTCCATGGTTCAACAGTCCTTTCCGGGCCGCTTCTGGCGGTCCTTTGGTGAAGGTACCGGTCTCGCGTCATGTCGACGTCTGACCGGAGTCGAGGTTCAGCAGAAAAAAGTGAAGCGTCGGTGCGTGCGGTCGGGTGTCAGCGCCTGTAACGGTTTGGTACGAAGGGCATGGTGGCGGGTGCGGCTGGCACCTTCTGCCCGCGCGAGTCGATGAACAGCGGCGTGCCGGCCAGCTTGGCGGCGCGCTCGATATAGGCCATCGCGATCGGCCGGCCCAGCGTCGGGCTGTGATTGCCACTGCTGATGACGCCGATCTGGCGGCCGTCGGCGTCGACCACCACGGCGCCGGCGCGCTGCGGCGCGCGGCCTTCCGGCAGCAGGCCGACGCGCACCCGCGCCGGCGGCGCGGCGAATTCGCCGAGGATGACCGCCGCGCCCGGGAAACCGCCGGCGCGTACGCCACCGGCCCGCCGCGCCGGCGCGACCGCCCAGCCTATGGCCGCCGACACCGGCGTCGTCGTCGCGTCGATGTCGTTGCCGTACAGGCACATGCCGGCTTCCAGCCGCAGCGTGTCGCGCGCGCCGAGACCGATCCAGCGCACATGCGGATGTTCGAGCAGGCGTTCGGCGAAGGCGGGACCGGTTTCGGCCGGCAGCGAAATCTCGAAGCCGTCCTCGCCGGTATAGCCGCTGCGGCTGACCCGCGCGCCGTCGTTGAATTCGCGCACGTCGAGGAAGCGCATGTCGGTCAGGTCGCCGTATGGCTGCAGAACCGCTTCGGCGTCCGGGCCCTGCAGCGCCAGCAGCACGCGGTCGTCGCGCAGGCGCCAGCTGCAGTCGTTGCCAGGCGGGTGGGCATCGAACTGGGCGAGCACGTCGGCCAGGCGCGATGCGTTGCAGACCACGTGGAAGGTGTCGCCCATGCGCTGGATCATCAGGTCATCGATCAGACCGCCGGCGGTGTTGGGCAGCAGTGAATAGGTCTGGCGGCCGTCCGGCAGCGCGACGAGGTCGGCGGTGGTGAGCGATTCCAGCCAGGCGCAGGCGCCGGGGCCGCTGACTTCGATCTGCCCCATGTGGGACACGTCGAACAGGCCTGCGTGGGCACGCGTATGGAGGTGTTCCTGCAGGATGCCCGGGGCGTACTGGATGGGCATGTCCCAGCCGGCGAAGGCGACCATCTTCGCGCCCGCGGCCAGGTGCAGCGGATGAAAGGGGGTGCGGCGCAGGGCCGCGGTGTTCGGGCTGTCCATCATTGGATCCTTTCCTGCCGTGCGGTCGGAGGGTGACCGGCGCATGGCGCGTGTCCGGCCCGCCGGGTGGGCGGGCAAGGGCGCGCATGATGCCATGCAACAACAGCGGTCGACGCGTCGACGACACCGATGTTGCGCCTTGACGACGGAAAGTTATTAACTGAACATCTGGTCATTAAAAACTGAATGTCCTGTCTGCCGTGACAGTGAGCCTTTCCGCCCCTGACAGGATGACCGCACGATGAACGCTCCGGTTCGCCGCGGGCGCCCCGCGCTGGTCGATCCGGCCGCGCTGATCCGCTGCGCGCTCGATCTTTTCGTCGAGCACGGCTACGCCGCCACCCGGCTGGAGGACGTGGCGCACGCGGCCGGCGTGTCCAAGGGCACGCTCTACCTCTATTTCGATTCCAAGCAGGCGCTGTTCGCCGCGGTCGTGCGCGAAGGTCTGGTGCCGGCGCTGGCCGAAGGCGAGGCGCTGGTGGCCGGCTGGACTGGCAGCGGTCCAGACCTGATGCGCCAGCTGCTGGCCGGCTGGTGGCAGCTGATCGGCGAGACGCCGCTCGGCGGCCTGCCCAAGCTGATGATCGCCGAGGCGCGCAATTTTCCCGACATCGCCGAGCTCTACCACCGCGAAGTGATGCAGCGCGGCTGCGCGCTGGTCGCGCGGGCGATCGACTACGGCCATGCGCGCGGCGAATTCAGTTCGCCCGGCGACGCGCGCACCGTCGATGCGGTGATGGCGCCGCTGCTGCTGTACGTACTGATGAAACATTCCTTCGGTCCGATTGCCGATGCCTGTTGCGGCGCTTCCGAAGCCGACGACATCCGTTTCCGCATCGAATTCTCCATTCAGGCCCTGCTTCCATGATCAAGCTGTTCGCGTTCTGCTTCGCCGCGCTGCTGACGGCCCTGCCGGCGTCGGCGCAGACGCCGCCCGCCGTCGGCTTCAAGCCGCTGTCCGAAATCGCCATCTATCCGCAGCGCGATGCACCGGCGCAGGCGGTCGCGCTCAACCGCACCCAGCTCGCCGCCGAGCTGAGTGCGCGCGTGGCGTCCACACACGCTGAGCCGGGCGAGTACGTGAAGAAGGGGCAGGTGCTGGTGCGGCTGGACGCGCGCGACTATCAGCTCGCGCTGGAACGCGCGCAGGCGCAGCTCGCCGCGGCGCAGGCGCGGCTGGCGCAGGCCGACGCGCAGTTGCGTCGCACGCGTGCCCTGCGTGAGCAGAACTTCGTTTCGCCGGAGGCGCTGACGCAGCGCGAGACCGAAGTCGAGGTGGTCCGCGCCGATGTCGCCGTCGCCGCCAACGCGGTGGATCTCGCGCGGCGCAATGTCGACAAGTGCGTGCTGCGCGCACCCTATGACGCGGTGGTGCGCACGCGCGAGGCTTCGGCCGGCTCGCTGGCCGGCGTCGGCACGCTGCTGATGACGCTGGACGACGCACGCAAGGTGGAAGTGTCGGCGCGCGTGGCGCCGCGCGATGTCGACGCGCTGCGTGCCGCGCGTGAGCTCGCCTTCGTGTCGCCGGCCGGCCGCCAGCCGCTGCGCATCGCCCGCGTCTCGCCGGCGATCGACGACGCCACCCGTACGCACGAGGTGCGCGCCGTGTTCACCGGCGAGCGTGCGCCCTCGGGCGCAGAGGGGCGACTGGTGTGGCATGACCCGGCACCGCACGTGCCGGGCGAACTGCTGGTGCGCCGCGGTCCTGCGCTCGGCGTGTTCGTCGCGCGCGAGGGCAGCGCCCGCTTCGTGCCGCTGGACGGCGCGCAGGAGGGCCGCCCGGCGCGTACCGACCTGCCGGCCGACACGCGCATCGCGGTCGACGGCCGCAACAGCCTGGTCGATGGACAGCCGCTGAGATGAAGCACCGCATGCCGTTCTATCCGCGCTTCATCAGCAATCATCCGCTGGCCAACATCACCTTCGTGGTGGTGCTGCTGCTCGGCCTGCTGGCCTATCTCGGACTGCCGCGCGAACAGGACCCGGAAATCAACTTCAACTGGGTGCAGATCACCGTGGCGCTGCCCGGCGCCTCGCCCGAGGACGTCGAGAAGCGGGTGCTGCAGCCGCTCGAGGACGCGATCCAGAACGTGTCCGACATCCGCTTCATCTCGTCGGCCGCGCGCGACGGTCTGGCCGGCATCCTGGTGCGCTTCGATGAAGTGCCGGTCAGCACCTTCGACAAGCGCGTAAACGACCTGCGGCGCGAAATCCAGAACAAGGCGCGCGCTGAACTGCCGGTGGAGGCGAAGGAAGCGCAGATCATCGAAATCACCAGTTCGAATGGTTTCCCGACGGCGCAGGTCCTGCTCACCGGCCGCGCCGACGACGAGGTGCTGCGTGCCCTCGGACGCGAGATGAAGACCGATCTCGAGCGCATGAAGGGCGTCGATCGCGTGTTCTCGCTCGGTCTGCACGACCCCGAACTGCGCGTCGAATACTCGGCGCAGGCTGCACAGGCGCGCGGTCTGCTTCCGACCGACATCGCCGACGGCGTCGGCGCCTGGTTCCGCGACGTGTTCGCCGGCCGGCAGCGCGCCGGCGAGCAGGAGTGGCTGGTGCGCGTGGTCGGTCAGGACGCCGACCCGGGCTGGCTGGCCGACGTCGGCGTCGCGCCGCGGGCCCGACCCGGCAGCATGGTGAAGCTGGACGAGGTGGCGACCGTGGTGCGCGCGCGCGCGCGGCCGACGCAGCAGGTGTCGTCCGAAGGCCAGCCCGGCGTGCTGTTCTCGCTGGCCAAGAAGCCGGGCGTGAACACGCTGGCGCTGATCGAGCGCGTCAATGAATACGTCGACCGCAAGAATGAGGTGCTGGCGGCGCAGGGGCTCAAGCTCGAACTGATGGACGACCAGACGGTGCCGACGCGCGAGGCGATCTCCATCATGGAATCGAACGCGCTGGTCGGGCTGATCATGGTCATCCTGCTGTGCTGGGTCTTCCTCGGCTCGCGCATCGCGCTGCTGGTCGGCCTCGGCATCCCGTTCTCGCTGGCGGGTACTTTCGCCATCCTGCAGGCCACCGGCTTCACGCTGAACATATCGGTGCTGCTGGGCGTGGTGATCGCGCTCGGCATGCTGGTCGACGACGCGGTGGTCATCGTCGAGGCCATCCATTACCGGCTGCAGCGCGGCGCCGCCACGCTCGATGCCGTGGTCGGCGGCGTGCAGGAGGTATGGGCGCCGGTGCTGGCTTCGGTGGCGACGACGATGGCGGCCTTCCTGCCGCTGATGTTGCTGCCCGGCATCGTCGGCAAGTTCATGTTCGTCATCCCCTTCGTCGTCACGCTGGCGCTGGCGATCAGCCTGGTCGAGGCCTACTGGATGCTGCCCGCCCACGTACTGTCGATGGGCAGTTCGGTCGAGCGGCCGTCGCGCATGCAGGCCACGCGCACCCGCTTCACCCGCGTGCTGCGCCATCGCTACGCCAAGGTGCTTGCGTTCGCGGTGCGCCACTGGATCGTGCTGTGCCTGATCGTGCTGTCGCTGCTCGCCGGCGCCATCGGCGCCATGGCGACCGGACTGGTGCGCGTGCAGTTCTTCGCCTTCGACCCGATGCGCATCTTCTACGTGAATGTGGACATGCCGGCGGGCAGTCCGCTGTCGGCCACGCTGGCGCGGGTGCAGCAGATCGAGGGCGAGGTGCGCAGCCATCTGCAGGACGGCGAGGCGCGGCGCGTGGCGGCGCTGGCCGGCGCCAAGTTCACCGACGCCGAAGCGTTGTTCGGCGATGCCTACGGCCAGGTGGTGGTGGCGCTGCTGCCGCGTGCGGACGAGGGGCGCGAGGTCGGCGCCATCGTCGATGGCATGCGCGCAGCAGTGGTCGGGCTGCCCGGCGCCGGCACCGTCAGCTTCACCCAGCTGTCCGGCGGGCCGCCGGTGCAGAAGCCGGTCAAGGTGCGCGTGCGCGGCGACGACCTGATCGAACTGCGCGCTGCCAGCGCCGAGGTCAAGCGCATCCTCGGTGCCATCGACGGCGTGCGCGACATCGTCGACGACGACATTCCGGGCCGGCCGCAGCTGGCGTTGCATCTCGACCGCGACGCGCTGCGCGGCGCCGGCCTGACCGCCGACCAGGTGGCGCGCGCGGTGCGCCTGCAGGTGGAGGGCGAGATCGTTGCCATCACGCGCGACCAGGGTGCCAAGCTCGAAGTGCGTGTCGCCGCCGCCGGCCACCCGGATGACGACGTGATGCGCGTGCTCGATGCGCCGATCGCGCTGCCCGGCGGTGCGGCCACCACGCTGCGCGCGCTGGTCACCGCCGACACCACGCGTGGGCCGGGCGTGATCAAGCACTACAACCTGCGCCGCACGATCACGGTGGAAGCCGACCTCGACAAGGACAAGCTGAACGCACTGCAGGTGACCGACGCGCTGAAGGCGGCGTGGGAAGAGGCGCGCACGCGTTTCCCGCGCACCGATCTCGATTTCTCCGGCGAACTGGAAGACGTCGAGGAAAGCCTGCAGGCGATGAAGGTGCTGTTCCTGCTCGGCGTCGGACTCATCTACCTGATTCTCGCGGCGCAGTTCCGCAGCTACTGGCAGCCGTTGATGATTCTGGCCACCGTGCCGCTGGCCTTTACCGGCGTTGCGGTCGGACTGCTGGTCAGCGGTTCGCCGCTGTCGCTGTACACGCTGTATGGCGTGATCGCGCTGACCGGCATCGTCGTCAATTCGGCCATCGTGCTGATCGACGCCGCCAACGAGCGGCTGGCTGCCGGCATGAGCGTGCTGCACGCGGCGATCTACGCGGCCCGCCGCCGCGTCGTGCCCATCATCATCACCACCAGCACGACGGTCGGCGGACTGTTCTCGCTGGCCGCCGGCATCGGCGGCTATTCGCTGCTGTGGGGGCCGGTGGCCGGCGCCATCGTCTGGGGACTGGGGGTCGCCACCGTGCTTACGCTGTTCGTGATGCCGGCCCTCTACATCGCCTGCATGCGCTCCCGTAAGGCACCCACCCGACTTCGCTCAAGTCTCTGACGCACTGCATCACGGTACAATCGCCGCTTCTTTCAGGGGACCGAAAAATGGATATCGAACAGGCGCGCTTCAATATGGTGGAACAGCAGATCCGGCCGTGGGACGTGCTGGACCAGGACATCCTCGACCTGCTGTTCGTCGTCAAGCGCGAAACCTTCGTTCCGGCGCCGCTGCGCCAGCTCGCCTTCGCCGACACCGCGATCCCGCTCGGCCACGGCGCCGCGATGCTGGAACCGAAGATCGAGGCGCGCGTGCTGCAGGAGCTGAAGCTGAAGAGCACCGACACCGTGCTCGAGATCGGTACCGGCTCCGGTTACATGGCCGCGCTGCTCGGCGCCCGCGCCAGCCAGGTGACGACGGTCGAGATCGAACCGGCGCTGGCCGAGACCGCGCGGCAGAATCTGGTCGCTGCCGGTGCGTTGAACGTGCGCGTCGAAGTCGGCGATGCCGCCCAGGGCTGGGCCACGCACGCGCCCTACGACGTCATCGTGGTGTCCGGCGGTCTGCCGGTGCTGCCGCAGGAACTGGTCGCTCAGCTGCGTCCGGGCGGTCGCCTGATCGCCTTCATCGGCGCAGAACCGCTGATGAACTGCGTGCTGGTCAAGCTGAACGCCGACGGCACGCAGTCGCAGGAGGTGCTGTTCGAGACGGTGGTGCCGACGCTGCGCAACGCGCGCGTCGCGCAGCGCTTCGTGTTCTGAGGCGGGCGCGATGCAGCAACTGAGCGTGACCGACCTCGCCGCCTGGCTGGCCGACGAAAGCCGCCCGAAACCGCAGCTGCTGGACGTGCGCGAGAAGCATGAGTGGGCCATCTGCCGCATCGAAGGCAGCCAGCTGATGCCGATGAACACGGTGCCTGCGCAGCTGCAGACGCTCGACCCGGAGCAGCCAGTGGTGTGCGTGTGCCATCACGGCGGCCGTTCGATGCAGGTCGCCATCTTTCTCGAGCGCAACGGTTTTTCGAACGTGTTCAACCTGAGCGGCGGCGTCGACGCCTGGGCGCTGCAGGTCGACAGCAGCATGGCGCGTTACTGAGCGCGATTCGCCGGAGGCGCGCAGCGCGCCGTCACACAGTTTGACATTCAGGACGGCCTCGCCGTGATCCCGGTTGTGGCGTGCGGACCCGGGCCCGACCTAGACTGCGGGCTCGAAATCAACAACAAAGAGGTCCGCCGCATGTCCGTCCCCACGCTGATGCAGCGCGCACGCGCCGCCGCAGGTACCGCGCTGGTCGTCCTTCCGCTGTCTTCGGTTCCGGTGGCCGACGCGGCCACTCTGCTGCCGGAGTATTCGGTGGTGGGCGAATACTCGAACTCCGGCTGGTTCATGAGCTGGTTCGACGACGACGCGGCGTCTGCCGCCAGCTTCGCCGACGGCGTTGCGCTGAGCGGCGACAAGACCATCGACGACGGTCTGTTCTGGCGCTACGACGATTACTACGGCGCGACCGTACGCCGTTACGACGTGACCGGCATCGCCTTCGCCTGGGGCGGGGCGATCGACGGCGGCCTGCGCCCGGGCGACGCGATCGACGTGGACTTTTCCCTCGCGCTCGACTTCACGCACACCACGCCGGCGTTTCCTGCCTACGACTACACGTATGCAGCGTGGGAGCTGCAGGTCGGACTGTCGTCGTCCGCCTTCACGCCCGACTTCTATCAGAGCACGCCGAACCAGTCTTCGCTCAACTACGATTCGCGCTACGGATCGGTCGATGTGGCCGGCCTGTTCACCTGGGACGACGGTTTCGAACTTGCGGTCGGCGATTGGGAAGCGGAGCAGGCGACACACTGGTTCGCGGTGCTGACCGTGTACTGGCCCGACGCGCTTGCCCGTTCGGGGTACGAGGACACGCAGGGCTCGCTCAACGGCGACACCTTGCGCATGAGCGTGCCGGAAAGCGGCATCACGCTGGGCATTTCGCCCTCGTCCAGTACTTACGAAGGCGAAACCATCATCAACAGCGGGCTGTACGTGCTGCCTTCGTCATCGACGCTGCGCACCGCGGGTACCTTCCGCAACGAAGCCGGGGCGGAAGCGCACATCGAAGGCTATGCGGAAACGACCGGGACCGGGCACTTCGACAACCTCGGCCTGCTGAGCGTGCTGGGTGGGGCGAGCTTCAACAGCAATGGCCGTGTCAGCAACGCCCTCGGTGCGACGGCACTGCTTGGCGGCAGCGCCGAAATCGGCAGTACAGGCCATCTCGACAACCGCGGTCTGCTCAGCGTGCTTGGCGGCGCGTCCTTCAACAACTACGGTCAGGTTGAAAACCATGCTGGCGCGACGTTCGAGAACCGCGGGTCGCTGTACAACGGCTTCGGCGGCAGACTGATCAACAGCGGCATGCTCGGACTGCTCGGTGGCACGGCCTACAACGAAGGCGTGCTGGAAAACCGCGCTGGCGGCAGCATCGAGAATCACGCACAACTGGACAACGGATACGACGGCGAACTGATCAACAGCGGCCTGCTCGGCGTGCTGGGGGGGGCCAGTTTCAGCAATGCGGGCAAGGTCGACAACCGTTCCGGCGCGTCGGCCCTGTTCGGCGGCGCCATCGAGAACAGCGGTGTGATCGAGAACAAGGGCTTGCTCAGCGTGCTGGGCGGCGCCGCCTTCAACAACTACGGACAGGTGAAGAACGCGGCTGGCGGCACGGTGCAGACCGCACTCGGCGCCACCGTGAACAACTACGGCAGCTTCGACAACGACGGTGACATGCAGAACATGGGCACCTTGTTGAACGCATTGGGCGGCGCTTACTTCAACCGCGGCAAGCTCACCAATGCCAGCGCCAACACGGTGATCAACGAAGGCTACATGTCGGTCGAGGGCGAGCTGGACAATACGGCCAGCGGTCGTTTCGTGAACACCGACACCGGCGAGCTGGACATCGCCGCCAGCGGTCGCCTGATCAATGCCGGTCAGTTCGAGCACGAGGGTGTGCTCACCACGGCCGGCGAGGTGATCGTCGGCCGCGACGGCGTGCTGTCCGGCGCCGGCAGCTTCGTGCAGACGGCAGGCATGACGCGCGTCGATGGCCTGCTCAAGGTGGCCGAACTGGATATCGAGGGTGGTCTGCTCACCGGCGCCGGTACGGTTTCCGGCGTCGACCTGGCGAGTGGGGCGGTATTGGCCCCGTCCGGCCTGGAAGGAGTGCGTACCGGTCGTCTGGGTGTAGACGGCGACCTGTCGCTGGCGGCCGGCAGCCGTCTGGACATCGACATCGACGGCGGCGAAGCGGGCGTCAGCCATGACTGGCTGGACATCGACGGCAGCGCATTGCTGGCCGGCGATCTCTATCTGGACTTTGCTTTCTCGCCGCTGGCCGGCCAGGTCATCACCTTCCTCAGCGCCAGCGGCGGCATCAGCGGCCAGTTCGCGCACGTCTACGCCGACGGCTGGAATGTGTCGCTGATCTACGGCGACAACGGCGTGTCGCTGACTGCCGTGGCCGCCGTTCCGGAGGCGGAGAGCTGGGCGCTGCTGCTTGCCGGCCTGGGCGTGATCGGCTGGCGCGCACGTCGACGCGCCTGAACGGCGCCATGAACGCGCGGCGTCTGCTGCTGCTGATCGGGCAGTCGCCCTTCGATCCGACCAGCGGTGCCGCCCAGGCCACCCGCCAGATGGCAGAGCTGCTGGCCGGCGCGGGCTGGGCGGTCGAGGCGCTGGCGACCAGCGGCTGCGAAGGCGACACCCCGCTCACCGCCGAAGAACTGCTCGCGGCGCACGGCGGTACGGTGGAGGGCGTGCAGCACTTCGCCGGTGCGCAAGTGCTGCGTGCTCAGGCACATGGGGTCCGCCATCGCATCGTGCTCACCGCACCGGCACGCCGTCACCATTGGGAACAGGATGTCGGCGCGTGCTACGCGGCCAGCCTGGACGAAGTACTGGCACGTTCCGATCCGCGTTGCGTGCTCACTTACGGCGACGACGCAGGCGACCGCATCCGGCGCCAACGCCTGCGCGCGCACGGCGCGCGCGTGGTGTTCGTACTGCACAACCTTGCCTATCTGCGCGCGCGCCCGGCCGCCTGTGACGCCTTCGTCTGCCCGAGCCGCTTTCTGGCCGGGCGCTACCAGGCTGCCTGGGGTGAGGCGCCGCAGGTGCTGCCGACGCCGCTGATGCCGGCGCCGGGAGCGGGTGGCGAGCGCGAGCCGGTGTTCGTCACCTTCGTCAATCCGGAACCGGCCAAAGGCGTCGCACTGATTGCACGACTGGCGGAACGGCTGGGGCGGGAGCGACCCGATATTCCGCTGCTGGTGGTGGAGGGGCGTGCCCGCGCCGCCCAGCTTCTGGCGGCCGGCGACACCGCCGGTTTCGATCTGCGGCGCTGGCCCAATCTGATGTTCTCGCCTGCGCTGCCAGACGCGTCGGCGCTGTGGGCACGCACCCGTGTCGTGCTGATGCCGTCGCAGGTCGAGGAGGCCGCCGGCCGCTGCGCGCTCGAAGCGATGGCGCAGGGCGCCGTCGCCCTGGTGTCGGCACGCGGCGCCCTGCCGGAAACCGTGGGCGATGCCGGCATCGTGCTGCCGCCAGACGACCCGGACGCGTGGTTCGCCGCGCTGTTGCCGCTGTGCGACGACGAGGCGCTGTATGCGGCTCGCAGCGAACAGTCGTACCGACAGGCCCGGGCTCATGCACCGCAAGCGCTGCAGTCGCGCTACGCCGAAACGTTCGAAGCCATCCTCGCCCGTCCCTGAGCATCGGGGCCGGACGGCCCGCGCTCAGCCCAGCGCCGCGATCACCTCGGGCGGCGCCTGTACCAGCTCGATCAGCACACCTTCGCCGCACAGCGGGAAATCCTCGTTGCCCTTGGGGTGGATGAATACGATGTCGTGTCCGGCCGCGCCGCGGCGGATGCCGCCCGGCGTGAAGCGCATGCCCTGGGCGGTGAGCCATTCGACCGCGGTCGGCAGGTCGTCCACCCACAGGCCGATGTGGTTCAGCGGCGGCTCGTCGACCCGCGGCTTCTTCAAAGGATCGAGCGGCTGCATCAGATCGACCTCGACCCGGTGCGGACCGCTGCCCAGCGCCGCGATGTCCTCGACCACGTTCTCGCGCTCGGACGTGAAATCGCCCTCGAGGCCGAGGCCGAACAGGTCCACCCACAGGCGGCGCAGCTTCATGCGGTCGGGACCGCCGATGGCGATCTGCTGCAGGCCGAGGATGCGGAAGGGACGGCTCATGTGTTCACTCCTGTATTGCGTCGGTAGGACCCGATCATCATCGCGATGCCGGCGAGAATCATCGGCAGGCTCAGCCACTGGCCCATCGACAGGCCACCGGCCAGCAGGCCGAGGAAATCGTCCGGTTCGCGGCCGAACTCGGCGAGAAAGCGGAAGCCGCCGTAGCCGATCAGGAACATCGCGCTGACCGCAGCCATCGGCCGCGGCCGGCGGGAAAACCACCACAGCAGCACGAACAGCCCCAGCCCCTCGCCAGCGAACTGGTAGAGCTGCGACGGGTGGCGCGGCAGCATGTCCACGGTCGGGAAGATCATCGCCCAGGGCACGTCGGTGACGCGGCCCACCAGTTCGGCGTTCAGGAAGTTGCCGATGCGCCCGGCCGCCAGACCCAGCGGCACCAGCGGCGCGATGAAGTCGGTGAGCTGGAAGAAACGCCAGTCGGCCCGCCGCGCGAACAGCGCAACCGCCACCAGTACGCCGAGAAAGCCGCCGTGAAAGCTCATGCCGCCGGACCAGACGGCCGGGATTTCGGTCCAGTGTTCGAGGTAGTAGGCGGGCTTGTAGAACAGCACATAGCCCAGCCGCCCGCCCAGCACCACGCCCAGCACGCCGTAGAACAGCAGGTCGTCGATCTGTTTTGCGTCCAGCGCGCGCGCGCCGGCCGCTGCCAGCCGCTTCGCATGGACGCGGCCGAGCAGCATGAAGGCGACGAAGGCGAGCAGATACATCAGCCCGTACCAGCGCACGGCCAGCGGGCCGATCTCGAAGGCGATGGGCGAGATGGTGGGGTGGATCAGGTAGTCGTGGAGGGGCACGGGAAAGGTCGGCGGCAGCGTGAAACCGGAGTGTACCGTGACCGCGACCGGGGGCCGTCGTTCAGCCGTTGCAGCCGATGGAAAAGCGTTCGTCCATCAGGGCGCGTCGCCGCTCGCGGTAATGCTCGGCCATCGGCACGGTCAGCGGCTGACGGGTGATGGCGTCGATCTGCCGGATGCCCGCATCGATGGCCGCGCAGCGCTGCCGCTCATCGTGCGCCGGCGTGCGGCTTGCCTGCGCAACGGGAAGGGACGCCGCATGCTGCGCCCGCTCCGCGCGCACGCGTGCCAGCTGTTCGGCATAGCTTCGATCCGGCCGCAGGCCCGCGCTCGGAGGGGCCAGGTCGAGCGGCGTGCTGTCGGCCGCGCAGGGGTGGTCGGTGTAGACCACGCGCGCGCCTTCGCGACAGCGGTAGATGCCGCCTGCGGGTGCGGGTGAGGGGGCGGTGATCTGAGGGGGTGCGACAACCGGAGCACGCTGCGGCACCGGAGGTGCGGCCGGCGGCGAATCGGGCCTGGCGAGCTGTCCGGCGGGAGCGCCGACCGGTTCGACCGGCTGGTTGAGAGTCCACATCAGGTAGAGCGCGCA
Organism: Methyloversatilis sp.; assembly: GCA_034004945.1. Taxonomy (GTDB): domain Bacteria; phylum Pseudomonadota; class Gammaproteobacteria; order Burkholderiales; family Rhodocyclaceae; genus Methyloversatilis. The sequence continues at coordinate 9,649 of JAVEVQ010000008.1, read as the reverse complement.
CGAGGCCGCGGCAAGGACGCACAGCGCGCCAGCCGCTGCCAGCCGTCTCTCCCTGCGATGGCAGCGCCGCGCGGCGTTCCGCGAAAATGTGTCCATGGTTCAGACGGCGGTCGCCGGAATGGGTCAGCGTGCATTGTCGGTCCGTTGCGCACGGTGATGCCAAGGGAATGGTCACGCTGGCATGTGCCGTCCTACTTCAGCCAGCCCTTGCGGCGGAAGTACCAGAACGGCAGCGCCACGCTCAGCGCCATCAGGCCGAGCGAGAACGGGTAGCCCCAGCGCCAGCCCAGTTCGGGCATGTGCGCGAAGTTCATGCCATAGACGCTGGCGATCAGCGTCGGCGGCAGCATGGCGACCGATGCCACCGAGAAGATCTTCACCACCTTGCTCTGGTTCAGGTTGATGAAGCCGATGATGGCGTCCATCAGGAAGTTGATCTTGTCGAAGATGAAGGCGGTATGGCCGTCGAGTGATTCGATGTCGCGCAGGATCTGCTTCACCTTGTCGGTCTGTGCCTTGCCCAGCCGGTGTTCGCGCATCAGCCAGGACAGGGCGCGCCGCGTGTCCATCAGATTGCGCCGGATGGTGCCGTTCAGGTCCTCGTTGCGGGCGATGCGGGTGATGCTGTCGGCCGCTGCGTCGTCCGAACCGCGCTGTTCGCCGAGCACGCTGGCGCTGACCGATTCCAGTTCGGTGTAGATGTGTTCCAGTGCATCGGCGGACTGTTCCACGTCCAGCGCGAACAGCTCGATCAGGATGTCGGTCGGCTGCGCAAGCTTGCCCGGCTGAGCGCGGTTGCGCATGCGCAGCAGGCGCATGATGGGCAGTTCGTCGTCGTGCAGGCTGATCAGTATGTGCGGGCCGATCACGAAGCGCAGCGCCTCGGTCACGTACTCGTGACCGCGCCCGATCAGGAAATCGGCGCGCAGGTTCAGATTGCCCTGTGCATCGACGAATACCCGCGCGCTGGCCTCGATGTCGGCATCGTCATCGGGCGCCTCGACGTCGATATGGAAGCGCTGACGCAACCAGGCCTTCTCGTCGCCATCGAGATCGAGCGCGTCGATCCAGACGATGTCCTGATCGGGCACCGCGTCGTGCAGTTCTTCTGACGTGCGGGTCAGTCGGCCGTCCTGCAGTGTATAGACGTGAATCATCGGCAGACATCCGGGTGAGACGGTTCAGGCAGGGAAGTGCGGTGCCGGCGGGCGCCGGCCATGCAGATGTTAGCGGTGGCGACCTCCAAATCCGCAAATTTCTTCGATCAGCGCCTTGCCCCGAACAGTGCGGTGCCGACGCGCACGATGGTGGCGCCTTCGGCGATGGCCGCTTCGAGGTCCTGTGACATGCCCATCGACAATGTGTCGAGACGGTGGCCGCGTGCGTTCAGATCGTCCTTCAGCTGCCGTAAATGAGCGAAACGGCGACGCTGGAGGGCGACATCATCGGTCGGTTCGGGAATGGCCATCAGACCGCGCAATGCAATACGCGGCAGCGCGGCGATGGCGTCGGCCAGCGCCGCGACCTGTTCCGGTGCGACGCCGCTCTTCGACGCCTCGCCGCTGACGTTGACCTGCAGGCACAGGTTCATCGGCGGCCGGTGCGGGTCGCGGTGTTCCGACAGTCGCGCGGCGATCTTCTCGCGGTCGATCGAATGTACCCAGTCGAACCAGGTCGCGACCTGGCGCGTCTTGTTGCTCTGCAGCGGTCCGATGAAGTGCCAGTCGAGCGCGATACCGGCTGCGCCGAGGCGCTGCGCCTTGTCGCAGCCTTCCTGCACGTAGTTCTCGCCGAAGGCGGTCTGGCCGGCGGCATGCGCGGCGATGATGTCCGCATCCGGTTTGGTCTTGCTCACCGCCAGCAGAAGAATGTCGGCGGGGTCGCGGCCGCAGGCGCGCGCGGCGTCGGCGATGCGGTGGCGAATTGCTTGCAGGTTGTCTGAAATGCTCATCATAATGCCCTGAATTTCTTCGAATTATATTCGGCACAACACCCCATTCACTGCCCGAGGCCCGTCATGGACATCACCGAACTGCTCGCGTTTTCCGTCAAGAACAAGGCGTCCGACCTGCACCTGTCCGCCGGTCTGCCGCCGATGATCCGCGTGCATGGCGACGTGCGCCGGATCAATCTGCCGCCGATGGAGCACAAGGATGTGCACGGCATGATCTACGACATCATGAACGACACCCAGCGCAAGGTGTACGAGGAACACCTGGAGTGCGACTTCTCGTTCGCGGTGCCCAATCTGGCGCGTTTCCGGGTCAACGCCTTCGTGCAGAACCGCGGTGCCGGCGCGGTGTTCCGGACCATTCCGTCCAAGGTGCTGACGCTGGAAGACCTGAAGGCGCCGAAGATCTTCCAGGACATCGCGAATACGCCGCGCGGCATCGTGCTGGTGACCGGCCCGACCGGCTCCGGCAAGTCGACCACGCTGGCGGCGATGATCGACTACGTCAACGAGAACGAGTACGGCCACATCCTGACCGTCGAGGACCCGATCGAGTTCGTGCATGAATCGAAGCGCTGCCTGATCAATCAGCGCGAGGTCGGCCCGCACACGCTGAGCTTCTCGAACGCGCTGCGCTCGGCGCTGCGGGAAGACCCGGACGTGATCCTGGTCGGTGAAATGCGCGACCTGGAAACGATACGGCTGGCGCTGACCGCTGCCGAAACCGGCCACCTGGTGTTCGGCACGCTGCACACCTCCAGCGCGGCGAAAACCATCGACCGTATCGTCGACGTGTTCCCGGCCGAGGAAAAGGAAATGGTGCGGGCCATGCTTTCCGAATCGCTGCGCGCGGTCATTTCGCAGACCCTGCTGAAGACCAAGGACGGCACCGGCCGGGTCGCCGCGCACGAGATCATGGTGGGCTCGCCGGCCATCCGCAACCTGATCCGCGAGAACAAGATCGCGCAGATGTATTCGGCCATCCAGACCGGTCAGAGCCTGGGCATGCAGACGCTGGACCAGAACCTGCAGGAACTGGTTCGCCGCAACGTCATTTCGCCGGCCGAGGCGCGTACACGTGCGCAAAACAAGGACATGTTCGCCGGCTGAGCGCCGCGCCTGCCGCTACACTGACAACGACAACCGCCGCGGAGAGCGCAGATGGAAAGAGATCAGGCCCTCAAATTCATGTACGACCTGCTGCGCCTGATGGTGACCAAGCGCGGTTCCGACCTGTTCGTGACCGCCGGTTTCCCGCCGGCGATCAAGGTGGACGGTCGCATCGTGCCGCAGTCCAATCAGTCACTGACGCCGCAGCACACCGCCGAACTGGCGCGCGCCATCATGAACGACCGCCAGGCGGCCGAATTCGAGGCGACCAAGGAGTGCAACTTCGCGATCTCGCCGGCCGGCATCGGTCGCTTCCGCGTCAATGCCTTCGTGCAGCAGGGCAAGATCGGCTGCGTGCTGCGCACCATCAACGCCAAGATTCCGACGCTGGACGAACTGGGCCTGCCACCGGTGCTGAAGGACGTCGCGATGACCAAGCGCGGCCTGGTCATCTTCGTCGGCGGTACCGGCACCGGCAAGACCACGTCGCTGGCCGCACTGGTCGACTGGCGCAATACCAACAGTTACGGCCACATCATCACGATCGAAGACCCGATCGAGTACGTGCACGATCACAAGAACTGTGTGGTGACGCAGCGCGAGATCGGGCTCGATACCGCTGACTGGGAAATCGCGCTGAAGAACACGCTGCGGCAGGCGCCGGACGTCATCCTGATGGGTGAGATCCGCGACCGCGAAACGATGGAGCACGCGATCCAGTTCGCCGAAACCGGCCACCTCTGCCTGGCCACGCTGCACGCCAACAGTTCCAACCAGGCGATCGACCGCATCATCAACTTCTTCCCCGAGAACAAGCGGGAACAGCTGCTGATGGATCTGTCGCTGAACCTGCGGGCGATGATTTCGCAGCGTCTGGTGCCGCTGAAGGAAGGCAAGGGCCGGGCGGCGGCGATCGAGGTGATGCTGAATTCGCCGCTGATCGCCGATCACATCTTCAAGGGCAATATCGGCGAGATCAAGGACGTGATGAAGCGCTCGCGCGAACTGGGCATGCAGACCTTCGACCAGGCGCTGTTCGATCTCTACGAGGCCGGCCGCATCAACTACGAGGACGCGCTGCGCAATGCCGACTCGGTCAACGACCTGCGCCTGCAGATCAAGCTCAACAGCAAGGAAGCGCAGGACCGCAACCTGAACGTGACTTCGGGGCTGGATCTGGTGTGAGCGGGCGTCGCCGCGCTGCAGGCACGGTCCTCTGCCGTCACTGCAGCACTGGAACGTGCGGCGACGCGTCGTCAGACGGCGCGTCGCTGTCAGCAGACCGCGGGGGCGCGCCCGCCTGCGCCGTCAGCGCACCACGAACACCGAGCAGGGCGCATGGTGCAGCACGCTGCTGCTGACCGATCCCATCACGATGCGCTTGGCCAGACTGAGGCCGCGCGTGCCGAGGATGATCAGTTCGGCATTTTCCTCTTCCGCGATATCGACCACGACGTCGGCCGGTTCGCCCATCGCCAGCCGGGTGCGCACGCTCAGGCCGCGACCGGCCAGTTCGGCGGCCACCTTGTCGAGCGCTTCGCGCGCGTCATCGATCTCGGCCTGATCCACGTCCAGTGCCGTGCCGCGGATGCCCAGTGCGGGGCCGCGCACCACCGACACGATGACCGCATCGATCGGACCGCTCAGCAACTTCAGCTGATCGATCGCCTTGTGCGCGTGTTTTGAACCGTCGTAGGCCACCACCACTTTCATCGTTCTTTCCCCCGATAGGTGACGCACGTCGGTGCGCCGGCCTGTGCATTATTCGTGGCGGCCGCGCCGGGCGGCAATGCTCTGGAGGGAGTAATCCCTAGGTGGTAGGGGCGGTCAGCAGCCGCACTGGCGGATCACCGGGCGCTCGGCCAGCAGTTCGAGCGTCTCGTCGGTACTCAGTCCGGATTCGAGCAGCGCGGCGCCGTCGAAACACCACGACAGATCGGTATTGGGCTGCAGCACGGCCAGCCCGGTGGTGCTGTCGAACACCTCGTGCAGCCAGAAGTTGTGTTCGCTGCGGCTGCGCACCTGGTAGCGCCTGTCGCTCACGCGTGCATGCTCCGGTAGCGCAGCCAGGCCAGCCAGCCGACGAAGACGAAGGCGGCCATGCCGGCGGCCAGGTGCAGCGGCTGACCCCACAGCACCGGCACCACCAGGCCCGCGGCCGCGGTATTGGTCAGCGACTGCGCAAAGCCTTGGCAGGACGACACCATGCCGCGCGCACGCGGGAACAGCTCCAGCGCCAGCAGCGACAGGATAGGCATGGCGAGCGCCTGGCCGATGTTGTACAGCGCGATCGGCAGCACTGCCCACGGCAGGCTGGCCGGAACGAGCACGTTCAGCAGCACGTTGCCGAAGGCGGCCGTCAGCATGATGGTGTAGGCCATCTTGAGCTGCAGCTGTGGCGCCATCTTGCCGGCCAGCCGGCGGCCCAGCCAGGAGCCGGTCATCATTCCGGCCACGGTCGGGCCGAACAGCCAGGCGAAACCCTGGGGCGACACGCCGAGGTGCTCCATCAGGAACACCGGCGCCGACAGCACGTAGAGGAAGAAGCCGGCGAAATTCATCGACACCGCGATCACCAGCGCCTGCAGCGCCGGGCGGGCGAACATGTGGGCGTAGTCGCGCGCCAGCTTGACCGGGTGCATGCTGCGCCGGTGTTCCGGGTCCAGCGTTTCCGGCAGGCGCAGCAGGCAGAGCAGCCACATCAGTGCCGCATAGGCGGCGAGGAACCAGAACACCGCGCGCCAGCCGAACAGGCCGAACACCCAGCCGCCTATGATGGGCGCGGCCGCCGGTGCCAGCGCGAACAGCAGCTGTATCGTGCTCATAAGCCGCTGCGCCTCGGCGCCCTCGAACAGGTCGCGCACGATGGCGCGGCCGACCACCATGCCGGCGCCGGCGCACATGCCCTGCAGCGCACGGGCGATCCACAGGTGCTCGATTTGCGTGGCCAGTGCGCAGCCGACCGAAGTCAGGAAGAACATGACCAGCGACCACAGCACGACGCGCCGCCGGCCCAGCGCGTCGGCGACGGCGCCATGCCACAGCGTCATCAGCGCGAAGAAGCCGAGATAGATCGTCAGCGATTGCTGCACTTCCAGCTTTGTCGCACCCAGATCGGCGCCGATCGCCGGAAAAGCCGGCAGATAGGTGTCGATCGCGAACGGGCCGATGGCTGACAGGCCTGCCAGCAGGAAGGCCAGGCTGCGCGGTGAGCGGCTCACTGGGCGGGCGCGGCCGCAGGTGGCGGCGCGACGGCCGGCACCGCCGGCAGGGCCTCGAAGGCACGTCGCTCGGCCTCTGGCACATCGACTACGCGCACGTCGCTGACGTGGTACTGCGTTTCGCCGAAGCAGGAGGTCGGCACGCCGATGTGCTGTGCGTAGCGCAGCGATACGCGCTGGCCCATGCTGGCGTTCAGCTTCTCCGCCACCTTCTCGTCGCGCACCGAGAACTCGAACTTCTCGGTCAGCGTGCCCGGCATGGTGACCATGGCCAGTTCGCCTTCCCAGGTCTTGCAGAACCAGCCCTTGTTGCTGAACTTCTGCACGTAGCCGGCGCGTTCGCCGGTGGAATAGCTCCAGTTCAGCACCAGCCAGGTGTAGCCGCCGAACAGCGCCAGCAGCAGGGCGAGGACGGAAAAGATGCGCATGCCGTTCTCCGGAGGATCGCGGGTGGAATTACAGGCCGAGCCGCTGCCAGATGGTCGAGGTCAGCCCCGCCTGGTTCAGCGTGTAGAAGTGCAGGCCGGGCGCGCCGCCCGCCAGCAGGCGCTCGCACAGCGTGGTCACCACGTCCAGGCCGTAGGCCTTGACCGAGGCGGCGTCGTCGCCGAAGCCTTCGAACTTGCGCTGCATCCAGCGCGGGATTTCGGCACCGCAGGCTTCGGAGAAGCGCGCGATCTTCGAGAAGTTGGCGATCGGCATGATGCCCGGGTAGATCGGCGCCTCGACACCCATCGCGCGCGCGTCATCGACGAAGGCGAAGTAGGCGTCGGTGTTGTAGAAGTACTGGGTGATGGCCGAATCGGCGCCGGCTTTCATCTTGCGCACGAAGGCCTGCAGGTCCTTGGCCGCGCTGCGCGCCTGCGGATGCACTTCCGGATAGGCCGCCACCTCGATGTGGAACCAGTCGCCTGTCTCGGCGCGTACGAACTCGACCAGTTCGTTGGCGTAGCGGAAATCGCCCGGATCGACCACGCCCGACGGCAGGTCGCCGCGCAGCGCCACCATGTGGTGGATGCCTTCTTCCTTGTAGCGCTCCAGCGTCTGCCGGATGTTGTCGCGGGTCGAGCCGATGCACGACAGATGGGGCGCCGCGTTCAGGCCTTCGGCCTTCATTTCGAGCACGGTTTCCAGCGTGCGGTCGCGCGTGGTGCCGCCGGCGCCGTAGGTGACCGAGAAGAAGGACGGATTGAGCTGGCGCAGCTGGCGGCGCGTCGCACGCAGCTTTTCCGCCCCCTCTTCGGTGGCCGGCGGGAAGAATTCGACGCTGCAGATGCGCGTGGGGTTGTCAGTCATGGTGGTCGGTCGCGTCGCGCCGGGCCGCGTACAGGAAGAACTCGCGGTTGCCGTCGCCGCCCTTGATCGGGCTGTCGAAGTAATCCAGTACGCTGAGACCGTTTGCCTCGGCAAACGTCCGCATGCGCACCTCCAGGGCCGGGTATTGTGCCGCATCGCGCACGATGCCGCCTTTCCCCAGTGCATCCGGGCCCAGTTCGAACTGCGGCTTCACCAGCGTGAGCACGCGCCCGCCCGGGGCCAGCAGCGCCGGCCACTGCGGCAGCAGCAGCGTCAGCGAAATGAAGCTGGCGTCGCACACCAGCAGGTCGAAGCCGCCGGCCGCCATATGTATACCGAGCGTGGCGGCGTCCAGCGTGCGCGCGTTCAGGTGTTCGATGCAGACGATGCGCGGGTCGCCGCGCAGCCGCGGATCGAGCTGGCCGTGGCCGACCTCGACGCCGACCACGCGCGCGGCGCCGCGCTGGATCAGGCAGTCGGTGAAGCCGCCGGTGCTCTGGCCGACGTCGAGACAGGCGAGGCCGGCGACGTCCAGCCCGACGCGGTCGAGCGCGCCGGCCAGCTTGAGCCCGCCGCGCGAAACGTAGCGGTCGTCGTCCGACAGTTCGACCTGCAGCTCGGCGCCGTCCGGAATGTCCTGCGCCGGCTTGGTCACCACGGTCCAGCCGGCGCCGGAGGCGACGCGCACCCGCCCGGCCGCGATCAGCGCCTGGGCGACGGTGCGGGAGCGGGCGAGGCTGCGGGCGACGAGTGTCTGGTCGGCTCTCATGGGTGTTCGGCAAGGGAAGAGCGCGGATGAGAACCGAGAACGGCTGGCGCCGCAAGCTCGGCCGGGCTTTTCGTCGGGGCGGCGGCTCCGTGGGAGGGGTCGTCTGACCCCGGCAGCGGCAAAGGTCAGTGCGCGTCGCTGAGGGAGCGAGCGTGCTCGCGATTGCGGCGGGTATCGAAGCCAGCGGCCAGCGACCGCCGCGTCGCGGCCAAGGCCGCTCCCACAGGGACCGCGCTCGGTCCGGGGCCGGAGCCGGGAATTTGTGGGAGGGGTCGTCTGACCCCGGCAGCGGCAAAGGTCAGTGCGCGTCGCCGTGGGAGCGAGCGTGCTCGCGATAGCGGCGGGTATCGAAGCCAGCGGCCAGCGACCGCCACGTCGCGGCCAAGGCCGCTCCCACAGGGACCGCGCTCGGTCCGGGGCCGGAGCCGGGAATTTGTGGGAGGGGGCGTCTGACCCCGGCAGCGGCAAAGGTCAGTGCGCGTCGCCGAGGGAGCGAGCGTGCTCGCGATAGCGGCGGGTATCGAAGCCGGCGGCCAGCAACGGCCCCGTCGCGGCCAAGGCCGCTCCCACGGGGACCGCGTTCGGTCCGGGGCCGGAGCCGGGAATTTGTGGGAGGGGTCGTCTGACCCCGACAGCGGCGAAGGCACTGCTTGGCGCCGTGGGAGCGAGCGTGCTCGCGATTGCGGCGGGTATCGAAGCCGGCGGCCAGCGACCGCCGCGTCGCGGCCAAGGCCGCTCCCACAGGGACCGCGCTCGGTCCGGGGCCGGAGCCGGGAATTTGTGGGAGGGGTCGTCTGACCCCGGCAGCGGCAAAGGTCAGTGCGCGTCGCCGTGGGAGATTCTATGTTCCGCCGCAAGCGTTTTCGTGCTGTTTCGGGACATAGTCGGCCGCATTCCTCATCAGTGAGAAGGCCACGCGGGCGAGCTTGCGGGCCAGCGCGACGAGCGCCTGGGTGCGGCTGAATCCGCGATCGAGCATGCGCTGGTAGAAGGGCTGCCAGGTCGTGGATCGGCTGGCCGCCATGGCGGCGTTGTAGAGCAGGCGACCCATCTCCGAGTCGCCCTTCTTGCTCAGCGCACGGCGTCCGGTCTTCTTGCCCGAGTCGCGCACGGAGACATCCAGGCCGAGGAAGGCGATGAAGGCGTCCGCGCCGCTGAAGGGGGCGCGATGGAACGCCGCGCACAGGCCAGCGGCGGTGAGCGCGCCGACACCTTCGATCTTCAGGATGCGCCGGTACGGTTCAGTCCATCCGCTTTCGTTGATCAGCGAGGCGATGCGCTGCTCGAACTGTTTGATCAAGG
>JAVEVQ010000141.1:0-4397 GCA_034004945.1 Methyloversatilis sp. | reverse complement strand
ACGGCGATCGCGAACGCTATCTGCGCCATGTGTGGGAACACCGCGCGTCGGCCATCGGCAAGCACTGGGAATACCTGCTCAGCCCGATGGTGCTGCACCACTCGGAAGCCGACGGCGACATCCGCTATCGCCAGCTCGAATATCACCGCCAGCCGAAGATGACCTTCCTGTCCTTCGACGACCCGTTCGCGCTGACGCGCGAGGACTTCGTCCGGCTCGGCCAGGCGACACAGCCGGACGACGGCCGGCCGCTTCCCTATTCGGAAGAGGTTATGTCGGCGTTCGAACGCACCGCCTGCTACGACCGCTTCTGGGTGCCCGGGCGGCGCAGCGAGAACGCGAGCACGCGCGTCATCTGCACCGGGCCGTCAATGGTGATGGTGGGCATGCACGGACTGAGCGGCTACTCCGATCCGCAGAACGGCCTGCTGGCCGAATTCCGCCACCAGTATTTCCTGATCGGCCTGATCGCCCACTTCCACCGCGCCTCGCTGCTGATGCTGATGGACCGGCTGGTGGTGGCGGTGAGCCTGCTCGACGCCGACGAGGCGGATTCACGCCGCCGCTTCAAGCGCAGCATCCGCCAGACCATGGAAATCTTCCTGCGCTTCAGCCACCGATACTGGTTCGGCGAGGTATCGAAGCAGTCGATGGCCAAGGACCTGTTCGACATGTGGAGCCGCAACCTCGGCAACGAGGCGCTGTACGACGAACTGCGCGCCGAAATACTCGACATGGACAACTACCTGGAGGCGGACGACAGCCGCCGCCAGAACGAGACGCTGCTGCGGCTGACGGTGGTGACCATCTTCGGTCTGGTCGGCACCATCGTCACCGGCTTCCTCGGCATGAACATCTTCGACGGGCCGCCGACCACGCTGCGCGGCAAGATCGGCGCCGTCATCGTGGTGGCGATCCCGACCCTGGTGCTCACCTTCTACACACTGAAGAAATCGAGCGCGCTGTCGGAGTTCTTCGACGCGGTGTCGGACGACACGCTGACGCCACGGCAGAAGGTGCGCGCCTTCCTGCGCATCTGGCGACCGCGCAGCAGCGCGGCCGGCCGGCGCCGCAACGACCGCATCGCCGCAGCCGCGCGCACGCGCCCCTGAGCCGGGGATCGATCAGAAGCTGTAGCCGGCGCTGACCCAGACGCGCGGCAGGCGGTCCTTGGTGTCCGACTGCGGTGCGCCGCCGGACAGGCGCCAGGCGAACGAGGCGTCGAAGTTCCAGCCGCCGTCCTGCGCCCGCAGTCCGAAGCCGGCGCCACTGATCGAGCGGCTGTTGTCGATGGCCTGCCAGCGGCGGGCGTCGGAGCGAACGCGGCCGATGTCGTAAAAACCGTAGGGACTGAGCGCACCATGCGTCCAGCGCAGTTCGACCTGCGCCAGCGCGCCTTCGTCGCCGTAGCCCTCACCCACCGGGTAGGCGCGCACGCCGTTCGGCCCGCCGAGGCCAAAACCTTCCGACGAGTCGAGATTGCGGCTCGCCCACTGCGCCGACAGCCGGCCGAACAGATTGAAGCCCGCCGGCAGCAACTGCAGGCGCGCGACATCGAGGTTGTAGCGACTGAAACCGCCCTCGGTACGCGCCGTCGTGCGATCGAGTGCGGCCAGGCCGCTGTCGAGATCAAGCCGGCCGGGCGTCCAGGCGAGCGCGCCGTAGGTCATGCCGCCGCCACCCAGACCATCGCGCAGGTCGAAACCCAGCGTGACCGGGAGCGCGTGGCTGGACTTGTCGCTGCTGCTCTGCGCGGCGCCCTGCCTGTCGTTCAGATCCTTGTACTGCAGGTTGACCGTCAGATTGACGTTGGCGCGCTGCGAACGCAACAGCGGGTAACTCAGCCCGGCACTGGCCGTCTTCGCCGTGCCGCTGGCATCGAGCGCCGCGAAATCGCGTTCGAGCTGATAGTAGGTGTGTGCGTAGGCGAACTGCGCACGCAGGCCCGAAACGCCGACCGGCAGGCTGTAGCCGGCGTGACCGAACCACATGCCCTCCTGCGTGAGCAGGCCGCGCAGCAGGAACTGGTCGCCCAGCATGAAGGGGCTGTCGACGCCAAGATTGACGCGCGCGCGACCCTGACCTGTGTAGCGGTTACCGTGGTTGTCGGCACCCACTTCGAGTGCATAGCGACGCTCGCGCTCGACGCGCACGATCATGTCGCCAGTACCAAGCTCCTGCCCCGGACGGATGATGGGCACCGCGCGGACACCAGGCAGATCGTCGAGCAGCAAGGCGGTGCGTTCAAGCGCTCCGCCCTCGATCACGTCGCCCGTCTGCAACGGCACCAGGAAACGCTGCGCCCCGGCCGCCAGATCGGCCTCGCCGTCGGCGCGTACCTGACCGTAACGCCCCTCGATGACCTCGATGCGCAGCGCACCGTCGCGCATCGCCTGCGCCGGCAGGAAAGCGCGCGCGAACGGGTAGCCGGCACCGCGGTAGAACGCCGACACGCGGGCTGCCAGCTCGCGCAGGCCTGCAAGATCGAACTCGCGGCCGACGACATCGCCGAGCGCTGCCTGCAGGGTCGCGTCGTCGAACACGGTATTGCCGCTGAAGCCGACCGACTGCAGCGTGACGCGGACGCCGCCCTCGGGCGCGACGGCGGCGTCCGTCGGCGGTTCTATCGTGATCTCGGGTGAGGGCCGGGGCGGCTGCACCGGCGGCACGGTCTCCCGCAGCGTGCGGCCGGCGTCAGGCGCGACCTGGGCATGAAGCGGAAAGGAGAGCACAAGCGCGCTGGCGAGCGCCGTGGTACGGATCAAAGCCATGGATCGGTCCGGTCAGATTGCAGATCACGATGTCAGTGTACTGCGATACCGGCACGCGTTCGACCCGCGTACCGGCTTCGTTCGCCTGCTTCGGCGGTGCGCGCTCTACTCGCGCTCGGTCCCGGCCGCATCGGGCAACAGAACGCCACCATCGAGGACAAAGACCTTGAGCATGCCGAGCGCATCGCCGGACTGCGACACCTGTGCCAGCAGCGCGCTGTCGCCGCCGCCCTGCTCCTGCGCCTCTCCGCTCTGCGATGTGCCGCTGCCCTGCGTCTCGCTGCCCGTCTGCTGCGAGCGGATTTCCGTCACCTGCAGGCTGCCGATGGAGCCGACGCGGTTGCCCGCTGCCGGCACGTTGCCGGCAGCGACGGCCGGCAGCACAGGTGTTGCCGGGGGCAGCGCGGTCACGGTCTGCTGCTGGGCGTTCTGCACTGCGGCCTCGAGCGGCGGACGCGTGTTGACGGGCGGCTGCGGAGCTGGCGGACGCACGCCGGCCGAGGTCGATACCTGGCTCACGATGTTGTCGAGCAGCGCAACCGGGCCGGCGGCGTAGTACCAGGTCATGCCGTTGCTCTGCCCGGGTGCGAGATCCTGCAGCCGGATGAACAGTGCATAGGAGCCATCCTCGGCTCGCGGGTTTCCGCTGCCATCGACACCGCGGGCGATGAGCGAGGTACGCGGATCGATGCCGGTCGCGTTGGAGAAGCTGCAGCAGGTCGAGATCGAGGTGTCGGCGCCATCGGACGTCGAGTAGAACAGCACGGCGGCACCGGTGAGGCCGTCGTTGAATTCGGTGATCTTCAGCGCCTTGGACTGGGTGTTCTGCGTGGCGATCTGTTCGAAGCCGTCGGCGGTCAGGTTGCCCTTGAACTTGAACTGGCTGTCGCGGGTGGCGATGTAATCGTCCTGCGTGCCCACCCACAGCCGCACATTGCCGAGAGAACCGACCATGTCGAGATTGGTGACCGCGGTATCGGCCTTCAGGAAGGAAGCGGTCGCGCCCAGCGTGTAGGTATTGGTCACGCGCACCGTGCTGCCGCCGCCCGGGTAAAGGATGTCGATCGCCGACACGATGACACCGCTGCCTTCGCGGTAGCCGCTGATGTCCAGGCTGTGCGTGGTGACCGCCGGCAACAGGTTGTTGTTGGAGCCGAGTATCTCGCCGTTGCGGTTCCAGCTCGACGTGCCGTCGCCGCCGACGCCCAGTTCCAGATTGAGCGGGTAGCTGCTGTAGGTGAGCTTGAACCAGCCGTTGCGGGTGACGCCATTGACCACCGAGGTATTGTCGAAATACCAGGGCTGCAGCAACTGCCCCTCGTCGTTGATCGACGCCTGCGTGCCGTTGCCGAAACGCAGCAGACCGTTGTCGAACACCAGGTTGCTAACGGCGCCGGCCGAACCCTTCTGCCAGGTAAAGGCCGAAGCGGCCGGAATCAGCACCTTCGAGCCGCTGGCTACCTGGTAGCTGCTGCCGGCGCCGTCGCCGCTGGCTTGACCGTAGGCGAAATGCAGCGAACCAGTACCGGTGGCTTCCAGTGTCCCGCCGATCAGGATGTTGTTGTGCGCACTCAGCGACAGCTTGTTCGAACTCCAGCTGATCGGCGCATTGACCGTGATGTTGCC
>JAVEVQ010000140.1:0-4408 GCA_034004945.1 Methyloversatilis sp. | reverse complement strand
CTTAAGAGAACTGTTCGACAATCTCGATGATAAAATACAGAGCGTTGTCACAAACAGCGACGCGAAAAACATAAAAACCGTTTCTCAAAACCAGACGTATAAGTTTATTTTCCCAAGTGATTTATTAAACTGCGAGAATGTGTTTTGGAGCGACGGCGATCACTTTTCCATCGAGGGCGAAGTGCGATTCGGAAAGCGTCTTCCGGATAATTTTCTGTTGTTTTAGATCGCGACATGCGTGAGTGAATTTTTCTGGCGCGAGTAAAAGAATGCCCTTCAGGCGCACAGTGCCACAGCAGCATGGGCACGGGCGCAGACGAGCAGCGCAGCGAGACTGGACGCAGCAGTGCGTACGTCCTGAGGTGCACGTTGCAGCGCGGCAGCCGTCAGCACACTGTGCTACTTCGATACTGCATTTAATAGTAAGTGATTTAATTTATTCAAAGCAGATTGGTAGATGTTGGCCCAACAAAGTCCGACGGCAGGGGTCGTGCGTTCGAATCGCGCCGGGCGCGCCAGCATATCGATGGGTCAGGTCGGCAACGACCTGACCCATTTTCTTCTTTGCCCCTGCCAGTCGTCGGCCGACAACCTTTGCTGGCGGGGCCGATGTCCGCAGCGCGCTTGCGTCGCCGCGCAAGCGACATGTAGAGCGCACAGCGTCGGAACGGGAGTGACTTCCGATGGCGTCGGCATGGACGGTCCGGGCGGAGTCGCGCGGACTGCCCTCCTCGGCATCATTCGCAACATCAGCGAGCACAAGCGCCCAGCCCTGGAATTGCAGACGCAGTCCGCGGGATCAGGCAGTCGCCGGCGGCGGCGCGCAACGGCGCGGCGGCGACGGAATGGGTGTCGGCCGGCAGCGGATCGGGCGCTCCGACACGTGCCGCGAGCCATTGCGTGGCGGCGGGTGCGGCCAGCGGGCGCGACCACAGATAGCCCTGGCCCTTGTTGCAGTCCAGCGTCGCCAGCAGCGCCGACTGACCTTCGGTCTCGATGCCTTCGGCCGTCGTGCTCATGCCGAGGCTGCGGGCAACGCGCACGGTGGCTTCGATCAGTACCCGCTTGTGCAGATTGCTCTCGGCGTCGGCGACAAAGGAGCGATCGATCTTGACGGTATCGATGGGCAGCTGGCCGAGACAGGCGAGCGAGGAATAGCCGGTGCCGAAATCGTCCAGCGCGAGCGCGAGGCCGAGCGCCTTCAGTTCGAGCAGGCGGGCGCGGATGTCGTCGCCCTGAGCCGCCATGCTCTCGGTCACTTCCAGCTGCAGAGCCTGCGCCGGCAGGCCGCTCGATTCGAGCACGCGCGCGACCTGGTGGGCGATGGAGGCATCCTGCAGCTGTGCGCGCGACAGATTGACCGACACCATGCCGGGCGCCTGCGCGCCGAACCGGTGCTGCCAGGCCGCCAGCTGGCGGCAGGCCGAATCGAGCACGAACTCGCCGACTGCGCCGATCAGGCCGCATTCCTCGGCGATCTCGATGAACTCGACCGGCGACACCAGGCCACGCTGCGGATGCTGCCAGCGGACCAGCGCCTCGAAGCCGGCGACGTGACCGTCGGCCAGGTCCACGATGGGCTGGTACACGACGAACAGTTCGCGCTGTTCGAGCGCCCGCCGCAGCTCCAGTTCGAGCGCCCCGCGGCGGGTCGCGATGTCCTTGATGGACGGCGTGAACAGCACGTGGCGTCCGCCGCCGGCGCGCTTCGCCTCCTGCATGGCGAGGCTCGCGTCCTGCAGCACGGCGTTTGCCTCGGCCGCGGCATGAACACCGGCGACGACGCCGATGCTGGCGGAAATATGCACCTCGACACCGTCGATCAGATAGGGGCGGGACAGCGTGTCGATCAGTCGCTGCGCGATGTTGTGCACATCATCGCTGCCACGCAGGCCGTCGAGCAGCACGACGAATTCGTCGCCGCCGAGGCGCGCCGTCGTGTGCAAGGGCTCCTGCGCCGGACCGACGGCATCGCGCTGACGCACGGTCCCGTTCAGCCGCTCGGCCACCATGCGCAGCAGCCGGTCGCCACCGGCCTGCCCGAGCGTCAGATTGACGCGATTGAAACGGTCGCAGTTGATGAACAGCACGGCGAAGGTCGGCGCACCGCCGGCGTCAGGACGGGCCAGCGCCTGCTGTATCCGCTCCAGTACGGCGGAACGGTTGGGCATCAGCGTCAGGCTGTCGGTGCGCGAGGCATCGCGCATCCGCGATGCCAGACGCTGCTGTTCCAGCTCCACCTCGTGCGTCACGTCGTTCACGCAACCCATGATGGTGTGCGCGTCCAGCCGCAGCAGGCTGATGCCGAGCACACGCCGGCCGCCGGCCGCCGACCGGACCGGCATGCGCAGCCCCTCGCACACCAGCGCACCCGGCTCGACGGCGGCATCGGCCATGGTGCGCAGATCCGGCGCCACCTCGGCCAGCACCTCGAACAGGTTGTCCAGATTGCCCTGCGGCGCCAGCGGCATCAGCAACTGCGCCGAGCGCGGGTTCATCATGGTCACCGTGCCGTCGGGCAGGATCTGCAGCAGGCCTATGGGTGCCTGGTAGAGGAACTGGATCAGCGCCTCGTAGGCGGGCGGCTGCAGATCCTCGGCGTCGCCCGGCCTCATCGTGCGGCCACCGACTGAAGCAGAGGTCGCCAGCGCTCGACCCGGTTGCGACCGGCCGCCTTGGCGGCATAGAGCGCCTCGTCGGCGCGCTGCATCAGCGCGTCGAAATCGCCGATGTCGGCATCCATCGCCGCCACGCCGGCACTGATGGTGTAACGGATGGTCTGTCCGCCAACCTCGACCGCCTGCGACGCCAGCAGCAGGCACAGGCGCTCGGCGACCACCTCGGCGCCCTCCAGCGTGGTATCCGGCAGCAGCACGACGAACTCCTCGCCACCGAAGCGCGCCAGCACGTCCATCGCACGGAAGGTCGCGGTCATGCCGGCGGCAAGATGGCGCAGCACGGCGTCACCGGCGGCGTGCCCGTACTGGTCATTGATGCGCTTGAAATGGTCGGCGTCTATCATCACCAGCGACAGCGGCCGCGGAAAGCGCGCCCAGCGCTGCATTTCCAGCTCGACCGCCTCGACGAAGGCGCGCCGGTTCAGCAGGCCCGTGAGGTGATCGCAGGACACCGCCTTCAGCAGCGCCTCCGCCGCCTCGCGCCGGTCGGACACGTCACGGATGATGAGGCTGTAGTCGTGTTCGTCCGTCAGGTCGTCGTTGCGGTCGTGCAGCGGCGCGATCAGGCAGCTGCCCCAGTAGCGACTGGCATCGGCGCGCACGCACCAGCCCTCGTCCAGGCTCCAGCCGGTGCGGTCGGCCTCGTGCAGGCGGTCCAGCACGCGCTGTTCGGAAATCGCGTCTTCCGGGTAGAACATCGACAGGCTGCGCCCGATCACCTGTTCCTCGCTGAAACCGGTGATGCGGGCGATGCTCGGGTTCCAGTCCAGTACGCAGCCGCGGTGATCGAGTGACACCAGGGCGTAATCGGTCAGACCGAGCGCCAGCGTATTGATCCAGGCCTGGCTCTGGCGCAGCTCACGGTCCCGGCGGACCGAGTGCGTGACATCGGAAATGACGGCCATCAGCCGTTCGGCGTCGAGCTTGAGCAGCGTCAGTGCCAGCACCTGGCTCTGCCTGCGGCCGGGCTGACCGGTCGCGATCGGCACCTGCAGCGCATCGCAGACCGCACCGTGCACGTCCGGGAAGTCCTGCACCCGCTGTCGCAGATCGGGCACCACGGCTTCCAGCGCGGTGAACAGATTGGCCAGCTGGCCGTCCGGGGTGAGCGGCATCAGCAACTGTGCGCACAGCGGATTGATCATCGTGATCTCGCCATCCGCCAGCGCCTGTACAAGGCCTATCGGCGCCATGTACATGAACTGCAGCAGCGCTTCGTATTCCTCTTCTACCGGTGCGCTCATGCGTGCTCCGGCTCAGGTCTGGCGGTGAACCAGCACGTAGCGCAGGCCGCTGCCGGGTCGGGCGAGCAGTCTGAGCTTCACCTTGACCGGACGCATGCGCAGCGTCAGCACGTAGTCGATGGTGTCGTCGAGCGCGCTGCCGTCCTGCTGCGCGTCCTCGAAGCGCTGGGCAACCATGAAGTTGTTCATGCACGGCGCCACCACGGTGAACAGCGCGTGCCCGATCACGCGATCGGGCGACAGGCCGGCGGCGGCCGACTCGAAGCGGTTGTAACGTCTGACATGGGTCGCGTCGTCCATGCCGATGACGCCGAAGTCGAGGCTGTCGAGCTCGGCATCGCTGGCGCGGTCGAGATAGTCGAACAGTGCTGCGTCGGAAAAAGCGATGGTCTGTACCGTGTTCATGGTGCTCCCTGGGTCGGTATCAACGGACACCCTGAGGTGCGCCGGATGGCAATGCGGAGGCAGCGGACACTCCGGACAACG
>JAVEVQ010000139.1:0-4435 GCA_034004945.1 Methyloversatilis sp. | reverse complement strand
GACGAAGCCAGGTGCTGCGCAAAGTGCTGCCATGCCCATCAGTCTGCGTGTGTTCATCTTCTTGTCTCCCTGAAGCCCTGCGTCGATACCTTGGGTTCCATGCTGTGCAGCGGCTGTAAGCCTTGTGTGTGGGGGAAGCGGCGCTTTGTAAGCGCGGGTAACCACCCGGCAGGCGCGTTACATCCGCTCACGGCGCAATTGAATTGCGCCAAGGCGCTCGGGTAGCATCGGTCCATGGAAGAAAAAAAACGCAAGATACTCGTCGTCGATGACGACGCCCGCCTGCGCGCCCTGCTCGAGCGCTATCTCGGCGAACAGGGCTTCACCGTCAAGGCGGTGGCCGACAGCGCGCAGATGGACCGCGCGCTGGCCCGCGAACTGTACGACCTGATGGTGCTCGACCTGATGCTGCCGGGCGAGGACGGCCTGGCCATCTGCCGTCGGCTGCGCGCGCAGGACAACACGATTCCGGTCGTCATGCTCACCGCCAAGGGTGACGAGGTCGACCGTATCGTCGGCCTCGAGATGGGTGCCGACGACTACCTGCCCAAACCTTTCAATCCGCGCGAACTGGTCGCCCGCATCAACGCCGTGCTGCGCCGTCAGGCGCCCAAGCCGCCGCCGGGCGCGCCGACCCTGGACGAACGCGTGGTGCGCTTCGGCCAGGTCGAGGTCAATCTGGCGGCGCGCACGCTCACCCGCAACGGACAGGAGCAGGTGCTCACCACCGGCGAGTTCTCGCTGCTGCGCGTGCTGCTCGAGTCGCCGCGCGTGCCGCTGTCGCGCGACAAGCTGATGGAACTGGCGCGTGGTCGCGAGTACGACGCCTTCGACCGCTCGATCGACGTGCAGATGTCGCGCCTGCGCAAGCTGGTCGAGGACGATCCGGCCAAGCCGCGCTATCTGCAGACGGTGTGGGGCTTCGGCTATGTGTTCGTGCCCGACGGCACCCGGCATGGCTGACGTCCGCCCCCGGTACACCCCGACGTGGTGAAGCGGGCACGCCGGCGCGGCAGCCTGACGCGCTGGACCGGACAGAACCTGAGCCGTCCGCTGCGCAGCTTCACGCTGCTGCCGCGCTCCCTGCTCGCGCGCACCTTCCTGCTGCTGGCCGGCCTGCTCACCGCGTCGGTGCTGGCCTGGTCCGGCATCTACAGCTGGCTCGAACAGGGGCCGCGCGCCCAGCAGGCGGCGCAGATCGTCATCAGCGTGATCAACCTGACGCGCGCCTCGCTGGTCAGCGCCGATCCGCAGCGCCGGCTCGAACTGCTGACCGAGCTGTCGATGCGCGAGGGCCTGCGCATCTATCCCGACGGCGACATTCCGGGCTTCCAGCCGGTCAGGGGCGACAGCACGCTGCGCGCCATCGAGCAGGAACTGCGCAAGCGCCTCGACCCGCGCACGCGCATCGTCGTCACCAAGGGCCTGCAGAGCGGACTGTTCGTCAGCTTCAGCATTGCCGACGAAGAAGGCGTGGACGACTACTGGCTCATGCTGCCGCGCAACCGCATCGAGCGCCCGCTGGCGCTGGAGGTGATCGGCTGGGGCACGGCGGCGCTGCTGCTCGCGCTGGGCGGCGCCTATCTGATCGTGCAGCGGGTGACGCGACCGCTGGCGGCGATGAAGCGCGCCGCGCGGGCGATCGGGCGCGGCGAGCGCCCTGCCCCGCTGGCCGAGTGCGGCGCCGAGGAACTGGCCGAAGTGGCGCACGCCTTCAACCAGATGGCCGACGACATCGCGCGCAACGAGGACGAGCGCGCGCTCATCCTGGCCGGCATTTCGCACGACCTGCGCACGCCGCTGACCCGCCTGCGCCTCGACATGGAACTGGCCGGGCTGGACCCGGACACGGTGCGCGACATGAGCGCCGACATCGACGACATGGACAAGATCATCGGCCAGTTCCTCGATTTCGCGCGCATCACCACCGGCGAGGAGCCGATCGACGGCGATCTGGCCAGTCTGGTGCTGGAGACGGCGCAGGCCTACGCACGGCACGACAAGCCGGTCAGCACCGGCCGCATCGATCCGCTGCCGGCGATGCGTTTCCGCCCGCTGGCCATCCGTCGCTGCCTGAACAACCTGATCGACAATGCGCTGCGCCACGCCGGCGAGGACCAGCCGATAGAGCTCACCTGCAGTCTGGAGGGCAACGAGGTGAAACTGGAGGTGAGCGACCGCGGGCCGGGCATTCCGCCGGAGCAGGTCGAACGGCTGAAGCGCCCGTTCACCCGGCTCGACAACTCGCGTACCGGCCAGAGTGGCGCCGGGCTCGGGCTGGCCATCGTCGAGCGCACGATGCGCACGCACGGCGGACGCTTCGACCTGCTGCCGCGCGAGGGCGGCGGGCTGATCGCCCGCCTGACCCTGCCGGTGACAGCAAACGCGGCAAGCGCGAAAAGTTAGTGCTTCGTCGCGTCTGCCGCCTCGGCGGTCGCCGGCGCCTCTGCCGCGCCGCGCGCCGCGGCGCGGTCGAGCAGGACGCGCAGATGGCCAAGTGACAGCAGCTGCGCATAGACCAGGCCCATCCAGCCGCGACGGAAGAGGTCGACCGCCGCCGCCGCCGACAGCGCCTGCAGCTTGGCTTCGTCGATTACCCACAGGCCGTCCAGGCGGAATTTGCGGCCGTCGTTCAGTTCGGCCATCGCGCTCATTTCATTGAGCAGGCCGAGCTGCTCGACCTCGCGGCAGAACTCGGTGGTGCGTTGCGCCTCGTTCTGATAGCCCTGCACGAAGGCGAGCGCATTCTTCAGGAAGTCGGTTTCGGCACCGTTCTCGTCGAACAGACGCTCGCCGTCTGCCGTGTTGAAGCCGGGGAACTTGTCGTCCATGCACACCAGAAGCTTGTCCGGTGCGCTGTTGTCCTGCACTGCGACGAAGGGATAGCGGCGCACGAAGGCCGGAACGTAACGCGCGTCCCATTTGCCTTCCGGCGTGACATAGAGGTTTTCGGCGTCACGCAGGCCGAGCAGCGCGACCGGCACCAGACCGCCGGGCAGGCGGGCGAACACGATGGGGTACTCGCGGGCGACGTCGCCGAACTCGACCAGCGCCAGCGGCACGCAATTGGTTTCCGCCGCGAACTTCAGGTTGTCCTGCGACTTCAGGCGCAGGTCGCGGTGGGTG
Organism: Methyloversatilis sp.; assembly: GCA_034004945.1. Classification (GTDB taxonomy): domain Bacteria; phylum Pseudomonadota; class Gammaproteobacteria; order Burkholderiales; family Rhodocyclaceae; genus Methyloversatilis. The sequence goes on along the minus strand of JAVEVQ010000139.1, from coordinate 1,309 downwards.
TCACGGTTCAGCACAACCACGTTGTCGTAGAAAAGCAGGGTTTTCATGGCAATCCTCGGTTCACGCAAACGACGCGCAGCGCCGTGATTCTATGCCGGCGGTGATGACACCCCCGCGAAAAACGACCGCCGCCCGCGCGGTGTAGCTGTCCCGCAACGCGATAAAATCACGCCTCGACGCAGAAACGCACAGCCATGACCCAGAACGCTACCACCTTCTACGAACACATCGGCGGCGAGCCGACCATCCGCCGCCTCGTCGACCGCTTCTACGAACTGATGGACACGCTGCCGGAAGCCTACGGCATCCGCAAGCTGCATCCGGCCGACCTGTCGGGCTCGAACCAGAAGCTGTTCATGTATCTGTCGGGCTGGCTCGGCGGCCCGCAGCTGTTCGTGCAGGCCTATGGTCACCCGCGCCTGCGCGCCCGTCACCTGCCCTTCACCATCGGCGAGGCCGAGCGCGACCAGTGGCTCATGTGCATGCGCATGGCGATGGACGAGGTGCTGCCGCCCGACGAAGCCAACGCCCAGTTGCTGAGTGCCATCGAGGACCTCGCCGACCACATGCGCAATCGCGAGGGCTGAGCGGCTCAGCCGAGGTCGCGCGTGACCGACTGCAGGCGCAACCGGCGCGCGTGAGCGTGCCGGGCGTGCAGTCGGGGATCCGACGCAACGATGCTGACCGTTTCGCCGATCACCATCACGACGCCCAGCACCGGCAGCACCAGCAGCAGGCCCGCCACCCCGGCGACCGCACCGCCGACGAAAATCATCAGTACCGTCACCAGCGGATGCATCCTCAGGCTGCGCCCTATGGTCAGCGGCATGAACACGAAATCGTCGAGCAGCCGGACGCCGACGAACAGCCCGACCGCCGCGTAGGCAACCGACGGCGAACCCGGAAAATCGGTTGCCGCCACCATCAACACCACCGCGCAGCCCAGTATCGAGCCGACGTAAGGCACCCAGGCCAGCACGGCGGTGATCAGCCCGAGCATCAGCGGCGAGGACAGCCCGATCAGCCACAGACCGGCGGCCAGACAGGCGGCGTCGAGCACGGTGAGCTTGATCAGGCCCTGGAAGTAGGCGCGCGTGGTGCGATCGACTTCGTACAGCAGGTGCAGCGTGCGCTCGAAAAAGGCGTTCGGCACCGCGCGCGCGAGGAAGCGCTGGAAGCGCCGGCCGTCGCGCAGGAAGAAGTAGGCAAGGAAGGGTGCCAGCAGGAAGGACGGCAGCCAGGCGGCGATGCCCAGCATCAGCGCCGGCAGACGTTCCTGCGCGAAGCCCTCGCCGGCGGCGGCGATGTG
>JAVEVQ010000007.1:0-86068 GCA_034004945.1 Methyloversatilis sp. | reverse complement strand
CGGATTTCGCCGGGCGCGCGGTCGGCGTCGAGTTCGCGACCCCCGGCGTGACCTCACCCGGTTTCGAGGAGTACTTCCCGAGCGAAAACCCTCTGGCCGTCGCTGCTGGCCTGACGCAGATCATCGGCCCGCTGCAGTACGCCGACACCGCGCGCCGCGGCTTCATGATCGTCACCGCGACGCAGGACGCCTGCCGTTGCGAGTGGCGCTATGTCAGCACGGTGAAGAGCCGCAGCTATGTGCTGCAGCAGGGGCCGGCGCTGAAGATGCTGCCGGGCGCGGGCAACCGGAAGCTGATGCCGGCCTGACGCGGAGCACGGGCCGGCTTGCGCTACGGCGTTGCGGGCGCGGTCAGGGCTGTGGATGCGCCGGCGCCGCGGCCGCCTTCTTCGGCTGGAACAGCTTCACCAGCGCGCTGCCGGCGATGCCCATCAGCAGCATCATGCCCGCGCCGATCAGCCACACCGTCCAGACGATGAAGCCGAGCAGACCGCGCAGGTCGGGCGTCTGCTGCAGCCAGGCCTGGATTTCCGGACCGGCGTCGAGCAGCCAGGCGCGACTCTGATCCAGCCATTCCTGCGGCAGCCAGGGGGCCAACCAGACCGGCGGCCGCAGGCCGTCCAGCCACAGCGGCCATTCGGCCAGCGCGTTGGCGCTCCAGCCGGGCCAGTTCAGTACCGAGTCGGCGGTCCATGCCATCAGCGTCCAGATGCCGACGACCAGTGCGACGAAGATCCAGATCACGGCGTGAGCCATAGCGTTTTCCTCAGAGCAGTTTTTTCAGTGCGTACAGCGCGTCCAGCGCCTCGCGCGGGCTGAGGCTGTCCGGGTCGAGCGCGGACAGTGCATCGACCGCGGCGTGCGACGGCGGTTCGGGCGGCGGTGGCGCAGGCGCGAACAGATCGGCCTGCGGACCGGCGTTGATGCGGCTTGCTTCGAGCTGCTGCAGCGCGCGTCGTGCGTCGCGGATCACCGTGCCCGGCACGCCAGCCAGCGCGGCGACCTCGATACCGTAGGACTGCGAAGCCGGGCCTTCTTCTATCGCGTGCAGGAACACGATGCGGCTGCCGTGCTCGACCGCGTCCAGGTGCATGTTGGCGCAGCTCGGGTGCGTCTGCGCGAGCTGGGTCAGTTCGAAATAGTGAGTGGCGAACAGCGTCCAGCTGCGGTTGCGCGTCAGCAGGTGACGGGCGATGGATTGCGCGAGCGCCACACCGTCGAAGGTCGAGGTGCCGCGACCGATCTCGTCCATCAGCACCAGGCTGCGCTCGGTTGCGCCGTGCAGGATGCCGGCCGCTTCGGTCATTTCGACCATGAAGGTCGAGCGGCCGGAGGCGAGGTCGTCTGAGGCGCCGATGCGGGTGTGGATGGCGTCGAGCGGCCCCAGCCGCACGGCGCGCGCCGGCACCGGGCAGCCGCAGTGCGCCAGCAGCGCGATCAGCGCCACCTGCCGCATATAGGTCGACTTGCCGCCCATGTTGGGGCCAGTGATCAGCAGCATGCGACGCGCGTCGTGCATCGCCGTGTCGTTGGCGATGAAGTTTTCGACCTGCTGTTCGACCACCGGATGACGCCCGCGCTCTATCGTGATTTCCGGTTCATCGACGAACTGCGGCCGGCAGTAGTCGTGGCGCTGGGCAGCGCGGGCGAAGGCGATCAGCCCGTCCAGCTCGGACAGCGCGCGGGCGATGTCGCCGAGCAGCGGCAGTTCCGGCGCCAGCGCGTCGAGCAGCTGCTCGTACAGGAACTTCTCGCGCGAGGTGGCGCGGTCGGCAGCCGACAGCGCGCGGTCCTCGAAGGCTTTCAGTTCGGGCGTGATGTAGCGCTCGGCGTTCTTCAGCGTTTGCCGGCGGCGGTAGTCGTCCGGAATGCGCTCGACATTGGCGTGCGTGACTTCGATGTAGAAGCCGTGCACGCGGTTGTACTCGACCTTCAGGTTGGCGATGCCGGTGCGCTCGCGCTCGCGCGCTTCGAGCGCCAGCAGGAACTCGCCGCAGTTGTCCTGCAGGCCGCGCAGTTCGTCCAGTTCGGCGTCGAAACCGGCGCGCATGACGCGACCGTCGCGCAGCTGCGCGGCCGGTTCGTCCATGATGGCGCGGGCGAGCAGGTCGCTGGCCGCCAGCGGCTGCGCCAGCGTGGCGCGCGCCTGATCGAGCAGACCGCGATCGAGCGGGATCGCCTCGGCGATGGCCGGCAGCTTCGCCAGCGAGTCGCGCAGGCTGGAAAGGTCGCGCGGGCGTGCGGTACGCAGCGCGACCCGCGCCGCGATGCGCTCGATGTCGGCGATGCCGCGCAGCGCGTCATGCACCCGGTCGGCGCGGTCGGTGTCGCGCAGCGCGGCCACAGCTTCCTGACGCGCGTCGGCACGTGCGCGCTCGCGCAGCGGGTGGTGCAGCGCGCGGCGCAGCCAGCGCGAACCCATCGAGGTGGCGCAGGTGTCGAGCAGCGACAGCAGCGTCGGTGACGCCTCGCCACGCAGCGTTTCGGTCAGTTCCAGATTGCGCCGGGTGGCGGCGTCCATGCGCAGCCAGTTCGAATCGTGCTCGACCGCCAGCGTCGTGACATGCGCCAGCGCCCGCTGCTGCGTGGCCTGCGCGTAGCTGAACAGCGCGCCACAGGCGGCCAGTGCGATCGGCACCTCGGCGACATCGAAGGCGGCGAGGTCGCGGCTGCCGAAGTGCTCGCACAGCAGCCGGGTCGCCTCCGTCACGTCGAACTGCCAGGCGCTGCGCGGCGTGACCGCCCAGCTGCCTTCGGGCGCATTCGCCATGTCGGCGACCAGCAGTTCGGCCGGACGCAGGCGGTCGAGCAGCGACGGCAGCACGTTGGTGGCGACTTCGGTCAGCTTCAGTTCGCCGCTGGCCAGATTGAGCCAGGCGACGCCGGCGCGCGCGCGCTCGACGTGCAGCGCCATCAGCAGCGAGTCGGCGCGCTCGTCCAGCAGGCTGGCGTCGGTCAGCGTGCCGGGCGTGACGATGCGCGATATCGCGCGCTCGACCGGACCTTTGGAAGTGGCCGGATCGCCGATCTGCTCGACGATCACCACCGACTCGCCCATCTTCACCAGTCGCGCGAGGTATTGCTCGACCGCGTGGAAGGGCACGCCGGCCATCGGAATCGGCTGGCCGGCGGACTGGCCGCGGTGGGTCTGCGTGATGTCGAGCAGCCGCGCGACGCGGATCGCGTCCTCGAAGAACAGCTCGTAGAAATCGCCCATGCGGTAGAACACCAGCAGGTCGGGGTGCTGCCGCTTGAAGCCGAGATACTGCTGCATCATCGGCGTGTGGCCCGAAAGGTCTTTGTTGTCCATGTGAAACGAAGGTGCGGGCGGGGTCCGCGTGCCGTGCGGCAGGCGGAACGGACCGCCGATTGTATCGGCTCGCAGGGAGCCGTCGCCATGACGCGAGGGATATTGCCGTGCAGCGCTCAAGTCGGGGGTGTTTTTCGCCGATATAGTTTTTTGATTTCAATAACTTATCGTAATTGTCATGATCAGGAACCGGACCTTGAGAGGCAAGATGCTGACCGTGGCCGTGGTGGCGCTGCTCGGCATGCTGATGATAGGCGTCATCGGCGCGCTCGAGATGCGCAGCGCCGCGCACGAACAGCGCATGCAGCTGCTGCGCGCCCTCGTCGAATCGACGCGCACGCAGATCGGCTACTACGAGCAGCTGCAGAAGAACGGCACGCTGACGCGTGAACAGGCGCAGCAGCAGGCAAAGGAGGCCTTGCGCAACGTGCGCTTCCAGCAGCGCGAGTACTTCTTCATCTACGACACGAACGGCGTGAGCGTGCTGCATCCGACGCTGCCGCAGCGCGAGGGCAAGAACTTCATCGACGAGCAGGACAAGCTCGGCAAGCCCCTCATCGCCGAGATCGTCAAAGCCGGCCAGGCCGGCGGCGGCTTCGTTGATTACCACTTCCCGCGTCCGAACGAGACCGAAGCCGTGCGCAAGGTGGCCTATGTGGCGCCGGTGCAGGACTGGCAATGGGTGGTCGGAACCGGGCTTTACGTCGATGACGTGGAAGCCGCCTTCCGCAAGGATCTGGTCACCACTCTGGGCATCGTCGTCGTGCTCGCCGGCGTCGTGCTGGCGCTGGTCGTGACGATAGGCCGTTCGGTCATGCGGCCGGTGGGCGGCGAGCCGATGGTGGCCGTCCAGGCGATGAAGAAGGTGGCCGCGGGCGATCTGCGTGCGGGGGTCGGCCACGCACCGGCCGGCAGCATGCTGGCGGAGTTGGACACGCTCATTTCGCGGCTGCGCACGACCGTGTCCGAAATCAGCGCTGGCGCGCAGAAGGTGGGTGCCGCCACCGCAGACATCAGCGCCACTTCGCGCCAGGTGGCCGGATCGGCCCAGCAGCAGACTGACTCCACGCAGACCATGGCGGCTGCCATGGAAGAGCTGACCGTGAGCATCACCCACATCTCCGAGAACGCCGGCGAGACCGAGAGGCAGTCGGTCGAATCGTCGGAAATGGCGGTGGAGGGCGAACGACAGGTGCACGAGGCGGCCGGGGAAATGCGTTCGCTGGCCGACGCGGTGGTGCAGGCGAGCGAACGCATCGCCTCGCTGAGCGCCCGCGCGAACGAGGTCGGCGACATCGCGACCGCGATCAACGACATCGCCGCGCAAACCAATCTGCTGGCATTGAACGCGGCGATCGAGGCGGCGCGCGCTGGCGAACAGGGCAGGGGTTTCGCGGTGGTGGCCGACGAGGTGCGCAAGCTGGCCGAGCGCACGACGCAGGCAACGCTGCAGATCGGGCAGACGGTCAGTGCGATCCTCGGCGAGAGCGAAGCGGCGGCGAGCGCGATGGATGCAGCGTCCGAGCGGGCGAGTGAGAGCGTGAAGTCAGCCCAGCAGTCAGCCGACATGCTGCGCCGGATCGCCGAGGGCGCGACCCGCGCCCGCGAACTGGTGGCCGAGGTGGCCAACTCGACACGCGAACAGGGTATCGCCAGCAACAGCCTGGCCGGTCAGATCGAGCAGGTCGCCCAGATGGTCGAGGCGACCAGCCAGGGCATGCACGCGACCGCCACGGCGACGGAAGAACTGACCCGCGTGGCGGGCGACCTCAACAGCGTCGTATCCCGCTTCCGCTGCTGACGGCGTTCAGCGGCCGGCCTCCCGGGCCGGCCGTGTCTCAGCCGCGCAGGGCTTCGGTCAGGTGCGGTTCGATGGCCTGCAGGATGGCCGGGTAGATGCGCGGCGTGGCGGCGACCAGGTTGCCGCTTTCCATATAGCCGGTCTCGCCCTGCAGATTGCCGACCAGGCCGCCGGCTTCGCTCACCAGCAGGCTGCCGCCGGCGATGTCCCAGGGCGACAGGCCGATCTCGAAGAAACCGTCGAAGCGACCGCAGGCGACGTAAGCCAGATCGAGTGCCGCCGCGCCCGGACGACGCAGGCCGGCGGTCTTTTCCATCAGTGCCTTGAACATGCCCAGATAGGCATCGACGTGGTCCCATACGCGGTAAGGGAAGCCGGTCCCGAGCAGCGCTTCGCCGAGCTTGGCGCGGCGCGATACGCGGATGCGGCGGTCGTTCAGGAAGGCGCCGCGGCCGCGGCTGGCGGTGAACATCTCGTTGCGCACCGGATCGAACACGACGGCAGACTGCATCTGGCCGCGGTGTTCGAGCGCGATCGACACCGCGTACTGCGGCATGCCGTGGATGAAGTTGGTGGTGCCGTCCAGCGGATCGATGATCCAGCGGTACTCCGACTCGGGGCCGGACTCGCCGCTCTCCTCGGCTAGAATGGCGTGGTCCGGGTAGGCTTCGCGCAGGATGCCGACGATGGCGTCTTCAGCCGCGCGGTCGACCTCGGTCACGAAATCGTTCTGACGTTTGCTGCTGACCTTCAGCAGGTCCACATCCTGGCTGGCCCGGGTGATGATCTGACCCGCGCGGCGGGCGGCCTTGACGGCGGTGGTGAGCGTCGGATGCATGAATGTCTCTGTACGCGGACCTTGTGGTCCGCATCTCGGCAGGAAAACCCTGCATTCTAATATGAACCTGAAAGCCTCAGTTGACCGCTTGGCATCCGTGCGAGGCGGAGGCCTTCTTCTCCGTACCTTTTGTCATTTGCCTGCCCCTTGCACATGGGCCGAGACCGCTTCGACGTCGCGGACACGGCTGGCGGGGCGCCCGGCTGCGTTGCTCGTCCTTGCAGGGAGCCATCCTGCCGTGTCCTCGCGCCTTGCCGTACACCCCGCCAACCATGCCCCTCATGTCCACTGAGCGCCGATCAACTGAGGTTTCCAGCTTGAACCCGTTCGCTTTTCTCGACCGCGTGCGCGTGGTCATGTCGCACACCACCCATCCGGGCAATATCGGCGCCTGCGCGCGGGCGATGAAGGTGATGGGGCTGTCGCGCCTCTATCTGGTCAATCCGAAGCACTTTCCGCATGAGGATGCGGTAGCCATGAGTTCGGGCGCCACCGACGTGCTGGACAACGCGGTGGTCGTGGGCAGCATCGAGGCGGCGCTCGCCGGCACCGTCGCGCAGGCGGCGCTGACGGCCCGCCGGCGCGAAATGGCCTTGCCGGTGCGCGACGTGCGCTCCGCGGCAACCGAACTGGCCACGCTGCTGGCCGGCGGTGACGCTGAAGTGGCGCTGGTGTTCGGTACCGAAAGCTCCGGCCTCACCAACGAGGAAGTGGCGATGTGTTCGCTGCCGGTGACCATTTCGACCAGTGAAACCTACCGTTCGCTGAATGTCGCCGCGGCCGCCCAGATCATGTGCCACGAACTGCGCATGGCGGTCGGTGGCGCCGTGCTGCCGGCCGAGTTGCCGCCCGAACTGGCGCCGCACGAGGGGCTGGAAAGCCTCTATGCGCTGTTCGAGCAGCTGATGCTCGAATCCGGCTTTCTCGACCGGGTGAACCCGGGGCGTGCCCTGCCGCGCCTGCGCCGCCTGTTTGGCCGGGCGCAGGTCGAGGCGGAAGAACTGCATCTGCTGATGGGGGCGCTCAAGGCCATTGGCGGCAAGAAACCGCGCGCGCCGGAGCGGTAGCGAACTTCGCAGGTGCACAAAAACCGACTAAAATTCTCGGGTTTCAACCGTCCGGCAGCGCTGCCGGCGCTTCCCACAAGGAAAGACGATGTTCCAACGCCTGCGCGAAGACGTTGCCAGCGTGCTCGACCGTGACCCGGCCGCCCGCTCTGCGTTCGAGGTGCTGACCTGCTATCCGGGCATACACGCGCTGTTCATCCACCGCATGGCCAACGCCTGCTGGCGCCGCGGCTTTCTGTGGCTCGGCCGCTTCCTGTCACATGTCGGGCGTGTGCTGACCGGTATCGAAATCCATCCCGGTGCGACCATGGGTCGCCGCGTGTTCATCGATCACGGCATGGGGGTGGTGATCGGTGAAACCGCAGTCGTGGGCGATGAATGCACGATCTATCAGGGGGTTACGCTGGGTGGCACCTCGCTGTACCGCGGCGCCAAGCGTCATCCGACCCTGGGTCGAGGTGTCGTCATCGGTGCCGGCGCCCAGGTGCTGGGCGGTTTCGAAGTCGGCGACGGCGCCAAGATCGGCTCCTGCGCGGTGGTCGTGAAGCCGGTGCCGGCCGGCGCCACCGCGGTCGGCAACCCGGCGCGCATCATCGAGGCGACGGCGCCCGGGGTCGAGGACGAGAAGAAGCGGCGCGCCGAACAGGCGGGCTTCACCGCCTACGGCGTCACCCGCGACATGGAAGACCCGATGGCCAAGGCGCTCACCGCACTGGTCGATCATGCGCTGGAGAGCGATCGCCGCATAGAGTGCCTGCTGAAGAAGCTGGAGCGTGCCGGCATACAGCTCGACGACGAGGCGAAGGAGGAGATGGCCGATCACTCGCAGGTCGATCTGGACAAGATCCGTACGAATTGTTGACTGAACTTGTCGGGAATTATAAAGTCGACTGAAATGATCGGGAATTGAGCCGGAGTCTCCGGTTCGCCGCTGTCCCGGCCAATTTCAGGAGCCCGCGCGATGAGACTGACCACCAAAGGACGCTTCGCAGTCACTGCGATGCTCGACCTCGCCCTGCGGCAGGAAAATGGTCCGGTCACGCTGTCCGGCGTCGCCGAGCGCCAGCGCATCAGCCTGTCCTACCTCGAACAGCTGTTCGGCAAGCTGCGCCGTCAGGAGCTGGTGGCCAGCGTGCGTGGCCCGGGCGGCGGCTACTGCCTGGCGCGCGACGCGCGCACGATTTCGGTGGCGCAGATCATCATCGCGGTGGATGAACCGCTCGACGCCACCCAGTGCGGCGGCAAGGAAAACTGTCTGGACGAGCACCGCTGCATGACGCACGACCTGTGGTCCAACCTCAGTCGTCACATGTTCGACTACCTCGACTCGATCAATCTGCACGATCTGATGGTGCAGCAGCGCGAGCGCAACAGTCACAAGGTGGTGCTGCATGACCACGCGCCGCGTTCCTGTTCGACCGAGCCGGCGAGCGTGCAGGCCTGATCATGTTTGCGCCGGTCTATCTCGACCATAACGCCAGCACGCCGCTGCTGGACGCGGCACGCGAGGCGATGCTGCCCTGGCTGGGCGTGCGCTTCGGCAACGCGTCGAGCCGTCATGAGTACGGCCGTGCCGCCCGCCGCGCGATCGACGACGCACGCGCCCAGGTGGCGGCCGCCGTGAAGGCGCATCCGACCGAGGTGGTGTTTACCAGTGGTGGTTCGGAAGCGAACAACCTGTTCATCAAGGGCGCGGCGGCCCGGATGAAGCCGGGGGTGATCGCGGTGTCGGCGATCGAGCACCCGTGCGTGCGTGAACCGGCCCGCCAGCTCGTGCGCGGCGGCTGGGAGCTGGCCGGCATCGCGGCCGACGCGCAGGGCAGGGTGCTGGTCGATGCGCTCGACCCGCGCGCCGCGCTGGTGTCGGTGATGGCGGCCAACAACGAAACCGGCGTGCTGCAGGACATTCCGGCCTTGGTGGCCGCGGCGAAGCGCAGCGGCGCCTGGCTGCATACCGACGCGGTACAGGCGCTGGGCAAGATCGAACTGGATTTCCGCGCGCTCGGCGTGGCGGCGATGACCCTGTCGGCACACAAGATCGGCGGCCCGCAGGGTGCCGGGGCGCTGGTGCTGGACAAGCGGGTCGATATCGAACCGCTGATCGCCGGCGGCGGCCACGAGCGCGGCCTGCGTTCGGGAACCGAGAACATTGCGGCCATCGTCGGTTTCGGCGTGGCCTGCGAACAGGCGGTTGCCGCGCTTGGCGCCCGGCGCGAGGCGATGCAGGCGCAGCGTGCGCGCATCGAGGGCTGCGTGGCAGCACTCGGCGGTGTCGTGTTCGGTGCGCAGGCCGATCGCCTGCCCAACACCTGCTATTTCGCACTGGCCGGCATCGACGGCGAAACCCTGGTCGGCAAGCTCGATCGCGCCGGTTTCGCGGTGGCCAGCGGTGCTGCCTGTTCCAGCGCGTCGCCCGAGCCGTCGCGCACGCTGACGGCGATGGGTGTCGAGGCGGATCTGGCGCGCGGCGCGGTGCGGGTGAGCGTCGGTGCGGCGACGACGATGCAGGACGTGGACGATTTTTGCAGCGCGCTGGCGCGGGTCGCGGACGAACTCCGCGGGCTGCGGGCGATGGCTGCGGCGTGATGAAGTGAACAAGGACCTGATGGAGTCGATGAAATGCTGAAATTCCCGATCTACCTCGACTACTCGGCGACCACGCCGGTCGATCCGCGTGTGGCGGCCAAGATGATCCCGTGGCTGACCGAGCACTTCGGCAACCCGGCCTCGCGCAGCCACGCCTACGGCTGGGAGGCGGAAGCCGCGGTCGAGGCGGCGCGCGAACAGGTGGCCAAGCTGGTCAATGCCGACCCCAAGGAAATCGTCTGGACCTCGGGCGCGACCGAGTCGAACAACCTCGCCATCAAGGGCGCGGCACATTTCTATTCGGGCAAGGGCAAGCACATCATCACGATGCGCACCGAACACAAGGCGGTGCTCGACACCTTCCGCGAACTGGAGCGCGAGGGCTTCGAGGCGACCTATCTCGATCCGAAGGACAACGGTCTGGTCGATCTGGACGTGTTCCGCGCCGCGCTGCGTCCGGACACCGTGCTGGTGTCCATCATGTTCGTGAACAACGAGATCGGCGTCATCCAGCCGATCGCCGAGATCGGCGAGATCTGCCGCGAGAAGGGCATCATCTTCCACGTCGACGCCGCTCAGGCGACCGGCAAGGTGGCGATCGACCTCGACAAGCTCAAGGTCGACCTGATGAGCTTCTCGGCGCACAAGACCTATGGCCCCAAGGGCATCGGCGCGCTGTACGTGCGCCGCAAGCCGCGCATCCGGCTGGAAGCGCAGATGCACGGTGGTGGTCACGAGCGCGGCCTGCGCTCGGGCACGCTGGCGACGCACCAGATCGTCGGCATGGGCGAAGCCTTCCGCATCGCACGCGAGGAAATGGGCGCCGAGAACGAGCTCGTGCGCATGCTGCGCGACCGTCTGCTCAAGGGCCTGCAGGACATCGAGGCGACCTATGTGAATGGCGACCTGGAAGCGCGCGTGCCGCACAACCTGAACATCAGCTTCGCCTACGTCGAAGGCGAGTCGCTGATCATGGCGATCAAGGAAGTGGCGGTGTCCTCCGGTTCGGCCTGTACCTCGGCCAGCCTGGAACCGTCCTACGTGCTGCGCGCGCTCGGCCGCGAAGACGAACTGGCGCACAGCTCCATCCGTTTCTCGATCGGTCGCTTCACCACCGAAGAGGAAGTCGACTTCACCATCGATCTGCTCCACCGCAAGATCGGCAAGCTGCGCGAACTGTCGCCGCTGTGGGAAATGGTGCAGGAAGGTGTGGATCTGAATACCGTGCAGTGGGCGCACCACTGAGCGCAAGGCAGTGAAGATGCACCCTCGGGTGCATCGAGGACAGACAGGAAGACAAGGAGAAAGACATGGCCTACAGCGACAAACTGCTCGACCACTACGAGAACCCCCGCAACGTCGGCTCCTTCGGCAAGGAAGACGGCGATGTCGGCACCGGCATGGTCGGTGCCCCGGCCTGCGGTGACGTGATGAAGCTGCAGATCAAGGTGGGTGCGGACGGCATCATCGAGGACGCCAAGTTCAAGACCTACGGCTGCGGCTCGGCCATCGCGTCGAGCTCGCTGGTGACCGAATGGGTCAAGGGCAAGACGCTCGACCAGGCGATGGAAATCAAGAACACCGCCATCGCCGAAGAACTGGCGCTGCCGCCGGTGAAGATCCATTGCTCCATCCTCGCCGAGGACGCAATCAAGGCGGCGGTCGAGGATTACCGCAAGAAACACGGCGCCGTGGCGCCGGAGTCCGACGCAGCCTGAATGAACGCTTTCGCGCTCGCTTCGTCCGCCGCCCCCGAGGGGTGATCCGGCGGGCGGAGAGGGGCGCGAGGGATAACCTGGGAGAGCTCGAATGGGCGTTTCACTGAGCGAGAAAGCGGCGAAGCACGTCGCCAACTACATTGCCAAACGTGGCCGCGGTGTCGGTCTGCGCCTCGGCGTGCGCACCAGCGGATGTTCGGGCATGGCCTACAAGCTCGAGTTTGCCGACGATTTCGCGGCCGACGATCTGGTGTTCGAGAGCCATGGCGTCAAGGTGCTGATCGACCCGAAAAGCCTGCCCTACCTCGAAGGAACCGAACTGGACTTCGTGCGTGAAGGCCTGAACGAGGGGTTCAAGTTCAACAACCCCAACGTGAAGGACGAGTGCGGCTGCGGCGAAAGCTTCAATGTCTGAATCCGCGGGTCTGCTGCCCGGAGCCGACCTGTTCAGCCGCGACCATTTCGCGCTGTTCGGTCTGCCGCGGCGCTTCGAGATCGACGAGCGTGCGCTCGAATCGCGTTACCACGACCTGCAGTCGGCGGCGCATCCGGACCGGCACGCGCATCGTGCCGAGCAGGACCGCCGGCTGTCGATGCAGTGGGCCACGCGCATCAACGAAGGTTACCGGTTGCTGCGCGCGCCACTGTCGCGGGCGCGCTATCTGCTCGAGCTGGAAGGCATAGACGTCGGCGCCGAGAACAATACGGCCATGCCGGCTGACTTCCTGATGCAGCAGATGGAATGGCGCGAGGCGCTGGACGAGGCGCGCGACGCATGCGACGCCGATGCGCTGGACGCTCTGGCGCGCCATCTGCGCCAGGCGCGCCGCGAGGCCGAGACGCTGCTGGCCCGTCAGCTCGATGTCGACCACGACAAGGCCGCGGCCGCCGCTACCGTGCGTCGGATGATGTTCATCGCGAAGCTCGGCGAGGACATCGCCGAGGCACACGAAACACTGGAAAACTGATGGCCCTGCTGCAGATCGCCGAACCCGGCGAATCCACCGCGCCGCACCAGCATCGGCTGGCTGTCGGCATAGACCTGGGCACCACGAATTCACTGGTTGCCACCGTGCGCAACAGCGTGCCGGTGGTGCTCAACGACGAGAACGGACGCGCGCTGTTGCCGTCCGTCGTGCGCTACCTCGCCGACGGCCGTACCGTCGTCGGTCATGCCGCGCAGGCGGCCCAGTCGCAGGACCCGCGCAACACCATCACCTCGGTCAAGCGCTTCATGGGGCGCGGTCTGGCCGACGTCGCGCACGTCGAATCCATGCCCTACGTGTTCGAGGACGCGCCCGGCATGGTGCGCCTGCGTACCGCGCAGGGCGCGAAAAGCCCGGTCGAGGTGTCGGCCGACATCCTGCGCGCACTGCGCGAGCGTGCCGAAGCCAGTCTGGGCGGCCCGCTCACCGGTGCGGTCATTACCGTACCGGCCTATTTCGACGACGCCCAGCGTCAGGCCACCAAGGACGCCGCCCGCGTGGCGGGCCTCGAAGTGCTGCGCCTGCTGAACGAACCGACCGCGGCGGCTATCGCCTACGGTCTCGACAACGCGTCCGAGGGCATTTACGCCGTCTATGATCTGGGCGGCGGCACTTTCGACATATCGATCCTGAAGCTGTCGCGTGGCGTGTTCGAAGTGCTGTCGACCAGTGGCGATGCCGCGCTCGGCGGCGACGACTTCGATCATCGCGTCTACTGCTGGCTGATCGAAGCGTCGCGCATCGGTCCGCCGGGGCTGGAGGACATGCGCACGCTGTACATGGAGGCGCGTCGTGCCAAGGAAGTGCTCAGCGCGCAGGACTCCGTGCATATCGGTCTTAAGCTGATCGGTGGCGAGGAAATCGATGTCACGCTGACGCGCGACGCCTTCGCCGACATGACGAAGAAGCTGGTCGAGAAGACGCTGGCGCCGACGCGCAAGGCCTTGCGCGACGCCGGTCTGTCACCGGAAGACGTCAAGGGCGTCGTGATGGTGGGCGGTGCCACCCGCATGCCGCACGTGCAGCGCGCGGTGGGCGAATTCTTCGGCCAGGAGCCGCTGACCAACCTCGATCCGGACAAGGTGGTCGCCATCGGCGCCGCCATCCAGGCCAATGTGCTGGCGGGCAACCGCAGTGCCGACGAGGACTGGCTGCTGCTCGACGTGATCCCGCTGTCGCTGGGTCTGGAAACGATGGGCGGGCTGGTGGAGAAGATCATTCCGCGCAACTCGACCATTCCGACCGCGCGCGCGCAGGAATTCACCACGTTCAAGGATGGCCAGACCGCGATGGCCATCCACGTCGTGCAGGGCGAGCGCGAGCGCGTATCGGACTGCCGCTCGCTGGCCCGCTTCGAACTGCGCGGCATTCCGCCGATGGTGGCCGGTGCGGCGCGTATCCGCGTCAGTTTCCAGGTCGATGCCGACGGGCTGCTGAGCGTGTCGGCACGCGAGATGGGCACCGGTATCGAGGCGCGCATCGAGGTCAAGCCGAGCTATGGTCTGGGCGACGACGAAGTCACCCGCATGCTGCGTGACGGCTTCGAGCACGCGCAGGAGGACATGAGTGCGCGCGCCCTGGCCGAGCAGCGTGTCGAGGCGCAGCGTCTGGGCGAGGCGACCCGCGCCGCGCTGGCGGCTGACGGCGATCTGCTCGACCCGGCCGAGCATGCCGCGATCGAGGCGGTGCTGACCGATCTGGCAGATGCCGCCGCCGGCGACGACACGTCCGCCATCAAGAAGGCGATCGACGCACTGGGGCGCAGCACCGACGAGTTCGCTGCCCGCCGCATGAACCGCAGCATCCAGCGCGCACTGGCCGGCCGCAGCGTCGAATCACTGTAAAGAACCGTACTCCGAGACCCGCATGACCCAGATCGTCGTTCTGCCCCATGTCGAACTGTGCCCCGACGGCGCAGTGATCGAAGCCGCCCCCGGCACCACCATCTGTGACGCGCTGCTGGCCAATGGCGTCGAGATCGAGCACGCCTGCGAGAAGTCCTGCGCCTGCACCACCTGTCACGTCATCGTGCGCGAAGGCTTCAACAGCCTCGAAGCGGCCGAGGAACTGGAGGAGGACCTGCTCGACAAGGCCTGGGGCCTGGAGCCGAACTCGCGCCTGTCCTGTCAGGCCGAAGTGGCGGACACCCCGCTGGTGGTCGAGATTCCGAAATACACCATCAACATGGTCAGCGAAGGGAAGAGGTGAAGCCGATGAAATGGACCGACTCACGCGAGATCGCGATTGCGCTGACCGAGGCCCGGCCCGACGTCGATCCGCAGTACGTGCGCTTCACCGACCTGATGGAGTGGGTGATGGCGCTGCCCGGTTTCGACGACGAACAGAGCCGCTGCGGCGAAAAGATTCTGGAAGCCATCCAGCTCGCCTGGATAGACGAAGCGGATTGATGCATCGCTGAGCGTTGCAAGGGAAGCGGGAAGGGCGGAAAAGAGGGCGCCGCGTCGCCGGCAACTGCCCTGGTCAGCGCGCCGCGGTGTTCAAGGGCCGCCGCTTTTCCGGTAAACTGCGCATTTCCCGCTGCAGCGCAATACATGACCAAGTACGTATTCGTCACCGGTGGCGTGGTGTCCTCGCTCGGCAAGGGCATTGCAGCCGCCTCGCTGGGCGCGATTCTCGAATCGCGCTCTATCCGTGTCACCCACCTCAAGCTCGACCCCTACATCAACGTCGATCCGGGCACGATGAGCCCGTTTCAGCACGGTGAAGTCTTCGTCACCGAAGATGGGGCGGAAACCGATCTCGACCTCGGCCATTACGAGCGCTTCACCAGCGCCAAGATGGGCAAGCGCAACAACTTCACCACCGGCCAGATCTATGAGTCGGTGATCAAGAAGGAGCGCCGCGGCGAGTATCTGGGCAAGACAGTGCAGGTGATCCCGCACATCACCGACGAGATCAAGGCCTATGTGAAGCGCGGCGCCGAAGGCGCCGACGTGGCCATCGTCGAGGTCGGCGGCACGGTGGGCGACATCGAGTCGCTGCCCTTCCTCGAAGCGATCCGCCAGATGGGCATCGAAGAGGGCCGCGGCAACACCTGCTTCATGCACCTGACGCTGGTGCCCTACATCGCCACCGCCGGCGAACTGAAGACCAAGCCGACCCAGCACTCGGTCAAGGAACTGCGCGAAATCGGTATCCAGCCGGACATCCTGCTGTGCCGCTCCGACCGCGTGGTGCCGGACGACGAGCGGCGCAAGATCGCGCTGTTCACCAATGTGCTGCCGGAAGCCGTCATTTCGGTCACCGACGCCGACAGCATCTACAAGATCCCGGCCATGCTGCACAACCAGATGCTGGACGAGATCGTCTGTCACAAGCTGAACATCCTGGCCCGCGCCGCCGACCTGAGCGCATGGACGCGGCTGGTCGACGCCCTGGAGCACCCGGAGCGCGACGTGGACATCGCCTTCGTCGGCAAGTACGTCGACCTGACCGAGTCCTACAAGTCGCTGTCAGAAGCGCTGGTGCACGCCGGCATCCACACGCGTTCGCGCATCAACATCCACTACATCGACTCGGAAGCGATCGAGCGCGCCAGCGACGGCGGCCGGGCACTGCTCGACCCGATGGACGCCATCCTGGTGCCCGGTGGCTTCGGTCGTCGCGGTGTCGAGGGCAAGATCGCCGCCATCCGCTACGCGCGCGAGAACGGCGTGCCCTATCTGGGCATCTGTCTGGGCATGCAGCTGGCGGTGGTCGAATACGCCCGCAACGTGGCCGGCCTGACCGGCGCGCACAGCACCGAATTCGAGCGCGACGCGCCGCACCCGGTGATCGGCCTGATCACCGAGTGGATGAGCGCCGAGGGCAAGCTCGAACGTCGCGACGAGTCGTCGGACATCGGCGGCACGATGCGTCTGGGCGGCCAGAACTGCAATCTGACCGAAGGCAGTCTGGCGCGCGACATCTACGGCGCCGCGACCATCGTCGAGCGCCATCGTCACCGTTACGAGGTGAATAACCAGTACCTCGCCCAGCTCGAAAAAGTGGGTCTGCGCGTGTCCGGCCGTTCGCAGGACGCGACCGACCCGCTGTGCGAAATGATCGAACTGCCGGACCACCCGTGGTTCGTTGCCTGCCAGTTCCACCCCGAATTCACCTCGACGCCGCGCGCCGGCCATCCGCTGTTCTCCGCCTTCGCCCGCGCGGCCATTGCCCGCCAGGACGCACGCGGCGCGGTCAAGCGGCCCGTGCGCAAAGTGACGGGCTAAGGAGATCGCCATGAAACTGTGCGGATTCGACGTCGGCCTCGACAAGCCCTTCTTCCTGATCGCCGGCCCCTGCGTGATCGAGTCGCGCGAAATGGCTTTCGACACGGCTGGCAAGCTGAAGGAAATCACCGCCCGCTTGGGCATTCCCTTCATCTACAAGTCGTCCTTCGACAAGGCCAACCGCAGTTCGGGCAAGAGCTATCGCGGCCCGGGCATGGAAAAGGGTCTGGAAATCCTGGCCGACGTGAAGCGCGAGCTGAACGTGCCGGTGCTGACCGACGTGCACACTGCGGAAGAGGCGCCCATCGTCGCGCAGTATGTCGATGTGCTGCAGACGCCGGCCTTCCTGTGCCGCCAGACCGACTTCATCCATGCCTGCGCCGCCACCGGCAAGCCGGTGAATATCAAGAAGGGCCAGTTCATGGCGCCGGGCGACATGAAGAACGTGGTCGACAAGGCGAAGGAAGCAAACGGCGGCGCCGACACCATCATGGTGTGCGAGCGCGGCGCGTCTTTCGGCTACAACAACCTCGTGTCCGACATGCGTTCGCTGGCCATCATGCGCAACACCGACTGCCCGGTCGTGTTCGACGCGACGCATTCGGTGCAGCTGCCGGGCGGGCAGGGCAGCTGCTCCGGCGGTCAGCGCGAGTTCGTGCCGGTGCTGGCGCGTGCGGCGGTGGCCGTGGGCATCGCCGGCCTGTTCATGGAAAGCCATCCGAATCCCGAGAAGGCGATGTCGGACGGCCCCAATGCCTGGCCGCTGCCGATGATGGAAGCGCTGCTGACCCAGCTGCGCGACCTCGACGCCGTCACGAAGAAGCACGGATTCCTCGAATCCGCCTTCGCCTGATGGTGCGGGACACGATCAAAATTCGAATTCAATAAATTTACTGAGGACCTGGAGCGACCATGAGTGCAATCGTCGATGTCGTCGCGCGCGAGATACTGGATTCGCGCGGCAATCCCACCGTTGAAGCGGACGTGCTGCTCGAGTCGGGCATCATGGGCCGCGCCGCCGTGCCGTCCGGCGCCTCGACCGGTTCGCGTGAAGCCATCGAGCTGCGCGACGGCGACAAGGACCGCTATCTCGGCAAGGGCGTTCTGGCCGCGGTCGAGAACGTCAATACCGAAATTTCGGAAGCCATCATCGGCCTCGACGCCGAAGAGCAGGCCTTCATCGACAAGACCCTGATCGAGCTGGACGGTACCGAGAACAAGTCGCGCCTCGGCGCCAACGCCACGCTGGCGGTGTCGATGGCGGTGGCCAAGGCCGCGGCCGAAGAGGCCGGCCTGCCGCTGTATCGCTACTTCGGCGGCTCGGGCGGCATGGCGATGCCGGTGCCGATGATGAACGTGATCAACGGCGGTGCGCATGCGAACAACAGCCTGGATTTCCAGGAATGCATGATCATGCCGGTCGGCGCGTCCAGCTTCCGCGAGGCCCTGCGCATGGGTGCGGAAATCTTCCACGCGCTGAAGAAGCTCACCGACAAGAAGGGCTACCCGACCACGGTCGGTGACGAAGGCGGTTTCGCGCCCAACGTCGGCAGCGCCGAAGAGGCGCTGAACATGATTCTCGACGCCGCATCCGCTGCCGGCTACGAGCCGGGCCGTGACCTGGTGCTGGCGCTGGACTGCGCCGCGTCCGAGTTCTACAAGGACGGCAAGTACCACCTCGAAGGCGCCGGCCTGACCATGGAATCGGCGCAGCTGGTCGATTACCTCGCCACGCTGGCCGACAAGTTCCCCATCGTCAGCATCGAGGACGGCATGGCGGAGAACGACTGGGACGGCTGGAAGCTGCTGACCGAGCGTCTGGGCAGCCGCGTGCAGATCGTCGGCGACGACCTGTTCGTGACCAACACGAAGATCCTGAAGGAAGGCATTGCCCGCGGCATCGCCAACTCCATCCTGATCAAGATCAACCAGATCGGCACGCTGACCGAAACCTTCGCCGCCGTCGAGATGGCCAAGCGCGCCAGCTACACCGCCGTCATTTCGCACCGCTCGGGCGAGACCGAGGACAGCACCATTGCCGACATCGCGGTCGGCCTGAACGCGATGCAGATCAAGACCGGTTCGCTCAGCCGTTCGGATCGCATCGCCAAGTACAACCAGCTGCTGCGCATCGAGGAAGACCTCGGCGATACCGCGTGGTACCCGGGCGCTTCGGCGTTCTACAACCTGCGCAAGTAAGCCGGCAGCTCGGCGATCATGGTCCGTCACTGGCCGACCTTGTTGCTGGTGGCGCTGATCGCCGCGCTGCAGTACCCGCTCTGGCTCGGCAAGGGCGGGTGGCTGCAGGCGTGGGAAGCAGAGCGTGCGCTGGAAGCGCAGCGCGCGCTCAATACCCGGCTCGAAGCGCGCAACGTCGCGCTGGAAGCCGATGTGAAAGACCTCAAGACCGGCTTCGACGCGGTCGAGGAGCGCGCACGGATCGAACTGGGCCTGGTCAAGCCGGGCGAGGTGTTCGTGCAGGTACCGCGCAGCAAGCCCTGATTCCGCCACTGCGCGGCGCGGGCCGTTTCATCTTCTGACCTTCGTCAGGCTTTCATCCCGGATTTCGTTCAGACGTCGCGACGCAGCGTGCGCAGCCCGCTGATGCGCGAGGCGAACCAGCCGCTGTCCAGCGCGTCGGTGCGCACATACTTGCCGCGCGTGCTCGGCGCGTGGATGAAACGCCCTTCGCCGGCGTAGATGCCCATGTGCGAATGCGGCTTGCCGCTGGTGTTGAAGAACACCAGATCACCCGGCTGCAGCGACGCGCGATCGACCGGCCGCGCCAGACGCGCGATCTGTGCCGCGTTGTGCGGCAGGCGGATGCCGGCCACCTGTTCGAAAATCCAGCTCACCATGCCGCTGCAGTCCAGACCGCTGTCCGGATTGCGGCCACCGAAGCGGTACTGGTTGCCGATCAGCCCGAGGGCGTAGATCACCGCGTCCTGCGCGTGGGTGTCGTCGGCCAGTCGCAACGCCGCCGTCGGAGCGGGCGCCGGCGCCTGCGGGACAGGTGGTTGCGGTGCGGCCGGCGTCTCCGCTGCCGGGGGCGGCAAGGTGCCGCAGCCCGCCAGCAGCAGCGCCGCGGTGACTGCGAATGCGCGCTTACTTGCGGTCAATCTCGATCTGTCCGCTGATGTTGACGCTGACGCGCGATTCGCCGGCCTCGACCGGCATGTCCGCCATCGCGGCTTCGGCCATCGCCACCTTGCTGCGCATCAGCGGGCGCGGCGGTGGCATGCCCGAGGTGTTGTTCACATTCATGTGCAGCACGCGCCAGTTGCCGCCCAGCGAGGCGGCGACGATCTTCGCGCGCGCGTTGAAGGCGGCGATGGCATCGCTGATGGCGGCATTCTCGGCTTCGCGCGCCGTGTCCTCGCTCGGTTCCAGCGTCAGCTGGCCGACCGCCAGTTGTGTCTGCAGCTTGCCCAGCAGTTCGGACAGCGCCGCCTGGTCCTTCGATTCCAGCAGCAGTTCCGAACGCATGCGCCAGCTTTCAATGGTGCGGCCGTTCTTGCTGTACACCGGATAGGTCGAGGTGTTGCCGCTGCGCACCTTCACGCTGGCGTAGGGCCGGGTCGTCGCGAGCGCAGCCTGCATTGCTGCGTTCACCTTCTTCGCCAGCGGACCGGGTGTGGTGTCGCCCAGTTCGATGTAGGCCTGGGCGCGGGCGAGGTCATTCGCTGCGAGGCGGGACGCCTCGGCGCTCAGGTCGACCACGATGCCTTCGCGCCGCACGGCAGAGGGTTCGGCTGCATGCGCGCCGGACACGCAGGCTGCAAGCAGCAGCCACAGGGGGTATTTCATCGGTGCTCCCGCAGTCCTCATGACGACGGGAGTATAGCGGCCGGGGATTTCAGCGGCGACGGTGGATGTCCCGCTCTTCGTCAGCCTTGATGCGCACCGGCACGCCGGTGTGCTCCTCGCCCATCGCCGACAGCAGTGCGACGCCGAGCAGCGCCAGATAGGTGAGGACCGCCATCACGGTGGTTTCGCCGTTGGCGGCCAGCATGATGGCCGGCAGCACATGGGCGCCGGTGAAGAAGAAGTGGGTGCGCTGGGTCATTGCGGTCTCCCGATGTCGGTGGTTCACCGGGTTAACGACCACCTGCGCGTCGGGCTGAAGGGTACGTCAGTCCCTGAGGTCATCAGACCCTGGGGACGGCCTGCAGGCTGTCGCGGTAAAGACGCGATTTCTCGACGTAGCCCGCCGCGCTGCGCATCAGGCCGTCGACCTCTTCGTCGGTGAGCTGGCGCACCACGCGGCCGGGCGAGCCGAGCACCAGCGAGCGGTCGGGAATGACGCGTCCTTCGGGAATCAGCGCGTTGGCGCCGATCAGGCAGTTGCGGCCGATCACCACGCGGTTGAGGATGACGGCGTGGATGCCGACCAGCGAACCGTCGCCCACGGTGCAGCCGTGCAGCATCGCATGGTGGCCGATCGTCACGTCCGCACCGATGGTCAGCGGCACGCCGTCGTCGATGTGCAGCACCGCGCCATCCTGTACATTCGAGCGCTCGCCGATCGAGATGTGGTCGTTGTCGGCGCGGATGACCGCGCCGAACCACACGCTGGTATCCGCCCTCAGTTCGGCGTCGCCGATGATGCTGGCGCTGGGCGCGATCCAGGCGCTGGAATGGACGACAGGTGTCTTGCCGTCGAGGGCGTACAGACTCATGCGGACTCCCGGCTGCCGCGACCGTGCGGTCGGGCGAAATATCCTGAAAATCTCAGTTGATCGGCGTGGTGAGTGCGGTTGGCGGGGGGTACGGCAAGGCGCGAGGACGCAGAAGGATGGCTCCCTGAAAGGACGAGTAACGCAGCCGGGCGCCCCGCCAACCGTACACGCGACGTCGAAGCGGTCTCACCCGGAGAGTAAGCGATGCACACTGACGAGTGTCCTTGACGGACAGAGCTTTCAGTTTCATGGCAAGCGGTCAACTGAGGTTTTCAGGATTATTGTGCAATGCAACCAGGGTCGCGATTGTACGCGCATGCCTCCGGAGCGGCGCAAGCGCCACCTCCCGGATACCCCCGTGAAGTGAATGAAAGGATGACGATGAACGAAGCGCTGGCCCGTTCGCTGGCCGATTTCGAAGCAGGGCGCATCGACATGGATGCGCTGATCGCTACCTGGCGTCGCCATGGCGTGGACGATGCGGCACTGCCCGCCAAGTGGCGCGAGGTACTCGACGGCCTGCTGATGCGGCTCGAATCTGCGCGGCTGTTTTCCGGCGAGAGCTGCTCGTTCAGCCAGGGCGAACTGCTGGCGACGATGCGCGAATGGCTGAGCCGGGTGCAGGCGCAGATCCAGGCGCAGCAGTAGCTGCCATGCGGTGAACGAAAAAGGGGCGCCCGCAGGCGCCCCTGAAGATGCGGAGCAGGCGGGTCAGAGCTTGCTCTTCACAACCTCGACGACGCGGTCGGCTTCGGCCACCCACTTGGCCAGCAGGGCGTCGGTTTCGGCACGGCGCGAAGCGGCGAAATCGGCGTCCTTGATGCTGGGGACGTTGATGTCGACGTTCAGTGCGGCCGAACGCAGCGCGGCGACGGCGGCCAGAGCGGCCACACCGGCGTCCGACACGACGTTCTTGTTGCCCTTCTCGGCAGCGATCAGCGACAGCGCGATCACGTCGGCGCAGGCGCGGGCGCAGGCCAGCGGTGCGTCGGTGGCCTTCTTCAGACCGTCCTGGATCGCGGCCGAACGGGCAGCCTTCTGCTCGTCCGTGTCCTTCGGCAGGCCGTAGGCGGCCATCAGGCCGTCGAAGGCTTCGACGTCGGCGCGGATGAAGTCGGTCAGCTGGGCGCGCAGCGCTTCCGCCTTGGCCAGCAGATCCTTCATTTCGCCTTCGACTTCGACGTAGGCCTTCTTGCCGATGGTGAGGTTGCACACCATGCTGACCAGCGCCGCGCCCATGCCGCCCATGATGGCGGCGGCACTGCCGCCGCCCGGGGTCGGCGCGCTGGAGGCGAGCTCGTCGAGGAAGGTGGTGACCGGCTTGTCCTTGATCATCGTCATGGCTCAGCCCACCATGGTTTTCGCCATCGCGTAGATTTCCGACGCGTCGAGCGAAATGTCGTTGCTTTCGAACAGCTTGCCGACGCAGGCGCGCTGCAGCGCGATCTTCAGCGCGCCGAAGCCGATGGCGCCGAACACGATCTTGCCGTGCTTGACCACGCCCTTGTCCATCATGTCGATGCCTTCGATACCCAGCGGCGGGGTGGCGTTGGCGTCGGCAATCATTTCCAGCGTCGGGTTGTCCTTCCAGTGACGCTCTTCCAGCAGCTGGATGCCGCCGGCGCCGGTGGCGATGACCACGTTCGCGCCTTCGATGACGCGGCCGCGGGCGTCGTTGTCAGCCGCTTCGGCGACGCCGACGTCGAGGTTGAAGTTGGCCTTGAGCTGCTTGGCCGCCTCTTCGGCGGTGGCGATCTTGCGCGACACCAGCGTCACGGTGGCGCCCTCGCTCGCCAGCATCACGGCGGCGCGCGTGCCCACCGGGCCGGTACCGCCGAGGATGACCGCCTTCTTGCCCTTGAGCGAACCGCTGTGCGCCAGCCAGGCCACGCAGGCCGCGGCCGTCGTGTTCGAGCCGTTCGAATCCAGCATCACCGACACGCGGAAGTTCGAGAAGAACTTCTTCTTGACCGCCTTGAACAGCGTCTCGCCCTCGGCCATGTTGCTGCCGCCGATGAAGATGGCCGTGTTCTTCTTGTCCTTCGGTGCGCGGGTGAAGATCGCACCGTCGACCATGGCGCCGACGTTGTGCGGATGCACGCCGCCGTAACCGATCACGTGGTCCGCGCCGCCGTCGTGGCACACGACGCTGTCGAACACCGACGGATGTTCATCGGTATCGAATTGGTAAAGCAGTTTTTTCATTGTGATGTCTCGGAGGTCTGAAAAGGGGGAGGGCCGCCGGCCGCACAGCCGGCGGACGCATGTCAGTTCCGCACGGCCGTTCCGAAGGAACTGACGTCCCCCTTGGGGGGAAACGAGCGTAGCGAGTAAGGGGGCTGTTTCATCTCAGGTCACGGTATTGACGGGGCTGCCCTTGACGTAGGCTTCGACGTTGTCGATCAGCTGGTCGGCCAGGAACTGCATCGCGCCGTCCGAGGCCCAGGCAACGTGCGGGGTCAGGATGAAGTTGGGCAGGCGCAGGTCGAGCAGCGGGTTGCCTTCCTTCGGCGGTTCCTTGGTCAGCACGTCGAAACCGGCGCCGCCGATGATGCCTTCCTTCAGCGCGGTCACCAGGTCTTCCTCGTGCACCAGGCCGCCGCGGGCGGTGTTGATCAGGATGGCGCTGCGCTTCATCTTCTTGAACTGCTCCATGCTGAACATGTTGCGGCTTTCCGGCGTCAGCGGGCAGTGCAGCGAGATGATGTCGGACTGGGCCAGCACTTCCTCGACCGGCGTGAACTCCACGCCCGGTGCCTTCGGACCCGGGTGGTCGGCGAACAGCACCTTCATGCCGAAGCCGCGGGCGATCTTGGCCGTGCCCTGTCCCAGCACGCCTTCACCGAAAATGCCGATGGTGCTGTCGAAGAGGTCGTAGATGGGGTGGTCGAAGAAGCAGAACTGGTCCACTTCCTGCCAGCGGCCGCGTTCGACGTCCTGGCGGTAGGCGATGATGCTGCGACGCAGGGCCAGGATCAGCGCGAACGCGTGTTCCGGCACGGTGTGCACCGCGTAGTTGCGGATGTTGGAGACGACGATGCCGCGTTCGCGGCAGGCCGGCACGTCGATCACGTCGTAGCCGGTGGCGGCCACGCCGATCATCTTCAGGTTCGGCAGCTGGGCCAGCACGTCGCCGCGCAGCGGCACCTTGTTGGTGATGGCGACGGTGGCGTTCTTCAGGCGTTCGACGATCTGGTCCGGGGCGGTGGTGTCGTACTCTTCCCAGGTGTGGTCGAAGGACGGACGACGGACATTGGCCTTCAGCGTGGAGCGGTCGAGAAACACAACGTGGTGCGACATGTCTCTTCCTTCTGTTCTATGGATGTAAAAGGCCGGGCGAACCCGGCCGAGCTGCAGACACGCAGGCCCGCCGAAGCGGGCCGCCGCAATATTACTTTGCCTGCGGAGCGTGCGTGCGCCAGTAGGTCGAGGCCGCGGCCACGCCCGAACCCGGGGTGACGTTGATGCCGTTGTCGAGCATCGACATTTCGGCACCCGCGATCGCGCTCATCAGCGACAGCGCGTTCAGGTCGCCGAGGTGACCGATGCGGAACACCTTGCCTGCAACCTTCGACAGACCGGCGCCCAGCGACAGGTTGTACTTGTTGTAGGCGTTGCTGATCACCTTGGCGGCGTCGAAACCTTCCGGCACCAGGATGGCGCTGACGGTGTTCGAGTACCACTCCGGCGACTTGGCGCACAGGTTCAGCTTCCAGCCTTCCTGGACGGCGGCGCGGACACCGTTGGCCAGGTATTCGTGGCGGGCGAAGATGTTCTCCAGGCCTTCTTCGAAGATGGTGTTCAGCGCTTCGCGCATGCCGTACAGCATCGGGATCGACGGCGTGTAGGGGAAGTAGCCGGTGGCGTTGTTCTTGAGCATGTCGCCGATGTCGAAGTAGCAGCGACGCGAGGTCGCGGTTTCCATCGCCTTCAGCGCCTTCGGGCTCAGGCCCAGGATGCCCATGCCGGCCGGCAGCATGAAGCCTTTCTGCGAACCGGACACCGTGCAGTCGACGCCCCACTCATCCATGCGGAAATCGATCGACACCAGCGACGACACGGTATCGACCATCAGCAGTGCCGGGTGGTTGGCGTTGTTCATCGCCTTGCGCACGCGGCTGATGTCGCTCGACACACCGGTTGCGGTCTCGTTCTGGCAGGCCAGCACGGCCTTGATCTTGTGCTCCTTGTCGGCGCGCAGGATCTCTTCGTACTGGTCGTAGGGCACGCCGGTGCCCCATTCGACGTCGATCACCTGCACTTCGAAGCCCAGGCGCTGCGCCATGTCGGCCCACAGGTGGCTGAACTGGCCGAAGCGCGAGCACAGCACCTTGTCGCCCGGCGACAGCGTGTTGGTCAGCGCGGCTTCCCACATGCCGGTACCGGATGCCGGGAAGGTGAAGATGGTGCCTTCGGTGGTCTTGAACACCTTCTTCAGGTCGGCCAGCACCGACAGCGTCAGTTCCGGGAACTTGGGCGAGCGGTGGTCTTCCTGCGGCACGACCATGGCACGCAGGATGCGCTCCGGCGTGTTGGTGGGACCAGGCACGTAAAGATGGTTACGACCGGCGATTCGGGACATGGCGAAACTCCTGTAATTACTTGAAAAGGTGTCGGGGGGCTGACCGCTTGTCTTATTTGTTGCGGCCGTAGACCGGGAACGCGTCGCACAGCTTGGTGACGTCGGCGACCACGCGTGCGATGACGGCGTCGTCGTTCGGCGCGTCCAGCACGTCCACGATCAGATTTGCAACTTGCTTCGCCTCGGCTTCCTTAAAGCCGCGGGTCGTCATGGCAGGGCTGCCGATTCGAATGCCACTGGTCACGAACGGCTTTTGCGGGTCGTTCGGGATGGCATTCTTATTGACCGTGATGTGTGCACGGCCCAGCGCTGCTTCTGCGTCCTTGCCAGTGATGTTTTTGGCACGCAGATCGACGAGGAACAGGTGCGACTGGGTGCGGCCCGAAACGATGCGCACGCCACGCTCGACGAGCGTTTCGGCCATCACCTGGGCGTTCTTCAGCACCTGTTGCTGGTAAGCCTTGAATTCGGGCGTCGCGGCTTCCTTGAAGGCGACGGCCTTGGCGGCGATGACGTGCATCAGCGGACCGCCCTGGATACCCGGGAAAATCATCGAGTTCAGCGGCTTCTCGAACTCCGCCTTGGCCATGATCACGCCACCGCGCGGGCCGCGCAGCGTCTTGTGCGTGGTCGAGGTGACGAAGTCGGCGATGCCGATCGGGCTCGGGTACAGACCGGCAGCGACCAGGCCGGAGTAGTGGGCCATGTCGACCAGCAGGTAGGCGCCGACCGAGTCAGCGATTTCGCGGAAGCGCTTGAAATCGATGTGCAGGGCGTAGGCCGAAGCACCGGCCACGATCATCTTCGGCTTGTGTTCCTTGGCCAGCGCTTCGACCTGTGCGTAGTCGATCGCTTCGGTTTCCGGATCCAGGCCGTAGGCCACGCCTTTGTAGATCTTGCCGGAGAAGTTCACCGACGAGCCGTGGGTCAGGTGACCGCCGTGGGCCAGCGACATGCCCAGGATGGTGTCGCCCGGCTGCAGCATCGCCATGTAGACACCGGCGTTGGCCTGCGAACCCGAATGCGGCTGCACGTTGGCGTATTCGGCGCCGAACAGTGCCTTGAGGCGATCGATCGCCAGCTGTTCGGCGACGTCGACATGCTCACAGCCGCCGTAGTAACGCTTGCCCGGGTAACCCTCCGCGTACTTGTTCGTCAGTACCGACCCTTGCGCTTCCATGACCGCCGGGCTGGCGTAGTTTTCCGACGCGATCAGCTCGATGTGGTGCTCCTGACGGGCGTACTCCGCTTCCATGGCGGCCCACAGCTCGGGGTCGGAATGGGCGATGGTCTGTTTCGGGTCAAACATTCGGATTACCTTTCTGAGTGAGCTTTCGGCCCGCGTCCTCGGCAGGCCTTATGAAGTAATACAAGGCAAGCAGACTATATCTGATGGATCAGGGGCCTCGTATCGGACTTTCTTATTGCCGTGATAAGTATAAGTGAAGCTTAATTGAAAAGACCTCATCCATAATTCTTTACAACGAATCCGGTGTTCGACCCTGTGCGGGCACCTCGCGGTTCAGCGATGAACCACCACTCTCTTCCACACGACAGAAGGTGAAGCATGGACATTCACGAGTACCAAGCGAAAGAGCTTTTGGCGGGCTTCGGCGTGCCGGTGCCGCGCGGCAGCGTGGCCTACAGCCCCGACCAGGCCGTGTATACGGCGACCGAACTGGGCGGCTGGCACTGGGCGGTGAAGGCCCAGGTGCACTCCGGAGCCCGCGGCAAGGCTGGCGGCATCAAGCTGTGCAAGACCTACCATGAGGTCGATGCCGCCGCCCGCGAACTGCTGGGCAAGCGCCTGGTGACCATCCAGACCGGCCCGGAGGGCAAGCCCGTTCAGCGCGTCTACGTGGAAGTGGCCGAGCCGTTCGAGCGCGAACTGTATCTGGGCATCGTGCTGGACCGCAAAGCCGAGCGCGTTCGCGTCATCGCCTCTGCCGAAGGTGGGATGGAAATTGAAGAATTGGCACACAGTGCTCCGGAAAAGATCATGCAGGTGGTCGTCGAGCCGGCGGTCGGCCTGCAGGCCTTCCAGGCCCGCCAGATCGCTTTCGGTCTGGGCCTGTCGATCAAGCAGGTGTCGCGTGCGGTCACCGCGATCATGGGTGCCTACCGTGCCTTCCGCGATCTCGACGCCACCATGGTCGAGATCAACCCGCTGGTCGTGACCAAGGACGACCGCGTGCTGGCGCTGGACGCCAAGATGTCCTTCGACGACAACGCGATGTTCCGCCAGCGTGCCGTGGCCGACATGCGCGACCCGTCGCAGGAGGATCCGCGCGAAGTGCAGGCCGCCGAGCACAACCTGAACTACGTCGGCCTCGACGGTGACATCGGCTGCATCATCAACGGTGCCGGTCTGGCCATGGCCACGATGGACACCATCAAGTACGCCGGCGGCGCACCGGCCAACTTCCTCGACGTCGGCGGTGGCGCCTCGCCCGAGCGCGTGGCCAATTCCTTCCGTCTGGTGCTGTCGGACAAGAACGTGAAGGCCATCCTGGTGAACATCTTCGCCGGTATCAACCGCTGCGACTGGGTGGCCCAGGGCGTGGTTCAGGCCTGCAACGACATCGATATCACGGTGCCGCTGATCGTCCGCCTGGCCGGTACGAACGAGGAAGAGGGCCGTCGCATCATCCGCGAGAGCGGTCTGCCCATCATCAGCGCCGATTCGCTGACCGAAGCGGCCCAGAAGGCGGTCGATGCCGCCCGCGCCCACGCCGCCAGCTGAGCACAAGAGGATTTAGACATGAGCATTCTGATCAACGAAAAGACCAAGATCATCGTCCAGGGCTTCACCGGCGACAAAGGCACCTTCCACGCCAAGGAGATGATCGAGTACGGCACCAACGTCGTCGGCGGCGTGACCCCGGGCAAGGGTGGCTCCACCCACCTCGGCAAGCCGGTGTTCAACACGGTGGCGGACGCGGTCGCCGCGACCGGTGCCGAAGCATCGATCACCTTCGTCGCGCCGGCCTTCTGCGCAGACGCCATCATGGAAGCGGCCGACGCCGGCATCCAGCTGGTGTGCTCGATCACCGACGGCATCCCGGCGCAGGACATGATGCGCGTCAAGCGCTACTTCATGCGCTATCCGAAGGAGCGCCGCACGCTGATGGTCGGCCCGAACTGCGCCGGCATCATCAGCCCGGGCAAGGCCATGCTGGGCATCATGCCGGGCCACATCTACAAGCAGGGCAACGTGGGCATCGTGTCGCGTTCGGGCACGCTGGGCTACGAAGCGGCCGCGCAGATGAAGCAGCTGGGCATCGGCGTGTCGACCTCGGTCGGCATCGGCGGCGACCCGATCAACGGCTCGTCCTTCCTCGACCACCTGATGAAGTTCCAGGAGGACCCGGACACCCACGCCGTGGTGATGATCGGTGAGATCGGCGGCCCGCAGGAAGCAGAGGCCTCGGCCTGGGTGAAGGAAAACATGAAGAAGCCGGTGATCGGCTACGTTGCCGGTCTGACCGCACCGAAGGGCCGCCGCATGGGTCATGCGGGCGCCATCATCTCGGCCGCCGGTGATTCGGCCGCCGAGAAGTCGGAAATCATGCGCTCCTTCGGCCTGACCGTCGCGCCGAGCGCAGGCGAACTGGGCAGCACCGTCGCCTCGGTGCTGGCCAAGCTGTAACAGCAGAGCAGCACGGGGCGTGCGGAGCGCGCCCCGCTTTCCGTCCGCCCCGGTGGGGCGGGCGTCCACCACCAGCCTGCGAGACTCCCACCGTGGTGAGTGATCCCATTTCCGTTCCCGCGTCTGCCGACGCCTCCGGAGCGGCCTTCTCGGAAAAGGCGATCGACCTGCTGTTTTCGCTGCTGCGCGAAGTGGTCGAACGTCACCATCCCGAACTGCTGCCGGTGCTCGGCGGTGAATCGGGCAACACGCTCTCCCCACAGATGCTGGGCCGCGCCATCCAGGCCCAGGGCATCCTGTTCCAGCTGCTGTCGATCGCCGAACAGAACGGCGCCATGCGCAAGCGGCGCGAGGTCGAGCGCCACCAGGGCCGCGAAAGCCTGCCCGGCACCTTCGCCAGCGTGCTGGCCTCGGCGAAGAAGGCCGGCCTGTCGCCGGAGCGCGTGCGCGAAGCCTTCGCCGGCCTCAGGGTGCGACCGGTGCTGACCGCACACCCGACCGAAGCCAAGCGTGTGACCGTGCTGGAGCGCCACCGCCGCATCTACCGCACGCTGATCGAACTTGAATCGCCGCGCTGGACGCCGCGCGAGCGCCACGACCTCGAGGACGCGCTGCGCAACGAGATCGAACTGCTGTGGCTGACCGGCGAACTGCGCCTGGAAAAGCCGAATGTGTCGCAGGAGATCGCCTGGGGCCTGCATTTCTTCAACGAAACGCTGTTCGAGGTCGGCCCCGACGTGCTGGCGCGCGCCGACGAGGCGATGACGCAGCATTTCGGCGAGACGGATCTGCCGGGCTTCCTCGAATTCGGTTCCTGGATAGGTGGCGACCGCGACGGCAATCCCTTCGTCACCAATGCGATCACGCGCGGTGCGCTGGTCGAATGCCGCCTCGCCAGCCTGCGCCGTCACCGCCAGTCGGTGCTCGAACTGCTGCGCGGCCTGTCGGTGACCGAAGCGTCGCTCGTGCTGTCCGGTGAGTTCCGCGACGCGCTGATGCTTGCGCTGGAAGAGAGCGGCGAGGGCAACGCGATCGCCGCGCGCAATCCGGGCGAACCCTTCCGCCAGTTCCTGGTGTGTGTGCTGGGCAAGCTGGACGACACCATCACCTGCACCCAGGCGGAAGAGGGCGCGGCCTGTCGTCGTGGCTATGAATCGGCCGACCGCCTGATCGCCGACCTGCGCACGCTGGAAGCCGGCCTGCGCGACGCGAAGCTGAGCCGCATCGCCGACACCGAAGTGGTGCCGCTGCGCCGCCAGATCGAAATGTTCCGCTTCAGCACCGTACGTCTCGACGTGCGCGAGAACTCGACCCGCGTCACGCAGACGCTGGAAGCGCTGTGGCGCGCCAGCCGCGGCGAACCTGACGATGTGCCGGCACCGGCGCAGGACAGCGTCGAATGGCGCGACTGGCTGCTGGCCGAACTGGCCGCGCCGCGCGCCGGTGTGCGTGACACCAGCGGCCTGCCGGCGGTGGCGGCCGAAACGCTGGGCCTGTTCCGGCTGATCGCCGACATGCGCCCGCGCGTCGGCCGCGAAGCTTTCGGCAGCTTCATCCTGAGCATGACGCGCAATGTGTCGGACGTGCTCGGCGTCTATCTGCTGGCGAAGGAAGCTGGCCTGTACGCCGACCCGGCCGGTGTCGAGCGTTGTTCGCTGCCCATCATGCCGCTGTTCGAAACCATCGACGACCTGCGCCGCGCGCCGGCCATCATGCGCGAGCTGCTGGCGATGCCGCTGATCAAGCGTTCGGTGCGCGCACTGGGCGGCGTGCAGGAAGTGATGATCGGTTACTCGGACTCGAACAAGGACGGCGGCTTCCTGTCGTCGAACTGGGAGCTGTTCAAGGCGCAGCAGAAGCTGACCGCGGTCGGCGGCGAAGCCGGCGTCAAGATCGCCTTCTTCCACGGTCGCGGCGGTTCTGTCAGCCGTGGCGGCGTGCCGGCCGGGCGGGCGATCGCCGCGCAGCCGGCCGGTTCCATCCAGGGCCTGTTCCGGCTGACCGAGCAGGGCGAGGTGATTTCGAGCAAGTACGCCAACAAGGGGACGGCCGCCTTCAACCTCGAACTGCTGGCCGCCAGCGTGTTCGACCACGCGCTGAAGTCTGGCCGCGCCGACGGCCCGCACGCGGTACCCGAGTTCGACGACGCGCTCGAAGCACTGTCCGGTGCGGCGCACGCGGCCTACCAGAACCTGATCTCGAATCCGGCCCTGGTCGCCTACTTCCAGGAAGCCAGCCCGCTGGAAGAGATTTCGCTGCTCAACATCGGCTCGCGCCCGGCGCGCCGCTTCGGCGCCAAGTCGCTGGCCGAACTGCGCGCGATTCCGTGGGTGTTCGCCTGGTCGCAGAACCGCCACATCGTCACCGGCTGGTACGGCGTCGGCTCCAGCCTCGCCAATTTCATCGGCGTGCGCGGTGCCAGCGGCGAAGCGCTGCTGGCGCGCATGTTCAACGAGTCGCCGCTGTTCCGCCTGATCGTCGATGAAGTGGAAAAGACGCTGGCCGTGGTCGATCTCGACATCGCCCGCGAATACAGCCAGCTGGTGGCCGACGCCGGTGTGCGCGAAGAGGTGTTCGGCATGATCGCGCGCGAGTACGACATCACGCGCACGCAGATCCTGCGCCTGTCGGGCACCCGCGGCTTGGCCGAACGCTTCCCCGACTACCGCCAGAAACTCGACCACCGGCTGCCGGTGGTCAACCAGGTGAGCCGCCAGCAGATTTCGCTGCTGCGCGCTTTCCGCATGACCGACGACGCCGCGCGGAAAGAGGAATTCCGCAAGGCCCTGCTGCTGTCGATCAACTGCGTGTCCGCCGGCTTCGGCGCCACCGGCTGATCGTCCGATCCGACTTCTGAACCGACTTCGCACCATCCACCGGAGGAGACATCCATGAGCTTCACGATCATCGAACAAGCCACGCCCCGCCTGCACCGTTCCGAACTGGCCGTTCCGGGTTCCAACCCGGGCATGTTCGAGAAGGCCGCCAAGTCGGCTGCCGACATCATCTTCCTCGACTGCGAGGACGCGGTCGCGCCGGACGACAAGGAGCAGGCCCGCAAGAACATCATCGAGGGCCTGAACGACATCGACTGGGGCAACAAGACCATGATGGTGCGCATCAATGGTCTCGACACCCACTACATGTACCGCGACGTGGTGGATATCGTCGAAGCCTGCCCGCGCCTCGACATGATCCTGATCCCGAAGGCCGGCACCGCCGCCGACGTGTACGCGGTCGACATGATGGTCACCCAGATCGAGGCAGCCAAGAAGCGCACCAAGCGCATCGGCTTCGAAGTGCTGATCGAGACCGCGCTCGGCATGGCCAACGTCGAAGCGATCGCGCAGTCGTCGAAGCGCCTCGAAGCGATGAGCTTCGGCGTGGCCGACTACGCCGCCTCGACCCGCGCCCGCACCACCGTGATCGGTGGCGTGAACAAGGACAGCGTGGTGCTGACCGACAAGGACGAGCAGGGCAACCGCCAGTCTTTCTGGACCGATCCGTGGCACGCCGCGCAGACCCGCATGATGGTCGCCTGCCGCGCCTACGGCCTGCGTCCGATCGACGGCCCGTTTGGTGACTTCAACGATCCGGACGGCTATATTTCCGCGGCGAACCGCGCTGCGGTGCTGGGTTACGAAGGCAAGTGGGCCATCCACCCGTCGCAGATCGAACTGGCGAACAAGGTCTACACGCCGTCGGAAGCCGAAGTGACCAAGGCACGCCGCATTCTCGAAGCGATGGCGCAGGCGGCGAAGGAAGGCCGCGGTGCCGTGTCGCTCGACGGTCGCCTGATCGACATCGCCAGCATCCGCATGGCCGAAGCGCTGATCGCCAAGGCCGACACGATCGCTGCGGCACGCTGAGCGTGCGGCAGCGCGGCCGGGGAGGGCCCGGTCGCGTGATCAATACAAGAAGCAGATGAAGCAGATGCAGTAACGGCGGGTAGTGAGGCCCGCCGCTTTCCACCCCGATTGACGACTACACGGAAAAAACCAATATGGCATCCGATATCGAAATCGCCCAGCAGGCGAAAATGCAGCGCATCAGCCAGGTGGTGTCCAAGCTGGGCATCCCGGAGGACGCGATCGAGCCCTACGGCCACTACAAGGCCAAGGTGTCGCTCGACTACCTGAACAGCCTGAAGGACCGTCCGGACGGCAAGCTCATCCTGGTCACCGCGATCAGCCCGACGCCGGCAGGCGAAGGCAAGACCACGACCACCGTCGGTCTGGGTGACGCGCTGAACCGTATCGGCAAGAAGACCATGATCTGCCTGCGCGAGCCCTCGCTGGGCCCGGTATTCGGCGTCAAGGGCGGTGCAGCGGGTGGCGGCTACGCGCAGATCGTGCCGATGGAAGACATCAATCTGCACTTCACCGGTGACTTCCACGCCATCGGCGCCGCGCACAATCTGCTGTCGGCACTGATCGACAACCACATCAACCACGGCAACGAACTGCGCATCGACCCGCGCCTGATCCAGTGGAAGCGCGTGGTCGACATGAACGACCGCGCACTGCGCAAGATCACCATCGGTCTGGGCGGTACCGCCAACGGCTTCGTGCGGGAGGACGGCTACGACATCGTGGTCGCCTCGGAAGTGATGGCCATCCTGTGTCTGGCCAATTCGCTGACCGATCTGAAGGAACGTCTCGGCCGCATCATCATCGGCTACACCCTGGGCGACAAGAAGCCGGTGTACGCCAGCGACCTGAAGGCACAGGGCGCCATGGCCACGCTGCTGAAGGACGCGATCAAGCCGAACATCGTGCAGACGCTGGAGAACAACCCGGCCATCATCCACGGCGGTCCCTTCGCCAACATCGCGCACGGCTGCAACTCGGTCACTGCGACCAAGGCCGGTCTGAAGATGGCTGACTACGTCGTGACCGAAGCCGGCTTCGGTGCCGACCTCGGCGCCGAGAAGTTCATCGACATCAAGTGCCGCATGGCCGGGCTGAACCCGTCGGCCGTCGTGCTGGTCGCCACCATCCGCGCGCTGAAATTCCACGGCGGCGTGAAGAAGGAAGACCTGAACCAGGAAAATCTGGCCGCGCTGGAAAAAGGCATCGTCAACATCGAGCGCCACCTGAAGAACATCACCGAGCACTACGGCCTGCCCTGCGTCGTGTCGGTAAACCACTTCACCTTCGACACCGACGCCGAAATCGCGCTGCTAAAGAGCCGCATCGAAGCGCTCGGCGGCAAGTTCGTGATCGCCCGTCACTGGGCGAGCGGCGGTGCCGGCGCCGAAGAACTGGCGCGCATGGTTGCCGACATCTGCGACAACGCACCGGGCAAGCACACTTTCGTCTACGACGAGAACGCGACGCTGCAGGACAAGATCACCACCATCGCCACCAAGATCTACGGTGCCGGCGCGGTGACCTTCTCCGACGCCGCCCGCAAGCAGCTCGAGAGCTGGAACGCCGACTACGGCCGTTTCCCGGTCTGCATGGCGAAGACCCAGATGTCTTTCTCGGCCGACCCTGCTGCCCGCGGCGCACCGAGCGGCCACACGCTCAACGTGCGCGAAGTGCGCCTGGCCAACGGCGCGGGTTTCGTGGTCGCCATCTGCGGCGACATGATGACCATGCCGGGCCTGCCCAAGGTGCCGGCGTCGGAGAAGATCGACATCGACGAGCATGGCAAGGTGTCGGGACTGTTCTGATCGCCCGCTTCTGATCGCTGTTTCGCAGCGATGAAAAAGGCCGCCCGAGGGCGGCCTTTTTCATTCGAGTGACTTCCTCATCGTCCGGACAGTATCTCGTCCGCATGAATGATCGCCCGCGCGATCTCCTCGGTCGCCAGCCGCTTGCTCATCGCCTGTTCGCGGATGATCTTGTAGGCCTCGGCGTCGCTGACGCCGCGGGTGCGCATCAGGATGGCCTTGGCGTCGTTGATCTGGTTCACGCTGAGCAGCTTCTGCTCAAGTCGCTGCACCCTTTTCTTGTAGCCGCGCATCTCCTGCGTCAGGCCGACGGTGAGCACCAGTGAGGCGAGCACGCCGGTCGAGCGCAGCGGGGCGCTGAGTACGCCGGTCGCACCCAGGCGCAGCATCACTTCGAAGATGGTCGGGTTCTCGTAGCCGACGACGGCGATCACCGCCGGCGGCTGTTCGAAGTTGCTGAAATTCAGCGGCGCGTGCATCTCGTTGGACTGGATCGCGTAGTACACGACATCGACGTTGTCCGGGATGTCCTGCACCGGCGGCCAGAAGGTCTGTACCTGGCAGCCTATGCGTTTCAGTTGCTGAATCAATACCTCGCCGTCGGCGTCGCGCGGATGCAGCACCACGATGCGCAGATTGCGCAACTGGGTCAGGAATTCCGGCGTGATCCGCTTGCTGCGTACGCCTGTGCGCGGCGGACTGCTCACGTCGATTCCTCTTCGTTCGCGTTTACGCGCAGCCGCGTGCTCCAGTCGTCGAAGGAGTGGCTGACCAGGTAGGGGTCGGCATCGACGCCGCCCGGCGTCTCGGCCAGTATCGTGAACTGGCCTTCGCTGTTCACCCGGCCGATGCGCGGATAGAGGCGGGCGTGGTGGTTGTGCGGCAGGATGCGGATGCGGCCCTGCGGTGCGTCGAACTCGCGCCCGAGAACGTGCGGCAGCAGGATGTCATGTTCGTCGCTGCCCGCTTCGCGGAAGGCATCGGCGAACACATGCACCTGGTAGTAGGACGACTCCCAGCTCATGTTCGGCTGTACTTCGTTGCCGAAAAGCTTGCGGAACAGCGCGACGCAGTCGCGGTTGCGCTGGGTGTCGATCGACTGGAAATAGGTGCCGCCCGTGTAGTGACCTTCGGCCAGGCGGATACCCATTTCGGAGACCTCTTCCTCGCTGGTGCACAGGCTGGCGATCGGCATCTTCTTCGGATCGAAACCGGCGTCCGCGTAGGCCTGGTAGAGCATGCGGGTGGTCTTGCCGACCATGGTCGAGAAAATGAAGTCCGGCTGCTTGGCCTTGATGTCCTTCATGATCGGCGTGAAGGCGCTTTCCTTCGCGTCGAGATGCACGTAGCGCTCGCCCACCTTGGCGCCACCCTGACGGTGGTGCACGAAGTCGCTCATGATGCGGTTCGACTCGTAGGGAAAGATGTAGTCGCTGCCGATCAGGTACACCCGCGCGCCGAAACGGGACGACATGTAGTCGGCGAGCAGGGCGCTGTTCTGGTTCGGCGCACCGCCGGTGTAGATGATGTTGTTCGAGAACTCGAAGCCCTCGTACATCGTGGGGCAGAACAGCAGTCGGTTCCATCTTTCGACCACCGGCAGTACCGCCTTGCGCGTGCTCGACATGTAGCAGCCGAAGATGACATTGACCTTGTCGTCCTGCACCAGGCGGGTCGCGAGCGAGCGGAACTGCTGCGGATTCGACTTCGGATCGTAGTAGACCGGAACCAGCTCCCGGCCGTCGATGCCGCCGGCATCGTTGATCTCGCGGATCGCGAAAAGCGTTCCGGCGAGCATCGTGTTCTCGATGCGCGATGTCACGCCCTCGCGTGAGAACAGAACACCGACCTTGATGGGATCGTTTGTGGACACGGGTTTGCGGCCGGGTGACAAAAAACGTGATCGATACTAACAGAGCTTGACCGCGCGAAAGAGGCTCACTAAGATTCACTCAACGCTTCGCCCCGCCAACACTGCCGGGCGCGAAGACGGGCAAAAAGGCCTGCACGGATCTCCGGATCCGGCAGGCCTTTTTGTTTTGGTTTTTCGCTTTCGAGTTTTCGCAATTTTTTCGCATTGGCCAGTGCCGGCCGGTCGCGACAGGAGCTTCCAGATGTTCAACCCTTGAAGGAGAGTGCAGTGATTCCAATACCCAGGAAAGGCACGCCGGAGCGCGACCGGCTGATCCAGGAACACCTCGAGTGCGTGAAGTCCATGGCCGGCGTGGCCGGCTTCTCGGTACTCAAGTGCGCGACGCCCGGCGACACCACCCATATCAGCGGCGGCGTCCACGAAGACCCCTTGCTCAAGCGCGTGCTGCTGCGCATGCGCGGCGCCTCACCCAAAGGCAAGCTCATCGTCATCTGCACCAAGATCGACGCGGAATGGCGCATCGGGCGTCTGTCCGGCATCCGCGGCGTACCGCCGGTGTTCGTCGACGACACCGTCTACACCAGCGAGCAGGACATCCAGCACGCCATCTTCCTGATGCGTCTCGACGAGATGGAAGAGACCGACGGCATGCCGGAGCACTACCACGAAGGCTACAAGCGGCGCGACGACAACTGGCCGGTGACCTGATCACCGCCTTGCGCTGACGCGCGCGGCACTCAGGTAGCACTGCGGCCGCACCCGTCTTCACCCTACCTACTGCAAAAGCATCCGAGCCCCCGGAGGGCGGCGCTCGGCCTGGAGAAATGACCATGTGTGCAATGCGACTGACCGGATACGCCGACAAGTTCAGTGTCCATCCGGGCGACAAGATCAAGTTCTACGTCAATTGCGACGGACCGAAGAAGTACAGCGCGTCCATCGTCCAGATGATCAACGGCGACACCAATCCGCGCGGTCCCGGCTTCATCGAGAAGGCGGTGAAGGCGGACTGCGAGGGCGTCTACGACGGCATCAAGCAGGTCGTCTATGGCGGTTCCTACGGTTTCGTGGCGGATGCGCCGCAGCTGAAGCCGGACAGCTTCACGCTGCAGTGCTGGATCTGGCCGACCACGCCGAAGACCGACAAGCGCTACTGGAAGCACGGCGCCCAGGGCCTGGTGACCAAGTGGTCCGGCGGCAAGGGTTATGGTCTGTTCATCAATACCGACGGCTGCGTCGAACTGCGCATCAACGGCGAGACCTATACGACCGGCGCGCCGCTGCGCGATCACGCCTGGCACTTCATCGCCGCCAGCTTTGACGCGAAGACCGGCGAGGTGGTGCTGTATCACGAGCCGCAGGTGGTCTATGCGCTGGACCCCGAAATCCCGCCGATCAAGGCGAGCTTCAAGGGCAAGGTCGAACATACTGACTTGCCGCTGGTGATCGCCGGCTATGTCGACCACCTCGAGCCGGGTCCGCTGGGCCTGTCGTCGCTGCCGCAAGGCGTTATCGTCGGAGGCCACTACAACGGCAAGATCGACAGCCCGCGCCTGTGCAGCCGCGCGTTGTCGCGCTTCGAGATCGAAATGATGAAGGGCGGCGCGCAGCCGGGGCTGACCGAGCGGCGCAACGCCGGCCCGACCGGCGTGCTGTCGGAAGCGATCGTCGCCGCCTGGGACTTTTCCGACGGCATTGACACGCTGGCGGCAAAGGACGCCGGCCCCTACCGCTTCGACGCCACGCTCGTTAACTGCCCGACGCGCGCGCTGACCGGCTACAACTGGGCCGGCCAGACCTTCGACTGGAAGGTCGCGCCGAAGGAATACGGCGCCATCCACTTCCACGACGACGACCTCGACAACGCGCGCTGGGAAGTGAGCTTCGAGTGGACGGTGCCGGCCGACATCAAGAGCCGCTTCTACGCCGCCAAGCTGACGACGCCGGAAGGGGACGAGGACTACATTCCGTTCTGGATCGTGCCGAAGATCGGCCAGGAGCAGTCGAAGATCGCGGTCATGGTGCCCACCATCAGCTACATGGCCTACGCGAACGAACACGTCGCGTGCAACGCGGGCGGCGCCGAACTGTTCGTGTATCGCGTGCCCATCATGCAGCAGCAGAACATGTTCCTCGCCGAGCACCGCGAGTACGGCGGCTCGATCTACGACACCCACACCGACGGCAGCGGCATCTGCCTGTCGTCGCGACTGCGTCCCATCCTGAGCATCCGCCCGAAGTACGACCACTTCCTCGCCCAGGCCCCGTGGCAGTACCCGGCCGACCTGCACCTGATCTGCTGGCTGGAACAGATGGGCTACGAGTACGACGTGTTCACGGACGAGGACGTGACCTACGACGGTCTGGCCCGGCTGGAGAACTACAACGTCATCATTACCGGCTCGCACCCGGAGCACAATTCGGGCACCCAGCTCGACGCGCTGCACAACTACACGCAGCGCGGCGGCCGCCTGATGTATATGGGCGCCGACGCCTGGTACTGGGTGCATTCCTTCCATCCGGCCTACGACGGACTGGGTCGCGGCATCGTCACCGAAATGCGCCGCTGCGAGTCCGGCATCCGCACCTGGCGCGCCGACCCGGGCGAGTACTACCACCAGGGCACGGGCGAGCTGGGCGGCATGTGGCGCTATCGCGGTCGCTACCTGCACTCGGTCGCGGGCACCGGCATGTCGTCCGAGGGCTTCGACATCTCCTCCTATTTCTCACGCACGCCGGAAAGTCTGGATCCGCGCGTCAGCTGGGCCTTCGACGGCATCAGCTACGAGGAGAACCTCGGCAACTTCGGTCTGGTCGGCGGCGGGGCGGCCGGTCTGGAGCTGGACATCGTCGACACCATGCTGGGTTCGCCGCCGCACATCCTCACCGTCGCCACCTCGGCCGGCCGCCACACCGAGGCCTATCTGCTGGTGATGGAGGATTTCGGCTTCAACCAGCAGGGGCTGGACGGCACCGTGCATCCGCGCGTGCGCGCCGACATCACCTTCCACGAAACGCCCAATGGCGGCGGCTGCTTCGCCTTCAGCTCCATCGCCTACTGCGGTTCGCTGCCGTGGAACAACTGCGACAACAACATTTCGCGTCTGACCAAGAACGTGCTCGACCGCTTCATGCAGGACGGCCCGCTGCCGGCCGCTCCGAAGGAAGCGTACAAGCACCGCGGTCGCGCGGATTACGAGTCGCCGGCACTGGCGTCGAAGAACTGATGTGAGGTGCAGGCAGGGTTCGCTCGCCGTGCGGGCGAACCCTGCGCAGATGGAATCACCTTGAGGATTCGTCAGATGGAATGCATGACCGAACATCCGGTGCGTCTGCACCGCCGGCCAGCGAGGGGCCATGACGCATTTGACATCGCCGCCTTTCGCGGGCTGGATTTTGCCCGCGCCGAGGACGACGCGATCTGGACGCGCGAGTGGGTGTGCGTAGGCAGCACGCTCGACATACCGGCCGCCGGCGACCTGCTGCCCTTCACCGTCGGCGACCACGCCATCCATATTCAGCGCCTGCCTGACGGCGGGTTTGCCGGCCGCTTCAACAAGGCGCAGCACGGCGGCTGCCGCGTGGTGCCGCTGCAGTGTCAGCAGGGCGCGAAGACGCCGTGCTCGTTCACATCCTGCGGCCACAGCCTCGATCGTCTGCCGATCGCGGCCGGCGAACTGGGCGAAGGCACGCCCGAGATGTACCAGTATCTGGGCCTGCGGCCGGAGCGTCTGCTGCCGGTGCGCACCGCGACCTGGGGACCGCTGCTGTTCGTCAGCCTCGATCCGCACGGGCCGTCGTTCGATCCGACCGCGCGCGCGCTGACGTCGGCGCTGCCGGCGTGGCGCGGCGAACCCGCGGACCGCCATCGCGGCCGCTGGATAGCCTGCGACGCCAACTGGAAGCTGGTCGCCCAGCACTTGCTGGGGGCCTCCGCCACGTGTGCGTCCGGCGAAGTCGCGCTGTGCCGCACCGATGCCGAAGGCGGGGCGGCACTGCTGTTTCCCAACCTCGTGCTGCTGTCGTCGGCAGCGGGATGTTGTGCCGTCGTGCTGCAGCCGGTATCGCTCACCCGCACGCTGTGCCGGGTCGCGCACTTCGGGCCAGACGACAGCGCGGTCTCTTGGGAGACGCTGCTGCATACCCGTCTCGCCGCCGCCGCGCAGGCGCAGTCGGCGATCGAAGGCGGCGGCATCGGCGGTCGCGGTTGTGATCCGGCCAGCCAGCTGGATGCCGGCGGACGATGGATCGAGACACAAGTGATGGCGCGCATCGCTGCGCGCTGAATGCAGATCGGGCAGACCGGGAGATATATATGCAAGCACTGATGGCAATGACTGCGGGGCTCGACGATGCGGTGGCCGCTTACCGTGACGGCGATCTGGCGACCGCGGCGCAGCTGTTCGAGACCCTGGCGGAAGAGGGCTGTGTCGAGGCGCAAGCCTGGATCGGCGCGCTGCACGCGAACGGCGAAGGCGTGCCGGCCGATCTGGCGCAGGCCTTCCGCTGGTATCTGCGTGCCGCAGAAGGCGGCCATGTGCCGGCGCAGACCAATGTCGGCGCCATGCTGATCATGGGCAGTGGCACGCCGCCTGATCCCGAACTCGGGCTGCACTGGCTGCGCACGGCGGCCGAGGCCGGTGACGCGATGGCGCAGAGCAATCTGGCGACGCTTTACTTCAAGGGGCAGGGCACTGCGCAGGACGAGGCGCTGGCCGCGCACTGGTACCGGCAGGCGGCCGGGCAGGGGCACTTCCCCTCTCAGGCGCGGCTGGGTTTCATGTACGCCAACGGGCTGGGCGTGGACAAGGACCGGGCGCAGGCCTTCGCCTGGCTGTCGCTGGCCGCGCAGCACGGCGTGGGCAGCGCGCTCAACGCACTCGAGGGCATGATCGGCCAGATGTCGGCCGAAGAGAAACAGAAGGGCGCGGCGCTGTTCGACCAGTGGCGCAGCCGTACCGCAGCAGTGTCGTCGCCGGCACGGCTGATTCCGGTTCCGGGGTGACGCGATGAGCTACAGCGTGCAGCAGATCAAGTTCGAGTGCCTCAGCTACATCAAGGAGTTCGGCGCACGCATGGACGAGTGGTCCATTGGCATGGCGGACGACCCGGAACACGCGCTGTTCGGCCTGTGCGGCGTCGACCCGGAGCGTGACATCTGGCTGTGGAAGCCTGCGCTGTCGGCGAGTGCCGCGCGCACAGTGGTCGACTTCATGACCGGCCGCTACCGGCTGCATCCGGCGCGGGCGTCGAGTGCGCCGGGCGGCCGCTGCGTGTTCATGTACCGGCGATCGAAAATCGTAGATGGATAGCGACCCGAGCCAGGGTCGGTGTTCTGTGGGAGGGATCTTCTGACCCCGACAGCGGCCTGTACCGAAGCCCACAGTCTGCACCGGCCACGTCGCGGCCAAGGCCACTCCCACAAGGCATGCGTGACCCACGGCGGGAGCCGAGGTGTTGTGGGAGCGAGCTTGCTCGCGATTGCAGCCTTGATCGG
The DNA here is from genome assembly GCA_034004945.1 of Methyloversatilis sp. Lineage (GTDB taxonomy): Bacteria > Pseudomonadota > Gammaproteobacteria > Burkholderiales > Rhodocyclaceae > Methyloversatilis. Next base: position 43,573 of record JAVEVQ010000007.1, on the reverse strand, counting down.
AGCTTGCAGCTCGTCGAAGCCGCGTCGCGGCCGTGCCGCGCGCGCACGCGAATGCCAATGTATTGGTGGTGCGAAAACGCGTGCATCGGCGCTTTCAGATCATCGAAAAGAATTTGAAAAAAAGCCGTTGCCGATGCTTGACGCACCGCAACAGCCTTCCTATCATCGATTCAACTTTCAGCGCCGCCAGCATTGCCGGCGCTGAACAAGGCAAAAGGGCCTGCCCTGGATCTCCGGATCCGGGCAGGCCCTTTTTTTTCGCCTTCACGACACGTAAGTCCGCCCCGGCAACGACGACGGTGCGATCGCAAGCCACTTTCTTTCATCACTTCCATCGAGGTTCACCATGAAGAATCAAATCAGGCGAGACATCATCAAAGGCCTTGCGCTCGCTTCCGTCGCCGGTCCGTGGATGGTGCGCAATGCCATGGCCGACGACACCGTGAAGGTGGGCATCCTGCACTCGCTGACCGGCACCATCGCGCTGGCCGAAGCGTCGGTGGTCGACGCCGAGAAGCTCGCCATTGACGAGATCAACGCCGCCGGTGGCGTGCTCGGCAAGAAGATCGTGCCGGTGGTCGAGGACGGCGCCAGCGACTGGCCCACCTTCGCCGAGAAGGCGCGCAAGCTGCTCGACCGCGACAAGGTCGCGGCGGTGTTCGGCTGCTACACCTCGGCTTCGCGCAAGGCGGTGCTGCCGGTGTTCGAACAGATGAAGGGTCTGCTGTATTACCCGACCTACTACGAAGGCCAGGAGCAGTCGCCCAACATCCTCTACACCGCGCACGAGGCGACCCAGCAGTGCATACAGGCCTGCAACTGGTTGCTCGCCAACCGCGGCAAGACGGTCTACCTGATCGGCTCCGACTACATCTGGCCGCGCGTCACCAACAAGATCGCCCGCCCGACCATCGTCAAGGGCGGCGGCAAGGTGATGGGCGAGGAATACCTGCCGCTGGGCAGTACCAACTTCGGCTCCACCATCAACAAGATCAAGGCAACCAAGCCCGACATCATCCTGAGCACTGTCGTCGGCGGTTCCAACGTGGCCTTCTACAAGCAGCTCAAGGCGGCCGGCGTGAATTTCAACAAGACAACGGTGATGGCGCTTGCGGTGTCGGAAGAGGAAGTGTCGGGCATCGGCAAGGAGAACGTGCAGGACGTGCTCACCTGCATGAGCTACCTGCAGAGCCTGGACAACCCGGCCAACAAGAAATTCGTCGCCGCCTTCAAGGCCAAGTATGGCGAGAAGCGCGTCACCGGCGACACGCTGGCCAGTGCCTATACGGCGGTCTACCTGTGGAAGCTGGCCGTCGAGAAGGCCAAGAGCTTCGATGTCGACAAGGTGGTCGCCGCCTCGGCCAACCTCGAGTTCGAAGGGCCGGAGGGCAAGGTGAAGTTCCACGCGACCAATCACCACCTGTGGAAGCAGGCGCGCATCGGTTCCTTCATGGCGGACGGTCAGGTGAAGCTGCTCTACGAATCGCCGCTGATCGAACCCAATCCCTATCCGACGCTGTAAGCCCTTCGTCACCCGCTCGCGGGTGGCGGCATCGCAGTGGTGGTCCCGCGCGTCCGCGGGACCGCCCGGACCCGACCGCAAGGAAGAGACCGAACAATGCTCAGATTGACCGACATCGTCGGCAACGCGTCCGATCCGGACATCGCCGACCGGCTGCATCACATCGAACACGACGGGGGCGTCGAACGCGTGCGCCTGTCGCGCAACGACCTGGCGCGCCGTCGCCAGCGTCTGGTGACCGACCGCGGCACCGAACTGGCGCTGATGCTGGACCGCGGCGCGCAACTCGAGAACGGCTCGGTGCTGCTGCTCGAACCGGGGCGCGCCGTGCTGGTGATGCTCGACGAACCACAGTGGCTGGTGCTGCGCGCCGCCCACGCGGCCGGCGCGCTGGAGATCGGCTACTTCGCCGGCAACATGCACTGGAAGGTGCGCTTCGACGGCGACTGCCTGTGGATCGCGCTCGAAGGCCCGCGCGAGGGTTATCTGAAGCGCATGACCCACCTGCTGGCGCGCGGCGACGCGACCGCGCTCGATGCGCCGGCGCAGGGCGGCACACGCTACCTCACTGTTCCGCATGCGCACTGACATGAACGCACCACACGCGCCCTTTCATCTTCCGCCGCCCGACGACGAGGGCCGAGGCGACGCGATCGGCATGCTCGGTATGCTGCAGTTCGCCGACAGCTTCTTTCCCAGCGGCGCCACCTCGTTCTCCTGGGGCCTGGAATCGCTGAAGCTCGACGGCAAGGTCGGCGGCGCAGAACAGGTGTTCGAGCTGCTGTGCAGCCACATCGAACAGCGCTGGGCCGGCTTCGACCGGCCGCTGATGCAGGCGGCACGCACCGCATGGACGCAGCGCGGCGCCGCTGCACTGGCCGACGTGACCGGACTGGACCGCCTGTGCGAGGCGATGAACCTCGTGCGCGGCTGGCGCGATGCAAGCCGCCGCCTTGGCTTCACGCAGCTGCGCGTGCACGCCGATCTCGGCCTGGGCATCGCCCAGGTCTATCTCGACCAGGTGCGTGCCGCCGGTCTGCCCGGCCATCTGCCGGTGGTGCAGGGCCTGGTGTGGGGCGCTTACGGGCTGTCGGCCTCCGGCTGCGACGCGATGGCGGCCAGTGGCCTGTGCACCACGGTGGTGGGTGCGGCGCTGCGCATGGGCCTGATCGGTCACACCGAAGGTCAGCGCCTGCTGGCGCGCACGCGGCCGCTGATCGCGCGCGTCATCGACACGCCGCCACCCTCGACCGACGAACTGTGGAACGGCGCGCCGGCGCTCGACATCGCGGCCATGCGGCACGAACCGCGCAGCGCCCGGCTGTTCGCCAACTGACTGGACAACGTACACATGCTGCTCACACCGACCGAACTCGAAAGACTGACGATATTCAACGCCGCCGAACTGGCGCGCCGGCGCCGCGCGCGCGGCCTGAAACTGAACTGCCCGGAGGCCATCGCCATCATCGTGGACGACATCCTCGAAGGCGCGCGCGACGGTCGCACGGTGGCCGAACTGATCGGCTACGGCTCGCAGATCCTGAACAGCGATGACGTGCTGCCCGGTGTGGCCGCGCTGATGCCGATGATCCAGGTCGAAGCGAGCTTTCCCGACGGCACCAAGCTGGTGACCGTGCACGACCCGATACGGCCCGGACCGGATGCGGCGAAGCAGGTGGTGCCTGATCGCGTACCGGGCGAAATCATCCCGGCCGACGGCCGCATCGAACTGAGCCCGGGGCGCCGTCGCGCCACGTTGCGTGCGCTGAACACCGGCGACCGGCCGATACAGGTGGGCAGCCACTTCCATTTCTTCGAGGTGAACCGCGCGCTCGAATTCGACCGCGCCCAGGCCTGGGGCATGCATCTGGACATCGCCGCTGGCACCGCGGTGCGCTTCGAGCCGGGCGAGGACAAGGAGGTGACGCTGGTCGCCTTCGGCGGCAGCGGCGAGGTGTTCGGCCTGAACCGTCTGGCCGAAGGATCGACCGCCGACAGCGCAGGCCTGCCCGACGCACTGACCCGCGCCCGCGCCGCCGGATTCCGCGGCGCCTGACCTACAGATCACGGAGAACTACATGACATCGCTCTCCCGCCGCGACTACGCGGCGATGTACGGACCCACGAAGGGCGACATGGTGCGCCTGGGCGACACCTCGCTGCTGGCCGAGATCGAGCACGACTACACCACGCCCGGCGACGAGTGCCTGCACGGCGGCGGCAAGACGCTGCGCGACGGACTCGGCATGATGGGCGGGCTCACGTCCGACCAGGGCGCGCTCGACATGCTCATCAGCAACGTCGTCGTGATCGACGCGGTGGCGGGCATCGTCAAGGGCGATATCGGCATCAAGGACGGCCGCATCGTCGCCATCGGCAAGGCCGGCAATCCGCACGTGATGGATGGTGTGCATCCGCAGCTGCTGGTGGGCAATGCCACGACGGTGCGCGACGGCGAAGGGCTGATCGCCACCGCCGGCGGGCTGGACGTGCACGTGCATTTCGATTCGGCACAGCTGGTCGAGCACGCGCTCGCCTCCGGCATCACCACGATGTTCGGTGGCTCGCTCGGTCCGATCACTGTGGGCATCGACTGCGGCGGCGCCTGGAATGTCGGTCGCATGCTGCAGGCATCCGAGCAGTGGCCGATGAATTTCGGCTTCCTCGGTCGCGGCAACTCCTCGCGCCCGGAATCGCTGGTCGAACAGATGAAGGCCGGCTGCATCGGCCTGAAGATCCACGAGGACTGGGGCGCCACGCCGGCCACCATAGACACCTGCCTGTCGGTCGCCGACGAGATGGATTTCCAGGTGCAGCTGCACACCGACACGCTGAACGAATCCGGCTTCCTCGAAGACACGCTGGCCGCTACGAAGGGCCGCACCATCCACATGTATCACACCGAGGGTGCGGGCGGCGGCCACGCGCCGGACGTGATCTGCGTGGCCGGGTTGCAGCACTGCCTGCCGTCCTCCACCAATCCGACCAACCCCTACACGGTGAACACCTTCGACGAGCACCTGGACATGATCATGGTGTGTCACCACCTGAATCCCGCCGTGCCGGAGGACGTCGCGTTCGCCGAAAGTCGCATCCGCGCGCAGACCATTGCCGCCGAAGACGTGCTGCACGACATGGGCGCGATCTCCATGCTGGGCTCGGACAGCCAGGGCATGGGGCGCATCAACGAAGTGATCTGCCGCACCTGGCAGCTCGCCAGCAAGATGAAGGACCAGTTCGGCCGCCTGCCGGAAGAGACCACGCGCAGTGCCGACAACGAGCGCATCCTGCGCTACATCGCCAAGTACACGATCAACGCGGCGCGCTCGTTCGGCGTCGATCACCACGTCGGATCGCTGGAGCCGGGCAAGCTCGCCGACATCGTGCTGTGGCGCCCGGCCTTCTTCGGCATCAAGCCGGAAATCGTGGTCAAGGGCGGCTTCATCGCCTACGGCGCGATGGGTGATTCGGCGGCGTCGCTGATGACCTGCGAGCCGCTCATCATGCGTCCGCAATGGGGCGCCTTCGGTCGCGCACCGCAGGGCCTGTCGGCCAATTTCGTGTGTGCCGCCTCGCTCGACAGCGACCTGAACGGCCGGCTCGACATCCGCAAGGCGCTGCTGCCGTGCAAGGGGACGCGCACGCTGCAGAAGGCCGACATGGTGCGCAACGCCGCCTGCCCGAACATCACGGTCAATCCGCAGACCTTCGAGGTGAGCGTCGATGGGCGTGTCATCAGCTGCCCGCCGGTCGACCGCGTGCCGCTCAATCGTCTTTACATGCTGAGGTGATGCCATGTCCGCACAACTGAACACCCATGCGCGACCGCGCGGCGCTGCCCGGGTCGGCATCGGCGGCCCGGTCGGTTCCGGCAAGACCGCGCTGCTGGAGCAGCTCATTCCGCGCTTCATCGCGCGCGGTACCGACATCGCCGTGATCACCAACGATCTGGTCACCGCCGAAGACGCCGAGCGCGTGCGCCGCAGCGGCCTGATCGCCCCCGAGCGCGTGCTGGCCGTTGAAACCGGCGCCTGCCCGCACACCGCGATCCGCGAAGACCCGACGTTGAATCTCGCCGCGGCCGACGAACTGGACCGCGCCTACCCGGGCCTGGAACTGATCCTGATCGAGAGCGGCGGCGACAATCTGGCCTCGTCCTTCTCGCTCGACCTGGTCGACTACTGGCTATTCGTGATCGACGTGGCCGGCGGCGACGACATTCCGCGCAAGCGCGGGCTGGGTGTACTGCAGTGCGACCTGCTGGTGATCAACAAGGTCGACCTCGCGCCGCATGTGAAGGTGAACCTCGATCGCATGGTGGCCGAAGCGGAAGAGGTGCGGGCCGGACGCGCCACGCTGCTGACCAACTGCTCGCGTGGCGACGGCGTCGACGCGGTGGTCGAGCGCATCGCGCAGGAGGTGCTGTTTGATCGCTGAGCCGGCAATTGTCGATGGGATGTGCCTGGCGGCGGCACAGCGCGTGCTACCGGTCGTGGTGCGACCGTGTGTCGATCTCGCCTTCGCGCGCGACGCCGCGGGCCGCAGCTATCTCGGGCGCCAGTACGTCGGCTATCCGGTGCACGTCGGCCGCGCGCTGCATGTCGATGGCTCGGCGCCCGATCTGTGCGTCGTGTATCTGCAGTCGGTGTCCGGCGGCCTGTTCGAGCACGAGCGGCTGGCTGGACGCATCGAGGTGGGGCAGGGCGCACGCGCCCATATCGCGACGCCGGCTTCGACCATCGTGCATGCGATGCAGGGCGGGTCGGCCGTGCAGCGCACACGTCTCGTCGTGCAACCGGGCGCATTGCTGGAGTACATGCCGGCCCCGCTCATCCTGTTTCCGGGCAGTCACATGGTGAGCGACGTCGACGTGACGCTGGCGGAGGGCGCGCTGGTCGTGGTCGCCGACAGCTTTCTGCCGCACGACCCCGCTGGCGGGCAACGATCGTTCGCCCGGCTCGAATCGGCGATGACGGTGCGCGACGCGAGCGGTCAGCTGCTGGCGCGGGAACGGATGTGCATCGATGGCCGCGGATGGCTGTCCGGCAACGCCGGCGCGAATGGCGGGCTGCGCATGCACGGGTCGCTGTGGCTGCTGGGCGGATCAGCAGACGCTGCGCTGCTGCAGTCCTTACGGGCGCTGCCCGAGATGGACGGTGTGCTGGCTGGCGCCAGTCTGCTGCCGAACGCCGCCGGCATCGTGTTCCGCGCACTGGCGGTCGATGCCGTCCGCCTCGAACGAATCATGCACGCCGCCTGGGTCGCGGCGCGTACCCATCACACCGGCTCAGCGCCGGCGCTGCGACGACGCTGAGCGTCGCAGCACACCGATCCCGATGGCGGGACGCGGCGGATGGCGGAAGGGGCAAGCCGCTGCGTCCCGTCGTCGGGACCCCGTGCGTCGGACGTTCGTTAGTGCAAGGGTTGCCACCGGATGACTGTCCTAGCGCGGTGTTGCGGCCACGTGTGTGCCTTCGATCAGGATGCGCGCGTTGCGCGCCCCTTCGTCGAAATACAGCCCGGACGGAGCGAGGAAGAGAATCAGGTATAGCCGGCGGTCGATGATCGCGCCGCTGCCGAGTCCGCGGCGCGGTACCTCTTCCGCGCGGGTGACGTAATCGAAGGTGAAGCGGAATCCGTCATGTCCTGCAAAAGGTGCAGGTTCGAGTTTTGCAAGTTCGAAGTGACCACCACGGCCGACCAGCATGGTTTCGGTCAGCGCGACCACGTCCTCGGCGCTCATGCGCGCTCTGAAATGCGGCGCCTTGTCGCTCTTCTCGGCGAGGTCATCAAGCGGCTCGCCGTCCTTGACGGCGACGAAAAAGGTCAGGGTGTCGAGCGGCAGGCCATGGCGCGTCCAGATTTCCCGGTGCTTGCTCCCGTCTGGTGTGAAGCGGTTCCATGGCTCGCTGCCCGCGGTGTTCACCCGCAGCAGGCCGCCGACCGTGACGGTGTCCGAAGCGCGCTGGAACACGGTCCCGCAGGCGGCAAGCGATGCGGACAGCAGCAGGACCGCGAGGCTCCGGATCACAGTGTGTTGACGTAGTGCCTGATCATCGGCGCGTCTGGCGCATCCGGGGCCCGCTCGAGATAGCGGGTGAAGGCCTCGCGGGCCGACCTGGTATCGCCGTTGCGTCGCAGCAGGTGGGCGCGCAGGCGGTCGGCTTCGGCGGGCCGGTCGGCGCGGCCGGATGAGGCGTCGAGCACCGCCAGCGCCCGCTCCGCGTCGCCCTCCCCGTCGCGGGCCGACAGCGCTGCGGCTCGCGCATAGAGCAGGAGACCGTCCTCGCCCTGGTAGCGGATCAGGCGTTCGAAGAGGCGCAGGGAACTGTCGGGAACGCGACGTCGCAGTTCGTCCTGCACCATCTGCGGCCGGAGTGATGCGATGGCTTCGTGGTAGCGCTGTGCGTGGATCTCGCCGCTTGCTGCGTCGTTGCGCAGGCGTCGGGCCTGCACGGCCAGCCGCTCGTGGCGGGAAGATGGTGTGGGATGGGTGGCGAACAGCGCGAGGCCGCCGCCGTAATCGTCTTCGCCCTCCGCTATCAGTTGCTCCCAGACCCGGGCAGCTTCCATCGGGTCGTAGCCGGCCGCGTGCATCAGTTCCAGGCCGATCATATCGGCTTCCGATTCGTTGTCGCGGGAAAAGGCAAAGTGACTGGCAAGGACGCCCAACTGGGTGATGCGTCCAAGCTTGCCGATGCCGATTGCGCCCAGCGCGATGTCGACGAACTGAGCCATCGCCGATGTGGAGCGTGCATCGGCCAGGCGCTCGACCGTGTGGTGTTGCTTGAAGTGGCCGATTTCGTGGCCGATTACTGCCGCAAGCTGTGCCTCGTTGGCTGCGCGAAGCAGCAGGCCTGTCCAGATCTGCAGCGTGCCGTTGGGCGCCATGCTCGCGTTGAAATAGGGCGTACGGACGAGATAGACCCGGATTTCACCGCAGCGGTCTCCTGCCAGTCGGCAAACGATGCCCCGCACGTAATCGTTGAGGGCCTGGTCGCGCAGCACGAAGGGCGAGTGGCGCAAACGGCTCTCCTCGCGGTCCATCAGAGCCCACAGCCCACCTTCGTTCGAAATCGCATCGGGGCGTTCGAAAGGCGCCGGTACGGCAAAGTCGGCGCGTGCCCCGCTGCAAATTGCGCCGAGGGCCAAAGTGCAGAGTGCAAGCAACCATCCGCTCAAGGTCGCTCTCATTGCGGGAAATCCTCCAGCAGTACATCCATCGTGCCCTCAGCGGACGCGCGGTCTCGCAGGTCACCCCATTGCCGCGACAGGCGGTTGAACCACACGACGCGGCCACTGCGCAGGTCGACCAGCGAGGCATAGCCCACCTGGGCACCGCCACTGAGATTCACCTTGAAAAGCGCTGCGACGACCATTGTTGCCTTGCGCTCCATCGTGGCATAGCTGTCGCGCAGAAAGATGAACAGGCCGTAATCGGCGCCGGTCTGCGCAGCCAGCCGCGCGGTGTCGCCCGCGAGGCGCCAGTCCAGCTGCTTGCCCTTGGTCGGCAGTTCGTAGCGGTCCATGTAGTGATGCAGCGCAATTGCGCTGGCGACGGTGCCATGAAGGCGGATCAGGTCTACCACCTGCGGATCGTCGGCATCGATGTCGGTGACGAGCGTGCGACCGACCGCCGCCTCGCGGTTGCGAATGGAGACAGACATGTTCTCGCGTGCCTGCGCACTCCACTCGGCAACAGGTTCAGGCAGACCGCCCGCGCTGATCATGAACAGTTCGACATTGAGCGGCATCAATGCAACGCGGGCATCCTGCGGCAACCCGCTGAACGCGGGTGCGCTGACGGGCGCAGCCAGTGCGGGCGATATCAGAAACAGGCCGGTGCAGGCGATGCGGAACAACGGGTTCATCACGCGGCGTCATGAATGTGGCAATTCGATTGTAGGCATCCGTGAGACGGTGCGCAGGAGGGGCAGCGTGCCGCCGGGCAGCGTGCCCGCCGGCCGTGACGCTCACGGATATAATCGGCGTTTCAGTCCGAAACTTCAGTGCGGACGCGTGGAGTGTTCATGTCCGACCTTTCATCGGTGTCACCGGAATCGGCGACGCTGTCCAACACCTTCCTCAAGTTCCGCAAGCGCCTCGAACGCGCAGCGGGGCAGGCCATCGGCGACTACTCGATGATCGAGGACGGCGACGTCATCATGGTGTGCATGTCCGGCGGCAAGGATTCGTACACGATGCTCGAATTGCTGCGCGGCCTGCAGGAGCGGGCGCCTGTGCGCTTCCGGCTGATCGCCTTCAATCTCGACCAGAAGCAGCCCGGCTTCCCCGACCACATCCTGCCGGATTACTTCAAGCGCATCGGCGTCGAGTACCGCATCGAGACCGAAGACACCTACTCCATCGTCAAGGACAAGATTCCCGAGGGCAAGACCACCTGCGGACTGTGTTCGCGCCTGCGCCGCGGCATCATCTACCGCGTCGCGTCCGAACTGGGCGCGACCAAGATCGCGCTCGGCCACCATCGGGACGACCTGCTGGAAACGCTGTTCCTGAACATGTTCTTCGGCGGCAAGATCAAGTCCATGCCGCCCAAGCTGGTGAGCGACGATGGCCGCCACATCGTCATCCGGCCGCTGGCTTACTGCACCGAACGCGACATCGAGCGCTTCGCCCGCGTGATGGACTACCCCATCATTCCGTGCAATCTGTGCGGCTCGCAGGAAAACGCGCAGCGCAAGCAGGTGAAGGCCATGCTGCAGGAGTGGGCGCGGCTGTATCCGGGGCGGATCGAATCGATGGCGACGGCGATGCGCAATGTCGTGCCCTCGCACCTGGCCGATCAGAAGCTGTTCGATTTCGCTGGCCTGAAGCCGGGCAGCGTGGTGGAGGAGGGCGATACCGCCTTCGATCCGCCCGAACTGCCGCCGCGCTCCTGGGTCGATGAAGATGCAATGGGCGGCATCCCGGTCCGCCTGGACGTCGCCGCGGGCGGTGGCTGTGCTTGAGCGCTGGATGCGCCGCCCGCTGCGTACAGCACCGGAACCCGACATGAAGATACTTTTCTGCTGCATGGGCAACATCTGCAGGTCGCCGACCGCCGAGGGCGTGGTGCGTGCCCGGCTGGAGGCCGTCGGGCTGCATGAACGCGTCGTCGTGGCGTCGGCCGGCACCCACGCCCATCACGTCGGAAGCAAGCCCGACCCGCGTGCGACTGCGGCCGCTGCATCGCGCGGCGTCGATCTGACGCGCATCCGGGCGCGTCGCGTCGATGACACCGATTTTGCGCAATTCGACCTGATCTATGCGATGGACCGCGACAACCTGCGCAATCTCGAACGCAACTGCCCGGAGCCGCTGCGTCACAAGCTCGCCCTCTTCCTGCAGCACGCCGAACGCTTCGACGAGGACGAGGTGCCGGACCCGTACTACGGCGGACCGGCCGGTTTCGATCGCGTCCTCGACCTGATCGAGGACGCCGCGGATGGGCTGGTCAAGGAACTGGCGACCAGGCTGCGAAGCGCCACCTGACCCGAGGATCGGGAAAGAGCCAGTGAGTGATCGCGCTCAGCGGCCCTTCGCCCCTTCCGTTTCAGGCGGCCATGCCCAGATGCTCGTCCGCGGTCGGCTGCGGCCGGTGCAGTGTGAAGGCACCATTCACGCGTGCGGAGCGGCTGCGGCGCGGACGCAGCAGGCCGTCCTTGCGGAAACGGGTGATCGTGCGCGACACGGTCTCGATGGTCAGTGCCGTGATATCGGCGATGTTCTTGCGTGTCGGCAGGTCGATCGGCGTGGCGTCCCTGCGATCGCCTGCCAGCAGTGTCAGCAGGCCCATCACGCGGTCGGCAGCCGTCCCGCGCACCAGGGCGGACAGACGGGCCGCACGGCGTGCCATGGCTGACAGGCTGTGCGCGAACACGTCAGTCGGTTCGTCGTCGAGCGTCCGCCATTCCAGTACCGTCGTGTTCAGTGCGGTCATCACGTAGCAGGCGGCGCCTTCCGGCTTCAGCCAGGGGCCGATCATCTCTCCTTCCAGCACCAGCGTGACGAAATGGCGGTCGCCGCCAGCGCCGGCGCAATCCACGCGTACGGCGCCTTTCTTTACGCAGAGCATGTCCTGCATTTCGGTGTCCAGCCATATCTCGGCGCTGTGTGCGCACTGCAGCAGGCGCTGTCCGGTAGGCAGGGAACGAAGCGAAGCGGTGGCACGGCTCATGAGCGGCCTCCGCGGGCGAACGCGGCCATGTGGCCGGGGTGAGCGGGGTACATGTATTTCTCCTGATACGGAACGGCCCCGGTGCGGGGCATATTGGCCGCGTTCGGGCGGCCGGCGTCGTGTGATCAGGAGCGGGCGGGCGGAGCGCGTGCGAGATCTGCGCGGTGAAGTTCGGCAAGCGATGGTGCCAGCGAAGGCGCCATCGTCGCCGCGATGTGAGGAAGACCGCGCGTGACGCGGGCGAGCAGTGCGACCGGAAGCGGCGAGGCGCCGGATAGCATGCATAGTGCGCAATGGCTGTCCGCTGACGAGTTCTGGAGTGGGCCGTCGCCACCACTGTTCAGACAGACCGAAGAGAGGTCATTCAGCCCCAGCGCAAGCAGGCGGGCCTTGTGAAAAGCGGACGTGCTACCGGCGCCGGTATGCAGCAGCACCGCGCACAGCGCAACCAGCACTGCGCGCCACATCCAGAGGGAATGACGAATCGACAACATGGCCGCGATTGTCGCACAGGCGGCATGCCGGCCGTGCGACCCGGGAACGGCTTGTTACTTGTCCAGCAGTTTCTGCAGATTGCTCAGGCCGTCGGTATAGACTGCCTTGATGGTGCCGGTGGCCGCCTCGTCGTCCTTGCCTGCGGCTGGGTGCTCGCTGGCGTCGGCGCGGAAGAACACGCCTTTCCACTCCACCGTCGAACCGCCACCCTCTGCCGGCTTCACGGTAATCGTCGACTTGTACTTGCTGACCGGCAGCGCGCCGCCGTCCTGGGCGGTGTAGGTGAGGCTGCGATCAGCGTCCGAGATCGCTTCCAGCTTCTCGACCACTTCGCCGCCGCCCTTGATCTTCAGCGTGCGCACCGAGCCGACATCGCTGCCGGCGGTGGCGGTGCTGCTCTCGACCGCCGGGTGCCAGGACTGCAGTTGCGTGAAGTCCTTCACCTTGGCCCACACGGCGTCCGGGCTGGCCTTCAGCGTGATCGTTTCGTTCGCCTTCAGGCGCGACGGGCCATGCGCGAAGACCGCGGTGCTGGCGACGATGGCAAGCAGGGCTGCAAAAAGACGCATGGGGTGTTCTCCTCATTTGTTGTGATTGAAAAAAGCGTCCGCAGTGTCGGTGAAAACGGGCGGTGCCGGCACGGGAAAATCACCTGGCGCCAGGCGGGCTTGCTGACGGACATGAAAAAAGGGCCCGGACAATGCCGGGCCCTTCTGGCGGTGTCTGCGCCTTACTCGTTGCGCGTTTCCACCTGCTGCATCGGTTCGTTGGCGATCACCGGTGCTGCACGACGGCGACGGCCAAGTTGTGGCTGCTCGATGATGACGGGTTCGATACCGGCAGCGCGCTCGGCCGAGGTTTCCACCATGACCAGGCCGCTGTCGGCCAGCGTGCTCTGCAGGTCGGCTGCCGGTGCCGCTGCAGGCGCCGGGGCGGACGGCTGCGGCGCCGAGCCGAAGCTTTCCATCGCGCGCACCAGCGTCGATTCGTTGGCGTCGTTCAGCGGGGCCGCGGCCTGAACGGGTTGTTCGGCAACGGGCGCGGCCACCGGTTCGGCAGCGGCTTCGACGACCGCCGGCGCAGCCACCTCGGCCACGACCGGTTCGGTCATCGGTGTGTCGACTGCGACGGATTCGACCACAGCCGGCTTCTGGGCGACCGGTGCCGACACCACCGGTGCCGACATAACAGGCTCTACCGGCGCTTCGGCCACGGCGGCGACTTCGGTTGCCGGTGCGGCGTCGGCCAACGGGGCCTGCTCGGCGGCGATCGGTGCCGCTGCGGGGACGTCCAGCGGCAGCGCGGCCTGGGCTTCGGCGGCGGCAGCCGGCACCTCATTGGCGGCCGAGTCGGTCACCGTCAGATCGCCCTCGACTGCGGCGACATCGGCAACTGCGCCCTCCACGCCGTCCGGACGGCGCTCGCCACGTTCGCGGCGGCCGCCACGGCGGCGGCGGCTGCGCGGTGCAGCGCCTTCGCCACCCTCGGCCGGCGCGACATTCTCAGGCTGAGTGCCGGTTGCAGCGGCCAGCGGCAGATCGGTCTGTGCCTGTTGCTGTTCGCGAGCGTCATTGGCGGCACGCTCGCGCGGCTCACGCGGCGGGCGCGGCTCGCGCGGCGGACGCGGTTCGCGCGGCGCGGCGGCTTCCTGCTCGTTACGCGGCTCGCGCGGCTCACGGGGTTCGCGCTGTTTGCGCTGACCTTCGCGGCCTTCGCCCTTGTTCTGCGCTTCGCGCGGCTCACGCGGTTCGCGTTGTTCGCGACCTTCACGACCTTCACGGCCGTCGCGACGGTTGCGGTTGCGCCCGCGTTCGCCTTCACCGCGCGGAGCGCGCTCACGCGTCTGCGCCGGCTTCGCTTCCGGCGTCGCAGCGGGCGCCGGGGTCGGGGCGGCTGCGCCACCGCCGAACAGCGAGGTGATCCAGCCGAAGAAGCCGCCCTTGGCTGCGGGTGCAGCCGGCGGCGGCGGCGCGACCGGTGCGGCCGGCGCAGCTTCTGCAACGACAGGCGCCGGCTGGTCGGGCGTGATGTGCTTGATCGCCGCTTCCTGACGCTTCGGACGCTCGTCGGCCGGAATGGCGGACGGCGGCTGATAGCTCTCGGCCGACGGATTCACGGCCATCTGGTAGGACGGCTGGGCCACGCCTTCGAGGTTCAGCTGGTCGTGGCGCAGACGGGTGATCTCGTGCGCCGGCGTTTCCAGATACTTGTTCGGGATCAGGACGATGTTGACCTTGTGGCGCAGTTCGATCGCGTTGATGTCGGCCCGCTTCTCGTTCAGCAGGAAGGTGGCGACGTCGACCGGCACCTGGGTGTGTACGGCACCCGTGTTCTCCTTCATCGCTTCCTCTTCGAGGATGCGCAGGATGTGCAGCGCGGCCGATTCGGTCGAGCGGATGTGACCGGTGCCGCTGCAGCGCGGGCACGGGATGTAGCTGGTTTCGGCCAGCGCCGGGCGCAGGCGCTGACGCGACAGTTCGAGCAGGCCGAAGCGGCTGATCTTGCCCATCTGCACGCGCGCACGGTCGTGATGCAGCGCGTCGCGCAGGCGGGTTTCCACCTCGCGCTGGGCGCGCGGGTTTTCCATGTCGATGAAGTCGATGACGATCAGGCCGCCGAGGTCACGCAGACGCAGCTGACGGGCGATTTCGTCGGCCGCCTCGCAGTTGGTGCGCAGCGCGGTTTCCTCGATGTCGCTGCCCTTGGTCGAGCGACCGGAGTTCACGTCCACCGCCACCAATGCTTCGGTGTGGTCGATCACGATGGCGCCGCCCGAGGGCAGGTTCACCTGGCGGGAGTACGCCGATTCGATCTGGTGTTCGATCTGGAAACGCGAGAACAGCGGCACGTCGTCGCGGTAGCGCTTCACGCGCGCCACGTTGCCGGGCATCACGTGTTCCATGAAGGTGTAGGCCTGGTCGTACACCTCGTCGGTGTCGATCAGGATTTCGCCGATGTCGGGCTGGAAGTAGTCGCGGATCGCGCGGATCACCAGACTGCCTTCCTGGTAGATCAGGAAGGCGCCCGACTGCGACTGGGCGGCGCCTTCGATGGCGGTCCACAGTTGCAGCAGGTAGTTCAGGTCCCACTGCAGTTCTTCGGCGTTGCGGCCGATGCCGGCGGTGCGGGCGATCAGGCTCATGCCGCCAGGCACTTCGAGCTGATCCATGGTTTCGCGCAGTTCGGCGCGGTCGTCACCTTCGACGCGACGCGAAACACCACCGCCGCGCGGGTTGTTCGGCATCAGCACCAGATAGCGGCCGGCCAGCGAAATGAAGGTGGTGAGGGCGGCGCCCTTGTTGCCGCGTTCGTCCTTGTCGATCTGGACGATCAGTTCCTGACCCACCGACAGCGCGTCCTGGATGCGGGCGCGGCCGGGTTCGAGATCGGGCTTGAAATAGGACTTGGAAACTTCCTTGAACGGCAGGAAGCCGTGACGGTCTGCGCCGTAATCGACAAAGCACGCTTCGAGGCTGGGCTCGATGCGGGTGATGACTGCCTTGTAGATATTGCTTTTGCGCTGTTCCTTGCTGGATGACTCAATGTCGAGGTCCACAAGCTTCTGGCCATCGACAATCGCGACGCGCAGCTCTTCGGCCTGCGTCGCGTTGAAGAGCATTCGTTTCATCAACTTCTCCCGCGCGCACCGCACACGGGCAGGACAAACCGCTCGTCAGTAAATAACGTCTATCGTGTCGGCTGCAATCGGGTTTTTTCGATGGGAACGGACTGGGGGACGTGGAGGGGTCTGCCAACTCTCAATGCAGCCGCGCTTTCGCGACTGCCTGGGGGATTCTGCCTGTACGGTACTCGCGCTACTCAGTACACTCGCTACTTTGGGTGAGCGGGATTAACCCGTGATCCGGTTTTCGTCTGTTCAAGAAGGACTGCATGAGGAAGCACTTCACCGTCAATCTGTCACCCGGCGTCCGCCACTTCGGGCTGGATGTGCTCCACACTGCGTCTGCTTCGAAATCAGACCGAAAACCCGTCGCAGTATATTTGAAATGAAGGAGTTGGGTAAAGCTCCGAAAGTTGTGCGGCATGTCGTGGATGCGGAAGAGGCCGGGCAGCGCATCGACAACTTCCTGCTGCGGGTGTGCAAGGGCGTGCCGAAGAGTCACGTCTATCGCATCCTGCGTTCCGGCGAGGTGCGTGTGAACAGCAAGCGGGTCGATCAGACCTACCGTCTGGCCGAGCGCGACGAGGTACGGATTCCGCCGATCCGGGTGGCCGATCCGGGCACGCCGGCCGCCATTCCGGCGCTGGAATTCGACATCCTTTACGAGGACGAGGCCTTTCTGGCCATCAACAAGCCGGCAGGCATCGCCGTGCACGGTGGCTCCGGCGTCAGTTTCGGCGTGATCGAAAGCCTGCGGAGGGCGCGCCCGCAGGCGAAGCTGCTCGAACTGGCGCACCGGCTGGACCGCGAAACCTCGGGCATCCTGCTGGTGGCGAAGAAGCGATCGGCGCTGACCGCGCTGCACGACGCCTTCCGCGACGGCGGCATGGACAAGCGCTACTACGCGCTGGTGAAGGGCCGCTGGCTCAATCCGCTGCAGCACATCAAACTGGCGCTGACCAAGTATCTGACCGAATCCGGTGAGCGCCGCGTATCGGTCGACCCTGAGGGCAAGGCGGCGCATTCCATCGTCGAGCTGGAAGCGCGCTGGCCTGGCTACAGCCTGCTCGGTGTGCGCATCAAGACCGGCCGTACTCATCAGATCCGCGTGCATCTGTCGGCCAGCGGTTTTCCGATCGCTGGCGACGAGAAGTATGGCGATTTCCCGTTGAACAAGGCTTTGCGCAAGGAAGGGCTGCCGCGCATGTTCCTGCACGCGCACAGTCTGGCACTCAACCACCCCCTCACCGGCGAACGCCTGCAGATCGAGGCGCCGCTGCCCGACGACCTGGCTGGCTTCGTACGCCGGCTCGACGCACAGCACCCGCGCGACTTCGAGCGCGCAGCCCGCACCACCGACCAAGACCATGCCCGCACAGTTTGACCTCATCGTTTTCGACTGGGATGGCACGCTGCTCGATTCGGCGGCGGCCATCGTCCATGCCATCCAGCACGCCTGCGACGACCTCGGCATCGCACCGCCGGATGACGCGACCGCACGTTCGGTGATCGGACTCGGGCTGATCGACGCGCTGGCGCGTGCGGTGCCCGAACTGCCCGCATCCCGCCACCAGGAACTGGCCGGCCGCTACCGCTATCACTACCTCGCACGCGACCATGAACTGACGCTGTTCGACGGCGTGCCCGAACTGCTCGACGAATTGCGCGGGCGCGGTCACACGCTCGCGGTCGCCACCGGCAAGAGCCGCGTCGGCCTGAATCGCGCGCTCGGTCACACCGGCCTCGGGCCGATGTTCGCGTCCACCCGCTGCGCCGATGAGTCAGTGTCGAAACCGGCGCCGGACATGGTGCTGGAACTGATGGACGAACTGGCGCACGTGCCCGAACGGACGCTGGTCATCGGTGACACGACGCACGACCTGCTGATGGCACGCCACGCCGGTTGCGAGGCGGTGGCCGTGAGCTACGGCGCGCATCCGCTGCACGAACTGCTCGACGCGGCGCCGCGCGCGCACGCCGCCAGCGTGGCCGAACTGACGGAATGGCTGCGATGTCACGCGTGAGCATCTGCGCGTCGGACGCGCTGGAGGAGGGCGGGGCAGGGGTGCGGTTCGAGATCGCGTGCGGTAGCGGCAAGCCACGGCAGGCCTTCGCCGTGCGTTTCCGCGGCCAAGTGCACGGCTACCTCAACAGCTGCCGTCACGTGCCGATAGAACTCGACTGGAACCACGGGGAGTTCTTCGATACTTCAAAGCTATACTTGATCTGCTCCACTCACGGCGCCCTCTATGCACCGGATTCCGGGCTGTGCGTCGGCGGACCCTGCCGTGGCGCGCGACTGGAACCGGTGAAGCTCGAAGAATCCGATGGACAGGTGTGGCTGTCCGAAGCACGCAGCGAGTAAGCAAACAATCATGTCAGAACCCGATACGCCGTCCGACAAACGCACTGAATCAACGTGGGAACGCAAGCTGATCGAGCGCCTTGCGCTCGAATCGGTCACCGAACAGCGCCGTCGTCGGCGCTGGAGCATCTTCTTCCGCATGATCGGCTTCGCCTACCTGGGCGTGCTCACCTTTGCGCTGATCGACTGGAGTTCCCTTTTCAATCAGGCCGAGCACCGCAAGCACACGGCGCTGGTCGAACTGAGCGGTGTCATCGCGCCGAACGGCGAGGCCAGCGCGGAGCGCATAGTGTCGTCGCTGCAATCGGCCTTCGACGACAAGAACACCCAGGGCGTCATCCTGAAGATCAACAGCCCGGGCGGCAGTCCGGTGCAGAGCGGCATCATCAACGACGAGATCGGGCGGCTTCGCGCGCTCTATCCGGATACGCCGCTGTACGCCGTGGTCGAGGACATCTGTGCCTCCGGTGGCTATTACGTCGCCGTGGCCGCTGACCGCATCTATGTAGACAAGGCGAGCATCGTCGGCTCGATCGGCGTCCTGATGGACGGTTTCGGCTTCACCGGCTTGATGGACAAGGTGGGCGTGGAGCGTCGGCTGCTGACCGCCGGCGAGAACAAGGGCTTTCTCGACCCCTTCTCCCCGCAGGATGAACGGCACAAGGATCATGCGCGCCAGCTGCTCGGCGACGTGCATCAGCAGTTCATCGAAGTGGTGCGCAAGGGCCGCGGCGAGCGCCTGAAGGAATCGCCGGAAATGTTCTCCGGACTGATGTGGAGCGGCTCACGCAGCATCGAACTGGGGCTGGCCGACGACCTCGGCAGCGTCGAGTACGTTGCGCGCGACGTCGTCAAGGCAGCCGACATCGTCGATTTCACGCAGCGCCAGAACATCGCCGAGCGTTTTGCCAAGCAGCTGGGCGCTGATCTGGGTGAGAGCGTGACCGGGGTGCTGAACCGAGTCGGCATGCGCTGAGGCGTTCAGCCGCGCCTCAATCGGCCAGCAGCAGGAACAGGGTCGGGCGGCGGTCGATGCGTGCGATGTCCTCCGCTGACCACTTCGACACGGGTTTCGTCCGTACGAACTGATCCGGTGCCGTCAGCGCGGACGCTATGCACAGCAGTGTGCTGCCGCGGCAGTGGGCGCGGATGGCGTCGAACATCTTCAGGTTGCGATAGGGCGTTTCGATGAAAAGCTGGGTCTGGCGCAGCCGCGCCGACTGCTTCTCCAGTTCTGCCAGTGTCTTTGCGCGCGCGGCATCCTCCACCGGCAGATAGCCGTGGAAGGCGAAGGACTGCCCGTTCAGGCCCGACGCCATCACTCCGAGCAGAATGGACGAGGGGCCGACCAGCGGCATGACCGGAATGCCCATCGCGTGCGCGGTGCGTGCGGCCAGCGCGCCCGGGTCGGCAACGCCCGGGCAGCCGGCGTCGGAAATCACGCCGGCGCTGCGACCGGCGAGCACCGGGGCCAGCAGCTCGCGCAGCAGTTTCCCGTCCTTTTCCGGCGGCAGTTCGACGATTTCGAGCTCGCGCAGCGGGGTCGGGTGTTCGAGGCGTTTCAGCGTGGCGCGGGCTGACTTGGCGCTCTCGGCCAGGAAGTAGTCGAGCCGGTGGGCGCAGTCGCGCGCCGCGGCCGGCGTGTCGAACGCACTGTCGGCACCCGGATCGAGCGGACTGGGCAGCATGTAAAGCGTGCCTGGGGAGGTCGTCATGCTCATGGCAGCGGATAACCGATGTCGCGCAGCAGGGCGCTCAGGCGAATCAGCGGCAAGCCGACCAGCGCGGTCGGATCGTCGCCGCTCAGCCTTTCCAGCAGTGCGATGCCGAGCGATTCGGACTTGGCGGCGCCGGCGCAGTCCAGCGGGTCGTCGAGGTCGATGTAGCGCTCGATTTCCGGCCGCGACAGCGTGCGGAACACGACTTCGGTCGGTACCAGAGCCTCGTGCCGCGTGCCGTTGCGGCCGTCGATCACGCACAGGGCGGTATCGAACACGACGGTCCTGCCGCTCAGTTCAGCCAGTTGCGCAATGGCCGCATCGCGGCTGCCCGGTTTTCCGTAGCGGCGCCCGCCGCAGGAAGCCACCTGGTCGGAGCCGATGACACAGGCGCCGGGCAGGCGTGCCGCGATCGCCTCCGCCTTGGCGCGCGCGAGGCGCACGGCCTGCTCGCGGGGTGTTTCGGTACCGATCATCGATTCGTCGATGTCGGGTGACGCAGTGGTGAAGGGGATGCGCAGGCGGGACAGCAATTCGTGGCGATAGCGTGAGGACGAGCCGAGAACCAGCGGAGGGAGATCTTGGGGCATGTGAGGACGGGAGGGCGAGGTGCCGGCCGGTTTGCTTCGCGGGCCGAAAGTCTGATCCTGCTTTGACAGCAGCTTCAACGGGATAGTATCATTTTGGGTTTGTTTCTCCGCCCGTTGCATCATCGGGCAAGCAGACGTTCATGACCGAAGCAGCCGGGGCCGGAAAGTCGACAGGTAAGGTGTCGGCCGGCAATGAATCGAGCGGCGATGAAGTTTGCGTCCGGCTCGACGCGCAGCAGCTTGCGCGCGCGCAGCAGCGTCTGGCGGGCACTGTTCCGCTGGTGTCGTTCGAGCGGCTGGCGGCGGAGTGCCGCAGTGCCGATGGAATCGAGTGGTCGCTTGCGGGTTCCGTCGACGCCGACGGCGCCTGCTGGCTTTCCCTTGAGGTGTCGGCAGGCGTGGTGATGCAATGCCAGCGCTGTCTGGGCGATGTGCAGGTCGACGTGCGCAGCGAGTCCCGGTTCAGGGTCGTGTTTGCGGGCGAAGCCTGGGGCGACGAGGATCTCGACGACGACAGCTTCGAGGCGCTTGAACTCGATGGTCCGCTCGATCTGGCGGCTCTGGTCGAGGACGAGGTGCTGCTCGCACTGCCCGCTGTTCCGTTGCACGAACAGTGCGAGGCGCCGGCGGTGGCTGGGGCGAGTGGGCAGGAAGCGAATTCGGCGAAACCGTCACCGTTTGCGGTGCTCGGACAGCTGAAACGGAATTGAATGAGGCTGGCCGGTTCATCCGATCCGGCGGGCAAGATTGTGTGGTTTTTTATCCGGTTATCCGGGGGAGTTGTTCATGGCTGTCCAGCAAAACAAGAAGTCGCCGTCGAAGCGCGGCATGCACCGTGCGCATGATTTTCTGACCGCGCCGGCCACCGCCGTCGAGTCGACCACGGGTGAAGTTCACCTGCGTCATCACATCTCGCCGAGCGGCTTCTACCGCGGCAAGAAGGTGCTCAAGACCAAGGGCGAGTGATCATCGCTTTGTCGTTTTTTCCGGCACGCCGCACCTGTGCGGCCACCCCGGGCGACTTTGAAATGATCGGATGCGCGGCATGAGCTACACCCTGGCCATCGATTGCATGGGCGGGGATCATGGTCCGTCTGTCACCTTGCCGGCCGCCCTTGCCTATCTGCGCAGGGATGCGGCCTGCAGTCTGCTGCTCGTCGGGCTCCAGGATGTGCTCGACGCGGAACTGAAGCGTCTCGGTGCGAACAACGAGCCGCGGATTTCTGTCGTCCATGCGTCCGAGGTGGTCGGCATGGACGAGCCGCCTGCGCAAGCCATGCGCGGCAAGAAGGATTCCTCGATGCGTGTGGCGATCGACCTGGTGAAGGAAGGTCGCGCGCAGGCCGCCGTGTCCGCCGGCAACACCGGCGCACTGATGGCCATCTCCAAGTTCGTCCTGAAGACGCTGCCCGGTATCGACCGGCCGGCGATCGCCTCCATCCTGCCGACCGTCAAGGGTCACACCTACGTGCTTGACCTCGGCGCCAATGTCGATTGCACCTCCGAGCACCTGTTCCAGTTCGGCCTGATGGGCGCGATGCTGGTGTCGGCGCTCGAGTCGCGCGAGCGCCCGAGCGTCGGGTTGCTCAACATCGGCGAGGAGGCGATCAAGGGCAATGAGGCGGTGAAAGGGGCGGCTGATCTGCTGCGCGCCAGCGATCTCAACTTCTATGGCAATGTCGAGGGTAACGACATCTACAAGGGCACGACCGATGTCGTGGTCTGTGATGGATTCGTCGGCAATGTCGCGCTGAAGACCTCCGAGGGCCTGGCGCAGATGATAGGCACCTTCCTGCGCGAGGAATTCAGCCGCGGGCCCTTGCGCAAGCTGATGTATCTGGTCGCCCGGCCGGTCATCGCCGCCTTCCGCCGCCGCGTCGATCATCGTCGTTACAATGGCGCCAGCCTGCTCGGGCTGCGCGGGGTCGTCGTGAAGAGCCATGGCTCCAGCGATGCCTACGGATTCGAGCAGGCCATCGCCCGCGCCGCCGACGCGGTCCGTAACGATCTGATCGCCCGCATTACCGAATGCATGAAACGTACCGAGGTAGCTGCATGAGTTTTTGCCGCATCACCGGCACGGGCGGCTATCTGCCCGGCGCGCCGGTGTCGAACCATGATCTGGTCGCACGGGGCATCGAAACGTCGGACGAGTGGATCGCCGATCGCACCGGCATCCGCTTCCGTCACTTTGCCGCCGAGCACGAGCATTCCAGTGACCTCGCGCTGAACGCCGGCCGCAAGGCGCTCGAAATGGCGGGTCGGGAGGCGGGCGAGGTCGATCTGATCATCGTCGCCACGTCCACGCCCGATCAGGTCTTTCCGAGCACCGCCTGCCTGCTGCAGCACAAGCTCGGCAATCGCGCGGCCACCGCCTTCGACGTGCAGGCGGTGTGCTCGGGTTTCGTCTATGCGCTGACCATCGCGGAGAAGTTCATCCGTTCGGGTTCGCACAAGTGCGCGCTGGTGGTCGGTGCCGAGGTGTTCTCGCGCATTCTTGACTGGAGCGACCGCGGCACCTGCGTGCTGTTCGGTGACGGCGCTGGTGCGGTGGTGCTCGAGGCATCGGACGAGCCGGGCATCCTGTCGTCCGTGCTGCACGCCGATGGCCACTACCATGACATCCTGTCGGTGCCGGGCCAGGTCTGCAACGGCGCGGTGGCGGGCAAGCCCTTGCTGCAGATGGATGGCCAGGCGGTGTTCAAGTTCGCCGTGCGCGTACTTGGCGATACCGCGATCGAGCTGATGCAGGCGGCCGAACTGCCGATGACGGCGCTCGACTGGCTGGTGCCGCATCAGGCCAATATCCGCATCCTGCAGTCGACCGCCAAGCGACTCGACATGTCGATGGACAAGATCGTCATCACGGTAGCCGAGCACGGCAATACGTCTGCCGCATCGGTGCCGCTGGCGCTCGACATCGCCGTTCGCGACGGCCGCATCAAGCGGGGTCAGAACGTGATGCTCGAAGGCGTGGGTGGCGGCTTCACCTGGGGCGGCGTACTGCTGCGCTTCTGATCCACTCGCTTCCGATCCACCGATTTTCCGATGTCTTCCATGCAGAAACTCGCATTCGTTTTTCCGGGCCAGGGTTCGCAATCGGTCGGCATGATGGCCGCCTATGGCGACGACGCCGAAATCCGCGCGGCTTTTGACGAGGCCTCGCTCGCGCTTGGCGAAGATCTCTGGGCGATGGCGGCTGACGGTCCTGCCGAGCGCCTGTCGCTGACCACTAACACGCAGCCCTTGATGCTGACCGCCGGTGTCGCGGTGTTCCGTAGCTGGGTCAAGCGCACCGGTCGCACGCCCGATGTCGTCGCCGGACACAGCCTCGGCGAGTACGCGGCGCTGGTGGCGGCCGGAGTGCTGACTCTGAAGGATGCGGTGCCGCTGGTGCGCCTGCGCGCGCAGGCGATGCAGGATGCCGTGCCGGCCGGTACTGGTGCGATGGCCGCCGTGCTGGGACTGGACGCTGCTGCGGTTCAGGCCTGCTGTAACGATGCGGCGCAGGGCGAGGTGGTTGCGGCGGTGAATTTCAATTCGCCCGAGCAGACGGTCATTGCCGGCCACGCCGCCGCTGTCCAGCGCGCGATGGCGCTGCTGTCGGAGCGCGGCGCCAAGCGGACGGTCGCACTGCCGGTCAGTGCGCCCTTCCATTGCAGTCTGATGCAGCCGGCGGCCGAAAAGCTGGCCCAGGCGCTGCCCGACGTCGAATTCCGCCGGCCGCAGATCATGCTCGTCAATAACGTCGACGTCGCCTCGCCGGAAGAGCCGGACGCGATCCGCGATGCGCTGGTCCGCCAGGCGGCGGCACCGGTGCGCTGGGTCGAGGTGATCCAGCGGATGGCGGCTCTGGGCGTCGTCACGGTTGCCGAGTGCGGCCCGGGCAAGGTGCTGGCTGGCCTGACCAAGCGTATCGACCGCAACCTGAATGGTGTGGCGCTGTCGGATGCGTCTTCGCTGGAACAGCTTGCTCAACAGATCGGAGTGAATTGATGGGTGTACTCGACGGACAGATTGCGCTGGTGACCGGCGCCAGCCGGGGCATCGGCCGCGCGATCGCGCTGGCACTCGGCCAGGCCGGCGCCACGGTGATCGGCACGGCGACCAGCGAAGCCGGCGCCGCCGGCATTCAGCAGGCTTTCGAGGCTGCGGGCATCCGGGGGAGGGGCATCGTACTCGACGTGACCGACACAGCGGCGGTTCCCGCCACGATCAGCGCGATCGAGAAGGATTTCGGTACCGTTTCCGTTCTGGTCAACAACGCCGGCATCACGCGCGACAACCTCGCGATGCGGATGAAGGACGACGAGTGGCAGGCGGTCATCGACACCAACCTGAAGGCGGTGTTCACGATGTCGCGTGCGGTGATGAAGGGCATGATGAAGGCGCGCAGTGGCCGCATCATCAACATCACTTCGGTGGTCGGCGAAACCGGCAATCCGGGGCAGGCCAACTACGCCGCCGCCAAGGCCGGCGTCGCCGGCATGAGCATGGCGCTGGCGCGCGAACTCGGTTCGCGCAACATCACCGTGAATTGCGTGGCGCCGGGCTTCATCGCCACCGACATGACTGAGGCGCTGGGCGATGCCGCCTGTGACGCGCTGCTGGGCCAGATTCCACTCGGCCGCCTCGGTTCGGCCGACGAAGTGGCAGCTGCCGTGGTATTCCTCGCCTCGCCGCTCGCCGCCTACGTGACCGGCAGTACGCTGCACGTCAATGGCGGCATGTTCATGCACTGATTTTCGGTGGTGTGCGGCGCAAACGCGCCATACACCTCCAAAGGCGAAGTGGGCCAGGCTTTCTGTTACACTCGCGCCACTTTTTTTCGCGCTCTCACGCTCTAGTCAGGGCATACACAGGGAAGGAGTACCGCAATGGAAAACATCGAACAACGCGTCAAGAAGATCGTTGCCGAACAACTGGGCGTCAACGAAGCCGAGATCAAGAACGAGTCGTCGTTCGTCGACGATCTGGGTGCTGACTCGCTCGACACCGTTGAACTGGTCATGGCGCTCGAAGAAGAGTTCGAGTGCGAAATCCCCGACGAAGAAGCCGAGAAGATCACCTCGGTGCAACAGGCCATCGATTACGTGAACCGTCATCTGGCCAGCAAGGCCTGATCGTTTCATCGAGCGGAGTACGTTTTGGCACGTAAAAGAATAGTTGTCACCGGCCTGGGCATCATTTCCCCGGTCGGGAACACGGTCGGACAAGCCTGGGAGAACATCCTGGCGGCGAAGTCGGGGATCCGTCGCATCACGCGTTTCGATCCGTCCGACCTGCCTGTCCAGATCGCGGGCGAAGTGCGCGATTTCGACGTCGCCAACTACCTGTCTCCGAAAGAGGCACGGCGTTTCGACACCTTCATCCATTTTGGCATCGCTGCCTCCATGGATGCCATCCGCGACGCCGGACTCGAGGCGAATCCGGCCAACGCCGAGCGCATCGGCGTCTGCGTCGGCTCGGGCATCGGCGGTCTGCCGATGATCGAGGAAACGCACAACGCGATGCTGGCCGGCGGCGTGCGCAAGGTGTCGCCGTTCTTCGTGCCGGGCTCGATCATCAACATGATCTCCGGCATCGTCGCGATCAACTACGGTTTCAAGGGCCCGAACTTTGCGACCGTCAGTGCCTGCGCGACAGCCAACCACTCGATCGGTGAAGCGATGCGTCTGATCGAGTATGGCGACGCCGATGTGATGATTGCCGGTGGTGCCGAATCGACGATGTGTCCGCTGGGCGTGGCCGGCTTTGCTGCCGCCAAGGCGCTGTCGGGCCGCAACGATGACCCGGAAACCGCCAGCCGTCCGTGGGACAGCGGTCGCGACGGCTTCGTGCTCGGTGAAGGTGCCGGTGTGCTGGTGCTCGAGGAGTACGAGCACGCAAAGGCACGTGGCGCCCGGATCTACTGCGAACTCGCCGGCTATGGCATGAGTGCCGACGCGCACCACATTACCGCGCCCTGCGAGGACGGTGAGGGCGCATCGCGCAGCATGGCCAATTCGCTGCGCAACGGCGGTGTGGCGCTGGACGAGGTCGACTACATCAACGCTCACGGTACATCCACGCCGTTGGGCGACATTGCCGAGACGGTGGCGATCAAGCGCTGTTTCGGTGAGCACGCCAAAAAGCTGTGCGTCAGTTCGACCAAGTCCATGACCGGTCATGCGCTGGGTGCAGCCGCGGGTATCGAGGCAGTGGTGACGGTGATGGCGATCCACAAGCAGATCGCGCCGCCGACCGCCAATCTGCGCGACCAGGATCCGGCCTGCGATCTCGACTACGTACCGCTGGTGCCGCGCGAGATCAATATCCGCTCCGCGCTGTCGAATTCCTTCGGTTTCGGCGGTACGAATGCGACACTGGTCTTCCGTCGCATGTGAGTGACCGGCCTTGAACCGCGAGCGGCTTCAGGGCTTCCGGCAGATGCACCTGAAAGGGTCACGTCTTTGCGACGCGGCCCTTTTTTTCGCCTCGCTTGTCGCCGTCGCTGCCTCTGTACTGCTGAGCCCTCTAGCCATCGCGTTCTGCGCGCTCGCGCTGCTGCTGAGCGCGGCTGTGCGCTTGCGGGCAGCGCGCCTGTGCGGACTTGCGAGCGAGGATGGCGAAACCCTCACCTGCGCGCGGACCGTCGGCCAGGTTGTGCGTGGCCAACCTCGCGCTGCGCGAATGGGACGTGCCTGGATTTCGGTCGCGCTGGAAGGCGAGTGCCGACCGCGATACCTGCTGCTGTTTGCCGACCAGTTCGACAGCGTCGACGACTATCGACGCTTCAGGCTGTGGTTGCGTGCAGTTCTTCAGGCTGACGCGAGCGACGCGGACGAAGGATGGTCGGGTTGGCTACGTCGCTGGTATCGGGGTAGTCACGACTGAAATGCAGGCCGCGACTTTCGTGCCGTTGCATCGCGCTGCGCACGATGAGATGGGCGGTCATGACCAGATTGCGCAACTCGATCAGGTCATTGCTGATGCGGAAGTGCGCGTAGTACTCGTCGATCTCGCGCTCGAGCAGGCGGATGCGGTGCAGCGCGCGTTCGAGCCGCTTGTTGGTGCGCACGATGCCGACGTAGTCCCACATGAAGCGGCGCAGTTCGTCCCAGTTGTGCGCGATGACCACCTCTTCGTCGGCGTCGGTCACGCGGCTTTCGTCCCAGGCCGGCAGGTCCGGGAGCGGTGAAGATGGCCGGGCCAGGATGTCCTGTGCCGCAGATTCGGCATAGACGAGACACTCGAGCAAGGAGTTGCTGGCCAGCCGGTTGGCGCCGTGCAGACCGGTGTAGCTGGTTTCACCGATCGCATACAGACCGTCGACGTCGGTGTGCGCACGCTGATCGACCTTGACGCCGCCGCAGGTATAGTGCGCCGCCGGCACCACCGGAATCGGTTGCCGCGTGATGTCGATGCCGAGTTCGAGGCAGCGGGCATGGATGTTCGGGAAATGGCTGATCAGGAAGTCGGCCGGCTTGTGCGACACGTCGAGATAGACGCAGTCGAGACCGCGCTTCTTCATTTCGTAGTCGATCGCGCGCGCCACGACGTCGCGCGGCGCCAGTTCGGCGCGCTCGTCGTGCGCCGGCATGAAGCGTTCGCCGTCCGGCAGCCGCAAAAGCCCACCTTCGCCGCGCATCGCCTCGGTGATCAGGAAGGACTTGGCGTGCGGGTGGTAAAGGCAGGTGGGATGGAACTGGATGAACTCCATGTTTCCGACCCGGCAACCGGCGCGCCAAGCCATCGCGATGCCGTCGCCGGTCGCGGTGTCCGGATTGGTCGTGTAGAGATAGACCTTGCCGGCCCCTCCGGTTGCCAGCACGACGACCGGCGCCGCGAACGTCTCGACGTGGTCGTTCTCGATGTCCAGAACGTAGGCGCCTGCGCAGCCCAGCTCCGGGTGACCGATCTTCCAGCCGACGATCAGATCGACCGCCAGATGCCTCTCGAAGATATGGATGTTGGGGTGCGCCTTGACCTGTCCGGTCAGCGTCATCTGGATGGCCGAACCGGTCGCGTCGGCCACATGCACGATGCGGCGGTGACTGTGGCCGCCCTCGCGCGTCAGGTGGTAACCGAGCGAAGTCTGGTCGTCGCGCGTAAAGGGAACGCCGCGGCCGATCAGCCATTCGATTGCCCGTCGGCCGTTCTCGACCACGAAGCGGCTGGCCTCCGGATCGCACAGTCCTGCACCGGCCACCAGCGTGTCGCGCAGATGTGCCTCGACCGAGTCTTCGCTGTCCAGTACGGCCGCTACGCCGCCCTGGGCCCAGCTGGACGCCGAGTCTTCCAGCTTCTGCTTGGTGACCAGGGCGACCCTGCGACCGGCCTCCGCCAGCCGCAAAGCAAGCGCCTGTCCGGCCAGGCCGCTACCGAGTACCAGCACGTCGAATGTCTGCACGGCGATCAGCAGTTCAATGGGAGGGCTGAACTATATCGCAGCGCAGCGCGAGACGACCGGCCGCGGCTGTGCCGATCGCAATGAACTTTGTCGGAAGCCCCCGGTCAGTGCAGGCATGGACGCGACACTACACCCCCTCCAAGTGGTACCCAGGCCTGCGCGCTCGGATATACTGCGCGCCAGTTCAAAACCCGCGCCGGTGAAAGACCCGGGTGGCACAACATCGGCCCAGATGAGCGAGCGAGAGGTTGACCAGCTACTTGTCGAGCGCGCACAGCGCGGTGACAAGCAGGCCTTCGGTCTGTTGGTCAGCAAATACCAGCGCAAGCTCGGACGGCTGCTGTCGCGCCTGATACGCGACCCGGCGGAGGTCGAGGACGTGGCGCAGGAGGCCTTCATCAAGGCCTACCGCGCACTGCCCTCGTTCCGCGGTGAGAGCGCGTTCTACACGTGGCTGTACAGGATAGGCGTCAATACGGCGAAGAACTACCTCGTGTCGCAGGGGCGACGGGCCCCGACCAGCACGGAGTTCGATTCCGAAGAGGCGGAAAACTTTGACGACAGCGACAACCTCCGGGACATCAACACGCCCGAGCGGCTGCTGTTGACCAAACAGATCGGACAGACGGTGACCTCCGCGATGGAAGCACTGCCCGAAGAACTGCGCACAGCCATCATGTTGCGTGAGCTCGAAGGCATGGCCTACGAGGAGATCGCGACAGTGATGGATTGTCCGATCGGGACGGTGCGCTCGCGCATTTTCCGTGCCCGGGAGGCGATCGCCGAGAAGCTGCGGCCGCTGCTCGACACGGCTCCCGACAAGAGGTGGTAACAGGCATGAAAGAGAATCTGAGCGCATTCATCGATAACGAGCTCGATGAGCGCACGTCGCAGCAGGTGCTGGACCGCCTGCATGCGGACGGCGATCTGCGCGATGAATTTGCATTGCAAGTGATGATCGGCGACGTGCTGCGTGGCGACGACGGTTTCGACGCGCGCTTCACCGCGTCGGTCATGAGCCGGCTCGACGATGAGCCTACCGTGCTTGCTCCGGTTGCCTTCCGTGTCCAACCGGAAGCGAAGCGTCTGTGGATGCCCGCTGCGGCGGCCGTTGCCGGTGTCGCGCTGGTGTCCTGGCTGGGCCTCGACCTCATGTCGTCGCCCGATGCGCAGCCGCAGGTGGCGGTTGCACCGGTGGTCGTGCCCGTACAGATCGCACAGACCGAATCACCTCTGCGTGCCTATCTTGTGGCACACCAGGGTTACTCGCCGACCGGCAGCATGCAGGGCGTCGCGCTCTACGCGCGCGGCGTTTCGGATCCGCAGACCGACGACCGTCGATGATCGTGCGTGCAGTCTGGCTGTTTGCGACCCTGCTGATCGCGCAGGGCGCGCTGGCTCAGGGACAGCCGGAGGCGCTGTCCCTTCTCGGACGAGCGGTGAGCGCCTCGCAGCGTACCTCCTACATCGGCACCTTCGTCTATCAAAGCGGTTCGAACGTCGAAACCTCGCGTGTCGCGCACTACGTCGATACCGAGGGGAATTCGGTGGAGCGGCTGGAAGTGCTGGATGGCAGCCCGCGCGAGGTCATCCGCGTCAATGACGAGGTGCGCTGCTACCTGCCGAAGGAAAAGATCATCATCGAAGACCGGCGCGGCGCGCGGAAGACCTTTCCGTCGCTGCTGCCGGAGTCGGTCGGTGCGCTCAGCGACTACTACACGGTTCGCAAGGGGCCGCCCGGTCGCGTGGCGGGTTTCGATACGCACTCCGTGCTGCTCGAGCCGAAGGACGGCTATCGCTACGGCCACATGTTCTGGATCGAGGCGCAGACCGGCCTGCTGCTGAAGGCGCGCATGGTGAATGAGCGCAGCGAGCCGATCGAGCAGTTCGCCTTTGCCCAGTTGCAGCTCGGCCCGGCGCTGACGCGCGAGGATGTCGAGTCCCGACTCGCCGCGTCGTCGTCCGGCTGGAAGGTGCACGCAGCGAACTCGACCCAGGCTCAGAATTCCGACCTCGGTTGGGTCGTGAATGGCGACGTGCCGGGTTTCCGCCAGATCGCCGGCATGAAGCGCTCGCTCGGCCCGGACCGTCCGGACATGGTTCACATGGTTTTCTCCGACGGTCTCGCCGCGATTTCGGTGTTCATCGAGCCCTACCGCAAGGAAGACGGAAACCTCGTCGGACCGATGAAGCATGGTGCCGTGAACGTGTTCAAGCGGAGAGTCGCCGGTTACGTCATCACCGCGCTCGGTGAGGTGCCGCCGCACAGCCTGCAGCGCATGGCGGACGCGGTGGGACAGAAGCGCTGATGAACGTCCGTTCGGGCCTGATCCGCCGCGTCGCCGACGGTTTTGCCTGGGTCGATGTCGAGCGCCAGAGCGGTTGCGGTCGCTGTGCCGAGAGCGGTGGCTGCGGTCGCAGCTGTGAATCGGTCGCGACGACCTACGTGATACCCGTAGCCTGTGCTGTGCTGCCGGGCGAACGTGTCGACGTCGTGGTGTCGCAGCGCGCGCCGCTGATTGCCGCACTGCTGACCTACGGTGTGGCGCTGCTTGCGCTGTTCGTGGGGGTTGCGCTGGCGATGCTGCTGACCGGTGATTCAGACCTCTCGGTGGCAGGCGGGGCGGTCGTCGGGCTGATTGCGGCCGCTGGCTGGTTGCGTGGCAGCCGCTCGCGCAGCGCGCTCATCCCCTCAGTACGCATTCTTTCCGGTCGCGACCTCTCGCCCAGATCATGAAATCCCTGTTCGCGGCTGCCCTGCTCAGCCTGAGTTGTGTGTTCGCCCTCGTGTCCCCGGTCAGCGCGCAGCGCGAACTGCCGGACTTTTCCCAGCTGGTCGAGCAGCAGGGACGGGCGGTGGTCAATATCAGCACGACGCAGAAGGTCAGCTCGCGTGCGATGCCGCAGTTGCCGCCGGGTCTGGACGAAGACGACCCGATGTTCGATTTCTTCCGCCGCTTCATTCCGCAGCAACCGGGCACTCCGGGCTCGCAGGATGCGCGCTCGCTCGGGTCCGGCTTCATCATTTCGGCCGACGGCTATCTGATGACCAATGCCCACGTGGTGGACGAGGCCGACGAGATCACCGTCCGCCTGTCGGACAAGCGCGAATTCCGGGCGCGCGTGATCGGCGCCGACAAGCGCACCGACGTCGCACTGCTGAAGATCGACGCCACCGGTCTGCCGGTCGTCCGCTTCGGTGACGCCAACAGGCTCAAGGTGGGCGAGTGGGTGGTGGCCATCGGCTCGCCCTTCGGTTTCGAAAGCTCGGTGACGGCCGGCATCGTGTCGGCCAAGGGCCGTTCGCTGCCGCAGGAGAACTTCGTTCCCTTCATCCAGACCGACGTCGCCATCAATCCGGGCAATTCGGGCGGGCCGCTGTTCAATCTGCGCGGCGAGGTGGTGGGCATCAATTCGCAGATCTACAGCCGCAACGGCGGCTTCATGGGGCTGTCGTTCGCGATACCGATCGACGTGGCGATGGACGTGCAGTCGCAACTGCGCGCCACCGGCCGCGTGCAGCGCGGGCGTATCGGCGTCGTGATCCAGGAGGTCACCAAGGAACTGGCGGACTCCTTCGGCCTGCCGAACGTCGAAGGCGCGCTGGTCAGTTCGGTCGAGCCGCGTGGCCCGGCGGAGAAGGCCGGCATCGAGCCGGGTGACGTGATCCTGCGTTTCGACGGCAAGCCGGTCGAGAAGTCCGGAGACCTGCCGCGGCTGGTGGGGGGCACCAAGCCGGGCAGCGCGTCGGTGGCGCAGATCTGGCGCAACGGTGGGACCCGTGACATCCGTGTCACCGTGGCCGAACTGAGCGACGAGCGCATCGACCCGCGCAAGGCGCGCCGCGGCGCAGCACCCGAGGCAGCGCCCGAGCCGAACCGGCTGGGACTGGTTCTTTCCGAGCTCACGCCGCAGCAGAAGCGCGAACTGAAGGTCGATGGCGGGCTCAAGGTCGAGGAGGTCGCCGGCAATCAGCGCTCCGACCTGCGCGCTGGTGATGTCATCCTGGCAGTCATTGCGCGCGGCAAGCAGACGCCGGTCGCCACGCTGGAGCAGTTCAACAGGATCCTGTCCGGTATCGAGCCCAAGGTCGGGCTGACCGTGCTGGTTCGCCGCGGTGACAGCCAGACCTTCCTCACGCTGCGTGCCCCGAACGGGAACGGTCAGGGGGACGCGAAGTGAGCGGTACGCCGCTCGAGCTGACACTGTATCTGCGGCGCTGGTGTCACCTGTGCGACGAGCTGATCGAAGCGCTCGAACCGCTGATCGATGGTCAGGGCGTCATCCTGCGCGAGGTCGATATCGACGAGCACGCGGAATTCGAGGATGCCTACGGCGAACACATTCCGGTGCTCTGCGCCGGTGAGCGCGAACTGTGCCGTCACCGGCTGGACGAGGGGGCGGTACGGGCCTATCTGCTAGAATCGCGCGCTTGACTGCAGGCCCGGTCTGGCTGACCGCACAGGGGTGCCCGCCACGGCGCCCTTTTTTGTTTTCCGCCGCCCTTTTTTGATTCCGATCCCGGTTCCATTCGACTGATGCAGCACATCCGAAATTTTTCCATCATCGCCCACATCGACCACGGCAAGTCCACGCTGGCGGACCGGCTGATCCAGCGCTGCGGCGGCCTGTCCGACCGTGAGATGGAGGCGCAGGTGCTCGACTCGATGGATCTGGAGCGCGAGCGCGGCATCACCATCAAGGCGCAGACCGCCGCGCTGACCTACAAGGCGAAGGACGGTCAGGTTTACAACCTGAACCTGATCGACACGCCGGGCCACGTCGACTTCTCCTACGAAGTGAGCCGCTCGCTGTCCGCCTGCGAGGGCGCGCTGCTGGTGGTCGATGCGTCGCAGGGCGTCGAGGCGCAGACGGTGGCCAACTGCTATACCGCGCTCGACCTCGGGGTCGAGGTGGTGCCGGTGCTGAACAAGATGGACCTGCCGCAGGCCGATCCGGACAACGCGAAGCAGGAAGTCGAGGACGTGATCGGCATCGACGCGACCGACGCCATTCCGTGTTCGGCCAAGACCGGCCTGGGTATCGACGACATCCTCGAAGCCGTGATCGCCCGCATCCCGCCGCCCAAGGGTGATCCGGAGGCGCCGCTGAAGGCGCTCATCATCGATTCCTGGTTCGACAACTACGTTGGCGTCGTGATGCTGGTGCGTGTCGTCGACGGCGCACTGAGGCCGAAGGACCGCATGCTGCTGATGTCGACGGGCGCCCAGTACCAGTGCGACCAGGTCGGCGTGTTCACACCGAAGTCGGTGCAGAAGGCCGTACTTTCGGCCGGCGACGTGGGTTTCATCATCTCCGGCATCAAGGAGCTGCAGGCCGCCAAGGTCGGCGACACGATCACGCTGGCCGATCGCCGCGCCGCTGCGCCGCTGCCCGGCTTCAAGGAGATCAAGCCGCAGGTGTTCGCCGGCCTGTACCCGGTAGAGGCCAGCGAGTACGACCAGCTGCGTGAGTCGCTCGAGAAGCTCAAGCTGAATGACGCCTCGCTGCAGTACGAGCCGGAGGTGTCGCAGGCGCTGGGCTTCGGTTTCCGCTGCGGCTTTCTCGGCATGCTGCACATGGAAATCGTGCAGGAGCGGCTGGAGCGCGAATTCGACATGGACCTCATCACGACGGCGCCGACCGTGGTGTACGAGGTGCTGATGAACGACAACACGGTGGTGATGGTCGAGAACCCGTCCAAGCTGCCGGACACGTCCAAGGTTGCCGAAATCCGCGAACCCATCATCAAGGCGGTCATCTTCATGCCGCAGGATTACCTGGGTGCGGTGATCACGCTGTGCGAGCAGAAACGCGGCCAGCAGGTGAACATGCTCTACCACGGCCGCCAGGTGCAGCTGACCTACGACCTGCCGATGGCCGAAGTGGTGTTCGACTTCTTCGACAAGCTGAAGTCGGTGTCGCGCGGCTACGCTTCGCTCGACTACGAGTTCAAGGAATACCGCGCCGCCGACGTCGTGAAGCTCGATCTGATGGTGGCCGGTGAGAAGGTCGATGCGCTGTCGGTCATCGTCCATCGGGCCAACGCGCAGTTCCGCGGCCGGGAAGTGGCGGCCAAGATGCGCGAACTGATTCCGCGGCAGATGTTCGACGTGCCGGTTCAGGCGGCCATTGGTGCGCACATCATCGCGCGTGAGACGATCAAGGCGCTGCGCAAGAACGTGCTGGCCAAGTGCTACGGCGGCGACATCTCACGCAAGAAGAAGCTGCTGGAGAAGCAGAAGGCCGGCAAGAAGCGCATGAAGCAGGTGGGCAATGTGGAAATTCCGCAGGAAGCCTTCCTCGCCGTGCTGCGCGTTGACGACAAGTAAGGACGACAAACGAGGTGTCCGCACGGATGCCCGATAACACGACTGGATTCCCATCTTGAATTTCGCACTGATTCTTTTTGTGCTGTGTGTGCTCACGGGCATTCTGTGGGTGATGGACAAGGCGGTGTTCGCCAGGCGGCGACCAGCCGGCACCCCGGACCCGTGGTGGGTCGAGTATGGCGCCAGTTTCTTCCCGGTCATCATCGTGGTATTCACGCTGCGCAGCTTCGTTGTCGAACCTTTCCGCATTCCGTCGGGTTCGATGATTCCGACGCTGCTGGTGGGTGATTTCATCCTGGTGAACAAGTACACCTACGGCGTGCGACTGCCGGTGCTCAACACCAAGATCATCGACATGAACGACCCGCAGCGCGGCGACGTGATGGTGTTCCGCTACCCCGCCGATCCGTCGGTCGATTACATCAAGCGCGTGGTCGGTCTTCCCGGCGACAAGATCGCCTATCAGAACAAGCGGCTCACCATCAACGGCGTCGAAGTGCCGGTGCAGGCGCAGGAAGACTACTTCCACAAGGAGCGCGCCAACTACTCCAACCGGTATTCGGAAACGCTGGGTGATGTCGAGCACTTCATCCTGAACGATCGCGATGCGCGTGCCGATGTACCGATGGCGCTCGATTTTCCGGGGCGCGAGAACTGTGTCTACAATCACGAGGGGGTGCGCTGCGAGGTGCCGGCCGGCCACTATTTCGTGCTGGGCGACAACCGCGACCAGAGTGCCGACAGCCGTGTGTGGGGCTTCGTGCCCGACGCCAACATCGTCGGCAAGGCCTTCTTCGTCTGGTTCCACGCGGATGCCATCGTGCCGCCGAAGGGCATCGATTTCGGCCGCATCGGCAGCTTCCGTTGATCCGGCAGCGTCAGACAATCAGAACAGGCAACAGGGAGACAGCGATGCAGCGCAAGCAGTCCGGTCTGAGCATGGTGGGGTTCGTGCTGGTGGCGGCGCTGGTCGCCGTCGTCGTCATCCTCGGCATGAAGTCGATACCCGCGGTGATCGAGTACTACACCATACTGAAGAACGTGAAAGCCATCGTGAAGAGCGGCGAGGTCAAGGGCGGTACCGTCGCCGACTACCGCAATGCCTACGCCAAGCGCGCCATCATGGACGAGATGTCCAGCGTCACGCCGGCTGATCTCGACATCGTCAAGGACACGCAGGGAGTCGAGATTTCCTTCGCCTACCAGCGCAAGGTGCCGCTATGGGGGCCGGTGAGCCTGCTGTTCGACTTCGAAGGGTCGGCCTCGGGGTCGAACTGACGCGTTGAACCCGGATGCCCAGATCGAGCAGGCGCTCGGCCACGTTTTCGCGTCGCGCGCGCTGCTCGCACAGGCGCTGACGCACAGCAGCTTCTCTTCCACCCACAACGAGCGGCTCGAATTGCTGGGCGACGCGGTGCTCGACTGCGTCGCCACCGATCTGCTTTTCCGCCGCTTTCCGGATGTGCCCGAAGGTCTGCTGTCGCGGCTGCGCGCGTCGCTGGTGAAGGAAGACACGCTCGCCGAAATTGCTGCCGCCAACGCTGTCGGCGACGCGCTGCGGCTCAGTGCGGGTGAGCTGAAGACCGGTGGTCGCAGCCGCCCGGCGCTGCTGGCCAATGCGCTCGAAGCGCTGATCGGCGCAGTCTTCCTCGAAGGGGGCTACGAGGCGGCGCGCAAGGTGGTCGCACGGCTGCTCGATGCCCGCCTGAACGCACTGAATCCCGAGCGCGACGCGCGCGACCCGAAGACGGCGCTGCAGGAATGGTTGCACGCGCGAGCGAAGAAGCCACCGCGCTACGAAATCGCCTCTACCTCCGGCCCGGCGCACGCGCCGGTGTTCTGCGCCGCCTGCATCGTCGAAGCCTACGGCCTGCGCACCGAAGGCGAAGGGCGCAGCCGCCGCCACGCCGAACAGGCCGCCGCCACGCGCGCACTCGAACAACTCCAGGGGCAGTCATGACCGACATCACTCATTGCGGCTTCATCGCCATCGTCGGTCGGCCCAACGTCGGCAAGTCGACGCTGATGAACCGGCTGATCGGCCAGAAGGTGAGCATCACCTCGGCCAAGGCGCAGACCACGCGTCACCGCATCCACGGCGTGCTGACCCGCGACGCGCACCAGTTCGTGTTCGTCGATACGCCCGGTTTCCAGACCAAGCACCGCAACGCGCTCAACCGCGTCATGAACCGCGCGGTCACGCAGGCGCTGGCCGATGTGGACGTGATCCTGTTCGTGATCGAAGCCGGTCGGCTGACCGAGGCCGACGAAGAGGTGATCGCGCTGCTGCCGAAGGACCGCCCGGTGCTGCTGCTGCTGAACAAGACCGACAAGACGGGCGACCGCGCCAAGCTGCTGCCCTTCGTCGAGCGCATCGCGAAGCTGCACGACTTCCACGCCATCATGCCGGTCAGCGCGCAGCGCGGTGACGGGCTCGATGCATTGCTGAAGGTGGCTGGCGAACTGCTGCCGGAAGGTCAGGCGATGTTCGACGCCGACGACTTCACCGACCGCAGCGAGCGCTTCCTCGCCGCCGAATACATCCGCGAAAAACTGTTCCGGCAACTGGGCGACGAACTGCCCTACGGACTCGCGGTCGAGATCGAGCGTTTCGAGGCGGAAGGCACTCTGCGCCGCATCGCCGCCTGTGTCATCGTCAGCCGCGAGGCGCACAAGGGCATCGTGATCGGGCAGGGCGGCGAGGTACTGAAATCGGTCGGTTCGGCCGCGCGCAGCGACATGGAGAAGGTGTTCGGTTCCAAGGTTTTTCTCGAACTGCACGTGAAGGTCCGCAGCGGCTGGGCCGACGACGAGCGTGCGCTGAAGAGCCTGGGTTTCGAGCCATGACCTCGTCGGCGATGCGCGCCATCTGCGCCGACTCGCCCACCGCCGGGAAGGCCGTGCCGTGAGCTCCGGCAAGCAGCGGGTGGACGGCCAGCCGGCCTTCCTGCTGCAGGCACACCCCTATCGCGAAACGAGCCTGGTGGTCGACGTGTTCAGCCGCGACTTCGGCCGCATCGGCCTGGTGGCGCGCGGTGCCAAGCGGCCGCGTTCGCAGCTGCGTGGCGTGCTGGTCGAATTCCAGCCGCTGGAT
Source organism: Methyloversatilis sp. (assembly GCA_034004945.1). Lineage (GTDB taxonomy): Bacteria > Pseudomonadota > Gammaproteobacteria > Burkholderiales > Rhodocyclaceae > Methyloversatilis. Next base: position 5,263 of record JAVEVQ010000007.1, on the reverse strand, counting down.
CTGGGCTGGTTCGGTGCCGGCGAACTGCGCACGCTGGCGCGTGCCGAATGGCAGCGCGCCTGGCCCATGCTGTCCGGCCCGCGGCTGCTGCTGGGCTACTATCTGAACGAATTGCTGCAGCGCCTTCTGGCGCGCGACGACGCGCATCCGGCGCTGTTCGACCTGTACGCCGAGGCGGTGCAGAAGCTCGCGCTGGCGCCGGCCGAAACGGTGCGTCACGAAGCCTTGCTGCGCGGTTTCGAAAAGGCGCTGCTGCGCGAACTGGGTTACGGGCTGACGCTCGATCACGATGCCAACGGTGACGCGATCGATCCGGCGGCGCACTACATGTACAAGCCCGAACTCGGTCTGCTCGAAGGCGAGGGCGGTGTGGACGAGGTCAGCCTGAGCGGTGCGCAGGCGCTGGCCATCCACGCCGACGACTACGCCGACGCGCAGGTTGCGCGGCTGGCAAAGACACTGATGCGCGTGCTGATCGCGCATTATCTGCAGGGACAGGAGCTGCGCACGCGGCGCGTTTTCATCGAACTACAGGATCTCTGAACATGATCGAACTGGGCGTCAATATCGACCACGTGGCCACGATACGGCAGGCCCGCCGCACCTATGAACCGGATCCGGTATGGGCGGCGGTCGAGGCCCACCTGGGCGGTGCCGACGGCATCACCGTGCACCTTCGAGAAGACCGCCGCCACATCCAGGACGACGACGTGCGCCGGCTGCGCGATCTGGTGCACATCAAGCTCAATCTCGAGATGGCGGCCACCGAGGAAATGGTGGGCATTGCCTGCGCGCTGAAGCCGGAAATGGCGATGCTGGTGCCGGAAGGCCGGCACGAGGTGACGACCGAGGGCGGGCTGGACATCGTGTCGCAGGAAGAGCGTCTTACCGGTGTGGTCGGCCGCCTGCGCGACGCAGGCATCGTCACCAGCGTGTTCATCGACGCCGAGCCGGCGCAGATCGAGGCGGCCGCGCGCATCGGTGCCCAGGTATGCGAGGTGCACACCGGCCCCTACGCACACGCCTTCCACGGCCTCGGCCGCGACCGCGAGTCGCAGGCGGTGGTGGTCGAGCTCGACAAGGTGCGCGCCGGTGGCAAGCTCATCCGCGACCTCGGCATGCGTTTCAACGCCGGCCACGCGCTGAACTACGCCAACGTGCAGCCGGTGGCTGAACTGCCGGGCGTACGCGAACTGCACATCGGACACGCCATCGTCAGCCGCTCGGTGTTCGTCGGTCTGCGCGAAGCGGTGCGCGAAATGAAGGCACTGATGCGCGAGGCCGCCGGGAGAGCTGCGTGATCTTCGGCGTCGGCACCGACCTGTGCGGCATCGCGCGTTTCGAGCGCATGCTGGCCGAGGACGGTGACGCCATCGCGCGGCGCATCCTCGCCGCCGCGGAAGTGTCCGAGTACGAATCGGCGAAGCAGCCGGCGCATTTCCTGGCCAAGCGCTTCGCTGCCAAGGAGGCGCTGGGCAAGGCGCTGGGTACCGGCATCCGCACGCCGGTGCTGCTGCGCTCGATCGCCGTGACGCACGACGATCTGGGCAAACCTGCCTTCGCCTACGACGAAACGTTGACGGCGTGGATGAGCGCACGCGGCCTGCGTGCCCATCTTTCGCTGTCCGACGAAACCGAACACGCGCTTGCCTTCGTGGTGGTCGAGCGCACGGAGAACACTGCATGAGAACGACCCCGCCCGGACCGGTCATGATCGACGTGGCCGGCTTCGAACTGGATGCCGAAGACCGCGAGCTGCTGGCTCACCCGTCGGTCGGTGGGCTCATCCTGTTCGCCCGCAACTTCCACGACGCGAAACAGCTGGCCGCGCTGACCGAAGCCATCCACGCTGTGCGCAGGCCGCCGCTGCTGATCGCGGTCGATCACGAAGGCGGAAGGGTGCAGCGCTTCAAGACCGACGGCTTCACCCATCTGCCGTCGATGCGCACGCTGGGCGCACGCTACGAGGTGGACACCCAGGGCTCGCTGGCCGATGCGCGCGCCGCCGGCTATGTGCTGGCGGCCGAGCTGCGCGCGCTGGGTGTCGACCTGTCCTTCACGCCGGTGCTCGATCTCGACTTCGGCCGCAGCGGCGTGATCGGTGATCGCGCCTTCCATCGCGACCCGGCCATCGTCGCGCCGCTGGCGGGTGCATTGGCGGAGGGGCTGCGCGCGGCTGGCATGAAGTCGGTCGGCAAGCACTTCCCCGGCCACGGCTTTGCCGAGGCCGATTCGCACGTCGCGATTCCGGTCGACGAGCGCGACTTCGACACCATCTGGGCCGACGACATCCGGCCCTACATCGACCTCGGCAGACAGATCGATGCGGTGATGCCGGCGCACGTGATCTATCCCGCTGTGGACCGCATGCCGGCCGGTTTTTCGCGCGTCTGGGTGCAGGGCATCCTGCGCGAGAAGCTGTCTTTCGATGGCGTGGTATTCAGCGACGATCTGTCGATGGAAGGCGCGTCAGTGGCGGGCGACGTGGTCGCGCGCGCCGAAGCGGCGTGGGATGCCGGCTGCGACATGGTGCTGGTGTGCAACGCGCGCGACCAGGCGGTGAAGCTGATCGACGGCTGGCGCCCTGCATTCGACAGCGTGCGCAGTGCGCGCGTCGAGTCGCTGATGCCGAAACAACCCTACGGGGATCGCACGGTGCTGGCACAGGACGCACGCTATCGCGACGCGCTCGGCACGGTGCAGCGCCTGATCGCCTGACAGAGGACACCGCGAGGCATGGGTTTCGACGCGAAGGCCTGGTTGCCGACGGTGCCGGAGGATCCCGGCGTCTATCGCATGATAGGCGCCGAGGAGGACGTGCTCTACGTCGGCAAGGCGAAGAACCTGCGCCGGCGCGTGTCGTCCTACTTCCAGCGCACGCCGTCGAGCCCGCGCATCGGCCTCATGGTGGCGCAGGTCGCGCGGGTCGACATCACCATCGTCAGGTCGGAAGCCGAGGCCCTCATCCTCGAGAACAACCTGATCAAGAGCCTGCGGCCGAAGTACAACATCCTGTTCCGGGACGACAAGTCCTACCCCTACATCCGCATCAGCAACGACCGCTTTCCGCGCATCGGCTTCTTCCGCGGCACCGTGGGGCGCGACGCGCGTTACTTCGGGCCGCTGCCGAACGTGTGGGCGGTGCGCGACACGATACAGCTGGTGCAGCGTGCCTTCCTGCTGCGCACCTGCGAAAACAGCGTGTTCGCCAACCGTTCGCGGCCCTGTCTGCTGCATCAGATCCATCGCTGCTCCGCGCCTTGCGTTGATCTGGTGTCGAAGGAGGACTACGACGAAGACGTGCGGCTGACAGCGCTTTTCCTGAATGGTCGTCATTCCGAGGTGATCGACAAGCTGTCGGCGCAGATGAACGCCGCCGCCGAAGCGCTCGCCTTCGAGAAGGCGGCGCAGATACGCGACCAGATCCGTGCGCTGTCCAAGGTGCTGCACAAGCAGTTCGCTGACAGCGCGCGCGACGAGGACCTCGACATCGTCGTGGCCATCGAACGCGACGGCGCCGCCTGCGTCAATCACGCGATGGTGCGCGGCGGGCGCCACCTCGGCGATCACGCCCACTTCCCGGCGGCCGGGCAGGGCAGCGCGGCCGACATGCTGGTGGCCTTCCTCAGCCAGCACTACGCAAGCGGCAACGCGCCCAGGCGCATCGTCGTCAATGCGCTGCCGGAGGATGAAGTGGAGGCCCCGCTGCCCGGCTCGACACTTGCGCTCGCCCGCAACGAACGCGAACGCGCGTGGGCGGACATGGCGCTGAAGAACGCCGAGATCGCGCTGTGCGCGAAGATCGACGCCGGCGCGCGCGCGTCGCACCGCGTCGCCGCACTGGTCGAGGCGCTCGAACTCGATATCGCACCGGAGCGCATCGAATGCTTCGACATCAGTCACACGATGGGTGAAGCGACCGTCGCCTCCTGTGTCGTGTGGGCCAACGGCGCGATGCGCAACGGCGAGTACCGCCGCTACAACATCGACGGCATCACGCCGGGTGACGACTACGCGGCGATGCGTCAGGTGCTGACGCGGCGCTACGAGAAGGTGGCGAGCGGCGAGGGCGCGCGGCCCGATCTGGTGCTGATCGACGGTGGCAAGGGCCAGCTCGGTATCGCCGTCGAAGTGATGGCCGAACTCGGTCTCGATCTGCCGCTGGTTGGCGTGGCCAAGGGCGAGGAACGCAAGATGGGCGCCGAGGAGCTGATACGCCCGGGTGCCGCCGCGGGACTGGTGCTCGGCCCGGATCATCCGGCCTTGCATTTGATCGCCGAGATCCGCGACGAGGCCCACCGCTTCGCCATTGCCGGACACCGCGCCAAGCGCGCGAAGAAGCGGCTCACGTCGACGCTGGAAGACATTCCGGGCATCGGCCCGGCGCGGCGCAAGCGCCTGCTCACCACCTTCGGCGGCCTGGCCGGCGTGCGCAATGCCACGGTCGAAGACCTGTGCCGGGTCGAAGGCATCAGCCGCAAGCTCGCCGAACAGATACAGCGGCAGTTAAACTAGGGCACATGTTTACGCTGCCAACCGCGCTGACCTGGGCGCGCATCCTGCTCATTCCGCTGTTCGTCGGCGTCTTCTTCCTGCCGGACCAGACGCTGGTCATGCCGGACAAGAATCGGATAGCCACCGTCGTGTTCGTCGTCGCGGCGATCACCGACTGGCTCGACGGCTACCTCGCGCGCACGCTGAACCAGACCTCCGCCTTCGGTGCCTTCCTCGACCCGGTGGCCGACAAGCTGATGGTGGCGGCGGCCTTGATCATGCTGGTCGAGCTCGACCGCACCAGCACCGTCATCGCCCTCATCATCATCGGTCGCGAAATCACCATTTCCGCGTTGCGCGAATGGATGGCCAAGGTAGGGGCCGCCCGCAGCGTCGCCGTGTCGATGATAGGCAAGGTGAAAACGACGGCGCAGATGATCGCCATCCCGATGCTGCTGTACTTCGATCCGCTGTTCGGCATCGACGTCGGCTTCATCGGCGGCAAGCTGATCTGGATCGCCGCGGTGCTCACCGTGTGGTCCATGGTGTACTACATGCGAAAGGCATGGCCCGAACTGCGTGCGCGCAAGGCGATCTGAGCGCGCCGCAAAAATCTTCGGCGCGAAGTGTTGACAGCTTTTTCGGCAGGCCTATAATGCGCGCCTGTCTTGCGGGAATAGCTCAGTTGGTAGAGCGCAACCTTGCCAAGGTTGAGGTCGCGAGTTCGAGCCTCGTTTCCCGCTCCAAGATTTGAAAAAGGGGAAGTTCT
>JAVEVQ010000055.1:0-21760 GCA_034004945.1 Methyloversatilis sp. | reverse complement strand
TGACCGGACGGTACGGGCGGGTGATCGTGCTCGAGGACGATCTGGCCACCGCGCCCGGCTTCCTGTCCTTCATGAATGACGCGCTCGACGCCTATGTCGATGACCCGCGGGTGCTGAGCGTGTGCGGATACATGTATCCGGTGACCTTCGATACGCCGGGCGACACCCTGTTTCTTCGCGCGCCGCACAGCTGGGGTTGGGCGACCTGGAAGGACCGCTGGTCCCTGTTCCGGTCCGATGGTGCCGCGCTTCTGCAGGAACTCGAGGCGCGACGGCTGCTGCATGCGTTCGACTCCAATGGCCCGCACGATTACACGCGCATGCTCAAGGATCAGGTTGCCGGCCGCAACGACTCATGGTTTGTCCGCTGGTATGCGGCTTCGTTGCTTGCCGATCGGGTGTCCCTTTATCCGGCTCGGTCTCTGGTCAGCAACATCGGCATTGACGGCACCGGAGTCCATTGTGCGGACTGGCGCTTTGATCCGTTCAAGGTCAGTTTGTGTGATAAGGCCGTGCGCGTCGTTGCCCAGGAGGCTGCCATAAACGAACGCCTCGAAGTCGCGCTTGCGCGCTACTACAGGAAGGTGGGCTTGCTCCGCTACGTGAACTTCGCATACCGGCTATTGGACCGAATGTTGCCCGTACCGGGCAGGTCTGAGGTCAGGCGATGAACTGTGGAGGCCGGTCGCAATGAAACGTGCTCTGGATCTGACCGATTGGGTGTTGCGCAGACGGCTCGTATTGGCGCGACGGCTACCCTGTTTTTCGGCATCGATGATGACATTGGTCGATCGAAGCACCTCCTTTGGAGGCTACAACCGACTTACCCCGGGGACGATGATTTTCGGAGCGCGGGTCGGGCGCGGCACCTATGTTGGCGGCGCGCGCTTGCAGAACTGCACCGTCGGGGCATTCTGCAGCGTCGGCGCGCGCACCCGTATAGGAGCGCTCGGGCGGCATCCGACGCGGTGGCTGTCGACGCATCCCGCCTTCTTCTCGCCGCTCGGACAGGCCGGGTTCACGTTTGTCGATCGACCTCACTTCGATGAGCTTGCGCCGGTGAAGGTCGGTAACGACGTGTGGATCGGCGCCGGCGCGATGATCCTCGATGGCGTGACGGTCGGCGATGGCGCCATCGTGGCGGCAGGGGCGGTGGTGACGACCGATGTGCCGCCCTATGCCGTGGTCGGCGGCGTACCTGCGCGGTTCATACGTTCAAGATTCGACGAACCATCGATTCGCGTATTGCTCGATATGCGCTGGTGGGACTGGAGCATCGATAAGATCCGCGCCGCGGCGGATTTGTTCAGGCAGTCCGGCGACAGTGCAGTACGCGACCTGCTCGCGTTCGACCGTACTTACGCGGCGGGACCGGAGAGCGGCCACCCCGACGCCGGCCACATACTGCATCGAGAACCATGAAGATTTCCATCGTCACCGTCTGCTATAACTCCGCCGCCACGCTGGCTGACACCCTCGCTTCGGTCGCCTCGCAGGACTACCCGGATGTCGAACACATCGTGATCGACGGCGGGTCCACCGATGGCACTCGTGAACTGGTCGAGCGCGAGGGCGGCCATGTGAAGGTGTTCGTGTCCGAACCCGACAAGGGCATCTACGACGCGATGAACAAGGGACTGGCGCACGCCAGCGGAGAGCTGGTTGGCTTTCTGAATTCGGACGACGTCTATACGCACAGCGGGGTGCTTTCCCGCATCGCCGGCGTGATGGCGGACCCCGCACTCGACGCCTGCTACGCCAACCTGTATTTCGTCGATCCGATGAGACTGGACGTGGTGCGACGCGTCTGGCGCTCGCGCGACTACGAACCCGGCCTGTGCGCACGCCGCGGCTGGATGCCGGCGCATCCGACGTTCTATGCCCGCCGTGCGCTGTACTTGAAGCATGGTGGCTTCAACCTCGATTACTCGCTGCAATCGGATTTCGACATGGCTCTGCGCCTGCTCGACATCCATGGAATACGTACCCGCTTCGTACCGGAGTTCTGGGTCCGCATGCGCATGGGGGGAGCAAGCAATGCCAGTGTGCGCAATGTGCTTCGCGGCAACCTGGAAGCCTGGCGAGCCGTCCGGGCGCATAACATTCCTGTTCCGCCCTGGTTCATTCTGGTGAAACTGGCCAGCCGGCTCGGCCAGTTCGGCAAGCGCTCGCTCGATCTGGGATGAGGGTACTGCTCACAGGCGCCAGCGGCTTCGTCGGCCGAGCGACGGAATCGGCGCTCGCCGCGAGCGGCCACGCCGTGCGCCGCGTGCTGCGCCAGGCGGGCGACGGCGACGTGTTCCGGGTCGACGGCATCGATGGACGCACAGACTGGCAGGGTGCGTTTGACGGGGTCGATGCGGTGGTGCACCTTGCCGCGCGCGTGCACAGGATGGCCGATACCGAAGTCGATCCGCTGGCTGCCTTTCGCGCCGTCAATACGGTTGGCAGCGAAGCGCTGGCGCGCGCTGCCGCAGCGGGTGGCGTCAGGCGTTTCGTGTTCGTCAGTTCGGTCAAGGCGGTCGGCGAGGCCAGTGCGCCGGGGCGACCCCTGGACGAGCGCACGCCGCCGCAGCCGGTTGACCCTTACGGCATGTCCAAGCTGGAGGCGGAGCAGGCCTTGCGGCGGGTGGCTGATGAAACCGGGCTGGAACTCGTCATCGTGCGTCCGCCGCTGGTCTATGGGCCGGGCGTCGGCGCCAATTTCCGCGCGCTGATGCGCGCGGTCGAGAAGGGGTGGCCGTTGCCGCTCGGCTGCGTCGACAATCGCCGCAGCCTCGTTTCGGTCACCAATCTGGCCGACGCGCTGCGCCTGTGCGTGGAACATCCGGCGGCGGCCGGTAGCATCTATTTCGTGACCGATGGCGAGGATGTGAGTACCGCGGAACTGTGCCGGCGCATCGGCCAGGCTTCGGGGTGCCCGGCCCGCCTGTTGCCAGTGCCGCATGTGTTGCTCGTGCTGGCCGGCCGATTGACCGGTCGTTCCGCTCTCGTGCAGCGGCTTACCGGCTCGCTGGCGCTGGACAGCGCACTCATCCGGCGCGAGCTGGGCTGGCGTCCACCGCAGACGCTGGATCGGGCACTGGCGCTCACGATCGCCGCGGAGCGGGCGTCGTGAGTCTGCCGCTCTGGCTGTTGCCGGTCGTGTCGGCGTTGGTGTCCGCAGGAGTGCTCGCCTGGTTGCTGGGTGCTGGCCGCGAACGCATGGCGGTCGATCTGCCCAACGAGCGCTCCCTGCATACAAGACCGGTGCCGCGCAGTGGCGGTCTGGCCGTCATGGCCGGTACTCTGAGCGCGCTGATGCTGAGCGAACTGCCCGAGCGCTGGGTGCTGCTGCCGGCACTGGCCGTGCTGGTCGGCATTTCGCTGGTCGATGACTTCCGCAATCTGTCGGCCGCGCTGCGCTTCGCGGTACAGGGAGTGGTCGCCGCTGCACTCGCTGCGCTGCTGCTGCCCGAGCGCCTGGGCTGGCCGGTGGTGGTGTTCGCAGTGCCGGTGATGGTGTGGATGACCAATCTGTTCAATTTCATGGACGGTTCGGACGGGCTGGCCGGCGGCATGGCGACCATCGGTTTCGCCACGCTGGCGGCGGCGGCCGCCATCGCCGGCGACGCGGCCATGGCCGCCTTCTGCCTCGCCGTCGTTGCGGCCAGTCTGGTGTTCCTGCGTGCGAACTGGCATCCGGCAAGCATCTTCATGGGCGATGGCGGCTCGGTGCCCCTGGGTTTCGCGGCGGCCGCGTTGGGCCTGATCGGTATCTCGCGCGGCCTCTGGCCGGCCTGGCTGCCGGTGCTGGCATTTTCGATGTTCATCGTCGATGCCACGGTCACGCTGGCGCGTCGCGGCCTGCGCGGCGAAAAGGTGTGGCAGGCGCATCGCACGCACTATTACCAGCGCATGGTGCGCATGGGGCTTGGGCATGCGCGCGTTGCCAAGCTGTGTTACGTTGCCATGGCCGGCAGCGGCCTGAGCGCGCTGCTGGCAGTGGCACTGTTTCCGCGGTTTGGTTGGGCCCTGCTGGCAGTCTGGCTGGGCATATACGCCGTCGCGGCACGCCAGATTGATCTGCACTGGCAGCGCTTTGCCGCACAGAATCCGGAGTCCGCCCGCTGACATGCGCCTTTCCCGTTCCGCCCTCGTTTTTCTGAGCGATGTGTCGCTCGCCATGCTGGCATGGTGGGGTGCCTTCTTGCTGCGCTTCAATTTTTCAATCCCGGCCCCCTATCTCGACAGCATGCTGTACGCGATGCCCTTTATCGTCGCCGTGCAGGCGGTGGTATTCCGCATGTTCGGCCTCTACCAGGGCATCTGGCGTTTCGCCAGCCTGCCCGACCTGCAGCGACTGGTGCGGGCAATCGGCGCCGTCGCCGTGCTCGGCCCGGTCGTGGTCTGGTTGCTGCAGGGCAAGGGCGTCGTACCGCGCTCTGTCTATGTGCTCGATCCGATACTGCTGCTGCTGTTGATGGGCGGCGGCCGCTTCGCCTACCGCGCCTGGCGCGAGCATCGCGAGTTCGGATCGCTGATGGCCAAGGGCAAACCGGTGCTCGTCCTCGGAGCCGGTGAGGCCGCCGCCCGACTGTTGCGGGAACTGGGGCGTTCGGGACAGTGGCGTGTGGTCGGACTGCTCGACGACAACGCACGCAAACACGATCGCACCCTTTACGGCCTGAGGGTACTCGGGGCGATTCGTGATCTCGAGCGTTTTGCACGCGAGCTGAAGGTTTCCCACGCCATCATCGCCATGCCCAACGCCTCGCACGAGATCAGGCGCGAGGCGGCCAACGCCTGTGTGCGCGCGGGCGTGAAACCGATGACGGTGCCCTCCTTCGACGACCTGATCAGCGGCAAGGTGGCGGTGGCGGCGGTGCGCGAGGTCGAGGTCGAGGATCTGCTCGGGCGCGATCCGGTCAAGATCGACGCGCCGCGCCTGCGCGAGCTCATCCATGACCAGACCGTCATGGTGACGGGTGCCGGCGGTTCCATCGGTTCCGAGCTGTGCCGCCAGATCGCGCGGTTCTCACCGTCGGCCATCGTCGCCTTCGAGCGCAGCGAGTTCTTCCTGTACACGTTGGTCGAGGAGTTTGCCGAGCTGTTCCCGCAGGTGAGCATCGAGCCGGTGATCGGTGATGTGCGTGAGGAGGACCGTCTGCTCACCGCGATGCAGTACTTCCGGCCGGTGGCGGTGTTCCACGCGGCGGCCTACAAGCACGTGCCACTGATGGAGGGGGTCAATGCGGCCGAGGCTATCCGCAATAACGTCGGCGGCACGCTGGCGGCAGCGCGCGCCGCGCAGACCAGCGGTGTGCCACGTTTCGTGCTGGTGTCGACCGACAAGGCGGTGAATCCTGTCAACGTGATGGGCGCGACCAAGCGTCTGGCCGAGATGGGCTGCCAGGCGCTGGCGGCGCGAGGCGGAAGCACCATATTCAGCACGGTTCGCTTCGGCAATGTGCTGGGCAGTGCCGGCAGCGTCATTCCGAAGTTCCAGGAACAGATCGCGCGTGGCGGTCCGGTCACCGTGACCCATCCCGACATCATCCGTTACTTCATGTCCATCCCCGAGGCGGCGCAACTGGTGCTGCAGGCCGCGCTGATGGGCGAGGGCGGCGAAATCTTCGTGCTCGACATGGGCGAGCCGGTGCGCATCGCCGATCTGGCGCGCGACATGATCCGTCTGTCCGGCGCGTCGGAGTCCGAGGTGAAAATCGAGTTCACCGGCCTGCGCCCGGGCGAGAAGCTTTACGAGGAACTGCTGGCCAGCGATGAAACGACGCGGCCGACCCATCACCCCAAGGTGCGCATCGCGCGTGCCCGGGCCATCGACGACGCACTGTGGCTGGGCCGGCTCGAGCGCTGGCTGACCGAGCCCTTGCCGGCCGAGCCGGCGGACGTGCGCGCCGAGCTGGCGCAGTGGGTGCCGGAGTACGTGCCTCAGGGCGACGGCCCGGCGCCGTCGCCAGTACCCTCCGGTGATGTCCGCAGCGGTACCGAAGCATGAGCACCTGGGCGATCGGCGATCTGCAGGGCTGTTTCGATCCGCTCGAAACGCTGCTCGAGCGCTGCGGTTTCGACCGCCGTCGCGACAAGCTGTGGTTCGTTGGCGATCTGGTCAATCGCGGCCCGAAATCGCTGGAAACGCTGCGCTTCGTGCGCGACCTCGGCGATGCGGCGGTGACCGTGCTCGGCAATCACGATCTGTCTCTGCTGATGATCGCCGCCGGCCACGGCAAGCAGCACCGACTGGACACCTTCCACCACGTGCTCGATGCGCCGGACCGCGACGAGCTGCTGGCCTGGCTGCGCGAGCGGCCGATGATGCACGTCGAGGGCGAATTCGCGATGGTGCATGCGGGCCTGCTGCCGCAGTGGGACGTGGTACAGGCGATGCTGCTGGCGCGCGAGGTCGAGGACGCGCTGCGCGGGCCGCAGCACGACGAGTTCATGCATCGCATGTGGGGCAGCGAACCGGCCGCCTGGAGCGACACGCTGAGCGGCTGGGACCGCCTGCGCGTGATCGTCAATGCGCTGACGCGCATGCGCTTCTGCACGCCGGCCGGCCACATGGATTTTCACGCCAAGGGCGAGCCCGAAGAGCCGCCACCCGGGCACCTGCCCTGGTTCGACATCGAGGCCGCGCGCTGGCGCACGCACACGGTGGTGTGCGGCCACTGGTCGGCGCTGGGCTATCGCCGGGCACCTAATCTGATCGCGCTGGACTCGGGTTGCCTGTGGGGCGGCGAGCTCACCGCGGTGCGGCTGGAGGACCATGCGGTGGTGCAGGTGCCCTGCGAACGCTGCGCCCGCTTCTGATCCGTGCGGTCCGGCTTGCCGGCATTCCGTCTCAAGCCGGTTGCAGCGCTTAGAATGCCGCCAAGGGAGAAATCAAACGATGATCGGCCTGTTTCTGATTACGCACAGCAGTTACGGCGAGTCGCTGATCCAGTGCGCCTGCCATGTGCTCAACACGCGGCCGGCACAGATCGCTCAGCTCGGGGTGTCCGGGCAGGATGATCCACTCGACCTGCTGCCGCTGGCGCGTCGCATGATGTCGGTCGTCGACAGTGGCGATGGCGTGCTGCTGCTGACCGACATCTTCGGCGCCACGCCGTCCAATCTTGCGCTCAAGCTGTGCGTGCCGGACAAGGTCGAGGCGGTGTCTGGCGTCAATCTGCCCATGCTGCTGCGCACGCTGACCTATCGCGAGCGCGAGACGCTGCACGGGCTGGTCAACAAGGCGGTCAGCGGTGGCCGCGACGGAGTGATGGCGATGAAGGTGGCGCGCGATGCCAAGACGTGAGATCGAGATCACCAACAAGCTGGGCCTGCACGCGCGCGCCTCAGCCAAGCTGACCCAGATTGCCAGCCGTCACGGCTGCGAAGTGTGGCTGGAGCGCAATGGTCGGCGCATCAATGCGAAGAGCATCATGGGCGTCATGATGCTGGCGGCCGCCAAGGGCTCGGTCATCGTCATCGAGACCGAAGGCGCCGACGCCGACGCTGCCATGGCTGCACTGGTCGCGCTGATCGAGGACAAGTTCGGCGAGGGCGAGTAAGTGACCTTCACGCTGCACGGGCTCGCCGTTTCCGGCGGCATTGCGATCGGCCACGCCTATCTGGTGTCGCACGCGACGCTCGAAGTGGCCCACTATTCGCTGCCACCGCGCAAGGTCGATGACGAAGTGGTCCGGCTGGGCCGCGCCTTCGATGCCGTGCGCGCCGAACTCGCCGAACTGCGCAGCGGCCTGCTGAACGACGGCACCGAGGCGCGCGGCGAACTGCTCGCTTTCGTCGACCTGCACAGCATGATTCTCGACGATCCGCTGCTGCTCGACGAGGCCGGTGAGTACATCCGCAGCCGCCGCTGCAACGCCGAGTGGGCGATCAAGCGGCAGATGGACCGGCTGGTCGAGCAGTTCGAACAGATCGACGACGCCTACCTGCGCAGCCGCAGCGCCGACGTGGTGCAGGTGGTCGAGCGCGTGATCAAGGCGCTGGCCGGCAAGCGCAATCGCGTCAGTACCCGCCGGCGCGACACCGACAGCATCGTCGTCGCGCACGACCTTTCGCCGGCCGACACCATACAGTTCAAGGCGCAGCGCATCGCGGCCTTCGTGACCGACCTCGGCGGCGCCACTTCGCACACCGCCATCGTCGCCCGCAGTCTGGCGATTCCGGCGCTGGTCGGCATGCACCAGGCGCGCCGGCTGATCCAGGACGACGACATGCTCATTGTCGACGGCGTGCGCGGCGTGCTCATCATCAATCCGGACGAGCGCATCCTCGACGAGTACCGGCTGCGTGCGCGCGAGATCGAGATCGAGCGCTCGAAGCTGAAGCGCCTCACTGGCGCCGTCGCCACCACGCTCGACGGCGAGGCGGTGCAGCTGTTCGCCAACATCGAACTGCCGCAGGACGTCGAACAGGTGCGCGAAGTCGAGGCCGACGGCATCGGCCTGTTCCGCACCGAGTTCATGTTCCTGAACCGCGACGACCTGCCGGACGAGGACGAACAGTTCGAGGCCTACCGCAGCGTGGTGCAGGCGATGAAGGGCAAGCCGGTCACCATGCGCACACTGGACATCGGCGCCGACAAGGCCTTGCGCGGCGCCGAGCGCAGCGAAGCGAACCCGGCGCTGGGTCTGCGCGCGATCCGCTACTGCCTCGCCGAGCCGCGCATGTTCGTCACCCAGCTGCGCGCCATCCTGCGCGCCGCGCACTACGGCAAGGTGCGCATCATGCTGCCCATGGTGGCTTTCCAGCACGAGATCGAATCGGCGCTGGCGATGGTCGCGCTGGCCAAGCAGCAGTTGCGCGAGGCGAACCGCAAGTTCGACGACCGTGTCGAGATCGGCGCGATGGTCGAGATCCCGGCTGCGGCGCTGGCGCTCGGCACCCTGATGAACCACTTCAGCTTCCTGTCCATCGGTACCAACGACCTCATTCAGTACACGCTGGCGATCGACCGCGCCGACGAGGCGGTGGCGCACCTTTACGACCCGCTGCATCCGGCCGTGCTGCGTCTGGTGCAGCAGGTGATCGCGCAGGCCAAACGCGTCGGCATGCCGGTGGCGGTGTGCGGAGAGATGGCCGGCGAGCCGCAGTTCGCTCGTCTGCTGCTCGGCATGGGGCTGCGCCAGTTCTCGATGCATCCGTCGCAGTTGCTGGAGGTGAAGCGCGAGGTGCTGCGCTGCGACTGTGGCGACATCGCGCCGCGCGTGATCAAGCTGCTGCGTTCCGACGACCCGATCCGCATCCGCGAGCAACTCGAACGCATCAATGCCGGCAGCGGCATCGTGCAGTGAGCGACATGCGCATCCTGGGCATAGACCCCGGCCTGCGCATCACCGGTTTCGGGGTGCTCGAAGCCGAGGGAGCGAAGCTGCGTTACATCGCTAGCGGCCGTATCACGTCGAACGAACGCGAGCCGCTGCCGTCGCGCATCGCCACGTTGTTTGCCGGCATCCGCGAGGTGGTCGACACCTGGCAGCCGACGCACGCGGCGGTAGAAATCGTCTTCGTGAACGTGAACCCGCAATCGACGCTGCTGCTCGGTCAGGCGCGCGGCGCGGCGCTGTCGGCGCTGACCGCCACCGGTCTGCCGGTGGCCGAGTACACGGCGCTGCAGGTGAAGCAGGCGGTGGTCGGCCACGGCAAGGCGAACAAGGAACAGGTGCAGTACATGGTGGCCCGCCTGCTGGCGCTGGCCGCGGCGCCCGGCACCGACGCCGCCGACGCGCTCGCCTGCGCCATCTGTCATGCCCATGCGGCGCGTGGCATGGGCGCCATAGGTGGCCCCGGCGCCCGCCGCCGCGGCGGGCGTGTCATCGCGCGTCGCCCGGCGTGATGCTCGGCTCGTGTTGCGAGGAATGAATGCTGGCGCTGCCGGGAGGTTTATGCCGATGCGCCAATCGCGTATCGTTACGGCCGGCTATTTGAATTGAGTAAGAAACATGGGGCTTCGAGGCGAAAGAAATCTGATTTTTGTAATGCTTTTTGCATTCGTTTTCCTGGCTCCACTGCACAGCCTGATCAAGGCGCATATCGGTTTTTCCATCTATCCGTCTCTCGCGCTGGGGCTGTTGCTCTTTCTGACGCTGTCCTGGATGAGGCTCGATGCCGATCGTCGCGCACGGGTCTGGACCGATCCGGGCAATCTGCTGATGCTGTGTCTCGTCGTGCTGCTCGCGCCGAAGATGCAGACGATGAGCGACATGAGCACGTTCGCGGGTGCGATAGTCGTGCCCTATCTCATCGGCGCACTGTTTGCCCGCGCTCAGGCAGGTTCGGCCTCTTCGCTTGATGCGGTACTCACCGCCTACCTGACGGCAAAGGCCTGTCTGCTCATCGGCTTTACACAGGCTTTCTTGACGAGCTATCCGACCCGCCCTCTGTTTCAGGGGCTAGCGATCTATCTGCAGTTTGGCTGGGGCATCGAGGTGCTTCCTAGCCTGTTGCTGCTGGCCGTTCAACGCCGGATGCAGTCCGGTGCCGGGACCGGGGCCCTGATTGCGGCGCTCGCCGGGCTGCTGCTGTCAGCATTCGTGCTGGTGGGGATGAACAGTCGCTCGCTGCTGGCGATCGCGTTGCTCGTCACGGCGGTGACTTCGATCCTCTATCTGCGCCCGCCCCTGTTGCGGATAGTGGGTCTGTTCGGATTTCCGCTGTTCGTTGCGCTGTGCCTGGGACTCGTGCCGAACCGGCTGGATCACATGATCCGCATGATCGAGACCCTTCTGTGCCACCTCGGTGTGAGCGATCTGTTCTGTACCGGTTACGCTGACGGCTCATCGATGATGAGGCTGGAGCGCATCGCCTTTGGTTTCCTGACGCCGCAGGATCTCTGGTACGGCGCTGAGCCCGATTTCCAGTCGGTGTTCTTCAAGGGCAGTCATTTCTGGTTCGCCCAGCTGTTCTATTACTTCGGCATCATCGGTCTGGTGGCATTCCTGATGGTGTTCGGGCGTTTCCTCGGGCGCGTGTTCTGGCTCACGCGCGCGAATGGATTCGAGCACGGTTGTGCCCGCGGGCTTGGCCTGTTTGCGTTCGCCTTCAGTCTTCACGTCTTCTACGCTGGAAACATGCTGAATGACCCGGTGCTGTTTATGCTGATGGGTCTGGTGATGAACCTCGAGAAGGGTGTTCAGGCCATGGCCTGCACCGTTGAAGATCCGGGGCCAGGACGGCACGCAACGTCTGCGGTGCTGCCGAACGCGAGTAATCATTAACGACGTGGCCGCCGCCTGCCGTTGCGCGCCCACGCCCTGCTTCTCCCCAATCCGGAGTCCCCATGATCGGTCGTCTCACAGGCACCCTGCTGGAAAAGAACCCGCCGCGCATCCTGCTCGACGTGCAGGGTGTGGGCTATGAAGTCGATGTGCCCATGAGCACTTTCTACAACCTGCCGGCCATCGGCGAGCGGGTAACGCTGCACACGCATTTCGTCGTGCGCGAGGACGGACATTTCCTGTTCGGCTTCGGCGCACCGTCAGAACTGGTGGCCTTTCGCCAGTTGGTGAAGATCAGCGGCATCGGGCCGCGCATGGCGCTGGCCGTGCTGTCCGGCATGTCTGTCGACGAACTGGCCCGCGTGGTGGCGACGCAGGAGGCGGGGCGCCTGACCAAGATTCCGGGCATCGGCAAGAAGACGGCCGAACGCCTGCTGCTGGAACTGCGCGACAAGCTGATGCCGACCGTATCGCTGGCCGCCGCGGTTGCGCCCGATGCCGGCGCCGACATCCTGAACGCGCTGATGGCGCTCGGCTACAGCGATCGCGAGGCGCAGGCCGCGCTGAAGACGCTGCCTGAAGGGGTGAGCGTGTCGGATGGTATCCGCCAGGCGCTGAAGGCGCTGTCGAAGGCCTGATACGACAGGGATTCACCGGTGGCAGTGGTGGGGCGCCCACTTCGATCCGGGCTGCTATCGCGAGCAAGCTCGCTCCCACCGGGAAAAGACCGGCTCCGACGGCAGGTCGGCGAGTTATTGCCGGACGCTGTCGGCTGCGCGGCCTTTCGAACCGGAACTCAGAACTCCAGCGTGTCGGCGAACTTCAGCGCCGACAGCTGGGCGCGGTTGACGGCGTCGGCGCTCAGTCCGAGCGCGTGCGTCAGTTCCGACAATGCATCGGCCGACGCATCCTCGCAGGCGCGGGCCAGTTTCAGGAAGGGCGTGTAGGCCCCGTCCTGACCGAGCAGCGCGTCGCTGATGCGGTCCGGCAGCGACATCTCTTCGAGCACCTTGTCCATCGGCGCGCCGAGCAGGCGGTCGAGCAGCGAGAAGGCGCCGGTGATGAACAGGTTGTCGTGCTCCTCGCGCGGGAAGAACTCGGCGCCCAGCACCTCCATCAGCCGGCCGCGGGCGATCGCCGCCTGCATCAGCGCCGGCGCCGACGGGTCCTTGCCGGCGGTCACCAGCAGCAGCGACAGCCACTTGTTCAGCTTTTCGTAGCCGAGGATGACCACGGCGTGGCGGAAGGACTGCACCTGACACATCAGGCCGAAGCCGGCGGAGTTGATATAGCGCAGCAGCTTGAAGGACAGCGCTACGTCCTGCTTCATCGCGTCCTCGATCTGCTTCGGATCGGCGTTGCGGCGGACCAGATTCAGCACGCGTACGATCTGCGCATGCGCCGGCGCGAGCTTCTTCGCCGTCGTCTGGCCGGCCTTGAAGAACCAGCCGGCGGCGCCGCCGTAACCGGCCTTGATCGCGGCATCGAACGCAGCGGGTTCATCGATGCCGGTGGCGATCAGGATGCCCGGCACGCGGATGGTGACCGGCTGCACGCGCGCGTCGGCCATCACGAAGCGGAAGGCGAGGCCGGCTGGAATTTCTGTCCCGGCCTTGTAATCGGACAGCACCAGCGGCAGGCCGGACTGTGCCAGCTGCGACACCGCGGCCGCGGTGACCGGGTCGGACAGCGAGGGTGCGGCGACCTCCAGCATCGCGCCTTCGGGCGCGATCCAGTCGGCCAGCGAGGCATCGGGCCGGCAGCCGGCGAGGCCGACGAAGACCGGGCGCGCCAGCGGCCAGTCATCGCCGATCGATTCGAGCGCGGCCACTGCGGCCGCGCAGTCCGGTGCGTGCACGCGCAGCCGCGTGGCGGTGATCGCCCGCTGCTTGTTGACCACCGGTTCCCGGGTGAAGAAGACGTCCTGGTTCATTACTTCGATTACGTCGAATAGGTGAAGGAATCAGCGTGAAAGTGCTCTATCGGCAGACGGCACTGGCGGGTGAAGTCCTCCTTCGCCGCATCGATCATCGCCGGGCCGCCACAGGCATAGACCTGGTGGCCTGACAGGTCGGGCAGATCCGCGATGACGACTTGGTGGACGAAGCCGGTGCGGCCGTCCCATTCGTCGCCGGCGGCCGGCTCCGACAGTACCGGCACGTAGCGGAAGCCGGGCAGGGCGCCGACCCAGCTCTGCGCCAGTTCGTGCATGTACAGGTCCTGTTTCGTGCGCGCGCCCCAGTACAGCGTGATCGGCTGGGTGTAGCCGATCTTGATCGCGTGCTCGATCACCGCCTTGATCGGTGCAAAGCCGGTGCCGCCGGCCAGCATGACCACCGGGCGCTCGACGTCCTCGCGCAGGAAGAAGCTGCCGTGCGGGCCTTCGAAGCGCAGGATGTCGCGCTCCTTCATCGCGCCGAAAACGTGGCCGGTGAAGTGGCCGCCCGGCACCTCACGGATGTGCAGCGTGATGAATTCGTCGTCGTGCGGCGCGTTGGCGATCGAGAAGCTGCGGCGCTTGCCTTCCTTCAGCAGGAAGTCGATGTACTGGCCGGCCAGGAACTGCAGCCTCTCGTTGGCCGGCAGCTTCAGCTTGAGCAGCATGACGTCGGGTGCCAGCTTCTGCATTTCCTGCACGCGGGTGGGCAGCGTGCGCACTGCGATATCCTTCAGGCCGCCCACTTCGCGGCATTCGAGCTGCAGATCGGAGCAGGCGGTGGCGACACAGAACAGCGCATAGCCCTGGGCCTTCTCGGCCTCGGTCAGCTTGGCGGCCTGGTATTTGCCGTAATCAACGGTGCCGGACAGGATCTTGCCCTTGCACGAACCGCAGGCACCATTGCGGCAGCCGTAGGGCAGGTTGAAGCCGGCAGCGAGCGCGGCATCGAGCAGGCGGGTTTCGGAATCGGTGGTGAACTGGTGCTGGCTGGGCTGGAGCGTGACCTGATAGGACATGGCTGCGTGAGACAATCCGGTAATGAAGATGACGAGCAGACCGCGACGCGCCACCCCTGCAAACTGGTGCGGCGCCCGGTCAAGACTGCTGATTGTAGGCTGTGGCGACGTTGCGCGTCGCGCCCTGCCGTGGCTCGCCCGCCGGATACGCGTTCTGGCGCTGGTGCGCAGCGACACCGCGGCGACCGGTTTGCGCCCGCTGGGTGTGCGCTGCGTGCGCGCCGACCTCGATGACCGGCGCAGCCTGCGGCGTATCGCTGCGCTCGCCGGCTGGGTGTGGCATTTCGCGCCGCCGCCGAATGCCCGCGCGGCGACCGACCCGCGCAGCCGCGCGCTGGTCGACGCGCTGGCGCGTGCCGGTCGCGTGCGCAGGCTCTGCTACATCAGCACCAGCGGCGTCTATGGCGACTGCGGCGGTGCTGTCGTGCCGGAGAGCCGGCCGCTGCGGCCGGCCAGCGCGCGCGGCAAGCGCAGGGTCGATGCCGAGCGCGCCGTGCGCACGCTGGCGCGGCGCGGGGTCGCCGTGTCCATCCTGCGCGCGCCCGGCATCTACGGGCCCGACCGCCTGCCGCTGGAGCGCCTGCAGCGCGGCGACCCGGTGCTGCGCGCCGACGACGACGTGCACACCAACCACATCGATGCCGACGATCTCGCCCGTCTGGCCTGGGCCGCGCTGCACCGCGCGCGCGGCGGCCGCAGCTACAACGCCAGCGACGACACCCGGCTGAAGATGGCCGATTATTTCGACCGCGTGGCCGACGCCTTCGCGCTGCCGCGCCCGCCGCGCGTCGCGCGCGCCGAGGCGGCGCAGAAGCTGTCGCCGATGACGCTCTCCTTCATGAGCGAATCGCGCGTGCTCGACAACCGCCGCATGAAACACGAACTGCGCCTCCGGCTGGCGCGGCCCGACGTCGACGCCGTGCTCGCCGCCGCACTGAATCCCCCTTCCACGACCTCCTGACCTGCCGACCATGCAAAGCAGCTACCTCTGGGCCAAGGCCCTGCACATCGTTTTCGTCACCAGCTGGTTTGCCGGCCTGTTCTACCTGCCGCGCATCTTCGTCAATCTGGCCATGCTCGGGCCGGACGAGACGGCGGTGCGCGACCGCCTGCTGCTGATGTCGCGCAAGCTGCTGCGCTTCATGGGCCCGCTGGCCGGGCTGGCGGTCGGCTTCGGCCTCTGGCTGTGGCTGGGCGAAGGCATTTCCGGCGGCTGGATGCACGCCAAGCTCACACTGGTGCTGCTGCTGGTCGGCTACCACCACTACTGCGCCCGCCTGCTGCGCGACTTCGAAGCCGGGCGGAACACGCGCAGCCACGTCTGGTACCGCTGGTTCAACGAAGCGCCGGTGCTGGTGCTGTTCGTGGTCGTCATCCTCGTCGTGCTGAAGCCTTTCTGAACCATGAACACTCCGAATTCTCCGAAGCCCGGCGTGCGCGCCGTTCGTCGCGTCGTGCGCGAAGAGCCTGAGCTGCAGTCGGGCCAGCATTTTTTTTCGCCCTGTCCGCGCGGTCTTGAACCGGTGCTGGCCGACGAACTGGCTGCGCTCGGCGCGGCAGACGTCAAGGTGGTGCCCGGCGGCGTCGGCTTCACCGGTGACTGGAAGCTGGCCTACACCGTCAATCTGGAAAGCCGCATCGCCACCCGTGTGCTGTGGCGCGTCGGCCAGGGGCCGTACCGCAAGGAAGACGACATCTTCAAGCTGGCTTACGGCCTGCCCTGGGAGCGCTGGTTCAGCCCGAAACGCACGCTGCGCGTCTACACGACCGCGGTGCGCTCGCCGCTGAAGAGCGTCGATTTCGTGACGCTGCGGGTGAAGGACGCGATCTGCGACCGCATGCGCGAACAGACCCGGCAGCGGCCCAGCATCGACACCGCCAATCCGGACGTGCGCGCCCACGTCTTCCTGACCGACCGCGAAGCCACGCTCTACCTCGACACCTCGGGTGAGCCGCTGTACAAGCGCGGCTTCAAGGTGGCCGCGGTCGAGGCGCCGATCAAGGAAAACCTCGCCGCCGGCATCATCATGCTGTCCGGTTGGGACAAGGTGGAACCCTTCTTCGACCCGATGTGCGGCAGCGGCACCTTCCTGATCGAAGCCGCGCAGATGGCGCTCGACATCGCGCCCGGCCTGGGTCGCAGCTTCGCCTTCGAAAAGCTGACGCCGTTCAGCGCCGCCGTATGGACGACGCTGCGGGACGCCGCCGCCGCACGCGCCCAGCCGCCGCGCGAGCTGCCCATCTTCGGCTCCGACATTTCCGGCCGCGAGCTGGCGCGCACCAAGGAGAACCTGCAGGCGGCCAAGCTGCCCTGGGTGGTGAAGGTCGAGGGCGCCGACCTGCTGGACCGCGAACCGCCGGCCGACCACGGCGTCATGGTGACCAACCCGCCCTACGGCGTGCGGCTGGAAGACAAACCGGCGCTCGACGCCTTCTATCCGAAGCTGGGCGACCTGCTGAAGCAGCGCTACGCCGGCTGGCGCTGCCATTTCATCACCGCCGACCCGGACTTCCCCAAGCTGATCAAGCTGAAGGCGAGCCGGCGCACGCCGCTGTTCAATGGCGCGCTCGAATGCCGGCTGTTCGAGTACCGCATGGTCGAGGGCAGCCTGCGCACGCGCCGCGCCGGCACCGACGACGAACCGGGCAGCGCCGGGCCGGTCTGACCGGCAGACGGCGCGCTTGCGCCGATCCGGAGGAGAAGCCATGAAACGCATGCTGTGCGCGCTGTTCTGCGCGCTCACGCTGTCTGCCGGCGCGAATGCCGGACAGGCGCCGGCCAACACGCAGGACTGGATCGTTGCCGGCCGGCTCGGCCTGATGCAGTTCATCGTCGTGCCCGAAGCGTCGGCGCGCGACCGCGCCTACTACAACCGCGTGATCGAACAGAGTTGCGACAAGGAAGAAACCTGCTTCCTGCGCTTCTTCACCAACAGCAGCGGTGCCGTCCCGGCTGTGCCGCTGCCGGATGCCATCCTGGCTGAGCCGACGGCGATGTTCCAGCGCTCGATCAAGCAGGCGCGCGAACAGTTCCAGTGGAGCTGCCGGCTCGGCCTGGCCGAGGCGAACTGCTTCTGAACGGGTCGTTCTTTCGCGTGCGAAGCGATAGTTTTTGCATCGCAGCACGCCCTTGATGCACGTCAATCCCATGCGACGAGTGGGGGATTAGCGTGGCGATATGAGATGCCGCAACGGTTTCACGAGGACCGTCACGGCACCGGACGCTTACATCCATCAGGGAGAAAGACCATGAACACCTTCCGTTACGCACTTGCAGCAGGCGCCTTGTCGCTCGCGCTCGGCAGTTCCGCCGCCTTCGCCGATGCGAGCACCGACGCCGCCATGCTCAAGCTCGCCGGCAGCAGCGGCTGTACCGTCTGTCACAGCGTCGAACCAGCCAAGAATGCCGACGGCCGCACGCCGGTCGGCCCCCCGTGGCGCGACGTGGCCGCGCGCTACTACGGTGTCAAGGACGCGCAGAAGCAGCTGGTGCAGATCGTGATGAAGGGCTCCAACCCCTACGACAGCCACTGGAAGGGCAAAGCGGCAGGTCTGGCGATGCCGCCCAATGCGGTGGCGATCAACGAAGCCGACGCCAACAGGCTGGTTGGCTGGATCCTGTCGATGGACGTCCGCTGAAACTTGACTTGAACCCCGCACCCCCTTAAGGTGCGGGTCCGCGCCGATTTGAGCCTCCAGCTTGCGGGCGCGTTATAAATGCCGCTAAAGCGAGCTGCCCACGACCCGTCAGCGCGCTTTCCGCGTTCGGCGGGTTTTTCGCTTTTGTGTCCGCCATTCGATGATCACGGGTCGCCGCTCCACGGAGAGACCGATGATTCGTCCAGACTGCACCGAACAGCTCAAGGCCCTGATGGCCCGCCGCATCCTGATTCTGGATGGCGCGATGGGCACCATGGTGCAGAAGCACCGGCTGGTCGAGGCTGACTACCGCGGCACGCGCTTCGCCGATCACCCGAAGGACCTCAAGGGCAACAACGACCTGCTGCTGCTGACGCGGCCGGACGTGATCCGTGGCATCCACGCGGCCTACCTCGAGGCCGGCGCGGACATCGTCGAAACCAATACCTTCAACGCGACGGTGATTTCGCAGGCCGAGTACGGTCTGGAAGCCATAGTGCACGAGCTGAACGTCGAAGGTGCGCGCATCGCGCGCGAGGCCTGCGACGAGTACACCGCAAAGAACCCGGACAAGCCGCGCTTCGTCGCCGGCGTGCTCGGCCCGACTTCGCGCACCTGTTCGCTGTCGCCGGACGTGAACGATCCGGGCTTCCGCAACGTGAGCTTCGACCAGCTGGTCGATGACTATGTCGCCGCGGCGCGCGGCCTGACCGAAGGCGGCGCCGACCTGCTGCTGATCGAGACGGTGTTCGACACGCTGAACGCGAAGGCGGCGGTGTTCGCGGTCGAGAAGTTCTTCGACGAGGTCGGCCGCCGCTGGCCGGTCATGATTTCCGGCACCATCACCGACGCCTCCGGCCGCACCTTGTCCGGCCAGACTGCCGAGGCGTTCTGGAATTCGCTGCGCCACGCGAATCCGATCTCATTCGGCTTCAACTGTGCGCTCGGCCCGAAGGACATGCGCCAGCACGTCGAGGAACTGGCGCATCTGGCCGACACCCACGTGTCCGCCCACCCGAACGCCGGCCTGCCGAACGCCTTCGGCGAATACGACGAAACGCCGGCAGACATGGTGAATCACCTGCGCGAATGGGCGCAGTCGGGTTTCCTGAACATCGTCGGCGGCTGTTGCGGTACCACGCCCGACCACATCCGCGCCTTCGCTGAGGCGATGGAAGGCATGCCGCCGCGTGCGGTGCCGGAGATCGAGCGCAAGCTGCGCCTGTCCGGGCTGGAAGCGTTCAATGTCGGCGCTGATTCGCTGTTCGTGAACGTCGGCGAGCGCACCAACGTGACCGGCTCGCGCGCCTTCGCGAAAATGATTCTGGAATCGCGTTTCGACGACGCGCTGGCGGTGGCCCGCCAGCAGGTCGAGAACGGTGCCCAGGTCATCGACATCAATATGGACGAGGCGATGCTGGATTCGGTCGCCGCGATGGAGCGCTTCCTCAAGCTCATCGCCTCCGAGCCGGACATTTCGCGCGTGCCCATCATGCTCGACTCGTCGAAGTGGAGCGTGATCGAAGCCGGCCTGAAGTGCATCCAGGGCAAGGGCGTCATCAACTCGATCTCGATGAAGGAAGGCGAGGCCGAATTCCTGCGCCAGGCCAAGCTCGCCCGTCGCTACGGCGCGGCGGTCATCGTGATGGCTTTCGATGAGAAGGGCCAGGCCGACACCTATCAGCGCAAGACCGAAATCTGCCAGCGCGCCTACACGCTGCTGACCGAACAGGTGGGCTTCCCGCCGGAAGACATCATCTTCGATCCGAACATTTTCGCGATCGCCACCGGCATTGCCGAGCACGACAACTACGCGGTCGATTACATCGAAGCGGTGGGCTGGATACACAAGAACCTGCCGTACGCGAAGACCTCCGGCGGCGTGTCGAACGTGAGCTTCTCCTTCCGTGGCAACGACCCGGTGCGCGAAGCCATCCACACGGTGTTCCTGTACCACGCGATCCGCAACGGTCTGTCGATGGGCATCGTGAACGCCGGTCAGCTCGGCGTGTACGAAGACATCCCGCAGCCGCTGCGCGACAAGGTCGAGGACGTGGTGCTCAACCGCCACCCGGGCGCCGGCGACGCGCTGGTCGAATTCGCCATCACGGTGAAGGGACAGGCGAAGGAGTCGACGCAGGATCTGGCCTGGCGCGAGTGGCCGGTCGACAAGCGCCTCGAACACGCGCTGGTCAAGGGCATCACCGAATTCGTCGTCGAGGACACCGAAGAGGTGCGCGCGCGGCTGGAAGCCGAAGGCAAGCCGCCGCTGGCGGTGATCGAAGGTCCGCTGATGGCCGGCATGAACCACGTCGGCGACCTGTTCGGCGCCGGCAAGATGTTTCTGCCGCAGGTGGTGAAGTCGGCGCGCGTGATGAAGCAGGCGGTGGCCCATCTGCAGCCCTATATCGAGGCGTCGAAGAAGGTCGGCGAAACCAAGGGCCGCGTCGTGATGGCGACGGTGAAGGGCGATGTGCACGACATCGGCAAGAACATCGTCGGCGTGGTGCTGGGCTGCAACGGTTACGACGTGATCGATCTCGGCGTCATGGTGTCGTGCGACCGCATCCTGCAGACCGCGCGCGAACAGAAGGCCGACATCATCGGTCTGTCGGGCCTGATCACGCCGTCGCTGGAAGAAATGAGCCACGTCGCGTCGGAAATGACACGCGAGGGCTTCGACATTCCGCTGCTGATCGGTGGCGCCACCACCTCGCGTGCGCACACCGCGATCAAGATCGCGCCGCATTACGCGTCGCCGGTGGTGTATGTGCCGGACGCCTCGCGCGCCGTCGGCGTGGCGACCAGCCTGTTGTCGAAGGATCAGCGCGCGGCCTATGCCGAAGAAGTGGCGGCCGACTACGCAAAGATCCGCGAACAGCACGCCGCCAAGAAGGGGCAGAAGCTGGTGTCGCTGAACGATGCGCGCGACAACGCCTACTGCTGCGGCTGGGGCAGCGAAGTCATTCCCGAGAAGCCGGCGCACATCGGGCGTCAGGTGATCGAGGACCAGGATCTGTCGGCGCTGGTCGATTACATCGACTGGGGTCCCTTCTTCCAGACCTGGGAACTGTCGGGCCCCTACCCGGCCATCCTCGACGACGAAATCGTCGGCGAGGAGGCGCGCAAGCTGCTCGCCGACGCGCAGGCCATGCTGCAGCAGGTGATAGCCGGCAAGTGGCTCACCGCGCGCGCCGTGTACGGCCTCTGGCCGGCCAACAGCCGCGGCGACGACATCGAGTTCTATACCGACGAAACGCGCCTGAACACCGCGATGACCTGGCACAACCTGCGCCAGCAGCACGAGCGTCCGGCCGGCAAGCCGCATTACTGCCTGTCCGATTTCGTCGCGCCGCGCGCCAGTGGCGTGGCCGACTGGGCGGGTGCTTTCGTGGTGACTGCCGGCATCGGCATCGAGACGAAGCTGGCCGAGTTCGAGAAGACGCACGACGACTACAGCAGCATCATGCTGAAGGCACTGGCCGACCGTCTGGCCGAAGCTTTCGCCGAGTATCTGCACGCCAGGGTGCGGCGCGAGGACTGGGGCTATGCGCGCGACGAACAGCTCGATAACGCCGCACTGATCGCCGAGAAGTACCGCGGCATCCGTCCGGCGCCCGGTTATCCGGCCTGCCCGGACCACACCGAGAAGGGCGAGCTGTTCCGCTTGCTCGACGCTGAAGCCGCCATCGGCGTGTCGCTGACCGAAAGCTACGCGATGTTGCCGACGGCGGCGGTGAGCGGCTTCTACCTCGCCCATCCGGACGCGCAGTACTTCGCGATCACCAAGGTGGGCGCCGATCAGGTGGCCGATCTGGCGGCGCGCAAGGGCATGCCCGAGCCGGTCATGAAGCGCTGGCTGGCGCCAGTGATCTGAGGCGGGGGCTCGTTCGACGCCTCAGCCGCGTGCAGCGCCGAGCTGGCGGCGGATGCGGCGCACC
>JAVEVQ010000054.1:0-21773 GCA_034004945.1 Methyloversatilis sp. | reverse complement strand
GCGTCGAGAAGAACACCGTGCCGCCGGGCCGGACGAGGGTTGCGCAGGCGCGCACGATGCTGGCCGGATCGGGCACGTGTTCGAGCATTTCCATGCAGGTCACCACGTCGTACTGACCGGCGCGCGAGCGCGCGTGATCCTCGGCCGATTCGAGCAGGTATTCGACACGGTTTCCGCTCTCCAGCAGGTGCAGCCGCGCGACTGACAGAGCCTTCTCACCGAGGTCGATGCCGGTCACGCTGGCGCCGCGCACTGCCATGCTCTCGGCGAGGATGCCGCCGCCGCAGCCGACGTCGAGCACACGCTTGCCGGTCAGGCCGACGCAGCGGTCTATCCAGTCGAGTCGCAGGGGGTTGATGTCGTGCAGCGGCTTGAACTCGGATTCCGGGTCCCACCAGCGGTGGGCGAGCTCGGAAAATTTCTCCAGTTCGAGCGGGTCGGCGTTCTGATGTGTCGTCATGAGCGAAGGGACAGTCTGGCGTGCGCGAGGTTTCACGACCGGGGTAACGATAGTAATGCGGCAATCTGCTTGGCGACGGACGAAAAAAAGCCCTGCACGAATGCAGGGCTTTTGATGAGATCGGGAACCCGATTACTTCTGGGTACCGATGATCTCGATTTCAACGCGACGATCCGGCTGCAGGCAGTCCACCAGCTTCTTGTTGCTGCGGTGTTCCTTGCCCATCTTCATGCAGCTGTCGCCGGTCACCGGCTGGGCTTCGCCCTTGCCTTCGGTGTAGACGCGGTTGGCTTCAACGCCCTTGCTCACCAGGTAGTCCTTGACGGCAGCGGCGCGCTTTTCCGACAGGGTCTGGTTGTACTTTTCCTTGCCGATGCGGTCGGCGTGGCCAACGGCGATGATCACTTCCAGGTCGATCGAGCTCAGCTTGCTGACAGCGTCGTCGATCTTGGCCTTGCCTTCCGGACGCAGCGTGGCCTTGTCGAAATCGAACAGGGCATCAGCCGCCAGCGTGACCTTCTGGGCGGCGGGCTTCGGGGCCGGAGCGGGCGCCGGGGCCGGCTCGGCAGGCTTCGGAGCCGGAGCGGCGACGGGTGCGGGCGGCTCGCAGACGTCCTTCGGCAGCAGATCCTTGTCGCAGGCGCAGCCGACTTCCGGGATCGAGGCGGCGTAAGCCGGCGTCCAGTAACCGGTTCTCCAGCACAGGCCATTGGCGCTGCGGGCGACGACGCCACGGGAGTCGATCACGTAGGGAATGTGGGCCTTCATTGCCGGGTCGACCTTGATGTCTTCCATGGCCGAAACGTTGGAGGCGAAACCGGCCGTGGCGGCCAGCAGGGCGATGAGCAGCGGTTTTTGCGTCAGCTGTTTGAGCATGATCCCCTCTTATATAACTTGAAGCGGTTGTCAACCGGCCTGCCCACCTGTCTCGGACCTGACAGGCAAAACTGGCGGCACACCCGCGCGAACCTGCGGAAATGCCGGGCAGCGATGCATGAAAACAAGGCCGCAAGCCGTTATAGAGCCACTTGATTCTGCCACAGGCGCGCGCGTGCCTTCAAATCGTTGTTGTGCAGGTGCAACAAACTTCCGTTCTCTACACGCGCCTCTCCTGCGACCCATACATCGGTCACGTGTTCCCGGCCGGCGGCATAGACCAGATGCGAGACAGGTGAGTAGCAGGGGCGTGTCGCCGCGTCGTCAAAACTGACTGCGCACAGGTCCGCACTCTTGCCGGTGCGGATCGAGCCAGTCTCGGCGTCGATGCCGAGCGCACGGGCACCACCAAGCGTTGCCATATGCAACAGTCTGTTGGCTGCGAGCGCGGCGGCGTCGCCCGACGTGAGTTTTGCCAGCAGGCCGGCGTGGCGCATTTCCTGGAACATGTCCAGCCGGTTGCTGCTGGCAGCGCCGTCGGTGCCGAGTCCGACATTTACGCCCGCTGCCGCCAGCGCGGCCGTCGGGCTCGCACCGCTGGCCAGTTTCATGTTCGAGGTCGGGCAGTGCGCCACGCTGGCGCCCTCGCGGGCGAGCAGGGCGATGTCGTCGTCGCTCAGGTGTACCGAGTGAACGGCGATCAGGTTGGGGCCGACCAGACCGAGTCGGCGCAGCCGCTCGAGCGGACGCACGCCATGCTGCGCGACGCCCTGCTCGATCTCGTCTGCAGTTTCGTGGATGTGCATGTGGACCGGCAGATCCAGTTGCTCGGCCAGCGTGCGGACGCGCTCGAAAGTGGCGTCGGAGACGGTGTAGGGCGCGTGCGGCGCCAGCGTGAAGTGGAGCCGCGCCTCGTGCTTGAAACGATCGCGTACCGCCAGACCCTTGCTGAGGTACTGGTCGGCATCGCTTGCCCAGGCGCTGGGGAACTCCAGCACGACGATGCCCAGCGCCGCGCGCATGCCTGCTTCGAGCGCCGCTTCGGCGGCTGCGTCCGGGAAGAAGTACATGTCGCTGAAGGTGGTGACCCCGCCGCGCAGCATTTCGGCGCAGGCGAGCAGGGTGCCGTCGCGCACGAAATCGTGGCTCACGTGCTTCTGTTCGGCCGGCCAGATGTGCTCGGTCAGCCAGCGCATCAATGGCTGATCGTCGGCGTAGCCGCGCAGCAGATTCATCGCCGCATGCGCGTGCAGATTGATCAGGCCGGGGATGAGCACGTGCTCGCCGAGCGTGCGCAGCGTGCGTGGCCGGTAGCGGCGGCGCGCCTCGTCGGACGGCAGCAAGTCGGCGATCCGCCCGTTCTGCACTGCGACGGCGTGGTGTTCGAGCACGACGCCGGCCGGCTCGACGGGGACGACCCAGCGGGCCTCGATCAGCAGGTCGATGTCGGTCTGGGCTTCGTGGCTCTGCATGGCGTACGGATTCGTCTGTCTGGATTCAGGTTGCGCAGTGTAGTCCGGCGCCTGCCCGGCGAGGGGGCCGAGGTCGATGCAAGCGCATGTTAAACTTGCAGTTTGGCTGAACAAACTGGCGGGTTTCAAACGCGCCGGGTTCATTTCAACAGACAGCCGACGTCCGCCCGATCCCCCGATGACCACATCTTTTGCCAAGGAAACGCTGCCCATTTCGCTCGAAGACGAAATGCGGCACTCCTATCTCGATTACGCGATGAGCGTGATCGTCGGCCGCGCGCTGCCTGACGTGCGCGACGGCCTGAAACCCGTGCATCGGCGCGTGCTGTTCGCGATGCACGAAGCGAACATCACCCATAGCCGTCCTTACGTGAAGTGCGCGCGCGTGGTCGGTGACGTGATGGGTAAGTACCACCCGCACGGCGATTCGGCGATCTACGACACCCTGGTCCGGATGGCGCAGGACTTCTCGCTGCGCTACACGCTGATCGACGGTCAGGGCAACTTCGGTTCGGTCGACGGCGACAACGCCGCGGCGATGCGTTACACCGAGTGCCGTCTGGACAAGATCGCGGCGGAACTGCTGGCCGATATCGACAAGGAAACCGTCGATTTCGGGCCGAACTACGACGGCAAGGAGCAGGAACCGCTGGTTCTGCCCAGCCGCATCCCCAATCTGCTGATCAACGGCAGTGCCGGCATCGCGGTCGGCATGGCGACCAACATTCCGCCGCACAACCTCGGCGAAGTGCTCGACGCCTGCCAGCTGCTGCTGAAAGAGCCGGAAACGACGATCGAACAGCTGATCGACATCGTGCAGGCACCGGATTTCCCGACCAGCGGCCTGATTTACGGCCTGTCCGGCGTGCGCGAGGGCTATCTGACCGGTCGCGGCCGTGTCGTGATGCGTGCGCGTACCCATTTCGAGGACATCGACCGCGGCAACCGTCAGGCCATCATCGTCGATGAGCTGCCGTATCAGGTGAACAAGAAAACCCTGCTCGAGCGCATCGCCGAGCTGGTCAACGAAAAGAAGGTCGAGGGCATTTCCGACATCCGCGACGAGTCGGACAAGTCCGGCATGCGCGTGGTGATCGAGCTGAAGCGCGGCGAGGTGCCGGAAGTCATCCTGAACAACCTGTACAAGCTGACCCAGCTGCAGGACACCTTCGGCATGAACATGGTGGCGCTGGTCGACGGCCGCCCGCGCCTGCTGAACCTGCGCGACATGCTGGACTGCTTCCTGTCGCACCGCCGCGAGGTGATCACCCGCCGTACCGTCTTCGAACTGCGCAAGGCGCGCGAACGTGGTCACGTGCTGGAAGGCCTGGCGGTGGCGCTGTCGAACATCGACGAGATCATCGCGCTGATCAAGGCGTCCGCTTCGCGCGCCGAAGCGCAGGTCGCGCTGATGGAGCGCGCATGGAAGTCGCCGCTGGTCGATGAGATGCTGGCGCGCGCCGGCGCCGAGTCCTTCCGGCCGGACGGGCTGGATGCCGCCTTCGGCTCCTTCGCCGATGGCTACCGCATGTCGGACGCGCAGGCCAAGGCCATCCTCGACATGCAGCTCGCGCGCCTGACCGGGCTCGAGCAGGAAAAGATCATGTCGGAGTACAAGGAGGTGATCGAACAGATCATCGACCTGCTCGACATCCTCGCTCGCCCGGAGCGGATCAACTGGATCATTTCCGACGAAATGCGCCAGATCCGCGAACAGTTCGCCGACGGCCGCAAGTCGGAAATCATCGTGCACACGCAGGATCTCGGCATCGAGGACCTGATCGCGCAGCAGGACATGGTGGTCACGCTGTCACACGGCGGCTACTTCAAGCGCCAGCCGCTGGCCGATTACCGTTCGCAGAAGCGTGGCGGGCGCGGCAAGCAGGCAGCGGCGGTGAAGGAGGACGATTTCGTCGATCAGCTTTTCGTCGCCAATACGCACGACTACATCCTGTGCTTCTCCAACCGCGGCCGCGTCTATTGGCTCAAGGTGTACGAGGTGCCGGAGGGCTCGCGCAATTCGCGCGGCAAGCCCATCGTGAACCTGTTCCCGCTGGTCGATGGCGAGAAGATCACCGCCGTTCTGCCGGTCAAGGAGTTCGACGAAGATCACTACATCTTCATGGCAACCGGTCGCGGTACGGTCAAGAAGACACCGCTGGCCGACTTCGGCAACCCGCGCAAGGCCGGCATCATCGCGGTCGATCTCGATGAGGGCGATGCGCTGATCGGCGTCGCCATCACCGATGGTTCGGACGACATCATGCTGTTCTCCGACGCCGGCAAGGCGGTGCGCTTCGCCGAAGCCGACGTGCGCCCGATGGGGCGCACCGCGCGCGGCGTGCGCGGCATGATGCTGGAGGACGGCCAGAGCGTGATCTGCATGCTGGTGTCGAAGAACGATGAACTGAGCGTGCTCACCGCAACCGAGAACGGCTTCGGCAAACGCACCCGCGTCACCGAGTACCCGAAGCATGGCCGGGGTACCAAGGGCGTCATCGCCATCCAGACCAGCGAACGCAACGGCGGCGTCGTCGGCGCGGTGCTGGTCGAACCGACCGACGAAATCATGCTGATCTCGACCGGCGGCGTGCTCATCCGTACCAAGGTGGCGGATATCCGTGAAATGGGCCGCTCGACCCAGGGCGTCACGCTGATCAATCTCGACGACGGCACCTTGCTGGCCGGGCTGGAGAAGGTGATCGAGAGCGACGGCGAAGCGGATGCCGACATCGATGCCGACGCGGACGCCGCAGCCGGCGAGGGCGAGGACCAGGAAGGGTGATGCGTGCGCGCGCGTACAACTTCGGAGCCGGTCCGGCCATGATGCCGGACGCGGTGATCGAACGTATCGCGCGCGAGTGGCAGAACTTCCGCGGCGAGGGCTACTCGGCGATGGAGCTGGGGCATCGCAGCGAGCATTTCGCCGACATTCACGCGCGGGCCAAGGCCGACCTGCGCGCTTTGCTGGCGGTGCCCGAGACGCATCACATCCTGTTCCTGCACGGCGGCGCCACGCCGCATTTCGCGATGGTGCCGCTCAATCTCGCGCAGCCGGGACAGAGCGCGGACTACATCCACACCGGCTACTGGTCGGACAAGGCGATGGCCGAAGCGACCTCGCTGGTGAATGTGCGCATCGCGGCGAGTGCCGCAGCCAGCGAATTCGACCGTGTGCCGGAGCGCGCGGGCTGGCAGCTCGACCCCGCCGCGGCCTATGTGCACATCTGCGCCAACGAAACGATAGGCGGCGTCGAGTTTGCCGACTATCCGGACACGGGTGACGTACCGCTGGTGGCCGACATGTCGTCCAACATCCTGTCGCAGCCGCTCGATGTCGCGCGTTTCGGCCTGATCTACGCCGGCGCGCAGAAGAACATCGGCCCGGCAGGACTGGCCATCGTGATCATCCGCGACGACCTGCTTGGCCGCGTGCGCAGCGGCGTCCCGTCGGTGATGAACTACGCGCGTCACGTCGAATGGGATTCGATGTACAACACGCCCGCCGCCTTTGCGATCTGGGTGGCCGGCCTGGTGTTCGAGTACGTGAAGAAGGAGGGCGGCGTGGTCGAGATGGCGCGTCGCAGTGCAGCCAAGGCCAAGTGCATCTACGACGTGCTGAACGCCTCGCAGCTTTACACGAACCGCATACAGCCCGCTTCGCGCTCGCGCATGAACGTGCCCTTCTTCCTGCGCGAGCCGCGGCTCGAGACACGTTTTCTCGACGGCGCGCGCCGGCGCGGGCTGCTGAACCTGAAGGGCCACCGCGCGACCGGTGGCATCCGTGCCTCGCTCTACAACGCCATGCCGCTCGACGGCGCGCGCGCGCTGGCCGAATACATGACTGAATTTGAACGCAGACACGGTTGAATGATGGCCTCCGATCCGAGCTCGAACGACGAACTACTGAAACTGCGCGACGCCATCGATGCGATCGACTCCCAGGTGCTGCAGCTCATTTCCGAGCGCGCACGCCACGCGCACCGCATCGGCGAAATCAAGCAGGGCAACATCTACCGCCCGGAACGCGAGGCGCAGGTACTGCGCCGGCTGGCCGACGACAATCCGGGGCCGCTGCCGCCGCAGGCGGTGAAGACGGTGTTCCGCGAAATCATGTCTGTCTGTCTGGCGCTCGAGCAGCCGCTGACCGTCGCCTTTCTCGGACCGGTCGGCACCTTCTCGGAGAGCGCCGCGCGCCGGCACTTCGGTTCCGCCCCGACCTTCATGCCGCACGCCACGATCGACGACGTGTTCCGCGCGGTCGAGTCGGGCAATGTGTCCTACGGGGTCGTGCCGGTCGAGAACTCGACAGAAGGCGCGGTGGGGCGCACGCTGGACATGCTGCTCAGCACGACGCAGATGGTGTGCGGCGAGGTGATGCTGCGTGTCGAGCAGAACCTGATGACCCGCGACACGCCGCTGAGTGACATCCGCTGTGTCTATTCGCATGCGCAGTCGCTGGCCCAGTGCCACGAGTGGCTGAACCGCAACCTGCCTGGCGTGCCGGTCATCGCGGTGGCCAGCAACGCCGAAGCGGCGATCCGCGCGTCGGAGGAAGAGCGTGCCGCGGCGATCGCCGGCGAAGCGGCTGCGGCTGCATATGGCCTGAAGATACTGGCCGCGAACATCGAGGACGATCCGGCCAATACGACGCGCTTCCTGGTCATCGGCGAGCACGATGCCGGTCCGTCGGGCCGTGACAAGACCTCGATGATCTTCACCGTTCAGAACAAGTCGGGCGCCGTCGTGCGCCTGCTGCAGCCGCTGGCCGAGCAGGGCGTCAGCATGACCAAGCTGCAGTCGCGGCCGGTGCGCGGCTTCGGCAACGGTGGCTGGCAGTACGTGTTCTATGTCGATATCGAAGGTCACCAGAGCGAACCCGCGGTCAGCGAAGCACTCTCACGCATCCGTGCCGAGGCCGGTTCGTTGAAGGTGCTCGGTTCCTACCCCGTTTCCGTGAGCAGTTCATGAGCGTCTTCGATCGCGCTTCGGCGCACATCCGTTCGATTTCCCCGTACCAGCCGGGAAAGCCGATTTCCGAACTGGCCCGCGAGATGGGGCTGGATGAGGCCGGCATCGTCAAGCTGGCGTCCAACGAGAACCCGCTGGGCATGAGCGACAGCGCCAGGGCGGCCGCACTGGCGGCGCTGGCCGAAGTGCCGCGCTATCCGGATGGCAATGGTTTCGATCTGAAGCAGGCGGTATCGCGGCATCACGATGTCGCGATGAACCAGATCGTGCTTGGCAACGGCTCGAACGACATTCTCGAAATGGTCGCCCGCGCGCTGCTCGGCCCGGGAAGCAGCGCCGTCTATTCGAAGCACGCCTTCGCCGTCTATCCACTGGCGACGCTGGCGGCGGGTGCAACCGGCATCGAGGTGCCGGCGCTCGACTACGGCTGCGATCTCGACGCGATGCGCGCGGCTATCCGCGACGACACGCGCGTGGTGTTCATCGCCAACCCGAACAATCCGACCGGCACCTTCATCGAGGCGGGCGCGCTGGAGCGTTTCGTCGCCGCCGTGCCGCGCGACGTGCTGGTGGTGCTGGACGAGGCCTACAGCGAGTACCTGCCGGCGCACCTGGCCTACGACAGCGCGCGCTGGCTCGAGCGTTACCCGCACCTGCTGGTGTCGCGCACCTTCTCCAAGGCTTACGGTCTCGCCGGTCTGCGCGTCGGCTACGGTATCGGCCAGCCGGACGTGATCGATCTGCTCAACCGTGTGCGTCAGCCCTTCAACGTCACCAACGTCGGTCTGGCGGCCGCGGTCGCCGCGCTGGCCGACCAGGATTTCGTGCGCCGTTCGGCCGAACTCAACGCGGCCGGCCTCAAGCAGATGGAAGCCTTCTTCGACGCCGCGGGAATCGGCTATATCCGCTCCTACGGCAACTTCATCGCCTTCCGTGCCGGTGACGGTGCGGCGGTCAATCGCCGGTTGCTCGAGCAGGGCGTCATCGTGCGGCCGATCGCCGGCTACGCGATGCCCGAGTGGCTGCGCGTGTCGATCGGCCTCGAAGCCGAGAACGCGCGCTTCATCGACGCGCTGAAGAAGGCGCTGGCGTGAGCGCACCACTGATCGGACGTCTGGTCGTCGTCGGCGTCGGCCTGATCGGCGGCTCTTTTGCCGCCGCGCTGCGCCGTGCCGGCCAGGCGGGGGAAATCGTCGGTGTCGGCCGCAGTGCCGAGAGCAAGCGCGAGGCGCTTGAACTGGGCCTGATCGATCGCGCGGAGTCCGACTGGGCGGCGGCGCTGGACGGTGCGGATCTGGTGCTGCTGGCGATGCCGGTCGGCCAGATGGAGGCGGTGATGTCGGCGATGCTGCCCCATCTGCCTTCGCATACCGTGGTGACCGACGCCGGCAGCACCAAGGGCGACGTCGTGGCGGCGGCCCGCCGCTGCTTCGGCGAGCGCCTGGGTCAGTTCGTGCCCGGGCACCCGATCGCCGGCGCCGAGAAGAGCGGACCGCAGGCGGCGCGTGCCGATCTGTACGAACGGCGCCGCGTCGTGCTGACGCCGCTGGCCGAGAACGGCGGCGCGGCCATCGAACTGGTGCGCCAGGCCTGGCTGGCTTGCGGCGCACTGCTGACGGTCACCACGCCGGAGCACCACGACCGCTGGCTGGCCTCGGTCAGCCACCTGCCGCATCTGCTTTCCTTCGCGCTGGTGTCGGAACTGGCTGCGCGCCCGAACGCCGAGGAAATCTTCAACCTTGCGGGCGGCGGTTTTCGCGATTTCACCCGCATCGCCGCCAGTCATCCGGAAATGTGGCGCGACATCTTCTTCGCCAATCGCGAGGCGCTGCTGGCCGAACTGAGCGCCTACGAAACCGAACTTGCACGCTACCGGGCACTGATTGAATCCGGTGACGCCGCCGGCCTCGAGGCGCTGATCGGCACCGCACGCGAAGCACGCACCGCCTGGGCGCAACGCCAGGGCTGAACACAACATGAAGCGCTCCGGCGCCGCCCGAACACCATGAAGACCGAATTCCTCGACCTCCCGCCCGTATCGTCCGCCCGTGGCACGCTGCGGCTTCCGGGCTCCAAGAGCATTTCCAACCGTGCGCTGCTGCTGGCCGCACTGGCCGAGGGCGACACCCTGCTGCATGACCTGCTGTCGTCGGACGACGTCGACCGCATGCTCGACGCGCTGCGCACGCTGTCCGTGGACTGGCGTCATGCCGGCGGCGACGACTACGTCATCAACGGCACCGGTGGCCGCTTCCCGGTCCGGAAGGCCGACCTCTTCCTCGGCAATGCCGGTACCGCTTTCCGCCCGCTTACCGCGGTGCTTGCGCTGATGGGCGGCGAATACCGTCTGCACGGCGTGCCGCGCATGCACGAGCGGCCGATCGGCGATCTGGTCGACGCGCTGCGCCAGGTCGGCGCGCGCATCGACTACGAGGGCAACGACGGTTTTCCGCCCTTGCGCATCCATCCGGCGCAAATCAACGAGGTGCCGGTGGTGCGCGTGCGCGGCGACGTGTCCAGCCAGTTCCTGACCGGACTGCTGATGGCCTTGCCGCTGACCGGGCGCGCCGTGCGCATCGAGGTCGAGGGCGAGCTGATTTCCAAGCCCTACGTCGACATCACGCTGGCGCTGATGCGCCAGTTCGGCGTCAACGCCGAACGCGAGGGCTGGGCGGCGATCAATCTGCCGGCTGGTGCGCGCTACGTGTCGCCAGGCGAGTGCTTCGTCGAGGGCGACGCTTCGTCGGCGTCCTATTTCCTGGCCGCGGGCGCCATCGGCGGCGGTCCGGTGCGGGTCGAGGGCGTCGGCCGCGATTCGGTGCAGGGCGATGTCGCCTTCGCGCAGGCGCTCGAGCAATTGGGCGCCGTGGTGGCGATGGGGCCCAACTGGATCGAGGCGCGTGCGCCCGAGGGCGGTCGTCTGCGCGCCTTCGACCTCGACCTCAATCACATCCCCGACGCCGCGATGACCCTGGCCATCTGCGCGCTGTTCGCCGATGGCCCGAGCCGGCTGCGCAACATCGCCAGCTGGCGGGTCAAGGAAACCGACCGGATTTCCGCGATGGCGATCGAACTGCGCAAGCTGGGCGCCACGGTCGAGGAGGGCGCCGATTACCTCGCCATCACGCCGCCGGCGACCCTGACGCCGGGGGCTGCCATCGACACCTACGACGATCACCGGATGGCGATGTGCTTCTCGCTCGCCACGCTGGGTGGTGTGCCGGTGCGCATCATGGACCCGGGCTGCGTGGCCAAGACCTTCCCCGATTACTTCAAGCGCTGGTCGGAGGTGGCGGCATGAACGACGTTCCGGTCATCGCGATCGACGGCCCGTCGGCCTCCGGCAAAGGTACCGTCGCTGCACGCGTCGCGTCGGCGCTGGGATTTCACCTGCTGGACAGCGGCGCCCTCTACCGCCTGACCGCGGTGGCGGCGATGCGTGCCGGCGTGGCGCTCGACGACGAGGCTGCGCTCGGAAAGATCGCCGCGGCGCTCGATGTGCGCTTCGCCGACGGCTCGACCTGGCTGGCTGGCGAGGACGTGTCGGACGCGATGCGCAGCGAGGCAGCCTCGGTCGGCGCGTCGAAAGTGGCGGTGTACGGTCAGGTGCGTGCCGCGCTGCTCGAGCGTCAGCGCGCGTTCCGGCAGCCGCCGGGACTCGTTGGCGACGGCCGGGACATGGGCTCGGTGGTGTTTCCGGATGCCCGCCTGAAGGTGTTCCTGACCGCCAGCGTCGAAATTCGCGCCGAGCGCCGCTATAAGCAGTTGATCGAAAAAGGTGTTTCTGCTAGTCTGGAAAGTCTTTCGCAAGATTTGCGGGAACGGGACGAGCGGGATCGCAACCGGACGCATGCGCCACTGGTGCAATTGCCGGACGCCATTCTGCTCGATACCAGTTCGATGACCGCGGATGCCGCCGTCCGGTTCGTGCTGGATGCGTGGGAAAAAGTGAAAGCGGGCTGAATGGCGTGTCCGCTTCCGGATGGTTCCGGATGCACGTCGGCAGCCCAAGGCGCATGGGGCGAGCAAGTCGCCTCCTGCTGTGTTCATACCTAACCCGTTGCCGCGCAAGCGGCTTTTGCCAATGTCCCAAGTTGCCCAGTCGTCCGACTCCATGGAAAGTTTTGCCGCGCTGTTCGAGGAAAGCCTCACGCGCCAGGAAATGCGCGCCGGTGAAGTCATCACCGCCGAAGTCATGCGCGTGGATCAGAATTTCGTCGTCGTCAATGCCGGCCTGAAGTCGGAAAGCTACATCTCGATCGACGAATTCCGCAGCGATCGCGGTGAACTCACCGTCCAGCCCGGTGATTACGTGTCCGTCGCCATCGAGATGCTCGAAGACGGCTACGGTGAAACCCGCCTGTCGCGCGACAAGGCCAAGCGCATCGCCGCCTGGAATGAACTCGAGAAGGCACTGGGCGACGGCTCCATCGTCAAGGGTCTGGTGACGGGCAAGGTCAAGGGCGGTCTGACCGTCATGACCAACGGCATCCGCGCCTTCCTGCCGGGTTCGCTGGTCGATCTGCGTCCGGTCAAGGACACCACGCCGTACGAAGGCAAGGAATTCGAATTCAAGGTCATCAAGCTCGACCGCAAGCGCAACAACGTCGTTGTGTCGCGCCGCGCCGTGCTCGAACTGACCGCCGGTGAAGAGCGCGAAAAGCTGCTCGAGAACCTCAAGGAAGGCACCGTCGTCAAGGGTATCGTCAAGAACATCACCGACTACGGCGCGTTCGTCGACCTCGGCGGCATCGACGGTCTGCTGCACATCACCGATCTGGCCTGGCGCCGCGTGCGTCACCCGTCGGAAGTGCTGGCGGTCGGTGACGAAGTCGAAGCCAAGGTGCTCAAGTTCGACGCCGAGAAGAACCGCGTGTCGCTGGGCCTCAAGCAGCTGGGCGAAGACCCGTGGGTCGGCATCTCGCGCCGCTACCCGCAGGGCACCCGCCTGTTCGGCAAGGTGACCAACCTGACCGATTACGGCGCATTCGTCGAAATCGAGCAGGGCATCGAAGGCCTGGTCCACGTGTCCGAAATGGACTGGACCAACAAGAACATCCACCCGACCAAGGTTGTCCAGCTGGGCGACGAGGTCGAAGTGATGATTCTGGAAATCGACGAAGACCGTCGCCGGATTTCGCTGGGCATGAAGCAGTGCATGCCGAATCCGTGGGAAGACTTCTCGATGAACCACAAGAAGGGCGACAAGGTCCGTGGTCAGATCAAGTCGATCACCGACTTCGGCGTGTTCATCGGCCTGACCGGCGCCATCGACGGTCTGGTCCACCTGTCCGACCTGTCGTGGTCGCTGCCCGGCGAAGAAGCCGTGCGCAACTACAAGAAGGGCGACGAGGTTGAAGCCGTCGTGCTGTCGATCGATGTCGAGCGTGAGCGCATCTCGCTGGGCGTCAAGCAGCTGGATGGGGACCCCTTCACCAACTTCATCGCCACCCACGACAAGAACAGCGTCGTGCGCGGCACCGTGAAGACGGTGGACGCCAAGGGCGCCGTGATCGCGCTGAACGAGGACCTCGAAGGTTATCTGCGTGCGTCGGAAGCTTCGCGCGACCGCGTCGAAGACCTGACCACCATCCTCAACGTCGGCGACGAAGTCGAGGCGATGATCGTCAATCTGGACCGCAAGACCCGTTCGATCACGCTGTCGGTGCGTGCGAAGGATCAGGCTGAACAGAACGACGCCATCCAGAAGATCCAGGCTGAAGGCACCTCCGCCAGCAGCGGTACGACCAATCTGGGCGCGCTGCTGAAGGCGAAGCTGAAGAATTCCTGATCCTTTCGCTGGATCAGTGATCAAGTGACAACGCCGCCTGCGGGCGGCGTTGTCTTGTCATCACCCGGCAACGTTGAAATCGCTCATCCGATATCTCATGACCAAATCCGAACTGATCACCCGGTTGGCCACGCGCTTCCCGCAGCTGGTCGCCAAGGACGCCGATTACGCCGTGAAGATGATCCTCGATGAAATGACCGCAGCCCTGGTGCGCGGTGACCGCATCGAAATCCGCGGATTCGGCAGCTTTTCGCTGAACCATCGGCCGCCGCGCGTCGGTCGCAATCCGAAGTCGGGCGAGAAGGTGATGGTGCCCGAGAAGCGCGTGCCGCATTTCAAGGCGGGCAAGGAACTGCGGGAGCGCGTCGATAACGCGCTGAACACCGCAGGCCTCGCGGCCTGACCTACGCCGCGATGGCGATACTGAACTGGTTGCTGCGCATCGTCGTCTTCCTGTTGCTGCTCGGCCTCGCGGCCCGCAACAGCGATCCGGTGACGGTGCGCTTCTTCTTCGGGCAGGAATGGCGGGTCGAACTGTCGCTCGTCCTGCTCGCGCTGTTCTTCCTCGGCGCCCTGCTGGGCGCATTGGCCGGATGGTCGCTGGCGCGCAGTCGCGCCGCGCACGACGGACAATCGCCGGCCGCCGACTGACTCCCTCCGACATGGAAATCGAACTCTGGTGGCTCCTGGCCCTGCCGCTCTTCTTTGGCCTGGGCTGGCTTGCCGCGCGCATCGACATCCGGCATCTGGTGCGCGAGTCGCGCGCGCTGCCGCGCTCCTATTTCGCCGGGCTGAACTTCCTGCTGAACGAACAGCCGGATCGCGCGATCGACTCCTTCATCGAGGCGACGAGCAAGGATCCGCAGACGGTGGAGCTCCAGTTCGCGCTCGGCAATCTGTTCCGCCGCCGCGGTGAGACCGACCGGGCGATCCAGATCCATCAGGCACTCGCGGCGCGCGAAGACGTGCGTCCCGAACAGCGGCTGAATGCGCGCCTCGAACTGGGTCTGGACTTCCTCAAGGCCGGGCTGCTGGACCGCGCCGAGGAGGCGTTCGTCGGTCTGCGCGGCAGTGCGGTCGACATCGAGGCGCTGCATCACCTGCTGGACATCTATCAGCAGGAAAAGGAATGGCACAAGGCGATCGACATCGCCCGCGCGCTGCCGGAGAACGAATCGCACCGCGCGCAGAAGGACATCGCGCAGTTTCTGTGCGAACTCGCCACGCAGGCGCTGGCGCAGTCCCGTCTGGGCGATGCGCGAGCCCTGCTCGAGGAGGCCCTGGCCACCCACCGCAAGTGCGTGCGCGCATTGATGCTGCTCGGTGATGCCGCCGCCGCCGAGCAGAAGTGGGAAGAGGCGATCGAGCACTGGCAGCGTGTCGAGCAGCAGAATCCGGTCTACCTGGCGCTGGTGGCATCACGCATGGCCGACGCCTACCGCAGGCTCGGCCGCGAGCGCCAGGGCATCACGCTGCTCAAGAGCTACCTGGAGCGACATGCTTCGCTCGATCTGCTCGACGTCGTGTTCAAGGAGGAACTCGACGCCGAAGGCCCGGCCGGCGCGCTGACGCTGGTGCGCGAGGAGTTGCGTCGCAATCCGACCCTGCTGGGCCTGGACAAGCTGCTGGAGGCGCAGATGCAGACGCTGCCCCCGGAAGCTCGTACCGATTCCGATCTGATGAAGAACATCATCCACGCACACACGCGGCGCGTGGCGCGCTACCGTTGCGACAGCTGCGGCTTCAAGGCGCGCCAGTTCCACTGGCGTTGCCCGGCCTGCGGCGGCTGGGAAACCTATCCGCCCAAGCGCACCGAAGAATTCGACCTGACGCCCTGATCAACGCACCGAGCACCGCATGAGCCTGACGCTTCCCGATACCCGCAACGCGCGCATCCTGGTCGCTGGCGACGTGATGCTGGACCGCTACTGGTTCGGCGACGTGCAGCGCATCTCGCCCGAGGCGCCGGTGCCGGTCGTCAAGATCGACCGCGTCGAGGAGCGACCGGGTGGCGCCGCCAACGTGGCGCGCAACTGCGCGGCACTGGGTGCGAAGGTGAGTCTGCTGTCGGTGGTCGGCGCCGACGACGCCGGCCGCACCTTGCGTGCGCAGATGAAGGCGGCGCATATCGCCGCCAGCCTGCATGAAGACCCGCAGCTCGACACCACGATCAAGCTGCGCGTGATCGGGCGCCAGCAGCAGTTGCTGCGCATCGATTTCGAGAGCGCGCCGGCGCGCGAGGTGCTGTGCGCCAAGCTGGACGAGTTCGCACGCCGCGTGAAGGATGTCGACGTGGTCATCCTGTCCGACTACGGCAAGGGCGCGCTGGCCGACATCCGCGACATGATGGACATCGCGCGCGCCGCCGGAAAGCCGGTGCTGGTCGATCCCAAGGGCGACGACTACACGCGCTACGCCGGCGCCACGTTGCTCAAGCCCAACCGCAGCGAGCTGCGCGAAGTGGTCGGCAGCTGGGCCGACGACGAGGATCTGGCCCGCCGTGCCACCGCGCTGCGCGACGAGCTGGGCCTCGGGGCGCTGCTGCTCACGCGCTCCGACGCCGGCATGAGCCTTTACGCTGCCGAAGGCGTGACCCACGAGCGCGCGCTGGCGCGCGAGGTGTACGACGTCAGCGGCGCAGGTGACACGGTGATCGCCACCATGGCCGTCATGATGGCCAGCGGCTGCTCGCAGGTCGATGCGATGCGACTGGCCAATCGTGCGGCCGGCATCGTGGTCGGCAAGCTGGGCACCGCCGTGTGCGCGCTCGACGAACTCGCAGCCGACCTGCGCCACGTCGGCGCCTGAGCGGTATCCTTCCACGGTCATCCTTCCGGGAGTCGTCATGCGTCGCCTGTTCTGCATGCTGCTGTGCCTGCTTGCCGCGCCCGCTTTCGCGGTACTCGACCTGAACAGTGCCACGGAAGCCGAACTCGACGCATTGCCCGGCGTCGGGCCGAGCCGCGCGCAGGCCATCATCGAGCACCGCACGAAGAACGGCCCCTTCACCTCGGTGGACGAACTGCGCAACGTG
Organism: Methyloversatilis sp.; assembly: GCA_034004945.1. Classification (GTDB taxonomy): domain Bacteria; phylum Pseudomonadota; class Gammaproteobacteria; order Burkholderiales; family Rhodocyclaceae; genus Methyloversatilis. Next base: position 5,169 of record JAVEVQ010000054.1, on the reverse strand, counting down.
AAGGGCATCGGTGACAAGACCTTTGCCGAACTGAAACCGCTGCTGGTCGTTGGCGCGGGCACCTCGGCACCCGTCGCGCCGCGTGCCGACGTGCCTGCAGCTCCGCAAGCCGCGCCGGCCCCGTCCGGCGGTTTCCCCTGGTGGATCGTGGCAGTCATTGCCGTCGGCGCAGCGATCGCTTTCGTACTGATGCGTCGGCGCGGCACGCCGCAGGCGCCGGCGCAAGCCCCGGCGTCGGTACCCGAAGCACCTGTGCCGCCCGCCAAGCCTGCTGCCGCCAGCGCACCGAAGCCCGCAGCATCCTCGCCGCCGCCGCGTCCGGCGGGTGGCGCGGCGCGCTCCGCATCCGGTGCCGCATCCGCACCTCCGGCACGACCGGCGGGTGCGCCGCCCCGGCCGGCGGGCAGCAGTGCGCCCGCCCAGTCGTCGGCCGCACCGGCTGACACTGCAGCCGACGCTCCATCGTCCGCACCGCCAAAGCCTGCGGGCGCTCCTCCGAAACCGGCCGGCTCGCGCTGAGACGGCTTCACCGAACCCAAGGCAGCCATGCAATACAAGACTCTCGAAGATTTCGTCGGCAACACGCCGCTGGTCCGTCTGCAGCGTATACCGGGGGCCGACAACGACCGCCGTGGCAACGTCATCCTGGCAAAGCTGGAAGGCAATAACCCGGCCGGTTCGGTCAAGGACAGGCCTGCACTGTCCATGATCAAGCGCGCGGAGGAGCGCGGCGACATCAAGCCGGGCGACACGCTGATCGAGGCGACCAGCGGCAATACCGGCATCGCGCTGGCGATGGTCGCGGCGATGCGCGGCTACCGGATGATTCTGGTGATGCCGGAGAACCAGAGCATCGAGCGCCGCCAGAGCATGGCCGCCTACGGCGCGGAACTGGTGCTGACCGCGAAGGAGGGCAGCATGGAACTGGCGCGCGATACGGCCGAGAAACTGCGCGACGAAGGCCGCGGCGTCATCCTCGATCAGTTCGGCAACAGCGACAATCCGCGCGCCCACATCGAAGGTACGGGCCCCGAGATCTGGCGTGACACCGAAGGCCGCGTGACCCATTTCGTGAGCTCGATGGGCACCACCGGCACCATCATGGGCACCTCTGCCTATCTGAAATCGCAGAACCCGGCGATCCAGATCATCGGCTGCCAGCCGGAGGAGGGGGCGCAGATTCCGGGCATCCGCAAGTGGCCCGAGGCCTATCTGCCGAAGATCTATGACCGCACCCGGGTCGATCGACTCGAGTACGTCGGTCAGCATGACGCCGAGGACATGACCCGTCGCCTGGCGCGCGAGGAGGGTATCTGCGCCGGCATCAGCTCGGGCGGTGCGATGGTCGTGGCCCTGCGCATCGCAGCCGAGGTCGAGAATGCGACCATCGTCAGCATCGTGTGTGACCGCGGCGATCGCTACCTCTCCACGGGTGTCTTCCCTTCCTGATCGCCTCCGGCGCTTCCTTATTGCGCTGACGCTGGCGGCAACGCCGCTCGCCGCGGGTGCTGCGTTCGAGCTTCGCTTCGACCGGCTGTCGGCGTCGGCAATCACGCTGGACGACGTGCGCGTCGAGGCCGCCGGTCTCGACGGCGGCCGGGCGCGCATCCGCGCGGCGCGCGCGCAGATCGCCGGGCACACGCTGCAGCAGGTGCAACTCGACTGCGCGGACTTTTCGGTACTGCCTGAACAGCGCTGTCGCGGCGGCGTGCTGCGCGCGCGCGGCTACGGTCCCTGGCCGCTCGAGTTCTCGTTGCGCGGTGCCCGGCGCGTGCTCGACGCTCATCTGCAGTTCGCACCCGATCTGCGTATCGATGCGGCTGGCGAGCTCGGCGGGGCGCATCCGCATCTGGCGCTGAGCGCAAAGGCGGTGGATGTTGCACGACTGATCGCGCTAGAGCCCGCGCTGCAGTCCCTGCAGAGGGGCTATGCGCCCGGCGGTCACGCCGATATCGATATCGTGCTGAACGATTTCGGTGCTCCCCGCTCGCCGCGCGCCGAGGCGCGACTGGTGCTGACCGACGCGCGGTTCGCTGCGCCCGATGGCCTGCGCGCTGCCGACGGCATGGCGCTGGCGATCACGATCGACGCGCAGCGCACGAACGAGGACTGGCGCGGACGGGCGACCGTCGAGTGGCTGGCGGGCGAACTGCTGTGGGACAGCATCTACCTGAAGGGTGGTGGTACTGCCGCAGCCGGCGATTTCACGCTCACCGCGCGCGGGTTCGAACTGCGCGCAGGGACGCTTGATCTGGCAGGTGTCGGACGGCTGAATCTGGAAGCGTCCTTCACGAGAGTGCCCGCCGCGGTGACTTGGGCACGCCTCGACGGCCGCTCGTTCGACCTCGCCGCGCTGAACGAACGCTTTGTCGCACCGCTGTTCGCCGCACGTGGCTGGCCCGCGTTCGCGCTGTCCGGTCGCGCCGACGTGTTCGCGGAGTTCGACACGCAAGGAGTGTCGGCCGCGACGCTGCGTCTGGCGGATTCAGCAGTCGCGGACACCGGCGGCCGCTGGTCGCTCGACGGCGTCGACGCGGAGCTGCCCTGGCGGCGCGATGCGCCGACGGCGCCGCGCGCTGCGATCATGTCCGCTCGCTTCGGCCGGGTGCCGTTCGGGGCCTTCGATCTGCACGCCAGTGTCACTGCGGACCGCGTGTCGCTCGAACCGGTGCGCATACCGGTACTTGATGCGGGGCTGCGGCTCAATCTGCTCGATTTCCGGCAGGTCGACGGGCGCTGGCGCGGTGACCTGTCGTTCGATCTCGAGCCGGTGTCGATGCCGGAACTGAGCGAAGCGCTGGGGCTGCCGCGGATGGCGGGCAGCCTGGGTGCCAGCGTGCCGCACGTGAGCTGGCGCGACGGGGTGCTGGCCCTCGATGGCCAACTGCTGATTCGCGTGTTCGACGGCTATGTCGCCGCCACCGGGCTGCGCGTGATCGAACCGCTCGGGACGACACCGCGTGTGCTCGCAGACCTGGAGATGCGTTACATCGATCTGGAGGCGCTGACCGACACCGTCAAGTTCGGCCGCGTGACGGGCCGTCTCGATGGCGACGTCAAGGGGCTGGAGCTGTTGCGCTGGCGTCCGGTGGCCTTCGACGCGAACATCCGCTCAAGTCCGGGCGACTACCCGCGCGTGATCAGCCAGCGCGCGGTGCAGAACATCACCGCACTCGGCGGGCCGGGCGCGGCGGCGGCGATACAGCGCAGCTTTCTCGGCTTCTTCGAGCGCTTCGGTTATCGCCGCATCGGCCTGTCCTGCGCGCTGCGTGGCGACGTATGCGAGATGGACGGTCTGGCGCGCAAGGACGGTGGATTCGTGCTGATCGAAGGCGGTGGCGTCCCGGCGCTCAGCGTGGTTGGCTACAATCGCCGCGTCGATTGGCCCGAACTGATGGCACGGCTCGCACGGGTGACCGATGCGAAGCCGGTAGTCAAATGAGCAGTGACCCGATGAGGAATGCAATGAACAGAACGCTCTGCGGGATACTTGCCGGCGCCATGCTGCTGGCCGGTTGCGTCACGATCAACATCTATTTCCCTGCCGCGGCGGCGGAAAAGGCGGCCGACCGCATCATCGACGAGGTGTGGCAGCTGAAGAAGGAACAGGACAGCAAGGCCCAGCCGGAGGGAAGTCAGCCATGAGAGCACTGAAACGCATCGTTCTGCTCGGCGCGATGATCGCGACCGCGGCGTGGGCGCAGGGCAACCTCGAAATCAATACGCCAGCGATCAGCCAGATCAAGTCCAGCATGCAGGCCCGGCACGCACAGCTTGCAACCCACTACGCGTCGGGTGCCGTGGGCTTGGGCGCGGACGGCAATGTCGTGCTGCGCGATGCCAATGCAGTGCCGCTGGCGCAGCGTCAGGCGGTGCAGGGCCTCGTGGCGCAGGAGAATGCCGACCGCGCCGCACTCTATCGCGAGATCGCACGCGCGAACGGTCATCCGGAATGGGAGGCGGATATCCGCTCGACCTTCGCGCAGCGCTGGATCGAGCGCGCGCAGTCAGGCTGGTACATCCAGTCCGGCGGGCAGTGGTCGCGCAAGTAGTCGCGCTCGAACAACAACACAAAGTCATCACGGGATCTTCATGGCCGCCGTACTCGTATTCGATATCGAAAGCATTCCTGACGTCGCGGGCATCCGCACGCTCAACAACCTGCCGGACGAACTGTCCGACGCCGAAGTGGCGGAGTTCGCCTTCCAGCAGCGCCGTGCCGCGGTCGGACACGATTTTCTGCCCTTGCATCTGCAGCGGGTGGTGGTCATTTCGTGTGCGCTGCGCGACGCGAAATCATTGAAGGTGTGGTCGCTGTCGGAGCCGGAGAACAGCGAGGGGCAGATCATCCAGCGCTTCTACGAAGGCATCGAGAAGCTCACGCCGCAGATCGTGTCGTGGAACGGCGCCGGCTTCGACCTGCCGGTGCTGCACTACCGCGGTCTGATCCATGGCGTGACCGCGCCGCGCTACTGGGAGATGGGCGAGGGCGACGGCCCGGATGCGCGCGAGTTCAAGTGGAACAACTACATCAGCCGCTACCACTCGCGCCACCTCGACCTGATGGACCTGCTCGCGCTCTATCAGGGCCGCGGCAACGCGCCGCTCGACGATCTGGCCAAGCTGATCGGTTTCCCCGGCAAGCTGGGCATGGATGGTTCGGCGGTGTGGGGCGCCTGGCAGCGCGGCGAAATCGCCAGCATCCGCGATTACTGCGAAACCGACGTGCTGAACACCTTCCTCGTATTCCAGCGCTTCCAGTTGATGCGCGGCGTGCTTGACCGCGCGCACTACGACGCCGAGATCGCTTTCGTACGCGAGTGGCTGGCGAGCCAGCCGGGTGATCACTGGAAGGAATATCTGGCGGCGTGGAAAACAGCCTGACTCCGCTGGCGTGAAAAAATGTCTTGAACGGGTGCGAGATTTCGCTATACTTGCGCCCTCTCTTCAGGCGCGTAGCTCAGCTGGTTAGAGCACCACCTTGACATGGTGGGGGTCGTTGGTTCGAGTCCAATCGCGCCTACCAACACACACTGCAGAGCTTGAAAGGCAGCGTTATGACACCGCGAACTCGTTTCACCCCGGTATCGATCACTGCCTGAGGCCTGCAGCCAAAGACGCACGTTCTGACGTGCGCAGACAGAAAAGTGCGGCCAAGGCCGCACTTTT
>JAVEVQ010000053.1:10121-22133 GCA_034004945.1 Methyloversatilis sp. | reverse complement strand
CCGCAAACTCGCCCTTCTTGTAGAGCCGCGCCTGCGGGTCGGTCGTGCTCTGGTGTGTGGCGTTGCTGCGCGTCTTGCTCTTGAAGTCCGCCTCCGGTTGCTCCCGGCAGGCTTGTCCGGGCCACTGCCGTCCTTGGGAACGAAGCTCTTGTGGCTGGCCCACGCCTCGATCATCGTGCCATCGACGCTGAAGTGCTCGTCGGACACGAAGCCCTGCCACTCGGCCAGATGCAGTACGCGGCGGAAGAACTGGCGTGCGACGTCGGTGCCGAGCAGACGGTCGCGATTGATGCTGAAGACGGTGCGGTCCCATACCGCGTCATCCATGCCCAGGCCAACGAACCAGCGGAACAGAAGGTTGTAGTCGAACTGTTCGACGAGTTGGCGCTCGCTGCGGATCGTGAACAGGATCTGCACGAGCAACGCACGCAACAGTTGCTCGGGCGGAATCGACGGGCGGCCGGTATGCGAGTAGCGTTCGTCGAACAGCGCGCTCATGTTGGCGAGAATGCCGTCGACCAGCGCGCGCAGGGTGCGCAGCGGGTGGTCCTTCGGCACGCGTTGCTTCAGGCTCACGTAGCCGAACATCGACGCTTGGGGATTCTCTTGGCCGCGCATGGGAAATCGGGAAAAGTAGGAGACGACTTGGGGCGGGAGTCTGCCTCAAAACCCGCGCCCGGCGCAGCGGTCGGGGTTTCTCACCAGCCTGTTAAATCAGTGTTTCCCAAAGGAAGGCGGTGGTGGTCGGACGCTTACGGCCTCAGTACCGTTGCTTCCACTATTTCCTACCCGGTGACGGCGCAAGTAATCCAGCAAGAGCACCCACAGCCGCTGACCCAATTGCGGTCAATAACTCCGGAATTTTTACATCGTCATTTCCAGTGTGCCACGCCGTTAGCCCCACTGCCCCCGCAACGACGATCAAAACTGTACCACCTAAGGCTAGCACGACGATGCGATATATCCACGGGTCGCTATCCAAGGGAGGTGGAGGCATCTCTTTTACAATTTGCTCGGCAATTCTTGGCAGTTCAACTTCCGGATTTTCCTTGACCCTTGCCGTTAGCTCGTGGCTGTTGATGACTCGATTAACCAGTGCGATTGCAGAACGCACAGCATCTTGCTCCATTTCACCCCCTTAGCAGTAACTTTGTTGAGTAATAAAAAGGGACGCACCACGAAATTATTTGTAAATTCTCAAATTCGTGGCCCGGCCCTTACTGCCGAGCCCCCTATTTTTCAACTATTACCAATAGCGGCTAGGGGGAAATTGTGCTCTGCCGCTATTTTTCTTTACTATACAAGCAACGGAACGACAACTTTTGCCACTTTGATAATGCTAGAAAGCCCACCGCCATCCACTAGCCAAGTGAAAAAATCTCCTTCAACCGTCCGTTTGAGAATGGCGGTCTGCAGTGCTAGCTTGGTATCTGTGAGTGATGAGTATTGAACTAGTTTTTCTGTACTTAGCTCATGTAACTGTTTTCCGGCCAGAAGATCCTTTTGTTTTTTTTCAACTGAATCTTTCGCAGCTTTTAGATCATCCGTCTTGAGGGAGCTTAGTATTGTTTTAACGGCACCTGTTATGTCACTATCGGCTGCGCTGGAGAAAAACCCAACATAATCGAACTTTCCGTCTTTCTTGTTTTTTTCTGCTGCGTCAGCAGCGATAGTTCCAATCTTTATCAAATTTTCTATTACTTCAACTGCGCTCATAACAATCCCCCAAGGATTAATTTGTGGATTTAATTGCTTTTAGTTCGGTTGCTGACTGCCGGTAGGCCTCAATTGAGGACTTGACGGCGTTACAGGCGGCATCTTTTGCTTGAGTGTTTTGCTCACTCAGACAGCGATCAAAAGTAACTTTCATCACCGATGCGTGTTCCTCTGCTACTGTTGCGTAAGCCTTGATTGCAGCGTTTGAGGCGCAGCCCGTTGCAAGCAATGTGCAAGCGAGAATTACAAAGATTGATCTAGGTTTCATAAATCCTCCTGTGGGTACCCAACAGAGATTTTCCCCATAACCGTTTGGAGAGAAAACGTAGGAGTAAACGGGGTCAGACCCCGTTTACTAATGAATGTGAACGACAATCCCGTCGTCAGGCATCAATTGACATATCGACGGCCGTCGATGACGTCCGAGTGCGACGGCCCTGGCTACCGTAGCTGCGCAAAGGCGGGCCGGCGAATCACTCTTGCGCCTCCTTGTCTCACAACCTGATCCGCCGCATAGTGGCCAACAAGGCCAGTCCTACGCCGAACAAAGCCGCTGACGTGGGCTCGGGGATGGCAGCAACATCGCCAGAGCGAACAGCCCACGCGTACAACCAGTTGTTCTGGCCGTAGTAGTTTTGGTGGCCATCACCAGTATTGAAATTCCATGCGTCGGTGGCCGAAAGGGGCCCATATGCGGTTCCGGACCAATACACAAACGACTGGAGGTTCACGATCACGTTGTTGGGACCAAGCCCATTCCTTTCTCCACCGGATGTGCCATCGCCAAAAATACCGAAATCGCTCTGGTAGGCTCCCGTGTTTGCGTAATAGCCCTTGAACCCCAGATTGAAGTAGTACATGTAAGCCAGCTCGCTATACACCGTGCCGTCCTCGCCAACCGTGCGCACGTTGTAGCCCGTATCACTTCCAGAGTTTGACCACTTGTAGCTCGCTGAGCCTTGGTCCAATAGGGCTGGTAGCCGCCAGTCGTCATAGGTATCAATAGTGACGCCGCCGACCACATGGTCGTACGTCAGTTGCTCCACCCACGTCATAGCCTCCGACCACGTCATCCGCCCATCCTCGTCGTAGCCGCTGGTCCTCGCGTAGTTCGCATCCGCTAGCCACGTCACATCCAACACGTCGTCGTACACCAGACCGCCGCCCCGGTCATGCAAGGCGGCTTGTGCCACGCCGCTTGCCAGCGCCATTGCCAGCGTTCCTGCTCCCGCCATCTTCCTTATCGATTGACGTGTATTTGCGCTGCGCGTGAATTTTTGCTTTTTCATGCTGACCTCGACTCCTTGCGCCTGTCGGCAGTGTTTTCAGGATTGATCTTCGGATATCCATCCCGGCTTTCCTGGACGGTGTGCGATGAATAGCAAGGCGGCCGACGACGGCGCATCCCTCAAATGGGTGAGACAGGTCGGAACTTTTCAGAAGATCGCCGGAATGCTTCGTTCCGGTACAAGCACTCACCATCAACACTCACACGTCGCCCTCAATTCACCAGTTCGTCATGACACAACGTGGCGACGTGCATATGATTCCGAGCTATCACCCGCTCCGGGAGTCAACCTTGACCGATGCCGAATTCGACGATTGCGTAGCCGGCTTCTATCGCGCTGCCTCCGGCACGCTGGACTGGGGCGCGGCCTTGAGGCCGATGCACGAGCGCTTCCGCAACTGGGTGACGCACGTGCTGGCGCTGGACCTGGCCAGCGGCAGCATCGCGTTCTCGTTTGAGGTGGGCGATTCGTCGCCCGAGGCCTTCGTCGATTTCGCGCGGGAGTGGCATCGGCGCGATCCACGCACCCAGCTCGCGCTCTCGATGGACGAGGGAGAGTGGCTTAACTGCTCGCGGCATTTCGATGAGCACTTCGTTGCCAACGACCCGTTCTTCCAGGAGTTCATGATTCCGTACGGCGGGCGCTGGGTGAGTGGCATGAAGCTCATCCACGAGGGCGATTTCGTGGCCATGCTTGCGCTGATGCGTGGTGTCAGCCAGCTGCCCTACACGGCCGCCGAGGATGAGCTGGCGCAGCGCCTCGCTCGTCATCTGGCCCAGGCGCTGCGACTGTATCGAAGCAACGCGATGCTGGCCGGTCAGGCTTCGAGCGGTCTGGCGCTGCTCGCCAACCTGCGCACGCCGGTTGCACTGGTCGATGAGCAGCGGCAGATTCATTACGCGAACCCGGCGGCGTCGGCGCTGTTGAAGCAGGGCAACGTGATCGGCGATCACGGCGGGCGTCTGGTTTGCCGGAGGCACCATGACGATGCGGAACTACTGATCGCCCTGCGCAGCCTGCGTCTGTCGCCGGGGGCCTATCTGGGCGAAGGGCGACTGCCTGTTGATCGCGCCTGCGTGCGCTGTGCGCTGCCGGACAGCCATCTGCACCTGAACGTCTTCTTGCAGGCGGTGCGACCGGAAAGTTCGCTCGGCGCGTTCGGGCGCATTCCACTGGCGATGGCGCTGCTGCACGACCCGCGGCAGCGGCTGGAGCTGGACCCGTTCATGGTGGCGGCAGCGTTCCAGTTGACCCCGGCCGAGGCTCAACTTGCCGTACGCCTCGCACGCGGCGAGACGGTGGCCGACGTGGCCGCGGGACGCCGCGTATCACAGGAGACGGTGCGCAGCCAGTTGAAGTCGGTGTTCTCGAAGACCGGCGCGGTTCAGCAGTCGGATCTGGTGAGCTTGCTGGCGACGCTGCCCGCAGCCGGAAGGACAGCACTGTCATGACCTGCACGTACGTCGACGCCACGATGACGGAGAACGAATTCGACCGTTGCGTGGCGGGCTTTCACGCCGCAGCAGCGGGCGCCATGGATTGGGGTCAGGCCTTGCGCCCCTTGCATGACACCTTCGGTCTTTGGGTCACCCAGTTGTTCGGCATGGATATCGGCGCAGGCTCCATCCTGTTCTCGTTCGAGGTCGGCGATACGCAACCCGAAGCCTTTGTCGACTTCGCGCGCGTCTGGCACCGGTACGACCCGCGCACGCTGAAGTCTTTCGGCATGGGCGAAGGCGAATGGATGAACTGCCGCGAGCACTTCGACGATGCTTTCGTCGAGCGCGACCCGTTCTACCAGCAGTTTCTGATTCCATACGGCGGGCGCTGGGCGAGTGGCACCAAGCTGGTGCACGACGGCTCTTTCGTTGCGATCGTCGGTCTGCTCCGGGGTGTGCACAGCCGGCCCTTCTCGAAGGCGGAAGATCGCCTGGGGCAAAGGTTGGCGCGCCATCTGGCCGAAGCCGTGCGCAGCTACCGCTCCACCTTGCTGCTGAGCAGTCGGGCGGCGGGGGCCGCGGCCGTGCTTGAGCGCGTGTCCAGTCCGCTGCTCCTCGTCGACGAGCAACGCCGCATCCATTACGCCAACCCGGCTGTGCAGCGCATTCTGGCGGACGAGGGCGCCGTACTCATCGACCGCGCTGGCAAACTGCAGGCCATCGACCCCGACGACGACACGCGGCTGTTGCTTGCGCTACGCCAATTGAGGCGCGCGAATTGCTGTCCGAGCTCGGGCTCGATCACGACACGCGGCTGTTGCTTGCGCTACGCCAATTGAGGCTGTCGCGGGATTCCTATCTCGGAGAGGGAAGCGAGCCTCAGGAACGTACGACGCTGCGACTGCCCCTGCCGGCGTCTCACCTGCATCTGAACCTCTATCTGTTCGCACTGCGGCCCGAAGCGTCGCTGGGCGCCTTCGGCCCGGCACCACTCGCAATGGCGCTGCTGCACGACCCGCGCCAGCGGCTGGAACTGGACCCATTCATGGTGGCCGCAGCTTTCGACCTCACACCTGCCGAATCGCAGCTCGCCGTCGGTCTGGCCCGCGGTGCGGCCATCGCCGATCTGGCCGAACAACGTGGGGTTTCGGTAGAAACCATGCGAAGCCAGTTGAAATCGGTGTTCCAGAAAACCGGAACCGGGCGCCAGTCGGAACTGGTCAGTCTGCTCGCAACACTGCCGGAATGAATACGGAACCCTGCGCACTGGAAGGCGAAGGACATGACGATGGACAGATCGCAGGACGAAATCATTTCAGGCTTCTATGCCGCAGCGGCCGGCGAAAAACGCTGGCCGGATGCGCTGGCGACCCTGCTGAAGCCTTTCGACGCGTGGGCGATCACGCTTTTCGGAATCGACCTTCAGATGGGGGCCGTCGATTTCAGTTTCGAAGCGGGGAACTCGCCGCCCGAGGCGTCGATTGACTACATACGCGTCTGGCACCGACACGACCCGCGGGGTGCCATCGTGCAGGGCATGCCGGTCGGTCCATGGGGCAGTTGCCATCACCACTTCGACGAAGGCTTTGTCGAGCGCGATCCGTTCTTCCAGCAGTTTCTGATTCCCTACGGGGGGCGCTGGACTTCGGGCGGCAACGTCTATCGCGACGAGCGTGTGAACGTGGTGATGTCCATCCACCGCGGCCCCGAGGTCGGGCCACTGCCGGACACCGAACTGCCCGAGTGCGAAAGGCTGGGCCTGCACATGGGCAAAGCACTGTCCTTGTGGCTGTCTCGCCGCCAGCGCGAAGCGCATGCAGCGCTCGGCATGGAAATCGTCCAGCGATTGCCACAGCCGGTTGCCATCATCGACGCTGCGCGCCGCATCGTTGGCATGAACCCCGCTGCGCAACGCTTCCTGACGGCATCGCCCTTGTTGCGCGACAACGCCGGCAGCCTCGGCGCGCGCAACGCAGCCGACGACGCACGACTGCTGATCGCACTGCGCTCGCTGCACTTGTCTGAATCGGATGCGCATTCGCCGGATCGGGTGTTTCTTGGTCTCGGTGATCGTGGCGGCAACAGACGGACGGGCCTGTGCCTGCTCAGACTCGTACCGTCATCGACCATGGGCGCATTCGGGCCGGATGCTCTGGCAATGGTCATGTTCCATGATGCGGACAGCCGACCACATCCGGACAGCTTTGTGCTGGCGGCAATGTACGACTTGTCGCCCGCCGAGGCTCGCGTCGCAACCGCGCTGTGTGCCGGTGAGGCACTGGCCGACATCGCGCAGAAACAGAAAGTGTCGATCCACACGGTGCGCTCCCAGGTCAAGGCGGTGTTCGACAAGACCGGGTGCAGCCGACAGGCCGAATTGGTGGGCAAGTTGGCAGGACTGCCCCAGATAGCGGGCGAATCTGGCTCATCTCGCTGAGGCTGATGCAGGCGTTCGCCGCATCGCCCCCCTTCAGTACAAGCTCGAAAGCGTGCTCGCAGGAGAGCCAAGGGTCATCCATATCGGACTGCACGCGCCCCACCCGAGTGGCGTCAAGACGCACGACTCTGCAAGTTGCGTAACGGGCATCCGGTGGGAGGGCGTCGTGGCTCACCTCGAACGGCCTTGACAAAGAAATGGCATCACCTACGATACCAAAATGAACGAGAACATCGTCCTCGATACGAACGTCCTGCTGACAGCGCTGACGTCTTCACGCGGGACTTCACACCGGCTTGTCGCGATGATCGAGGATGATCGTTTCCAGCTTCATATTTCGACACCGCTGGTGGCCGAGTATGAGTCGGTGCTGAAGCGCGGAAGACTTGCACTGAGTGAGGCGCAGATCGACGACGTGATCGACTTCATCTGCGCCCGGGCCACTCATCACCAGATCTTCTACCTCTGGCGCCCAGCCCTGAAGGACCCTGACGACGATTTTGTTCTCGAACTTGCAGTCAAAGCCGGCGCCGACATCGTTACCTGGAACGAGGGCGATTTCAAACGCGCCGCCCAGTTCGGCGTCAAAGCCGTCAACCCGCGGAAATTTCTCGAACAACTGGAGAAGACACCATGAGCACGATCAGCGTCCGCCTCCCCGACTCACTGCACCGGATGGCGAAGAGCATTGCCGCCGAAGATCACGTTTCGATGAATCAGTTCATCGCCTCCGCAGTCGCCGAGAAGGTTGCTGCCTTGACGACGGAAAGCTATCTCAAGGAACGCGCCGAACGGGCTTCGGCGGAAAAATTCCGGGCCGCGATGGCTGCCGTGCCGGCGAGTCCTCCGGAAGAGTTTGATCGCTGAACGCAGATTCGCCCCGGAAAGAACCGGCGCGGCGGTTCCCGAACCGCCATCGCGGACACGCCCCTTCCTGCTCGCCGGCAATGCCCCGTTCCCCGGACTTCCGGCGGTACCGGCCGGTCAGCCGCAAGATCACCGAGATCAGCAAACAGCCGCGCCACTTGTTTTATGTGCCGCTGCCCGCACGTCTGGTGGGAATAAGTGGGGTCTGGAATCAATGGTGGAATCAATGGGGTCAGACGTCATTTGTTTCCCGATACCGCAATCGCCAGTCCGAGCACACGTCAGCCTTTCGCGACGAACCCTGACAACGTAACCCCAGCCTTGGCATCGTTCGCGACAGCCGAGCACCTGACCTGCCCAGCGACAGGTTCGCGGGTTTCTGCTGGCAACGCCGCCGACACGGCGTCCTGGCTAGACCGAATCCTCCTCTCTGTGTCGTCAAGACGCCCACAAGAAGCGCAGTTCTCCCGCACCGCGCCGGCCGGCTATAATCACCCCGTCAGAAGCATTAATAAAAAATAAGCAGCCCTATCGGGACGTTTAACGTGGAAACCGCAGTTCCTCTGCCCGTCGAGCGGGCGATCCGCAAGCTTGGCAGCGACATCTCCCTCGCCCGCCGTCGGCGGCACATTTCGCAGGCCTCGCTCGCCGAGCGCATGGGCGCGTCGCTGTCCACCGTGCGGCGCATGGAGAAAGGTGACCTGCGGGTTCCCATTCACTTCTTCGCCCGCGCGCTGCACGTCTTCGGCGAGATTCAGGCGCTGGAAAACCTGCTGGACACGGCGAAGGACGACATCGGTCTGACCCTGATGGACGAGAACCTGCCCAAGCGCGTGCGCAGCAAGGCCGGTACGTCGGGAGCGCTCTGATGACAGCGACCGCGCCGACCCGTCGGCAGATTCAGGTATGCATTGGCAAAGCGGGTCTGCCCGTCGGCTCGCTCGTCCATGTGCGGCAGGGTCGGCGCGAGCACTGCACCTTTGCCTATGACTCATCCTGGCTGGGCAGTCCGGCGCGCTTCAATGTGTCAGCCGACCTGCAACTGCTGCCGGACTACCAGCCGCACAAGGCGCGCTCGGCGCACGACTCCGTATTTCATGGCGCCGTCGCCGATACCGCGCCCGACGTCTGGGGTCGGCGCGTAATCGCCCGCGCCCACGCAAAGCGCCGCAAGACCGATCCGGGGCTTCCGGCCCTCACCGAACTGGATTACCTGCTGGCGGTGGATGACTTCAGCCGCGTCGGCGCGCTGCGCCTGCGCGATGCGGATGGCGACTGGCACCGGACGACGCCCGAAGGACGGCGCAGTACTCCGCCCTTGATCGAGCTGCAGCACATTTACCAGGCCAGCCGCGCCGTCGAGCGCGGACAGGAAACGGCCGAGGACTTGCGCTACCTGCAGGGCAAGGGCACCTCGCTCGGCGGTATGCGACCCAAGTGCACTGTGGTGGATGAAGACGGCCGGCTCGCCATCGGCAAGTTTCCCAGTGTGGGCGATACGCGCAGCGTCACCCGCGGCGAGGTGCTGGCGCTGAAGCTCGCCGCGCGCGCGGGCATCGAGGCCGCGCCGGCGCGCATCGTTCTGTTGGGCGACGAGGGAAAAGAGGTGCCTGTAGCCGTGATCGGGCGCTTCGATCGCGATGGCGCCGACGGCCGCATTCCCTACCAGTCGGCGGCATCCCTGCTGCAGGCCTCGCGCGAGGAGGATCGCAGCTACACCGAGATCGGCGACGCCATCCGCACCCATGGCCACGCGCCCACGCAGGACATGCAGCAGCTCTGGCGCCGCATGGCGTTCAATCTGCTCATCACCAATGTGGACGACCACCTGCGGAACCACGGCTTCCTGCACGTGGCCCACGGCCAATGGCGCCTCGCACCCGCCTTCGACATCAACCCTTTCCCGGACAAGGACCGGGAATCCAGGACCTGGCTGTCGGAGCAGGACGGACCGATCACCGACGTGCACATGCTGCTGGCCCGCGCGCCCTACTTCGCATTGAACAGGGAACAGGCCTTGTCGGTGTTGCAAGAAGTCTATGTGGCGGTCTGTCGGTGGAGGCAGGTCGCGCTGAGCCCCGAGGTCGGAATGCAGGCCGACGAGCTGGACGATTTCGCGCCGGCCTTCGAGCACGGCGAGATGGAAGTGACGGCCGCGCTCCTCAGGGCCTAGACGCGGGCCCTCGCCTGCTGTTAACGCAACGACGCCGCGCGGCACCTATCCTTGTTTCGAACTGCTGGCTGCTGCCCGACCTCGCGTTGATGATGCGGGATGTGCCCGGCCTCTTTGGATCATCTGGTGGCGCGCAGGCGCCGGCCTTTTACATAATGAGCGAACACTCCCGTCCGGCGTCGACCGGGCCTGCCAACAAGGCAACTGACACCTGCGGACACTGCGCCTGCAGCGCTTCAGCCGCCACGATCGATCCGCAACCCGCTGCAGCCGTTGGCGACTTCCGCCTGCACATTCCGCGGATGGACTGCGCGGTCGAGGAACAGGAGATCCGCGCCCTGCTGGCGGACATCGAAGGCATCCGCCGCCTCGGCTTTCGGCTGGCTGAGCGCACGCTTACGCTGGATGCGAACGAGGATGCAGTCGACCGCGTCACGCGCCGGCTGCGCGAGGCGGGCTTTCCAAATGAGCGGCTGACGGCCACACCGGATGCACCGCCTGCGCTGGCCGGCAGCCTGCGCAAGCCGCTGATGGCACTGGGGTGTGCGCTGGCGGCGGAACTGGTGCACCTGCTGCTGCCGGACAGCCGGGCGTTTTCGGTGCTCGGCATGGGGCTGGCGGCGCTGGCCATTGCGCTTGCCGGGCTGGGCACCTACCGCAACGGGCTGCGGGCCTTGCGCGCAGGCAAGCTGAACATGAATGCGCTGATGGGCATTGCGGTGACCGGCGCCTTCCTGATCGGACAGTGGCCGGAAGCGGCCATGGTGATGGCGCTGTATGCGCTGGCCGAACTGATCGAAGCACGATCGGTGGACCGCGCGCGCGACGCGGTGCGCACCCTGCTCGACCTCGCGCCGGCGCAGGCCGCCGTCGAGCAGCCGGACGGCAGCTGGCTGGACACACCGGTGGCCGCGGTGCCGCCGGGCGCCCGGGTGAGGGTGCGCCCGGGATCGCGCATTCCGGTGGATGGCGTGATCGAAGCCGGGCACAGCGCGGTGAACCAGTCGCCGGTCACCGGTGAAAGCCTGCCGGTCGACAAGACGACGGGTGACACCGTGTTTGCGGGCACCATCAATGAGACCGGCCTGCTCGACATCCGTGTCACGCGCGCGGCGCGCGACACCACGCTGGCCCGCATCATTCACGCGGTGGAACAGGCCCAGGCCAGCCGTGCGCCGACCCAGCGCTTCGTCGACCGCTTTGCGGCGATCTACACGCCCCTGGTGTTCGCCGGCGCACTCGCGGTGGCGCTGCTCGCGCCCTTCGTACTCGGCATGGCCTGGATGGAGGCAATTTATACCGCGCTGGTGCTGCTGGTGATCGCCTGCCCGTGCGCGCTGGTGCTGTCGACGCCGGTCACCATCGTGAGCGGTCTGGCGTCTGCGGCGCGCAAGGGCGTGCTCATCAAGGGCGGCAGCCATCTCGAAGCGGCGCGCCGGCTGCGCGCCGTGGCGCTGGACAAGACCGGTACGCTGACCGAGGGTCGCCCACGTCTGGTGGATCACGACGTCATGCCCGGCGTGAATGCCGACGACGCGCTGAACCGGGCCGCCCTGCTGGCCGGGCATTCCGATCATCCGGTGTCGCAGGCCATCGCGGCCGGCCTTCCAGCGACGGCAACCGAGGCCGCCACTGAGGCAGCCACTGAAGCCGCGGATGATTCCGCTGCCGAGCGCTTCACCGCCCTGCCCGGCCGTGGCGTCTCGGCCACTATCGGCGGACGCGAATGGGTGCTGGGCAACCACCGCCTGATCGAAGAGCGCGGCCTGTGCAGCCCGGCACTCGAACAGCGGCTGCACGCGCACGAAGCACAGGGCCACACGGTGACGCTGCTGGCTGACGACGAACGCGTGCACGCGCTGTTCGCCGTGGCCGACCGTCTGCGCCCGCACAGTGCCGAAGCGGTCGCCGCGCTGAAATCGATGGGCGTCGCGCCGGTCATGCTCAGCGGCGACAACGCGGACACCGCACGCACCATCGCCGCCGAAGCCGGCATCGAGGACGCCCGCGGCGATCTGCTGCCGGAAGACAAGCTCGCCGCCATCGACGCGCTGCGCAGCCGCTACGGCGCGTGTGCCATGGTGGGCGACG
>JAVEVQ010000053.1:0-10021 GCA_034004945.1 Methyloversatilis sp. | reverse complement strand
ACCGCACGCACCATCGCCGCCGAAGCCGGCATCGAGGACGCCCGCGGCGATCTGCTGCCGGAAGACAAGCTCGCCGCCATCGACGCGCTGCGCAGCCGCTACGGCGCGTGTGCCATGGTGGGCGACGGGATCAACGATGCACCGGCGCTGGCGCGCGCCGACATCGGCATCGCCATGGGCGGCGCCGGCACCGATACGGCCATGGAAGCGGCGGACATCGTCATCATGAACGACGACCTGCGGCGCATACCGGACGTGATCCGCCTGTCGCGCCGCACGCACGCGGTGCTGTGGCAGAACATCGCGCTCGCCATCGGGATCAAGGCGGTCTTCATGGTGCTGGCACTGCGCGGCGACGCATCGATGTGGATGGCCGTGTTCGCCGACATGGGCGCCAGTCTCATCGTGGTCGCCAACGGTCTGCGACTGAGCCGGCACTGAGCGGATACCGGTCAACGCGGCGTGCGCACAAGCGCGCCGCGCCGACCGTGCATCATGAATCCGACTCCGCGCACCGTCACGATCACGCCGGCAGGCAGCTTGCGCCGCAGGTTGTGAATATGCACATGCAGCGCGTTGCTCACCACGTCCTCGCTCCAGCCATAGACGTGATCGTGCAGGGACCGGGCCGATACAGGACGTCCGGCGTGGGTGATCAGGTGTTTCAGTATCTGGAACTCCCGTCGCTTCAGCGGAATGCGCCGCTCACCGACGACAGCGCAACACGCCGCCAGATCGATGGCCACCGCATCGGTCGCCAGCAGACTGTCGGTACCACCGACGCGGCGGCGGTCGAATGCGCGCAGCCGCGCCAGAAGTTCGTCGATGTCGGGCGGCACCGTCATCGCATCGTCGGCGCCGGCATCCAGCGCTTCGCCCAGGTGCCCACGTGCGTCCAGCAAGGCGACCACCGGCACACCGGTCAGCTTCGACTTGAGCACGCCGAGCAGCGTGCCTACGGCCTGCCCGTCGAACGACGGTCCGACCAGCAAGCCTCCCCACTCGTACTCGGTCAGTGCGAGATTCAGTTCGGACCGCGTGAGCACCCCGTCCACGCAGTACCAGTGCCGATCCAGTTCGTCGGTCAAGCGGCCGCGCAGCGCTTGGTCGTCGGTCGCGAGCAGCAGTCTCATGCCCGCGCTCCTGCCCGGCAGGGCGCAAACACGTCCAGCGGAGCGCGGTAGGCACCCGTGCGCACATCGAGCACGCCGAGCACCGAATGGAAGAGATTGTCGTGACTGAACGGTGTGCGGGTCCGCGCGTCGAGGCAGGCGGCCTTCAACCCGCTGAGCGACATGAAGGCCGGCGACGCCCAGAAGATCATCGGAACCCGATACTGCACCGCCGGCGCGACGGCGCGCGGTGCACCGTGAAGATAGATTCCCTTCTCACCGAGCGACTCGCCGTGATCGCTGACATAGAGCATGGCCGTCGCGCCGACGCCGGTCGCATGCTGCAGCGCGCCGATGGTCTCCGACAGCACGTGGTCGGTGTAGAGAATCGTGTTGTCGTACGTGTTGTGCAGTGAGTCGAGCGTGCAGTCGTCCAGATTGACCGTGCGGCAAACCGGCGTGAAGCGCTCGAACTCAGGCGGATAGCGCCGCCAGTAGGCCGGTCCGTGGCTGCCCTTCTGATGCAGCACGATGACCGTGTCTCGCCGCAACGTGCCCAGATGATGGCGCAGACTGTCGACCAGCACTTCGTCGTGGCATTCTCCGTCGCGACAATGTCGGGGATGATCGCTCCCAGATGGTTGTTCCGAGCGCACGCGGGCGCACAGTCCCTTGCATCCGGAGTTGTTGTCCACCCACAGCACGTCCAGTCCGGCGCGCGCGAGTACATCGAGCAGGTTTTCCCGCCCGCGCATTGCGGTCTCGCTGAAACCGTCCCGTCCGAGATCGGAAAACATGCAGGGCAAGGACACGGCGGTCGACGTACCGCACGCACTCACCTCGCTGAAATAGAACACGTCTTCCGCCTGCAGACGGGGATTGGTCTGCCGCTCGTGCCCGCCGAGCGAGAAGTCTTCCGCTCGTGCGGTTTCACCGACGACCAGCACGAAAACGGCAGGGCCACGCACGTCGCCGGACGCGGTCCGCTTCGCATCCCGCCCCACCGGGACGACTTCCGCCGCTGCGCGATGCGGCTGCGCATAACGCCAGGTCGAGTACAGCGCGTTCAACGGATTGAACTGGTAGCGCAAGCCTCTGTCGTTACGGATCTCCGATGCGAAGCCGGCGCTGAACAGCGCCAGCAGCGCCGAAGCCACGAGGCCGTTCGCGAACACGAAGACCACGCGCCGGGCAAAGGCTGCGCGAACGGTTGACGGTCGCAGACGTGCGCGTACCACCCACACCGCCGGCAGTACGCCGGCAAACAGCAGCCATGCAAGCAGGCCGGCATCCAGCAGTTCCAACGACTCGGCTGCGTCTGTCTCGAACACGTTCTGCACCATGCTGCGATCGATTGCGATGCCGTAGCGGTCGACGAAGCCGCTGCATGCGGCCGCGAGCAGCAGCAAGGCGACCAGCAACGGCTTCAGAAGCCTGCCGACCGCCAGCACGCCGCCCAGCATGTTCAAAAGCATCAGCAGCAACAGCGCTACGGCCCCCATGAACAGCAGTTCGTCCGGACGTGTCATGTCGCGGCCGTCCATGAGTCGGACCCAGAAGGCCCGGTTGCAGACCAGCAGCATCCACAGCGATGCCCCGGCGATGACGGAAAGGCGCGACCAGCCCTCCGTTCTTGCGGAAATCGGTTTCATCGAAAGGCTCCCTGCCGGTTGGATCGTTTCCATCTACGGTCCCCGCCGCGCGGCTTTGCGGCTCAGCGGGGCTTATGCAGTCATGGCCCGATCAACCGGAAGACGGCGCGTCAGCCTCCTTTCGCAAGTTCCGGCCGCCATACAGCAGCGGCAGCACCAGCAGCGTGAGCGCGGTCGAGGACAGGATGCCGCCGATCACCACGGTGGCGAGCGGGCGCTGCACTTCGGCGCCGGTGCCGGTGGCGATGGCCATCGGCACGAAGCCGAGCGAGGCGACGAGCGCGGTCATCAGCACCGGCCGCAGGCGCTGCAGCGCGCCGTCGCGTATCGCTTCGGTCAGCGGCCGGCCTTCGTCGATCAGCCCGCGTATGCAGGCGATCATGACCAGACCGTTCAGCACCGCCACGCCGGACAGCGCGATGAAGCCCACCGCGGCCGAGATCGACAGCGGAATGTCGCGCAGCCACAGCGCCAGCACGCCGCCGGTGAGCGCGAACGGAATGCCGGTGAAGACCAGCAGGCCGTCGCGCGCGTTGCCGAACATCATGAACAGCAGCAGGAACACCAGCCCCAGCGCCACCGGCACGACGACGCGCAGGCGGTCGGACGCCGACTGCAGGTTTTCGAACTGGCCGCCCCAGGTGGTCCAGTAGCCGGGCGGCAGGACGAGGTCCGCGGCGATGCGCTGCTGCGCCTCGGAGACGAAGGAGCCGAGGTCACGCTCGCGCACATTGGCGGTCACCACCACGCGGCGCTTGCCGTTCTCGCGACTCACCTGGTTGGGGCCCGGCTGCAGGTCCAGCGACGCCAGTTCGGACAAGGGCACGAAGCGCGCACTTTCGCCCGCGGCTGACGGCAATGCGACCGGCAGGCGGGCAACCGCCTCCAGATCGGTGCGCACCGCGTCGGCGAAGCGCACCACGATGTCGAAGCGGCGGTCGCCCTCGAACACGGTACCGGCGCCGCGCCCGCCCATCGCGGTGGCGACGGTGTCCTGGATGTCGCCGACATTGACACCGTAGCGCGCGGCCCGCGCGCGGTCGATGCGCACGGTCAGCACCGGCAGTCCGGTGGTCTGTTCGACCTTGGCCTCGGCCGCGCCCGGCACCGACTGCAGGATGGCGAGGATGCGTTCAGCGTTGCGCTCCAGCACCTCCATGTCGTCGCCGAACACCTTCACCGCCACGTCGCTGCGCACGCCGGAAATGAGTTCGTTGAAACGAAGCTGGATGGGCTGCGAGAACTCGAAGGCCTGGCCGGGCAGCGATTCCACCGTCTCCCGCACCGCCGCGATCAGTTCGTCGCGGCTGCGCCGGGGCTGCGGCCACTGGTCCATCGGTTTCAGCATGACGTAGGCGTCGGAAATGTTCGGTGGCATCGGGTCGGACGCCACCTCGGCGGTGCCGGTGCGCGCGAACACGCGCTCGATCTCCGGAAAGCGCGCCTTCAGCACGGTTTCGATCTGCTGCTGCATGGCGACCGACTGGCTGAGGCTGGTGCCGGGAATACGCAACGCCTGCATGGCGAAGTCGCCCTCGTTCAGGCTGGGCACGAATTCGCTGCCCAGGCGCGACGCCAGCACGCCGGCCCCCGCCACCGCAAGTGCGGCGGTCAGCAGCACGGCGGCGCGATGGTCGAAGGTCCATGCCAGCAGACGGGCGTAGCCGCGTTGCGCGCTGGCCATCAGGCGACTGTCGCGTTCGGTCACCGGGCGGCCCATGCACAGCGCGACCGCTGCCGGCACGAAAGTGATCGACAGCAGCATCGCGCCGAGCAGCGCGATCACCACGGTGAAGGCCATCGGGTGGAACATGCGGCCCTCGACGCCGGACAGCGCGAACAGCGGCAGATACACGACCATGATGATGAGCTGGCCGAACAGCAGCGGACGCCGCGTCTCGCGCGCTGCCGCGAACACTTCGTCCAGCCGCTCGCGCAGTTCGAGCGCACGCCCGGCGGCCTTCTGCCGATGCGCCAGCCGGCGCACGCAGTTCTCGACGATCACCACCGCCCCATCGACGATGATGCCGAAATCGAGCGCGCCCAGACTCATCAGGTTGGCACTCACCTTCTGCTGCACCATGCCGGTGAAGGTGAACAGCATCGACAGCGGAATCACCAGCGCCGTGATCAGCGCGGCGCGGATGTTGCCGAGAAAGACGAAGAGCACCACGATCACCAGCACCGCGCCTTCGAGCAGGTTCTTCTTCACCGTGGCGATGGCCTTGTCGACCAGCGCTGTGCGGTCATAGACGGTGACCGCATGAACCCCCGGCGGCAGCGTGCGGTTGATGTCCGCCATGCGCCGGGCCACCGCCTGCGCGACGGTGCGGCTGTTTTCGCCGATCAGCATGAACACGGTGCCCAGCACCACTTCGCGCCCGTTGTCGGTGGCGGCACCGGTGCGCAGTTCGCGGCCGAATTTCACCTCGGCCACGTCGCGGACGCGCACCGGCACGCTGTCGACGCTGCTCAGTACGATGTCGCCCAGTTCGTCCAGCGAGCCGATCTGGCCGGGCGCACGGACGAGGTACTGCTCGCCGTTGCGCTCGATGTAGCCGGCACCGACATTGGCGTTGTTGCGCTCGAGAGCGTCGATCAGCGCATCCAGCGTGAGCCCGTGCGCACGCAGCCGGTCGGGGTCCGGCGCCACCTGGTACTCGCGCGCGTAGCCGCCGATGGTGTTGATCTCGGTCACGCCGGGCACGGTGCGCAGTTGCGGCTTGATGATCCAGTCCTGCATCTCGCGCAGGTCCATCGCCGTCCATTCGCTGCCGTCGGGTTTGCGCGCGCCCTCCTCGGCTTCCACCGTCCACAGGAAGATTTCACCGAGGCCGGTGGAGATCGGACCCATCTGCGGCGCGATGCCGGCCGGCAGCCTTTCGCGCGCATCCTGCAGCCGTTCGAGCACGCGCTGACGCGCGAAATAGATGTCGGTGCCGTCCTTGAACACCACCGTCACCTGCGACAAGCCGTAGCGCGACAGCGAGCGGGTCTGTTCGAGCCCGGGCAGACCGGCCATCACCGTCTCGATCGGCCAGCTCACGCGCTGTTCGACTTCAAGCGGCGAATAGCCGGCCGCCTCAGTGTTGATCTGCACCTGTACGTTGGTGATGTCGGGCACCGCGTCGATGGACAGGCGCTGGAAGCTGAAAGCGCCGAGCACGGCCATGCCGAGCACGGCCAGCAGCACCAGCACGCGCTGTTCGATGCTGAAGCGGATGAGGCGCTCAAACATGATGGGCGCCTCCGTCGCAGGCGGCGCCGCAAGGGCGCGTCAGGCAGGGATCAGTGCACATGCTCGGCCGCCTCCTTGCCCAGTTCCGCCTTCAGCACGAAGCTGTTGCGCACCGCCACCTGTTCGCCGGCCGCGACGCCCTCCAGTATCTCGACCTGCTCGCTGTCGCGCCGGCCAAGACGGACCGGTCGCAACTCGAATCCGTCCGCGCTGCGGACGAACACCACCTCCCTGCCGTCGACGGTCTGGACGGCCGCCAGCCCGACCGCAACAGGCACCTCGATGCGCTCGACGTCGAGCGACACGGTGACGAACAGCCCGGGGCGCCAGGCCAGATCCGGATTGCCGAGCACCACGCGCGCCAGTGCCGAGCGCGTCTGCTCGCCGAGCAGCGCACCGACGTGCAGCACGGTGCCGCGCACCGTCAGGCCGGATGCGGTGGAGCGCACGGTGACCGTGCTGCCGGCACGCACGTGATCGAGATCGCGCGCCGGCACGCTGATTTCGGCCCACACCGAAGCGAGATCGGACACGGTGAATACCTGGCTGTCCTCGCGCACCGCCTCGCCGATCGACAGATGCTTCTCGATCACCACGCCGTCGAAGGGGGCGCGCAGCGCGTAGCGATTCAGCGCATCGGTGCCCGACGCGTCGGCGCCCAGCGCGGCGAGCTTTTCGCGCGCGCTCGCGACCACGATCTCCGCCTCGCGCATTGCCTGCTTCGCCTGCAGGAAGTGGAGTTCGGGCGACACCTTCTGTTCCCACAGCAGCTTTTCGCGCTGGTGCGTGATGCGCGCCAGATCGAGCCGCTTCTGCGCCGACAGCAGCTCGCTGCGCTGTTCGGCGAGCACGGTACTGGCGAGCACCGCCAGCACCTGGCCCTTGCGCACCGGCGTGCCGAGATCGGCGCTCACCTGTTCGACCACGCCGGCGACGCGCGGCACGACGTGGGCGGTGCGGTCGCCGTTGAGGCGGATTTCGCCCGGCAGTTCGAGCGCGCGATGCAGTACGGCCGGGGCCGCCGCTGCGGTTTCGATGCCGGCGCGGGCGATCTGCCCGGCATCGAGGCGCACCCGACCCGGCTGCTCGCCGGCGTGGTCGTCGGTCGCGGCGGACCGGGCGCCGTCTGCCGCGCCGTGCGCATGGCCTGTGTGACCGGCGGCGGCATCGCGATGATGGGCATCGCGCCACAGCACGACGACCAGCGCGAGCAGCGCGCTGGCGAGTGCCGCGACGGCAACCGACGTGAGCGGGCGACGGCGAATAAGCGAAGTGATGGAAGCAGTCATGGTCATTGTCCGTTCGCGCCATCGCCGACCACGCTGCGCAGGTCGGCGATGGCGTCGTGCATGTCGGTGAGCGCCCGCACGTACTGGGTGCGGGCCTGGAAAAGCGTGCGCTGGGCGTCGAGCACTTCGAGGAAGGTGAACTTGCCCAGTTCGAAGCCGGTGGTGGCTGCCCGGAAAGCGCTGTCGGCGCCGGGCAGGATGTCCCGCTCCAGCGCCTGCACCAGTTCGCGCGCGGTCGACGCGCGCTCGTGCGCACGGGCCAGGCGCGCCGACAGCTCCATGCGCAGCGCGGACAGTTCGTCCTGCGACTGATCGGCCCGACGCAGCGCTTCGAGCAGAGCGCCCTGATTGCGGTCGTTCATGGCGAGCGGAATCGACACGCCGAACACCATCTGGTCGACACCCAGTTCCTCGTTGCGGCGGACACCGGCGCTGACCGTCACGTCCTGCACCCCGCGACTGCGCTCGAGTTCGACCACCGCACGGCGGCGCGCCGTCTCGGCACGGGCGCGCTCGACCAGCGGCGCGGTATCGAGGGCGGCGAACAGCGCTTCCAGCGACGGCAGGGCGATGTCGCCGCCGAGCGCGCCATCGGCATGATCGAAGCGCGGCTGCGGATTGCCCCACAGCGCCGACAGCCGGGTGCGGGCGACGCGCAGTGCGCCGGCCGCGGCACCCAGTTCGGCCCGGGTGCTTGCCTCGGCCAGGCGGGCGCGCGTTTCCTCGACCGGCGACACCTTGCCGGCCTTCACCCGCTTGGCGGCAACCGCGCTGACCTGTTCCGCCAGTTCGAGCGATCCGCGCGCGATGCGCAGGTTCTCCTGCGCACCCAGCACGCCGTGAAAGGCGGCTTCGACCTCGGCGCGCAATGCGCGCTGGCGCGCCGCGAAATCGCGCTCGGCCACGCCCTGCCCGGCTTCGGCCACGGCCATGCGCGCCTCCCGCTTGCCACCGCGCTCGATGCGCTGCGACAGCGCCAGCGTGGTGTTACGGTTGCGGTCGCGCAGGTCCTCGACCTGCAGACCCAGCTCGGGATTGGGTCGCAGGCTGCCCTGCAGGCGCGCGCCGTCGAACGCACGCACCTCGCGTGCGGCCGCGGCAAGAGCGGCATTGGCCGCCAGCGCGTAATCGACCGCCTGCGCCAGCGTGAGCGGCGCGGCGGTCTCGATGAAGGCGGCTGTCGCACCGCCGGACAGGGTGTCCGGCGCGATGGCCGGTGCCCCTTCAAGGCGCAGTCCGGCCGACGGCACCGCCGCGCCGTCGACGGACGAATGCTGCGCGCCGGCCGACGCCGCCCACAGGCAGGCGAGCGCCGACGCAAGAAATCGCTTGAACATGAATGCATCCCGGTTTGATCGGATCGTCACCGGCGACCGACCAGGTCACCGGACCCGGGCCTGTCCGGACGATTCACGCACGCACGGCGGAAACGGCGTGACCTTGCGGTCGACGCGCTCGCTTCATGCACGGATCGGGGAAGAACAGGCCCTCAGACGGCGGCCTGTGTGGGTGGGCGATCGAGGCCGGGGGGGATGAAGGAGTGGAAGTCGCTGCTGCGCCGCGTGGTGGCACGCTGACGGGTCAGCTCCGGCTGCCAGGCGAGCGAGGCGCCGAGCTGGACCGGCGTGTGAGAGAACTGATGACCGGCGCAACCATGGTGGTGATGCGCCTCCGGGTCGGCGGCGTCATCGTCGCAGCCGTGGAAGACACTGTCACCCGTACCGTCGGCAACCGCGTGTTGCCCTCCCGCCACGCCGCCGACCACCGCCTCCCAGCTGAAATGCGGGCTGACCAGCGTGAGCAGCAGGATGCCCGTCAGCAGCGAAGCGACGAGCGAACGGAAGGAGAGGACGGACCGGTACATGCGCCGGTTTATACCACGACAGGATGTCCGGCCACGTGAACGGCCGGCCGCCCGTGCACCACGCGTGGACGAAAAAACGGCGGGCACAAGGCCCGTCGTTTTCCTTGCCACCGCAGACCTTAGCGGTTGGCGACGTACATCGTGATTTCGAAGCCGAAACGCAGGTCGGTGGCCTTCGGGGTTTCCCAGCTCATATCTATCTCCTCAGTTTTGATGGATGGCTCTTCCGCAGGCCCTGCATCCCGGTAAGGTGTCGCCTGACCTGCACTGCCAGTATCGTCAGCGGCGCACCCGGGCGCCTCGCACCAGATCTGAACCGAGTCTAAAGAATTTCATTAAGGGCTGTTTCGTCAGCAGAATCGCAGGGCCTCGCCGCCGGGCACATCGCCGCGGGTCTGACCGGCGCAGCGCGTCGCACACTGTGCCGTCGCCATCGCTTCGGCATGCGCGGTCACGGCCGATGCGAAAAAGTTTGATCTAATACGAAGCACACTAATGAAGCGATGGCCACACTGCCGGTGGCCGAACAGACGCCCGGGACGCAGGTCTTCTGCTTCACGCAACCCGCGCCGCCGGGGGACGATCGTGCGCGCGCACAATGCGTGGTGCATGCATACGCCCCAACGATAACCAGAACGCGCCATGCCTCACGACATCACCCTCATCGCCACCATCGCGGCCGGTTTCGGTCTCGCCATGATCTTCGGCCTGATCGCGGTACGCCTGCGCATGCCGCCGCTGGTCGGCTATCTGATGGCGGGCATCGTGATCAGTCCGACCACGCCGGGCTTCGTCGCCGACATCGGGCTGGCAGGCCAGCTGGCCGAGATCGGCGTGATGCTGCTGATGTTCGGCGTCGGCCTGCA
>JAVEVQ010000138.1:0-4588 GCA_034004945.1 Methyloversatilis sp. | reverse complement strand
GTGAAGAACTGTGTCGATCAGGCGGCCGGCGGCACGAAGCCCGTGACCTGGTCCGCACCTTCGCCAAAAAAGTGCTTTTCCATCTGTTCCGCCAGATACTTGCGCGCGCGCGGGTCCATCAGGCTGAGGCGGTTTTCGTTGATCAGCATGGTCTGGTACTTCACCCACTGCTGCCAGGCTTCCTTCGATACCGATTCGAAGATGCGGGCGCCCAGTGCGCCGGGCACCGGCGGAAAATCGAGACCTTCGGCCTCGCGACCCAGTTTGATGCATTGAACCATGCGTGCCATCTTGAACTCCTGTAAGCGTTGAACGTATCGAATTCTAGGCCCTGTACGCCGGGCGCTGAATCCGGATGTTGAGGATAGCGACCGGGGTCAGGTGCCGTGCCGCCGCTGGGACATGCGGAACGCGTTCTTGCCGTCGTTCTTTGCCGCGTACATGGCGGAATCCGCTGCGCCGAGCAAGGTTTCGCCGCTGTGCGCATGCAGTGGATAGATGCCGATGCCGGTGCTGGTGGTGACGCAGGCCTGGGCACCGTCGAAGTCGAACACCATGCCGGCCACGCGCTCGCCGATGCGGCGGGCCAGGCCGGTCAGCGCGGCTTCGTCGGTATCCGGCGCCAGCACCGCGAATTCGTCACCGCCGAGACGGAAGAACATTTCGTTGCGCCGGATGATTGCGCCGACGTCGCGCGCCAGCCGCGTCAGCACCTCGTCGCCGGCCTGATGACCGAAGCGATCATTCACCGGCTTGAAACCGTCGAGATCGAACATCAGCAGACCGAGCTGGGTGCGCCGGCGGGCGGCGTCGGCGATCATCCGTTCGAGTTCCTCGTGGAAGCGGCGACGGTTGTACAGATTGGTCAGCGGATCGCGTTCCGCCATATTGACCAGCGCCTCGGCCGCGCGCCGCTCGGCGGTGACGTCCTCGTAAAGCCAGACGCGGCCGAGGAAGCGGCCGGGCGTGGCCGATGGCACCAGTGCCGACTGCTCACGGATGATGCGGCCGTCGCGCAGCGGAATGTCCTGCGGATCGGTCGGTGCGCGGGCGGCGAGGATGGACTTCACGCGCGCGCGATAGATGTCCTCGTCGGCACGCAACGCCGCCGTGCGCTCGATCAGCACCGCATCGCGCATGCCGGACAGGTTCTCGTTCTCGGCGAAGCCCCAGATCGTCTTCAGCATCCGGTTGGCGTGCTGGGCGCGGCCGTCGCGATCGACGAAGAGCACGCCCAGCTTGATCAGGTCGAGCAGCGCCTCCAGCCGCGAGCGCTCCTCCTCGCTGCGCGTCAGGTAGTAGTCGCGCAGGCCCTGTTCGCGGCGCAGCGCGGTCACCGTGTCGAGCAGCTTCAGTTCGGCTTCCTTGCGGCTCTGGATGTCGTCGGCCGACACGCGCACGCCGAGACAGGTACCGGATTCGTCGTAGATGGGCTGCCAGTTCAGCGACACCCATACGACCGAGCCGTCGCGGCGCAGCAGCCTCACCTCGAAATTCTCGCCGCTGGCACCGGCCAGCGCGTCGGCGGCGCGGGCGGCGAAAATCTTGCGGTCCTTCTCGTGGATCAGCATGCTCGCCAGATCCTCGGCCAGCAGGCAGTCGAGCGGACTGTGCCCGGTCACCCGCTCGATCGAGCGGTTCACCCAGATGAGCCGGCCCTGCGGGCTGAACCAGGCTTCGACGCCGAAGGTGAAGTCGGCGATCGCGTGGAAGCGCGATTCGCTCTTGCGCAGCGCGGTGACGCGCTCTTCCAGCGCCTGCACCATCTGGTTGAAGGCGCGGGTCAGCCGGGCCAGCGCGTCGTCGCCGCGCACCGGCAGCGGATCGACCTCCTCGGCGCGACGCAGCGCCACCGCCCGGGTCTCGATCGCGCTGACGCCGTCGAGCACCCCGCCCAGCACCCAGCGCGCCAGCCAGACGTGCAGCAGCAACACGAGCGCACCGAGCGCCAGCGCGCCGTTGCGCAGCATGGTCAGCGAGGAGAGCAGCCCGGACAGGTCAACGCTGGCGCGCAACGCACCGACCGGCGCCCGCCGACCCGGCTGCAGCAGATCGATGCGCATGTCGTAGCGACCACGGCCCGACGCCAGCGCCTCGCGAATGCCGCCATGCGCTGCACCGAGCAGGGCCGGGCCGCCGTCGGCGATCAGAACCCGCCCCGCCTCATCCCGCACCTCGACGTAGTCGAGCTGGCCGACACGCCGGAGCATGCTCACCTCCGCCGTCAGCCGCGCCGGGTCGGCGGTCAGTGCAGCCGCCAGCCGGGCCTGCATGTCGGCGACCAGGTAATCGATGCGCGCCGACTCGCGCTCGATCAGGTGCGCGGAAATCAGGCCGTGGGCCCACAGCAGCGCCACGCACAGCACGCCGCCCAGAACGATGCCGGAGGCGAGCAGCCGTCCCTGCAGCACACCGATGCGGCGTGTCAGTGCATTGAGCATGAGCGGATTCCGGCTGCGGTCACAGACGTTTCACCAGCACCTTGCTGCGCCGCTGCGGGTTGTAGTTCTCGCGGCGCACGCGCGGCAGCGCATCGACGCCGGCCTCGACGAAACCCCGCTCGACGAACCAGTGCGCGGTCACCGTGGTAAGTACGAACAGCTGCTTGATCCGCTCGGCGCGGGCACGCGCCTCGACATAGCTCAGGATCTGTTCGCCGTAGCCGTGGCGGCGGTATTCCGCCATCACCGCGAGGCAGGCCAGCTCGGCCATCTGCTCTTCCGGATACGGGTAGAAGGCGGCGCAGCCCATGATCACTTCGTCGTGTTCGAGCACGCTGAAGCGTTCGATCTCGCGCTCCAGCCGCTCGCGGCCACGGCTGACCAGCGTGCCGTCGGCCTCCAGCGGTGCGATCAGGCCGGCGATGGCCGGTACGTCATCGACCCGCGCATTGCGCATCAGCGCCAGCCGCTCGCGCGAAATGACGCTGCCCACGCCCTGGGTGGTGAAGAACTCGAGCAGCAGCGCGCCATCGAGATCGCGATCGATCATGTGGGCGCGCGCCACGCCCAGCTTAACCGCGCGGATGGCTCGCGGCAGGTAGAGCCCGAGATCCTCGGTGATGCCACGGCCGGCCTTGAGCCACTGAGCGGCCTCGTCAGCGGTCAGTTCGGGCACCAGCGCACCCTGTTCGTCGACGATGCCCGGCGCGTCGCACAGGTAGATGAGCTTGGTCGCCTGCAGCGCGACGGCGACCGATTCGGCCACCTCTTCCATGCACAGGTTGAACACCTCGCCGGTCAGCGAGTAGCCGTAGGGCTGCATCAGTACGATGTCGCTGTCGGTCAGCGCGTCGTTGAGCGCCTCGACATCGACCTTGCGCACGGTGCCGGTGTAGCCGTGATCGATGCCATCGACCACGCCGACCGGGCGTGCGGTCAGGAAGTTGCCGGAAGCGACCTCGATCGTGCTGCCGGCCATCGGCGTGTTCGGCAGGCCCTGCGAGAACAGCGCCTCGACGTCGATGCGGATGGCGCCGTTGGCGCGCTTGACGCACTCCATCGCCGGCGCGTCGGTCACCCGCAGGCCCTTGTGGTAGCGCGGCGGCAGGCCGCGCGCGGCCAGTTCCTCCTCGATCTGCGGACGGGCACCGACCACCAGCACCAGCTTGATGCCGAGCGCGGCGAGCAGGTTGCAGTCCTGCACCAGCGAATTGGCCAGCGGCCCCTGCAACACCTCGCCGCCGACGGCGATGACGAAGGTCCGGCCGCCGAAGGCATGAATGTAGGGCGCGGCACTGCGCACCCAGGCAACGAAACGCGGCGAGTCTGGATCGGCGTGCATGCGGGTTCCGGTGGGAAAATTCAGGGAATTCTAGCCGAGCGCGCGGCCGCAGACGCGCCGCAAAGCTTGCGTTGCCTCAATTCCCGCACGTTCAGCCCAGTTCCGATTCGAGGCGATCGCACAGGGCGTCGAATATGGCCAGCCGCGCGCGGTACTTGTCGTCGGCGGACACCACGTTCCACGGTGCCTGTTCGGTGTGCGTGCGCACCAGCATGTCCTGCACCGCCGGCACGTATTGCGACCACTTCTCGCGGTTGCGCCAGTCCTCGGGCGTGATCTTGAAACGCTTGAAGCGCTGGCGCCCACGTTCGTTGAAGCGGCGCAACTGCTCGTCGGCACTGACTTCCAGCCAGAACTTGCAGACGATGATGCCGTGCTCGGTCCATTCCTGCTCGAAGGCGTTGATCTCTTCGAAGGCACGCGACCAGTCGGCTTCGGTGGCGAAGCCCTCGACCCGCTCGACCAGCACGCGGCCGTACCAGGAGCGGTCGAACAGCGCGACCCGACCATCGCGCGGCACGTCGCGCCAGAAGCGCCACAGCCACGGATAGAGGCGCTCGTGCTCGGTCGGCGCCGCCACCGGGTGCACCCGGTAATTGCGGGCATCGAGCGCGTGCGTGATGCGACGTATCGCACCGCCCTTGCCGGCGGCATCCATGCCTTCGAACACCACCGCCAGAGCGCGCCGGGCAAAGGCCGGATGACGCAGCAGAAGGTTGAGCCGGCCCTGCAGGTGTTCGAGTTCGGGCTGGTAATCGTCCTTGCGCATCGGTTTCGATGCCGCGTGCGAGGGCTGGGACGGCTG
>JAVEVQ010000052.1:0-22303 GCA_034004945.1 Methyloversatilis sp. | reverse complement strand
CGCCACCGCCGGCCGCCTTGATGATGACCGGGTAGCCGATGGAGCGAGCGATGCGGACGATTTCCTTCGGGTCTTCGCCGAGCGCACCTTCGGAGCCCGGCACGCAGGGCACGCCGGCCGCCTTCATCGCGTCCTTGGCCGATACCTTGTCGCCCATCAGCGTGATGGTCTCCGGGCGCGGGCCGATGAACACGAAGCCACTGCGCTCGACACGCTCGGCGAAATCGGCGTTCTCGGACAGGAAACCGTACCCGGGATGGATGGCTTCGGCATCCGTCACCTCCGCCGCGGAGATGATGGCGGGGATGTTCAGGTAGGACTGGCCGGACGGTGCCGGGCCGATGCAGACCGATTCGTCGGCCAGCCTGACATACTTGGCTTCGGTATCGGCTTCGGAGTGCACCGCTACGGTGCGGATGCCCAGTTCGCGGCAGGCGCGCAGGATGCGCAGCGCAATCTCGCCACGGTTCGCGATCAGAATTTTTCCGAACATGGGGAGGTCGCTCAGCCGATGATGAAGAGCGGCTGGCCGTACTCGACCGGCTGGCCGTTCTCGACCAGGATGGCCTTCACGACACCGGCGGCGTCGGATTCGATCTCGTTCATCAGCTTCATCGCTTCGATGATGCACAGCGTTTCACCGATCGCCACCGCCTGGCCGACATCGACGAAGGCCTTGCCGCCTGGCGACGAGGAGCGGTAGAAGCTGCCGACCATCGGCGACTTCACGACATGGCCGTCAGGCAGTGCGGCTTCGGCCGGTGCGGCGGGCGCGGCAATGGCGCTTACCGGGGCCGGCGCGGCAGCGGCCGGCGCCGGCGCCGCGACATAGGTGGCTTGGGCGGCCGGCGCCGGCAGATGCTTGGCGATCCTTACCTTCTCCTCGCCCTCGGTCACTTCCAGCTCGGAAATGCCCGACTCCTGGACAAGATCGATCAGCTTTTTCAGTTTGCGCAAATCCATGGTGTATCCCCGCGTAAGCCGGCCTTCGTCGTGCCGGCGTGTGTTTATTTTCTGGCGTCGAGTCGCCGCAACGCGAATTCGAGCGCGGCTTCGTAACCGTAGGCACCCAGACCGCACACCACGCCGACCGCGATATCCGACAGATGGGAGTGATGCCGGAATGCTTCGCGTGCATGCACGTTGGACAGGTGCACCTCGACGAACGGAATGGCGACCGCAGCCAGCGCGTCACGTATGGCCACACTGGTGTGCGTGTAGGCGGCCGGGTTGATCAGGATGAAATCGACGCTTTCGCTCCGGGCCGCCTGGATGCGACCGACCAGATCACCTTCGTGATTGCTCTGGAAACATTCGAGCGAAACGCCGGCGCCGAGCGCAAGCACCTTCAGCTTCGCGTCGATGTCGGCGAGCGTCAGGTGGCCGTAGATTTCGGGTTCCCGCGTGCCCAGAAGATTCAGATTGGGCCCGTGCAGCACGAGGATGCGACGGTTGTTGGGGGTCGCATCCTGCGCCGCCGGCTGCGTGGCAGGTTTGGTCGCCTTGCGGCGCGTTGTTGGCTGCATGGCGGCAAGTTTGCCGGAATTCGCGTCAGATTGTCCAGCCGGGCCGGTTCCGGGTACTCAGCGCAAGCGGGCCAGCAGGATGGCTTCCAGTTCCTCTTCCTTGTAGGTGCCCAGCTTGCGTTCAACGATCTTTCCGTCGGGCGAGAAGATGACGGTAAAGGGCATGGCCTGCGCCGCGTTGCCCAGATCGGCCGACAGCTGGATGGCGTCCGAGCCGCCGATCAGCAGCGGATAGGCGATCTTCTCTTCCTGCAGGTAACGGCGCACGTTGTCGGCGTTATCGATGCTGATGCCGACAAACTGCACGCCGCGGTCGCGGTATTTCTCAGCCAGGCGGGAGAAGGCCGGCATCTCCTCACGACAGGGCGGGCACCAGGTGGCCCAGAAATTCACCACCTGCAGCTTGCCGCGCCAGGCGGAGAAGGGCATGGGCTGGCCGTTGGCGTCGGCCAGATTGAGCGCTTCGAGGCGCGCTGCGTCGGTCATCGCGGCTTCGGTCAGCTGCGGTTGCCGGCTCTGGCCGAACCACACCCCGGCCACGCCGGCCGTGGCGACCACCGCGGCGATCAGACCGCGGCGTATCCATGCATTCATTCCGTTTCCTCTTCCTTGTCCAGCAGTGCGCGCAGTGATTCCGCGCGCAGGCGTTCGCGTCCGCGAGAGCGTTCGAGACCCGCCGGATAGACCGCGAGTTCAACCGGCAGGTCGTCCCAGTCGAACAGCAGCGTGGTTTCCGGGCTGTTGCGGTCGGGGCGGCGCGGGTCGCGCGAGTCGAAGTCGACGCCGTTGTTGAGCAGGAACAGTTCGACCTCCTTGGCGCTGTCGGCGAATACCTGCAACTCGATCGCGGTGAAGCGCCCGGCCGTGCCGTCGACCACGCCGCCGGTCGCGTAGGGCCTGAAGCGGTCCAGTTCGACCATCAGCTCCAGCGTGGCGTTGCGCAGCGTGCGCAGCTGTTCGGGCTGCTCGTCGGCGAAATAGATGGCCTGGTAGTCGCGCACCGCCTCCTCGATCTCGGCGTTGGTGGGCAATTCCTCGTTCGGGCCGACGCCGAGCTGGCGGGCGGCCTTGCGTTTGGCCAGGCCGTAGTCGCGGATGCCTTCTTCCGCGATCAGTCGCGCCGCGGCACTGGCGATCTGGCGTCTGATGTTGCTGGGGCGCATGTCGGGTGCTGCAGGGGAAGGAGGGGCGGGTTGATAGAATCCGCGACCATTCTGTCACATCGACCCACCATGCACATTCACATCCTCGGCATCTGCGGCACCTTCATGGGCGGCATCGCGGCGCTGGCGCGCGAAGCGGGTCACCGCGTCACCGGCTGCGACGCCAACGTCTATCCGCCGATGAGCACGCAGCTCGAACAGCTCGGCATCGAGTTGATCGAGGGCTACGATCCTGCTCAGACAGCGCTCGCGCCCGATGTGTTCGTGGTGGGCAATGCGGTATCGCGCGGCAACCCGTTGCTGGAAGAGATCCTCGATCGCGGCCTGCCCTATGTGTCGGGGCCGCAGTGGCTGGCGGAGAATGTGCTGGCGGGCCGCTGGGTGCTGGCGGTGGCCGGTACGCACGGCAAGACGACGACGACTTCGATGCTGGCCTGGATGCTGGAGGCCGCGGGGCTCAAGCCCGGCTTCCTGATCGGCGGCGTGCCGCAGAACTTCGGTGTGTCGGCACGCCTGGGCGATGCGCCCTTCTTCGTCATCGAGGCCGACGAGTACGACACCGCCTTCTGCGACAAGCGCTCGAAGTTCGTGCACTACCGCCCGCGGACCGCGATCCTCAACAACCTCGAGTTCGATCACGCCGACATCTTCCCTGATCTGGCGGCGATCGAGACGCAGTTTCACCACTTGGTGCGCACCATGCCGCGCCTCGGCCGCGTCGTCGCGAATGGCGGCGAGGCCGCGCTCAAGCGCGTGCTGGCACGCGGTCTGTGGAGCGAGGTGGAGTGGTTCAATGACGAGGCCGGCTGGCGTGTCGAGTCGACCGGCGACGCGCTGGCGGTGATCGGACCCGCCGGAGAGCGTGTTGCGGGGCGTCTTGCGATGCCCGGCATGCACAACGCGAACAACGCGCTGGCCGCCATGCTGGCGGCGCGGCACGCCGGTGTGCGGCCGGAGCAGGCACTGGCCTCGCTCGCCGAATTCGTTGGCATCCGGCGGCGGCTCGAGCGTGTCGGCGAGGCCGCCGGTGTCACGGTCTACGACGATTTCGCCCATCACCCGACCGCGATCGACGAAACCGTGCGCGCACTGCGTTCGGTGGTGGGTGAGGCGCGCATCGTCGCGGTGATCGAGCCGCGCTCCAACACGATGAAGCTCGGTGTCATGAAGGCGCGCCTGCCCGATGCGCTTGCCGGGGCGGACATGTGCTTCTGCCTGGGTGGGCCGGCGCTCGGCTGGGATGCGGCCGAGGCGCTGGCGCCGCTGGGCGAGCGGGTCAGGGTTGCCTCGTCGGTGGATGACCTGCTCGATGCGCTCGCGGCCGGGGTGAGGGCGGGTGACCACGTGCTGGTGATGAGCAACGGTGGCTTCGGTGGTGTGCATCGCCGCCTGCTCGATCGTCTGGCGGATAGGGGCTGATGGCACCCGCTTGGTGCGGGGCAATATTGATAAGGATCAATACCCGTGCTAGCTTATGCCTGTTAAGCGGCCTGCAGAAGCCGTGTCAGGGGGAGATAACACTTCCGGGGCAGTTAAGTGTCCGCAGTGCTCAGCCAATCCAACGAGTTCAGCATCGTTGCACGCCGCAACTGTTCGATGTCGCCGCGTGCGCTTCTGGCCTTCTTCCTGGTCACGGCTGTGTTGTCCCTACTGATCGCGATGGCGTGGGCCATGGTCGGTGTCTGGTGGGTACTCCCGTTCGCGGGTGTCGAGATCGGGGCGCTGGGCATTGCTTTCGTCGCTTTCGGCAGACGCGTCGGTGATTTCGAACGCATCCACCTCGACGACAGTCGTCTGGTGGTCGAGGTATGTGAACGGGATCGCGTCTGCAGGCATGAGTTCGTACCCGCATGGGCGAAGGTCGAAACGCGCAGGGTCGGCCTGGGTTCCGAGGTGGTCGTGCGGTGCCGCGACCAGCAGGTCGTTGTAGGGCGGTATCTGGACGAGAGCGGCCGTGAGTTGCTGGTACGGGAGCTGTCGGCTAGATTGCGGGAAAGACGGTTTTAAGACCGCGGTTTCAGAATCAATCACAACATATATTTGGGGTTGCAATATGGCGCTAACAAGAGGTGGCTCGTCCATCGCCCGCAGGGCGTGGGCCGGGATGGGGTTGTTTCTGCTTGCCGGGCTCGCGCAGGCGGAAATGAGGCTCAATCTGCAGGAGCCGATCACCGAACTGGGTCAGAAGGTGTATGACCTCCACCTGCTGATGACCATCGTCTGTGGCGTCATTTTCGTGGCCGTGTTCGGCGTGATGTTCTGGTCGGTGTTCGTGCACCGCAAGTCCGCCGGCCACAAGGCCGCAACCTTCCACGAGAGCACCACGGTAGAAATCCTGTGGACCATCGTTCCGGTCTTCATCCTGCTCGGCATGGCCTGGCCGGCGACCAAGACCATCCTCGCGATGCGTGATACCAGCAACCCGGACATCACGATCAAGGCCACTGGCTATCAGTGGAAGTGGGGCTATGACTACCTGAAGGGGGATGGCGAAGGCATCAGCTTCACCAGCAACCTGTCCACCCCGCAGCCGCAGATCCGCAACGAGGCGGCGAAGGGCACCGACTACCTGCTCGAAGTCGACAACGAGCTGGTCGTGCCGGTCGGCAAGAAGGTGCGCATCCTGACCACCGCGAACGACGTGATCCACGCATGGTGGGTGCCGGCACTGGCGGTCAAGCAGGACGCGATCCCGGGCTTCATCCGCGACACCTGGTTCCGTGCCGAAAAGACCGGCACCTTCCGCGGTCAGTGCGCCGAACTGTGCGGCAAGGACCACGGCTACATGCCCATCGTCGTCAAGGTCGTGACCGAAGACGAATACGCCACCTGGGTTGAGAAGAAGAAGGCCGAGCTCGCTGCCGCCGCTGACGACCCCAACAAGATGTACACGGTCGAGGAACTGAGCCCGCGTGGTGCAAAGGTGTTCGCTGCCAACTGCGCCGCCTGTCACCAGGCCAACGGCCAGGGCCTGCCGCCGGCATTCCCGGCGCTCGACGGCTCGAAGGTGGTGCTCGGTTCGCAGGACGCGCAGATCAATCTCGTGATGAACGGCAAGTCGGGTACCGCGATGGCTGCGTTCAAGCACCTGAGCGACACCGATCTGGCTGCAGTGCTGACCTACACGCGCAACAGCTGGAGCAATGCGACGGGCGAGGTCATCCAACCGTCGGACATCAAGATGGCCCGCGAAGAGTAAGCGGCTCTCTGAACGTTCAGTCACTTTCTAGATTTCCAGGAGATACACATGGCTGCGATTCCGGGCGGTGCCGACCACTCGCACGATCACTCGCATGATCACCACCCCAGCGGGCTGATGCGCTGGGTCACCACCACCAATCACAAGGACATCGGCTCGATGTACCTGTGGTTCTCGTTCGCAATGTTCATCGTCGGCGGCATCATGGCGCTGGTGATCCGTGCCGAACTGTTCCAGCCGGGCCTGCAGGTGGTCGATCCCGACCGCTTCAACCAGATGACGACGCTGCACGGTCTCATCATGGTGTTCGGCGCCATCATGCCGGCCTTCGTCGGCTTCGCGAACTGGATGATCCCGCTGATGATCGGCGCATCCGACATGGCGTTCGCACGGATGAACAACTGGTCGTTCTGGCTGCTGCCGCCGGCCGCCATCCTGCTGACGACCTCGCTGC
The DNA here is from genome assembly GCA_034004945.1 of Methyloversatilis sp. Lineage (GTDB taxonomy): Bacteria > Pseudomonadota > Gammaproteobacteria > Burkholderiales > Rhodocyclaceae > Methyloversatilis. Next base: position 15,961 of record JAVEVQ010000052.1, on the reverse strand, counting down.
TGGTTCCGGGCGGTGCGGCCGCATCGGGCTGGACGCTGTATCCGCCGCTGACCATCCAGATGGGCATCGGCATGGACATGGCGATCTTCGCGGTCCACATCCTCGGCATTTCGTCGATCATGGGTTCGATCAACATCGTCACCACGATCCTGAACATGCGTGCGCCGGGCATGACCCTGATGAAGATGCCGCTGTTCTGCTGGACCTGGCTGATCACCGCCTACCTGGTCATCGCCGTGATGCCGGTTCTGGCCGGCGCGGTCACCATGATCCTGACCGACCGTCACTTCGGCACCAGCTTCTTCAACGCCGCCGGTGGTGGTGACCCGGTCCTGTACCAGCACATCTTCTGGTTCTTCGGTCACCCCGAGGTGTACATCATCGCGATCCCGGCCTTCGGTGTCGTGTCGCAGGTGATCCCCGCCTTCTCGCGCAAGCCGCTGTTCGGTTACGCCTCGATGGTGTACGCGACCTCGTCGATCGCCATCCTGTCCTTCATCGTGTGGGCGCACCATATGTATACGGTGGGCATGCCGGTGGCCGGTCAGCTGTACTTCATGTTCGCCACCATGTTGATCGCCATCCCGACCGGCGTGAAGGTGTTCAACTGGGTGGCCACGATGTGGCGCGGCTCGCTGACCTTCGAAACCCCGATGCTGTTCTCGATCGGTTTCCTCTTCCTCTTCACGCTGGGCGGCTTCTCCGGCCTGGTGCTGTCGATGACCGCGGTGGACGTGCAACTGCACGACAGCTACTACGTCGTCGCCCACTTCCACTACGTGATGGTGGCGGGTGCGCTGTTCTCGGCCTACGCCGGCGCCTACTACTGGCTGCCGAAGTGGACCGGTCACATGTACGACGAGAAGCTCGGCAAGCTGCACTTCTGGCTGTCGCTGATCTTCTTCAACATGACCTTCTTCGTGCAGCACTTCCTGGGCCTGGCCGGCATGCCGCGCCGTATCCCGGACTACTCGCTGCAGTTCGCCGAGTTCAACATGATCTCGTCGATCGGTGCCTTCGGTTTCGGCCTGTCGCAGCTGGTGTTCCTGGTTGTCGTGCTGAAGTGCCTGAAGGGCGGCGAGAAGGCTTCGGCCAAGCCGTGGGACGGTGCTGAAGGTCTCGAGTGGACGGTGCCGTCGCCGGCGCCGCACCACACCTTCGAAACCCCGCCGGTCTTCAAGTGAGTATTGGCGTGACCGAGATGGATGAAGCACTCCGCCGCCGCAACGTCCGTACGGCGTTGTGGCTGGCGGCCACCGCGGTGGCCGTGTTCGTGATGTTTGTCGTGCGTTACGGGATGTCGGGTCAATGACCGAGCAAGCCCGGGTTGCGGCCGGTTCCGAGCGCCGCAACCGTTCGACGCTGATACGCCTGGTGGTGTCGGCTTTCCTGATGTTCGGCTTCGGCTACGCGCTGGTGCCGTTCTACGAGAAGCTGTGCCAGGTGCTCGACGTCAACAACCTGAACAAGCAGGACAACACGCTGCCGCTGAATACCCAGGTCGATCGTTCGCGGAGCGTGACGGTCGAGTTCGATGCGAACCTGCACAAGCTGCCGTGGAATTTCAAACCGGTGACCGGCTCCCTCGTCGTTCATCCGGGCGAGGTGGTGACCGTGGAGTACGAGGTTTCGAACACGCGTGAGAACGCGGTGACGGGACAGGCGATTCCGAGTTACACGCCGTCGGCGGCGATGCAGTATTTCCAGAAGCTCGACTGTTTCTGCTTCAAGCAGCAGACGCTGGCAGCCGGGGAGACGCGACGCATGCCGATCGCCTTCCTCGTGTCGCCGGATCTGCCGAAGGACATCAACACGATCACGCTCTCCTACACCTTCTTCGAGGTGCCGGGAGCGACTGCGGCGGCGACGCAGGACGGTCGCACGGGAGGCTGACGTGGCCGGGTTCGTGAAGGGTGTGGTGACAGTGCTTTCGGCCTTCGTCGGCATACGCCGCAAGGGCGATCACGACGCTGCGGTGTCCTCGCTGACGCCGTTGCAAGTTATCATCACGGGCGTTGTGGCTGCAGCGCTGTTCGTGATTGCAGTGATCTTGGGTGTAAGAATTCTGATAAGCATCGCTTGAGAGAAACCGGGAAGGAAAAACATAAATGAGCTCGCATACGCCACAACAGGCCCCCTACTACTACGTACCGGCGCCATCGACCTACCCGATCACGGGTTCGATCGCGCTGTTCCTGTTTGCACTCGGTTCGGTGCTGACGATGAACAAGATCACCGGCGGCGGCTTTGTGCTCGGCGCGGGCGTGCTGGTGCTCTTCTACATGATGTACTCGTGGTTCGGCAAAGTTGCGCACGAATCCGAGGGTGGCCTGTACAGCAAGCGCGTGGGGGTTTCCTTCCGCTGGGCGATGGGCTGGTTCATCTTCTCTGAAGTGATGTTCTTTGCCGCTTTCTTCGGCGCGCTGTTCTACGCTCGCGTGCTCGCGGTGCCCGATCTGGCCAGCCTCGAACATCAGGCTCTGCTGTGGCCGGAAGCCACGGCCATGTGGCCGAACGCTGGCCCGGGCTACGACGGCGGCCCGTTCACGCCGATGGGTGCCTGGGGCATTCCGGCGATCAACACACTGCTGCTGCTGACTTCAGGCGTCACGCTGACCTGGGCGCACCACGGCCTGCTGCATAACAACCGTGGCCAGCTCAAGCTCGGGCTTTTCCTGACCATCGCGCTTGGCGTCGTGTTCCTGGGCTTCCAGGCCTACGAATACATCCATGCCTACTCCGACCTGAACGTCAAGATGACCACCGGCGTCTTCGGTTCGGTGTTCTACATGCTCACCGGCTTCCACGGTTTCCACGTGACGGTTGGTGCAACGATGCTTATCGTGATACTGTGCCGCGTCTTCGCCGGGCACTTCAGCCCGGATAACCACTTCGGCTTCGAAGCCGTCGCGTGGTACTGGCACTTTGTCGACGTCGTCTGGCTGCTGCTGTTCGTCGTCGTGTACTGGATTTGACGAAAAGACGGGATTTGCGAGGAGGAGAGTGGGCCGGTAAGCAAAAAGAGCCCTTATAAAATAAACGCTCGGCGCCGCACATCGTGCGGCGCTTTTTTTCGTGGGTAGGGAGCGTTAGTGAGGAGTATTGCCGACGGCCGGGTGCCGCCGGTCGTCAGAGCTTGCCGGTGATGAATCCGAAGCGGTAGCCCAGCATCAGGAAGATGAACAGCGCCATCGACAGACCGACACGGATGGCCAGCGAGCGCAGCATGCGACTCGAGTTGCCGCTGTCGCGAAAGAGGAAGAACAACGCTGAACCGAGGCTGGCGATCACGGTCAGCAGCATGAATATAACGAGATAACGCATCAGGAAGAGAATCCATAGTCCGGGCGGTCAGTTTACCCGCCGGGCGTCCGACAGCAATGTTCCAGTTCCATTTTGCCCGCCGCCGTTTTCATATCCGCTTGTGGCCGGCGCTGGCCTGCCTGCTGGTGATTGGCGTCACCCTGTCTGCGGCGCGCTGGCAGACCGCCCGCGCGCACTACAAGCAGTCGCTGGCTGACGCCTACGCGACGCAGCAGCGACAGCCGGCGCTGGACCTGAGTGCATGGAGCGAGCAGGCGCCGCCCGAATTCGCCCGCGCGACCGTCTCCGGCAGCTGGCGCAGCGAGGTGCTGATCTACGCCGACAATCAGGTCCGCGACGGACAGGCCGGCTTCCTGGTGCACATGCCGCTGTGCCAGACCGCGCAGCGTTGCGTGCTGGTCGCCCGTGGCTGGGTCCGGCACGGCGGTCGTCGCGATGTGTTGCCGCCTGTCGTGTCGCCGGCCGGGCTGCAACGCGTCGAGGGCGTGGTCACGCGGGCGCAGCCGCGCTTCGTCGAGCTGTCGGGCGATGCGGTGCAGGGTGCGGTCTGGCAGAACGTCACGGTCGACCGCGTGGCAAAGTCGACCGGCCTGCAACTGGCGCCCTTCATTCTCGTGCAGACCGGTGACGCGGCGGACGGCCTGAGGCGCGACGACCTGAAACCGGAATTCGGCGTCGAGAAGCACTGGATGTACGCGGCGCAGTGGTACGCGTTCGCGCTGGTCACGCTGGTATTCGGGCTCTATGCAGCCATGCAGAAAGAGGGAGAGAAGTCTTGAAAGGCAAGAAGGTCCTGATCGTGCTCGCGGCGATCTGCGTGTTGCCGCTGCTCGCGTCCTACGCGATGTATTTCCTGTGGCGCCCCGACAGCACGGTGAACTACGGTCAGCTGCTGTCGCCGCGCGCCCTGCCGGCCGAGGCGCTGACCACCGTCGATGGCAAGCCTTTCGACTTTGCCTCGATCAAGGGCCGCTGGACCCTGGTGCTGGCCGATGGCGGCGCCTGCGACGCGAAGTGCGAGGAACTGCTCTATTACATCCGCCAGGTGCGCAAGGCGCAGGGCGAGCACCAGGAGCGCATCGAACGTGTCTGGCTGCTGACCGACGGTACGCAGCCGAAGGCGGAACTGCTGACCGCGATCGAGGGCATGCACGTGGTCAGGGCGGCCGGCAGCGCGACGCTGGGCGCGTTCGCGACCGACGCGGCGCGCCCGCGCGCCATCCATCTGGTCGACCCGCTGGGTCAGGTGATGATGCGCTATCCGGATGAGCCGGACCCCAAGAAGATGATCAAGGATTTCCAACGTTTGATGAAGTACTCGAGGCTGGGCTGATGAAAACCTACCGCACGCTGTTGCTTGCCACGATTGCAATGACTTTCGCGCTGATCGTTCTCGGCGCCTACGTAAGACTGTCCGACGCCGGTCTGGGCTGTCCGGACTGGCCGGGCTGTTACGGTCACGCCACGGTGATTCATGCGTCCGAGCACATCAGCGCGGCGCAGGAAGCGAACCCCGACGGTCCGGTCACCTTCGCCAAGGCGTGGAAGGAAATGATCCATCGCTACTTCGCGGGCATCGTCGGCCTGTTCATCCTGGCGATCGCGGCACTCGCCTGGCGTCACCGCCGTGAAGCCGGCGCGTCGCCGGTGCTGGCGACGGTTCTGGTCGGCGTACTGTTCCTGCAGGCGATGTTCGGCAAGTGGACGGTGACCATGCTGCTCAAACCGGCCATCGTGACCGGTCACCTGATCGGCGGACTGACCGTGCTGACGCTGCTGGTGTGGCTGTACGCCCGCACGCGCGGACCGTCGGTGCGCACCGTGTCGCCGGCAACGCGCGCGCTGGCCGTTGTCGCCTTCGTCGTGCTGGCGATGCAGATCTCGCTCGGTGGCTGGGTCAGCACCAACTACGCGGCGCTCGCCTGTACCGATCTGCCGACCTGCCACGGCGAGTGGGTGCCGCAGATGGATATCCGCAACGGCTTCCACATCGTGCGTGAGCTGGGACAGAGCGCCGACGGCGAGACGCTGACGATGGATGCGCTGACGGCCATTCACTGGATGCATCGTGTCGGTGCCGTCGTCGCCGCGCTGGTGATCGGTGCGCTGGGCTTCGCGCTGCGCGCGGCCGGCCACCGTTCGCTCGGTACGGCGCTGCTCGGCGTGCTTGCGGTGCAGATCATGCTCGGCCTGGCCAACGTCTGGTTCAGTCTGCCGCTGCCGCTGGCTGCCGCTCACAATGGTGGCGCTGCAGCATTGGTGATCCTCATGGTGCTGATAAACTACCGCGTCCGCGCCACGGCGCAGCAACGCGTTTCCGGAGTCCTAAATGAAAGCCCTGCGGCTTGATATCCAGCCCTTCTCGCTGAGGCTCGCGAATTACCTGCAACTGACCAAGCCGCGTGTCGTGTCGCTGATCGTGTTCTGTGCGGTCATCGGCATGTTCCTGGCCGTGCCGGCCGGTCTGCCGGATTTCGGCATCGTCGCGGCGGCGACCGTCGGTATCGCCCTGGTCGCCGGTGCGGCGGCGGCGGTGAACTGCCTGGTCGAGCAGAAGATCGATGCAGTGATGGCGCGCACCCGCGCCCGCCCGCTGCCGCGCGGCGAGGTGAATTCGCTGGAAACGCTGGCTTTCTCGGGCGTCGTCGGTGGCGTCGGTCTGTCCATGCTCTACCACTGGGTGAATCCGCTCACCATGTGGCTGACGCTGGGCACCTTCATCGGCTACGCCATCATCTACACCGTGTTCCTGAAGCCGGCCACGCCGCAGAACATCGTGATCGGCGGCGCCTCCGGCGCAATGCCGCCGGTGCTGGGCTGGGCCGCCGTGACCGGCGAGGTGTCGGCCGACGCGCTGCTGCTGTTCCTGATCATCTTCGCCTGGACGCCGCCGCATTTCTGGGCGCTGGCGCTGTACCGCACGCAGGAGTATGCCAAGGCAGGTCTGCCCATGCTGCCGGTGACGCACGGCGCCGAATACACGCGCCTGCAGGTGTTCCTGTACACCCTCATCCTGTTCGCGGTGACCATGCTGCCCTTCGCGTCGCGCATGAGCGGCTGGATCTATCTCGTGTCGGCGGTCGTCCTGTCGGGCATGTTCATCGTCTATGCCTGGCGCCTGATGCGCAACTACTCTGACGAACTGGCGAAGAAAACCTTCCGTTTCTCGCTGTGGCACCTGTCCCTGCTGTTCGCGGCCCTGCTGGTCGACCACTACATTCCGCTATGAAGCGTCGTCTTTTCGTCGCCGCCCTGCTGTCCGCAGGGCTGGCGGGCTGCGCGCCGTCCGGGCCGACCTTTCACAGCGTGGACATCACCGGCGCCGACTACGGCAAGGGCTTCGCGCTGACCGACCACACCGGTGCGGCGCGCACGCTGGCCGACTACAAGGGCAAGGTCGTCACGCTGTTCTTCGGCTTCACGCACTGCCCGGACGTCTGTCCGACCAGTCTGGCGACGATGAAGCAGGCGCTGGCCCTGCTCGGGCCGGACGCTGCCCGGGTGCAGGTGCTGTTCGTCACGCTGGACCCGGAGCGCGATTCCACCGAACTGCTGGCCGCCTACGTACCGAAGTTCGATGCCTCCTTCGTCGGCCTGCGCGGCGACGCCGCGGCCACCGCCGCGGTGGCGAAGGAGTACAAGATCTTCTACCAGAAGGTGCCGGGCAGCACCCCCGACAGCTACACGCTGGACCATTCCGCCGGCACCTATGTGCATGACGCGCAAGGGCATCTCCGGCTGTTCATCCGCCACGGCGAAACGCCGCAGAAGATCGCCGATGACCTGAAGGTGCTGCTGGCCCAGGGCTGATCCCCGGTGCCGATGCCAACAAAAAAGCGACCCGCGGGTCGCTTTTTTGTTGGGACAAACGAAGATCAGGCGGCCACGCCCAGCATCTTCTGCATCGACGCCTTCATCTTCTGCATCGCCTTCGCTTCGATCTGGCGGATGCGCTCGGCCGACACACCGTACTCGGCGGCCAGTTCATGCAGGGTGGCGGCTTCGCCGTCCTGCACCAGCCAGCGGCGCTGCACTATGGTACGGCTGCGGTCGTCGAGCGAGGCCAGCGCCGAATGCAGGCCGTCCTCCTGCAGGCGCACGTTCTGCGCGGCCTCCAGCACTTCCAGCGGCTCGGCGGCCGAGTCGGCCAGCCAGTGGATCGGCGCCAGACGGGCGCTGTCGCGATCGTCGTCCTCGCTGCTGCCTTCGAGCGCGACGTCCTGCCCGGTCAGACGGGTTTCCATCTCGACCACTTCTTCCGGCTTCACGCCCAGCGTCTTCGCCACTTCCTGCACTTCGGCCGGGTTCAGCGTGTTGCTGCTGTTCTTGAGGCTGCGCAGGTTGAAGAAGAGCTTGCGCTGCGCCTTGGTCGTGGCGACCTTGACCAGACGCCAGTTGCGCAGGATGTATTCGTGGATTTCCGCCTTGATCCAGTGGATGGCGAAGGACACGAGGCGCACGCCGCGGTCCGGGTCGAAGCGCTTCACCGCCTTCATCAGGCCGATATTGCCTTCCTGGATCAGGTCGGCGTGCGGCAGGCCGTAGCCCAGATAGCCGCGCGCGATCGCCACCACCAGACGCAGGTGGGACATGACCAGCGCACGGGCGGCTTCGAGATCCTCGTCGTCGCGGAAACGGCGGGCAAGCGACTGTTCCTGCTCTTCGCTGAGCAGGGGCACGCGATTGGCGGCCTGGATGTAGCTGTCGATATTGCCCAGCGCGCCGGGCATCGACAGATTCGGAACCATCAGAGCATGGGTCATGATTCATTCCTCCCTTGGGAAGCAAGATTAGCACTCCTCGCGTTTGAGTGCTAACAACTGCAAGCGTTCATTGCGTTGCAACATGTAAGCTGAGCGGAGCGCCCCTCCCGCGGTGCGTTCGCGCTGGTTTGGGTTCGCCGGTAGCGCACGCTACAATCCGTGCATTCCCGACCGCTTTCTCGCCCCGGCTCCGATGCGCCTGCCTTCCGCCCTGTGTGCCGTCCTGCTCTGTCTGCCGCTGCTCGCTGCGGCGCAGCTGCGCGCGATTCCGCCGGACGCGATCAAGGCGAAGATGAAGCCGCCGGTCGATGGCATGGTCGAAGTCGGCAAGTACACCTTCAGGCTGGCGCCCGGCGCGCAGATCCGTTCGACCGACAACCGCATCCTGCTGCCGGTGATGATAGGCAGCGAGCAGGTCGTCCGTTACAAGCTCGACAACAACGGCGATCTGTATCGCGTCTGGGTGCTGTCGCCCGAAGAGATCGACCTGCCGGCACCCAAACAGTAATTTCCCCGTCCCCTTCGATGACCCGCAAGATTTATATCAAGACCTTCGGCTGCCAGATGAACGAGTACGACTCGGACAAGATGGCCGATGTGCTCGGCGACGCCGAAGGTCTGGAAAAGACCGACCGCCCGGAAGAGGCTGACGTGATCCTGTTCAACACCTGCTCGGTGCGCGAAAAGGCGCAGGAGAAGGTGTTCCACGACCTCGGCCGGGTGAAGCACCTGAAGCGCGACAAACCCAACCTCATCATCGGCGTCGGCGGTTGCGTCGCCAGCCAGGAGGGCGCGGCCATTGTCGAGCGCGCGCCGTATGTCGATCTGGTGTTCGGCCCGCAGACGCTGCACCGCCTGCCCGACCTCATTTCGAAGCGCCGCGCCAGCGGCCGGCCGCAGGTCGACATCAGCTTCCCGGAGATCGAGAAGTTCGACCACATGCCGCCGGCCCGGGTCGAGGGCGCAACCGCCTTCGTATCCATCATGGAGGGCTGTTCCAAGTACTGCACCTTCTGCGTCGTGCCCTATACGCGCGGCGAGGAGGTATCGCGCCCGCTGGACGACATCCTGACCGAGATCGCCACGCTGGTCGGCCAGGGCGTGAAGGAAGTGACGCTGCTCGGCCAGAACGTCAATGCCTGGCGCGCGCCGATCAGCCGCGGTTCGGACGACATCGGCGATTTCGCCTTCCTGCTCGAATGCGTGCATGAAGTGCCGGGCATCGAGCGCATCCGCTACACCACGTCACACCCGCGCGAAATGACACAGCGCCTGTTCGACGCCTACGCGAAACTGCCCAAGCTGGTGTCGCAACTGCACCTGCCGGTGCAGTCGGGCTCCGACCGCGTACTGGCCGCGATGAAGCGTGGTTACACCGCGCTCGAATACAAGGCGGTCGTGCGCAAGCTGCGCGCGGCGCGGCCCGAACTGTCGCTGACCTCCGACTTCATCGTCGGCTTCCCCGGCGAGACCGAGGAGGATTTCGAAAAGACGATGAAGCTGATCGACGACGTCGGCTTCGACGGCAGCTTCAGCTTCGTCTACAGCGCCCGCCCGGGCACGCCAGCCGCCGATCTGGCCGACGACACGCCGCAGGACGTCAAGCTGGCGCGGCTGGCGCGGCTGCAGAAGCGCATCGACGAACAGGCGCAGGCGGTCAGCCAGAGCATGGTCGGCAGCGTGCAGCGCATCCTGGTCGAAGGGCATGCGCGCAAGGACGCCGCCGAACTGGCCGGTCGCACCGACAACAACCGCGTCGTCAATTTCCCCGGCCCGGCGCGGCTGATCAACCAGTTCATCGACGTGCGCATCACCAGCGCGCTGCCGCACAGCCTGCGCGGCGAGGTGGTCATCCGCGAGGCGGTGAGCGCTTGAAGACGCGGCCGCTCGAACTGGTGCTGGAGCCGCTCGACAACACGCGGCTGGCCAACCTCTGCGGTGTGCTCGACGAGAACCTGCGCCAGCTCGAAACCGCCTACGACGTCGAGATCGCCCGCCGCGGCGAGCGCTTCCGCGTCAGCGGCGAGCCGGGACAGTCGCAGCGGGCGGCCGCAGCCTTGCGTCATTTCTATGCAGCGGCCACCGAGCACCTGAGCATAGACGCGATACAGCTTGGCCTGATCGAACTGTCGAACCGCATCGCCGCCGAACCCGCGGCGCCGGTGCTGATGACGCGCAAGAGCAATCTGCACGGCCGCACGCCGCGCCAGACGCAGTATCTGCGGCAGATACAGGAACACGACATCACCTTCGGCATCGGCCCAGCCGGCACCGGCAAGACCTATCTGGCGGTGGCCAGCGCGGTCGACGCGCTGGAGCGCGAGACGGTGGCGCGCATCGTGCTGACCCGACCGGCGGTCGAAGCCGGCGAGCGCCTGGGCTTCCTGCCGGGCGACCTGGCGCAGAAGGTCGATCCCTATCTGCGCCCGCTGTACGACGCGTTGTACGACCTGATGGGCTTCGAGCGCGTCGCCCGCGCCTTCGAGCGACAGGTGATCGAGATCGCGCCGCTCGCCTATATGCGCGGACGCACGCTGAACAACGCCTTCATCATCCTCGATGAGGCGCAGAACACCACGCCGGAACAGATGAAGATGTTCCTGACCCGCATGGGCATCGGCTCGAAGGCGGTCATCACCGGTGACCTCACCCAGGTCGATCTGCCGCGTGGCCACAAGAGCGGTCTGGCCGAGGCACGCAAGATACTGTCCGACGTACGCGGCATCGCGATGACCGATTTCCTCGCCGAAGACGTGGTGCGCCACCCGCTGGTGGCGCGCATCGTGTCGGCCTACGAACGGTTCGAGGCGCAGCGCGAAGCCGAGGAAGCGATGCGCAAGGGGCCGCGCGGCTGATGCGGCTCAATCTGTCGGTGCAGTACGCCTGCGCGCGTGAGGCCTGCCCGCCGCGCGAGGACGTGAAGCGCTGGGTGCGCGCCGCGCTCGACCCGGACGTGGTCGCGCGTGCCGACATCACGGTGCGCTTCGTCAATGCGGAAGAGGGGCTGGCGCTGAATCTCGAATACCGTGGCCGCGACTACGCGACCAATGTGCTGTCGTTTCCGTACGGACAGGGTGCGCAACTTTCCGGTGATCTGGTGGTGTGCCAGCCGGTGCTGGCGCGCGAGGCAGTGGAGCAGGGCAAGGCCTTCGCCGATCACGCCGCCCACCTGATCGTGCACGGCACGCTGCATCTGCAGGGCTGGGACCACGAAACGTCGGACGAGGATGCCGAGGCCATGGAGGACGAGGAACGCCATATCCTCGCCGGGCTCGGGGTGAACGACCCCTATTCGGATGACTATTCGATTCAATCAACGGGAGCATGAAATGTCGGATCAGGACGACGACAGCAATGTCGGTTTGAGAGTGGTTGCCATCATCGTGATCGCGGTCGTCGCCGCGGTGGTGGGCTTTGCCGTGTCGCTGGCCGGCAAGCCGGCTGGGGATGCAACGGTGGTCGAGGTGGTGGAGGTGATCGAGGCGCCGGAGCCGGTGGGCGAGGCGCTGGCGCGCATCTATTTCGCCGTCGGCAGCGCCGAACCCGGCGCCGACCTGGCGGATGCGGTGGCGCGGGCGCAGGCTGCGCTGAGCGCGACGCCGGACGCCATCGTGCTGCTGTCTGGTTTTCACGACCCGTCGGGTGATGCCGCGCAGAACGCCGAACTGGCGAAGGCGCGGGCGCTGGCGGTGCGCGACGCGCTGGTCGCCGCAGGCGTCTCCGAGGCCGGCATCAAGCTGCGCAAGCCGGAAATCACCGCTGCCGACGGTCCGCCGGAAGAGGCGCGACGGGTCGAGCTGCGCGTCCAGTAAGGCCGTGACATCCGGGACATTCCGGATGCCTGACTCGAAACCGACACGCTGGCCGGGTTACACTGCCGGCGTGTTCGTTTCCCGCGTCCCGCATGGACAGTAGTTCCTCACCTTCGCAGCGCCCCGGTTTTCTCGAGCGGCTGTCGCATCTGCTGATGCGCGAGCCGGAAGACAGAGAACAACTGCTGGTGCTGCTGCACTCCGCCTTCGAACGCAATCTGCTGGACGCCGACGCCCTCTCCATCATCGAGGGTGCGCTCCAGGTGTCGGACATGCCGGTGCGCGAAGTGATGATCCCGCGCGCGCAGATGGACGTGATCGACATCGACGATCCGCTCGACAAGATCGTGCAGACCGCGCTGCGCACCGCGCACTCGCGTTTCCCGGTGATCGGCGAGAACCGCGACGACGTGATCGGCATCCTGCTCGCCAAGGATCTGCTGCGTCTGCTGTCCGGCGATGACGACAGCCTGCGCGACATGCTGCGGCCGGCAGTATTCATCCCCGAATCGAAGCGTCTGAACGTGCTGCTGCGCGAGTTCCGCGCCAGCCGCAACCACATGGCCATCGTGGTCGACGAATACGGCGGCGTTGCCGGCCTCGTCACCATCGAGGACGTGCTGGAACAGATCGTCGGCGACATCGAGGACGAATACGACTTCGACGAGTCGGCCGACAACATCCGGGTCGATCAGACCGGTCGTTACCGGGTCAAGGCCGGCACCGAGATCGAGGACTTCAACGAGGTGTTCGGCACCGCCTTCGACGACGATGCCTACGACACCGTGGGCGGTCTGGTCATCCATCAGATCGGCCGCCTGCCCAAGCGCGGCGAGGTGGTGCAGATCGACGCGCTGCGCTTCACCGTGCTGCGCGCCGACAGCCGTCGCGTGCATACGCTGATGGTCGATCGCATCGCACCCCCGGCCGCACCGTCCGCCGTCGAATGAAGCCGGCCGTCCGACTGGCCGCTGCAGCTGCGGCCGGTGCGCTGGCGGTCGGCGGCTTCGCGCCCTTCGGCGTGTTCGCGCTGCCGGTCGTCGCGCTGGCCACGCTGCTGTGGCTGGTCGATACGGTGTCGCTCCGCAGCGCCGCGCTGACCGGCTTTGCCTTCGGCATGGGCTGGTTCCTCGCCGGCGTGTCCTGGGTCAATGTGAGTCTGAGCCAGTTCGGCGGCATGCCGCTGCCGCTGTCGCTGCTGGCCACCGTGCTGTTCTGTGCCTATCTGTCGCTGTTCCCTGCCGCCGTCTGTGCGGTCATGCGCGCGCTGTGTCCGTCGGTCGCGCTGACGCCCTGGTTGTTTGCCGCGCTGTGGGTGTCGTCGGAGTGGTTGCGCGGCACGCTGTTCACCGGCTTCCCGTGGCTGGCCAGCGGCTACGCGCACGCGACGCCAAGTCCGCTCGCCGGCTACGTGCCGCTGTTCGGCGTGCATGGCGCAGGCTTCGTCGCCGCGCTGCTGGCCGGCGTGCTCGCGCTGTTCGTCATGCGCCGCATCGCATTGCGGCCGGTGCTGCTCTCTCTGGCGGTGCTGCTGGTGACCGGAGGCGTGCTCGGAAGCGTACGCTGGACCGAACCGACCGGCCGCGCACTGACGGTCAGCCTGCTGCAGGGAAACATCGAACAGAGCATGAAGTGGGTGCCGGAGCGGCTGCCCGACTCGATGCAGACCTACCTCGATCTCGCGCGCGCCTGGCCGGCCGATCTGGTGGTACTGCCGGAAACGGCCATTCCGCTGCCTTACGCCGAAATCGATCCCGCCTGGCTGGCCGCGGTGCGCGCGACCGGCCGCGATGTGCTGATGGGAGCGGTCACGCTGGGCGAGGTCGATGGGCGCGCGCGCTACTTCAACAGCGCGGTCGCGCTTGGCCATGAAGACGCGCGTTACAGCAAGTCGCACCTGGTGCCCTTCGGCGAGTTCACGCCTCCGCTGTTCGCGTGGACACTGCAACTGCTGTCCATTCCGATGTCCGACTTCGGCCGTGGCGCTAAGCTGCAGCCGCCGCTGGCGCTGGCCGGCGAGCAGGTGGCGGTGAACATCTGCTACGAGGACGTGTTCGGCGAGGAGTTGATCGGCGCCGCGCGCGACGCCACGCTGCTGGTCAATGTGTCGAACACCGCCTGGTTCGGAGATTCGTGGGCGCAGCCGCAGCATCTGCAGATCGCGCAGATCCGCGCGCTCGAACTCGGACGCCCGATGCTGCGCGCGACCAACACCGGCATGACCGCGGCGATAACACCCGACGGTCGGGTCGTCGCAGCGCTGCCGCCCTTCACCCGCGCGGCGCTGCGCGTCGAGCTGCAGGGCTATCAGGGCCTCACGCCCTTCATGCGCTGGGGCAACTTGCCGGTGCTGCTGCTCGCCCTTGCCGTCATCATCGTTGCCGCGGTGCAGCGCAAAAGAGGCTGAGCCGGTAAAATCCCGCCTTTCCCTCACGGTCTGGCTCCATGTCCGCTGCACCCACATTCCAGGAAGTGCTGCTGCGTCTGTCCCGTTTCTGGGGCGAGCAGAACTGCGCGCTGCTTCAACCCTACGACATCGAGGTCGGTGCCGGCACCTTCCACACCGCCACCTTCCTGCGCGCCATCGGCCCCGAGCCCTGGCGTGCTGCCTACGTTCAGCCGTCGCGCCGCCCGAAGGATGGCCGCTACGGCGAGAACCCGAACCGCCTGCAGCACTACTACCAGTTCCAGGTCGCGCTGAAGCCGTCGCCGCCGAACATCCAGGAGCTCTACATCGACAGCCTGCGCGCACTCGGCCTCGATCCGTCGAAGCATGACATCCGCTTCGTCGAGGACGACTGGGAATCGCCGACGCTGGGCGCCTGGGGCCTGGGCTGGGAAGTGTGGCTGGACGGCATGGAGGTGACCCAGTTCACCTACTTCCAGGAAGTCGGCTCCATCCCGTGCAAGCCGGTGCTGGGCGAGATCACGTATGGCGCCGAGCGTCTGGCCATGTACCTGCAGGGCGTCGAGAACGTGTACGACCTGGTGTGGGCGCCGGGCATCCGCTACGGCGACGTGTATCACCAGAACGAGGTCGAACAGTCGACCTACAACTTCGAGCACTCGAATGTCGAATGGCTGTTCCGCCAGTTCGGCGACTACGAGTCGGAGGCGAAGCGCCTGATCGAGGCCGGCCTGCCGCTGCCTGGCTACGAGATGGTCATGAAGGCTTCGCACAGCTTCAACCTGCTCGATGCGCGCGGCGCCATTTCGGTGACCGAACGTGCCGCCTACATCGGCCGCGTGCGCGCGCTGGCGCGGCTGGTGGCGCAGGCCTACTACGCGTCGCGCGAGCAGCGCGGTTTCCCGATGGCCGATCTGAGCAGCCCGCGCCTGCGCGCGCTGCTGGGCGAGGAAGAGTGCCAGCGCATCGAAGCGCTGCGCGCCGCCTGAGTTGCTCCGTCCCGATCCGACAGAACCGTTTTGAGGCCGCCGCCGCGGCCCTCTGGAAGAGTTATGCAAGCCACATTGCTGGTCGAACTGCTGACCGAAGAATTGCCGCCCAAGGCGCTGTCGCGCCTGGGTGAGGTGTTTGCCGACGCGGTATTCAAGGCGCTGGTCGAGCGCAAGCTGGTCGCCGCCGACGCGCGCATGGACCGCTACGCCAGCCCGCGCCGTCTCGCGCTGACCGTGCAGGGCGTGACCGACCGCGCGCCGGACGCGGTGGTCGATGAAAAGCTGATGCCGGTGGCCGTGGCGCTCGATGCCGATGGCAAGCCGACGCCGGCGCTGCTGAAGAAGCTGCAGGCGAAGAACATTCCGGCCGAGGCGCTGCCGCAGTTCACCCGCCGCATGGATGGCAAGAGCGAAACGCTGTTCTACGCGATGACGGTGCCGGGCGCCGCGCTCGACGACGTGCTGGCCGGCATCGTGCTCGACGCGCTGAAGAAGCTGCCGATACCCAAGCTGATGCGCTGGGCCGACTGTGATTTCCAGTTCGTGCGTCCGGTGCACGGGCTGGTCATGCTGCACGGCGAGCGCGTGGTGCCGGGTCAGGCCTTCGGCCATGCTTCGGGTCGCAGCACGCGCGGCCACCGCTTCATGGGCGAGGGCGAGGTG
>JAVEVQ010000137.1:0-4642 GCA_034004945.1 Methyloversatilis sp. | reverse complement strand
CGAGGAAGAGCAGCAGCGCCGCGCCGTGCACCACCACGCCCAGCGCGAGAAAAGGCAGGAAGCCCGGCGTGACCTTGCCACGCTGGACCAGTATCCGCATGGCGAGGCCGAGCAGCACCGAAACGGTCACGACGCCGATGCCGATCAGTGCGCCGCCGCCGCCCAGGTGCAGACGATAGGCGGCGGCAATCGTACCGGCGATGGCACCGACCAGCGGGCCGCCGAACAGCGCCGCCATGCTGAGCACGGCAGAACGACCGTCGAAGATGACGCCGGGTGTCAGCGTGATCGGCATCATCATGCCGACCACGCACATGACGCCGAAAATCAGTCCCGAACCGATATCGCGGGCGGTGCGGCGCTCACCCCAGAAGCGCGCGTTGAAGCCCTGCAACAGGCTGAGCGCGAGGATCAGGGCGGTGGCCTTGATGAGGTCTAGTGCCATTCTCTCTATTTGAAATGCGGTCGGCAGGACCATCCGGCAGGGTGACGGACGCCTGATGCATTTCAGCCATTCTCGCGCAACCAGGCTTCGAAGTGTTCGGCCGGCAGCGGTCGCGAGAACAGGTAACCCTGTGCGTAGTCACAGTGTGCCGCACGCAGCAGCTCGAGCTGATGGAAGGTTTCGACGCCTTCGGCGATCACCTGCATGCCCAGCTTGTGCGCCATCACGATCATCGCCTCGCACAGCGCCAGCTCGCTCGAGTCGCGCGACAGACCGCGCACGAAGGACTGGTCGATCTTCAGATAGTCGATGTCGAACTTCTTCAGGTAGGACAGCGAGGAATAGCCGGTGCCGAAATCGTCCAGCGCGACCTGGACGCCGGCGTCACGCATCGCGTAGAGGCAGTCGAGCGCCGGTTCGTCGGCCTCCACCAGCATGCCTTCGGTGATCTCGATCGACACCAGGCTGCCCGGCGCATCGAGCTGGTGCAGCAGCTCGACCACGCCGGGATAGTCGCCGTTTCGATTGCGCAGCTGCAGCGGCGAATGGTTGATGCTGATCTGCACCGTGTCGCCGAGGCGCTGCTGCAGATGGCGCGCGAAACCGACCGCGGTGCGCGTGATCCAGTCGCCCATCGGCAGGATGAGACCGGTTTCCTCGGCGATCGGGATGAATTCGGTCGGCGATACATGGCCGCGATCCGGGTGCTGCCAGCGTATCAGCGCTTCCGCCTTGCGCACGCGGCCGGTCGCGATCTCGACGATGGGCTGGTAGACGAGGTGGAACTGGCCGGTGGTCAGCGCGGTGTGCATGTCCGACACCAGGCGCAGACGGCGTTCGGAACTGGCCTGCATCGACGGCGTGAAATAGCTCATCCGGTTGCGCCCGGCGCGCTTGGCGTCGTACATCGCCTGGTCGGCCTGCTTCAGCAGATCCTCGTGGCTCTGTGCACTGTCCGGATACAGCGTGATGCCGATCGACGCCGATACATAGACCAGCTCGTTGAACAGCTGGAAGGGCTGATGCAGCGCGCTCAATATCTTGCCGGCGATCTGTTCGACCACGTCGGGGTGTTCCAGCCCGCCCAGCACCACGGCGAATTCGTCGCCACCGAAACGGGCGACCGCGTCGGTGTCGCGCATGCAGCCGGTGATGCGCTGCGCCGCCTGCTGCAGCAGGTTGTCGCCAGCCGGATGGCCGAGCGTGTCGTTCACTTCCTTGAAGCGGTCGAGGTCGATGAACAGCACCGCCAGCTGGCGGCCGCTGCGCTGGCTCAGGCGCATCTCCTGGCGCAGGTGATGCAGCAGCAGATGACGGTTCGGCAGATTGGTCAGCGCGTCGTAGTTGGCCTGCCGCCAGATGGTCTGTTCGTTGATCTTCTTGTCGCTGATGTCGCGCACGATGCCGAGCACGGCCGGTTCGTCGCGATAGGTGAAGCGCGAGGCGATCAGCTCTATCCACAGCGGACGGTCGCCGTCGCGGTTCAGCAACTGCACCTCGTAACGACGTTGCGGTTCCGGCCCGGAACCGATGCGTCGCTCATAGCGCTCGCTCCACAGTTCGAGGAAGTCCGGATGCAGCACGTCGGCGAAACGCAGGCCGGTGAATTCCTCGACCGTGTAGCCCAGCATGCGTGGCAGGGCCGGATTGACGAACACGAAGCGGTGGTCCTGCGCGACGAACACGCCGTCCGCCATCGCGTCGAGCAGCGCCCGCTGGGTGGCTTCGGCGCGTTCGAGTTCGGTCTGCACGCGGCGCCGTTCGGTGATGTCGGTATGGGTGCCGACCATGCGCAGCGGCCGGCCTTCGGCGTCGCTGCTCACCACCTTGCCGCGATCGAGTATCCACTTGTACTCGCCGTTGCGGCAGAGCATGCGGTGCTCGTTGCGGTAGCCCGGCGTGCGGCCGTCGAGGTGGGCCTGAACGTCAGCCATCACCCGCGGCAGATCGTCCGGATGCACCCGTTCCGACCACTCCGCCAGCGTGTTGCCGATATCGAGCTCCCCGTAGCCCAGCATCGTCTTCCAGCGCAGGCTGAAGAAGACGGTGCCGTCCTGGATGTTCCAGTCCCATACGCCGTCGCCGGCGCCTTCGAGGGCGAACTTCCAGCGCAGCTTGCTGGTGACGAGGTCGCGCTCGGTGCGCTTCTGCTGGCTGAGGTCGCGCCAGGTGGTGATGAACACCTCGCGGCCTTCGCTTGGGAGGGTGGTCAGCAGCACCTCGATCACCACCTCGCTGCGATAGGGGCTGCAGACGGTCCATTCGAAGCGGTGATCGCCGTTGCGCCGGGCGATGTCCATCATTTCCAGCGCCTTCGCCTCCGACGCAAGGCCGTCCGGCTGGCGCAGCGGTGAAATGTCGGCCGGACGCAGCCCGATCACCGCTTCGCGCGCGGGGAAGTTCAGCATGCGCACCGCCGCCGGGTTGCAGTCGGTGAACACGCCTGATTCCACATCGAGCAGCAGCATCGGATCCGGTATCCGCTCGAACAGCAGGCGGAAGCGCCGGTCAACCTCCGCCTGCTGGTCTGCAGGTCGCTCGGAAGATGGGGAGGTCGATGGATGCCGGATCGAAGTCAAGGGTCTGCTGCTCATCTGGATGGCCAATGGGGTGCGCCGTACACACATCGGCGGCGCTCGCATCCAGATATCGGCGCAGTGCTGGCGGACTGTACTTGTGCATTGCAAAAAATTTTGTCCTTCATGCGGATGGCGCGTTTCCCGGGCGGGTACGACGGAGCGGGCCGAAGACCGCGGGCGCCGGTATCATTGCGCCTCCTCCGAGGTCTGCCGACACGCGCATCGAATGTCTGCGGGCCGCCGCTCCTCCCGCAAGGATTCCGCCCGACATGAGCGCCCGTCCCGCCATCGCCTTCGTCACCTGCGCCGACATGCCCAAGCCGGACAGTGACGCCGAGTTGCTGATGGCCGCCTGCGGCGTGCCGGTCGATCTGGTTGCGTGGGACGCCGACGTCGATTGGGCGGCCTACCGCTGCGTGCTGCTGCGCTCGCCCTGGGACTACCACACGCGCCTGCCCGAATTCCTCGCCTGGGCGCAGCGGGTCGATCGCTGCAGCCGGCTGCTCAATCCGCTGCCGGTGATCGAATGGAACAGCCACAAGCGCTACCTGTTCGAGCTGGCGGCGCGTGGCGTGGACATCGTGCCGACGCGTTTCATCGAGCGGCACAGTGCGCAGCTCGCGCAGGCGCTGGCGGAATTCGGCGGCGGCGAGGTGGTGCTGAAGCCGGCGGTGTCGATAGGCGCTTACGGCGCCTTCCGCGGCGCGGCCGACAGCGCCGCCTGTGCCGATCATCTGCGTGCGCTGGCGGCCGACGGCGACGTGCTGCTGCAGCCCTTCGTGCCGGGCATCGCCGACGGCGAGGTGTCGCTCATCTTCTTCGGCGGCCGCTGTTCGCACGCGGTGCGCAAGGTGCCGCAGGCCGGCGACTACCGTTGTCAGGACATCTGGGGCGGCATCGCCCATGCGCACGTGCCGGCGGCAGACGAATGCGCGCTGGCCGAAGCGGCGCTGGCGGCCGCGCCCGGCCCCTGCGCCTATGCGCGGGTGGACATGCTGCGGCTGGACGGCCGGCCGGTGCTGATCGAGCTGGAACTGATCGAGCCCTCGCTCTTCCTCGACACGGCGCCGGGCAGCGAACGCGCGCTTGCCGACATCGTGCGCGCCGCGGCATCCTGAACTTGCGCAGCGTGCGCCGCCCCCGTACGCTGCGCGGCCTTTTGCACCACCGCACCATCCGATGAACACCTCCGCCTGCGGCATCGACTTCGGTACGTCGAACTCCACGGCCGCCATCCACGACGGCCCGCTGGCCCGCCTGCTGCCGCTCGAGGACGGCAAGCCGACCCTGCCGTCCGCGGTGTTCTTCAACCTCGACGAGGATTCGATAGCGGTCGGCCGTGCCGCGCTGGCCGAGTACCTCGAAGGTTTCGAAGGCCGGCTGATGCGCTCGATGAAAAGCCTGCTCGGCAGTGGCCTGATGGACGCCGGCACCGATGTCGGCGGCCGGCACCTCGCCTTCCGCGACCTGATCGGCGGTTTCATCGGCGAAGTGAAGAAGCGTGCCGAGACGGCGGCGCAGACGCGCTTCGAACAGGTGGTGGTCGGCCGCCCGGTGCGCTTCGTCGACGACGACGCCGAGGCGGACAAGCTGGCCGAAGACACGCTGGCCGACATCG
>JAVEVQ010000051.1:0-22478 GCA_034004945.1 Methyloversatilis sp. | reverse complement strand
GTGATCGACAGGAAGCGGATGGGCACCTGGGTCAGCTTTTCCGGGCCGTGCGGCACGTTGCCGTCAAAGGTGAGCGCGTCGCCCGGCTGCAGGTCGTACACCGTCTTGCCGTGGCGGTACTCGATGCGGCCTTCCAGCATGTAGATGAATTCCGTTCCCGGGTGTTCGAACACCGGGAAGGTTTCGCTTTCCTGCTCGATCGTGATCAGGAAAGGCTCGAACAGCTTGGTCGGGCCCTGGTGGTAGGACAGCAGGTGGTAGGTATGACCGCTGCGCGTGCCGCGCCGGGCCACTTCCATGCTCTCGCCGGCCTTGATCAGCTGCGCGCCGCCGCCCTCCGTCTCGTAGTTCTTGAACAGCGCCGACAGCGACACGCCGAGCGCACGCGCGATGCGTGACAGCGCGTCGAGGCTGGTCGCGGTCTGACCGTTCTCGATGCGCGACAGCATGCTGCGGCTGATGTCGGCGCGCTCCGAAATATCGGCAATCGTCAGGCCATGCGCCCGGCGCAGCTCCCGGATGGTGTTTCCGAGGTAGCGCTCCAGTTCGCCTTCCATGACGCTGTCTTGTGTGCTCATTGCTTTTCCGCCTCCAGACTGGGCCTCTACCTGTCCCTTGTGACCGTTATCTTACACGCGGGGTTTCATAAGAAGAATTTAAGTTGACTTGGATACAAAAAGGTTCATGATTCGAAAAAAAGTTGCTTCACCCGAAACACGCTGCATTGCAGCAGAAGCGACACCCTTTCAGTCTGGACTACAGGAAAGCACATGCCCTGGCGCCTATTGCGATTCGGTCTGTCGAAGTCCCATCCGGAACCCCGGATGTTTACGGCTCACGACAAGCTCAAGCCCTCGTACGACGTGGTGATCATCGGCGGGGGTGGCCACGGCCTCTCCAGCGCCTACTACCTCGCCCGTGATCACGGCATCACCAATGTGGCGGTGCTCGAAAAGGGCTACATCGGTGGCGGCAACACCGGCCGCAACACCACCATCATCCGCTCGAACTACCTGACGCCCGAAGGCGTCAAGTTCTACGACAAGTCGGTCCAGCTGTGGCAGGACCTGTCGACCGAGTTCGATCTCAACCTCTTCTACTCGACGCGCGGCCACTTCACGCTGGCCCACACCGACTCCGCGATGCGCACGATGCGCTGGCGCGCAGAGGTGAACAAGCACTATGGCATCGCGTCCGAAGTGGTCGGCCCGGAAGAGGTGAAGCGCCAGACGCCGCAGATCGACCTGTCCTGTGGCGGCCATGCGCCGATCCAGGGCGCGCTGTACCACGCGCCGGGCGCAGTGGCCCGCCACGACGCGGTGGCCTGGGGCTACGGTCGCGGTGCCGACATGCGCGGTGCGGAAATCCACCAGCAGACCGCGGTGACCGGCATCGAGGTCAAGGGCGGCAAGGTGGTCGGCGTGCATACCACCAAGGGTTTCATCTCGACCAACAAGGTCATCTGTGCGGTCGCCGGCTTCACGCCGCGCATCACCGACATGGTGGGCTTCAAGACGCCGATCTTCGTTCATCCGCTGCAGGCCATGGTGAGCGAGCCGATGAAGCCCTGGCTCGACACCATCCTGGTGTCCGGCAGCCTGCACATATATGTAAGTCAGAGCGCCCGCGGCGAACTGGTGATGGGTGCCTCGCTCGACCCGTACGAAGTGCAATCGACGCGTTCGACGCTGGACTTCCCGGAAGGCCTCGCCGCCCATCTGCTCGACATGTTCCCCTTCCTGTCGCACTCCAAGGTGGTGCGCCAGTGGGCCGGCATGGCCGACATGACGCCGGACTTCGCGCCCATCATGGGTCTGACTCCGGTCGAAGGTTTCTACCTCGATTCAGGCTGGGGTACCTGGGGCTTCAAGGCGACGCCGGTCTGCGGCAAGACCATGGCCTGGACCGCCGTCAATGACAAGCCGCACGAACTGATCACCGGCTTCTCGCTCGACCGCTTCCGCAACTACTCGCTGACCGGCGAGAAGGGTGCGGCGAGCGTGGGTCACTGAGCGCCGAACAGAGAGCGGAGACGACGACATGAAACTGATGACCTGTCCGATGAATGGCACGCGTCCGATTTCGGAGTTCGCCTACTGGGGCGAAATCCGTCCGGCACCCGACGCCGACACCTGCACCGACGACCAGTGGGCCGACTACGTGTTCAACCGCAACGGCGCACCCGGCGTGAAGAAGGAATGGTGGTGCCACACGCCGTCGAACACCTGGTTCATCGCCGAGCGTGATACCGAAAAGGACAAGGTGCTGCGCACCTATCTGCATGGAGAAGACAAGTGATGCGCCTGCCCGCAATGCCCGACGAGTGGCTCGATCGCAGCCGCACTGTCCGGTTCCGTTTTGAAGGTCGCGCCTTTGAAGGCGTCGCCGGCGACAGCATCGCCAGCGCGCTGTGGGCGGCCGGTCAGCGCACCCAGGGCCGCAGCTTCAAGTACCACCGTGTGCGCGGCATCCTGTCCGCCGCCAATCACGACGTGAACGTGATGGTGCAGGACGGCCAGAAGCTGAACACCCGCGGCGACGTGGTCGCCGTGCGTGAGGGCATGGACCTGACCGCGGTGAACACCTTCGGCGGTCTGGCCAAGGACCGCGCGCGTCACCTCGGCATGTTCGCCCGCTTCCTGCCCGTCGGCTTCTATTACAAGGCCTTCCACAACAAGCGCCTGTTCCCGATGTGGGAGCGCGTGTTCCGCCGCATCACCGGTCTTGGCGTGGTCGACTTCTCGACGCCGCACATCCGTACCGCCAAGCGCTACGACTTCTGCGACGTACTGGTGATCGGCGCTGGTCCGTCCGGCCTGTCGGCCGCGCTGTCGGCCGCCGATGCCGGCGCCCGCGTGGTGATCTGCGACGAGAACGCACGCGCTGGTGGCAGCGGCCTCTATCAGCTCGGCGGCGATGCTGTCCGCCGTCAGCACACACGTACGCTCCTTGACCGCGTCAAGTCGCACGCAAACATCCGCCTGCTCGAAGGCACCTACGCAGGTGCCTATTACGCCGACCAGTGGGTGCCGCTGATCGACGCCGACAGGATGACGAAGATGCGCGCCAAGGCGGTCATCGTCGCCAGCGGCGCCTTCGAACAGCCGGCGGTGTTCCGCAACAACGACCTGCCGGGCGTCATGAACGGCTCGGCGATGCAGCGCCTGATCTACCGCTACGCGGTCAAGCCGGCGGGCAACGCGGTGGTGCTGGCGGCGAATGCCGACGGTTACCGCGTCGCGCTCGATCTGATCGCCGCCGGCGCCAGCGTCGCCGCCGTGCTCGACATGCGTGCCAGCGTGCCGCCGTCGGCGCAGGCCGACGCACTGCGCGCCAAGGGCGTCGAAATCCTCGCCGGCCACGCCGTGTATGAGGCCCACGCCGACGGCAAGGGCGAACTGGCCGGCATCACCGCCTGCCGCATCGACGGCTCGGGCCGTGTGGTGTCGGGTTCGCAGCGTCGCATCGCCTGTGATGGTCTGGCCATGAGCACCGGCTGGGCGCCGGCTGCCAACCTGCTGTACCAGGCGGGTACGAAGATGCGCTTCGACGAACTGCTGCAGCAGTTCGTGCCGGACCAGCTGCCGGAAGGCGTGTTCGCCTGCGGCCGCGTCAATGGCGTGTTCAAGCTGGAGTCGCGCATCGCCGACGGTCAGCGCGCCGGTCTGGCTGCCGCCGCGCACGCCGGTCACGGCACTGCCGGCAGTGTCGACGTGCCGGCCGAGACCGAGTCGCCGTCGCACGCCTGGCCCATCGTCGCCCACCCGGACGGCAAGAACTTCGTCGATTTCGACGAAGACCTGCAGGTGAAGGACTTCGAGAACGCGGTGCAGGAAGGCTACGACAACATCGAGCTGCTGAAGCGCTTCTCGACCGTCGGCATGGGCCCGAGCCAGGGCAAGCACTCGAACATGACGGCGCTGCGCATCCTGGCGCGCCTGACCGGCAAGTCGCCGCAGCAGGTCGGCACCACGACCGCGCGCCCGTTCTTCCACCCGGTGCCGCTGTCGCACCTGGCCGGCCGCGGCTTCAGCCCGCAGCGCCACTCGCCGCTGCACGGCCGTCACGCCGCGCTCGGTGCGGTGTTCATGCAGGCCGGTGCGTGGGAGCGTCCGGAGTACTACGCGGTCGAGGGCAAGTCGCGCATCGACTGCATCCGCGAAGAGGCGCGTCGCGTGCGCACCGCCGTCGCGCTGATCGACGTCGGCACGCTGGGCAAGCTGGAAATCCGCGGGCCGCAGGCGGCCGAGTTCCTGAACCGCTGCTACACCGGCCGCTACGACAACATGAAGGTGGGCGCCACGCGCTACGCCGTCATGTGCGACGAGTCCGGCGTGCTGAGCGACGAAGGCGTGGTGGCGCGCATCGCCGAAGACGTCTTCTACTTCACCACCACCAGCTCGGGCGCGGCCACCGTCTATCGCGAACTGTCGCGCCTGAACATCGAGTGGAAGCTGGACTGCGGCCTGATCAACCTGACCGGTTCCTACTCGGCGATGAACCTCGCCGGCCCGGCCTCGCGCAAGGTGCTGGCGCAGCTGACCGACATGGACCTGTCGTCGGCCGCCTTCCCCTACCTGGCGGTGCGCAGCGGCAGCGTCGCCGGCATCCCGGTGCGCATGATGCGCGTCGGCTTCGTCGGCGAATGGGGCTACGAAATCCACGTGCCGGCCGAGTACGGCCCGACGCTGTGGGACGCGCTGATGAAGGCTGGCGAATCGGCGGGCATCGGCCCCTTCGGTGTCGAGGCCCAGCGTCTGCTGCGCCTGGAAAAGGGCCACCTGATCGTGAGCCAGGACACCGACGGTCTGACCAACCCGTTCGAGGTCGGCATGGACTGGGCGGTCAAGCTCGACAAGCCCTTCTTCACCGGCAAGCGCTCGCTGCAGATCGTCAAGAAGATGCCGCTCAAGCGCAAGCTGGTCGGCTTCCGCCTGGCCGAGAACTACAGCGGCGAAGTGCCCAAGGAATGCCACCTGATCATCGAGAACGGTGACATCGCCGGCCGCGTGACCAGCATTTCGTGGAGCCCGCACGTCGGTCGCTACATCGGTCTGGCCTTCGTGCTGCCCAGCATGACCGAGCCGGGTACGCCGTTCTCGATCCGCATCACCGACGGCAGCATGGTCGCGGCCGAGGTCTGCAGCACGCCCTTCTTCGACCCGAAAGACGAACGCCAGAAGGAAATCGAATGAACGCCCACTTCGCCCCTACTCGCATCAGCCCGCTGTTCGACGAACAGGCGCCGCACGCGGCGAAGTGGACCGAGGTCGAGACGATACAGAGTGTCGCCTCCTACGGTTTCGCCGACGCACCCCACGTGCCGCTGGCCGGCATCGGCGACCTGTCGTTCCGCCGCCGTGCCGGCGTCAAGGGTCCCGCTGCCGCAGCCTGGCTCAATGTGCTCGGCATCGCCACGCCGGAACGGCCGAACAGCTATCTGCGCCTCGATGACGGCACGCTGGTGTTGCGCATGGGCAATACCGAGTTCCTGGTCGAGGACGTCGCCGGCGGCAACCGCACAGCGACGATGCTCGCCACCGCGCCGGGCGCCGGCGTCTATCCGGTGCCGCGTTACGACGCCGCGCTGGTGATCACCGGTCGCAACGCGATCGAACTGACGCGCCAGACCTGCGCCTTCGATTTCGCCAGTCTCTCGCCGAGTGCGCAGGCGCTGGTAATGACCTCGATGGTCGGCGTCGGCGTCACCGCGATTGCACTCGACGGCGCGGACGGTACGTATTTCCGCCTGTGGTGTGACGGCACCTACGGCGGCTATCTGTGGGCCACGCTGGTCGAGGTGGCTGCGGATCTCGGAGGTGGAGCAGTCGGCCTCGATGCACTGGGGCGGGTTGCACAGCAATAACAAGCAAAGAGCGCGTCATCGAAGCTGACGCAAATCAGTGGGATCAGAGCCGTTTAGACAGGGAGGGAATGTGATGTCACACAGCGAAGCACAGCAGTTCCTGAAGGAAAACGAGGTCAAGTACATCCTCGCGCAGTTCGTGGATATCCACGGTTCGGCCAAGACGAAGTCGGTGCCGGCCGAGCACTACAAGACCGTGGTCACGGATGGCGCCGGATTCGCGGGCTTCGCGATCTGGGGCATGGGCATGACGCCCAATGTCGATGCCGACTACATGGCGGTCGGTGATCCTTCCACGCTGTCGCTGGTGCCCTGGCAACCGGGTTACGCGCGCATCGCCTGTGACGGTCACACCCACGGCAAGCCTCACGAGTACGACACCCGCGTGGTGCTGAAGAAGCAGCTGGAGCAGATCACCGCCCGTGGCTGGACCTTCTACACCGGCATGGAGCCGGAGTTCTCGCTGCTGCGCAAGGTCGAAGGAAAGATCCTGCCGGCCGACCCGGGCGACACGCTGTCCAAGCCCTGTTACGACTACAAGGGGCTGTCGCGTGCCCGCGTCTTCCTTGAGCGTCTTTCCGAATCGTTGCGCGCGGTCGGCATCGACGTCTACCAGATCGACCACGAAGACGCGAACGGCCAGTTCGAGATCAACTACACCTTCACCGACGCGCTGACCTCCTGCGACCACTACACCTTCTTCAAGATGGGTGCCGCCGAGATCGCCGCCGAACTGGGCCTGATCTGTTCCTTCATGCCGAAGCCGTTCTCGAACCGTCCGGGCAACGGCCTGCACATACACATGAGCATCGGCGACGGCAAGCGCAACCTGTTCGAGGACAAGTCGGACAAGAACGGCCTCGCCCTGTCCAAGCTGGCCTACCATTGGACTGCCGGCCTGCTCAAGCACGCGCCGGCGCTGGCCGCTCTGTGCTGCCCGACCGTCAATTCATACAAGCGTCTGGTGGTCGGCCGCTCGCTGACTGGCACCACCTGGGCACCGGCCTACATCTGCTACGGTGGCAGCAACCGCAGCGGCATGATCCGCAGCCCGGGCGGCCGCCTGGAACTGCGCCTGCCGGACGCGTCCTGCAATGCTTACCTCGCGACGGCCGCGGTCATCGCCGCCGGCATGGACGGGGTGAACAACGAGCTCGATCCGGGCGCGCCGAACAACGACAACCTGTACGACTACAGCCAGGCCCAGCTCGATGCGGCCGGCATCCGCGTACTGCCGCAGAACCTGCATGAGGCGCTGGTGGCGCTCGAGAAGGACGAAGTGATCCGTGCCGCACTCGGTCCGGTCGTCGATGAGTTCCTGCGCCTCAAGCATATGGAGTGGGTCGAGTACATGCGTCACGTTTCCGATTGGGAAGTGAGCAGCTACCTCGAATTCTTCTGATCATCCCCGGAGAACTGTTATGTGTGGAATCGTGGGTTTGCTGGTCAAGACACCGGCATTGAAGGAACGCCTGGGCGAACTGATGGTGCCCATGCTGATCGGCATGACCGAGCGTGGTCCGGACTCGGCGGGTCTGGCCGTGTTCGGCGACACGCTGGCTGAGAACTCGCGCAAGCTGAGCCTGTACTCGGGCCTCACCGACGACGGTGCGGACTTCAACTGGCACGGCCTGACGCATGCGCTGAAGGAACACCTCGATGTCGATGCGCACATCGACGTCAAGCACAACCACGCGGTGCTGTCCTTCGCCGTGTCGCCGGAACTGGTCAAGCGCTGGCTGCGCGAGAACCATCCGAAGCTGCACATCCTGAGCACCGGTCGCACCATCGACCTGTACAAGGACATCGGCACGCCGGCCCAGGTGGCCGACCGCTACGACTTCAAGTCGATGAAGGGTTCGCACCTGGTGGGCCACACCCGCATGGCGACCGAGTCGGCGGTGACGCCGGATCGCGCACACCCCTTCACCGCCGGCGAAGACTTCTGCCTGGTGCACAACGGTTCGCTGTCGAACCCGAACTCGATCCGCCGCAAGCTCACGCCGGCCGGCATCCACTTCGAAACCGACAACGACACCGAAGCGGCGTGCCGCTTCCTCGAATGGCGTCTGCGTGAAGGCGACGACCTGGAAGTCGCGCTGCAGAAGGGCTTCGACGAACTGGACGGCTTCTTCACCTTCCTGATGGGTACGCCGGACAAGCTCGCGCTGATCCGCGACCCCTTCGCCTGCAAGCCCGCTGTTGTGGCCGAAACCGACGACTACGTCGCAATCGCGTCGGAGTTCCGTTCGCTGGCCCACCTGCCTGGCGTCAAGCACGCCAACGTGTTCGAACCCGCGCCCGAGGAGATGTACGTATGGAACGCATGACCTTTGATCTCGCCAGCTCGTCGCTGACCGAGATGAACACCTTCCTGCACAAGGGTCTTGAGGAGGGCGACAAGCGCCACATTTCGGTGCTGAACCCGGACGGCGCGCACAACATCGCAGTCGGCCTGAACCAGCCGGTCACGGTCGAGGTGCATGGTCATGCGGGTTACTACGCCGCCGGCATGAACAAGCACGCCCGCGTCGTCATCCACGGCAGCGCCGGCACCGGCGTGGCCGAGAACATGATGAGCGGCACCGTGCATGTGAAGGGTTTCGCCTCGAACGGCGCCGGCGCCACCGCCCACGGCGGTCTGCTGGTGATCGACGGTGACGCCGGCCTGCGCTGCGGCATTTCGCTGAAGGGCGGCGACATCGTCGTCGGCGGCAGCGTCGGCAGCTTCTCGGGCTTCATGGCCCAGGCCGGCCACATGGTCATCTGTGGCGACGCCGGCGACGCGCTCGGCGACTCGCTGTACGAAGCGGTCATCTACCTGCGCGGCAACGTCAAGTCGCTCGGTGCCGATGCACGTTTCGAGGACATGACCGACGCCGACTACGCGACGCTGGCCGAACTGCTGTCCAAGGCCGGTCTCGAGCACGACCCGAAGAGCTTCAAGCGCATCGCTTCCGCGCGTTCCCTGTACCACTGGAACGCCGACGCGAACCAGGAGTATTGACCCACACGGAGCGGCGATGCCGCTCCGGGCCCCGAGGGGCGGCGAGGAAGCTTGGGACGACCCGGTGCTTCCTCCGGTGCAGACACGGATACATCAAGGACTCAACATGGACATCAAACCCGTATCGTTCAAGCGCGTCTCCCGCGAGGAGTCCGCCAGCTTCGACCGCAGCGTCATCGACTACATCCAGAACGCCGCGGCGCACGGCCTGTACGAAATCCGCGGCATGGGCGCCAAGCGCAAGCTGCCGCATTTCGACGACCTGGTCTTCCTCGCAGGTTCGCTGTCGCGCTACCCGCTCGAAGGCTATCGCGAGAAGTGCGTCACCAAGACCATCCTCGGCACCCGCTTCGCCAAGAAGCCGCTCGAGCTGGACATCCCGATCACCGTCGCCGGCATGAGCTTCGGCGCGCTGTCGGCTAACGTGAAGGAGTCGCTGGGCCGTGCCGCCACCGAGATGGGGACCACCACGACCACCGGTGACGGCGGCATGACGCCGGAAGAGCGCAACTCGTCGAAGACGCTGGTCTATCAGTGCCTGCCGTCGCGCTACGGCTTCAACCCGGACGACGTGCGTCGCGCCGACGCCATCGAAGTGGTGATCGGCCAGGGCGCCAAGCCGGGCGGCGGCGGCATGCTGCTGGGCCAGAAGGTGAACCCGCGCGTGGCCAAGATGCGCACGCTGCCGCAAGGCGTCGACCAGCGCTCGGCCTGCCGTCACCCGGACTGGACCGGTCCGGACGATCTGGCGATCAAGATCCAGGAACTGCGCGAACTGACCGACTGGGAAAAGCCGATCTACGTGAAGGTCGGTGCCACCCGCACCTTCAACGACGTCAAGCTGGCTGTCCATGCCGGCGCCGACGTGGTGGTGGTCGATGGCATGCAGGGCGGTACCGCGGCGACGCAGACCTGCTACATCGAACACATCGGCATCCCGACGCTGGCCGCAGTCCGCCAGGCGGTCGATGCGCTGGAAGACCTGAACATGAAGGGCGAAGTGCAGCTCATCGTATCCGGCGGCATCCGCAGCGGCGCCGACGTCGCCAAGGCGCTGGCCATGGGCGCCGACGCGGTCGCGATCGGTCAGGGCATCCTGTACGCGCTCGGCTGCAACTCGGAAACCTACATCCAGGACGGTCAGCACCTGTCGGCCCTGGAAGGCTACGACGCGCTCGGCACTCAGCCCGGCTTCTGCCACCACTGCCACACCGGCAAGTGCCCGGTTGGCGTGACGACCCAGGACTCCCTGCTCGAGCAGCGCCTGCAGCCGGATGTCGGTGCCCGTCGCGTCAAGAACTACCTGAAGACGCTGAACATGGAACTGACGACGATCGCCCGTGCCTGCGGCAAGCAGAACGTGCATCACCTGGAGCGCGAAGACCTGGTCGCCCTGACGCTGGAAGCCGCCGCCATGGCGCGCATCCCGCTGGCGGGCACCCGCTGGATCCCGGGCTTCGAAGGCCCCTGAAGCTCGCCAAGAGGGCGCCGCATGCGGGCTCCTACGACTTGGAGCGTGCGCCGCGGAAGTGATCGCGGAGACGCTGCCGAGAAAGGTTGCCCGCTTGTCACTCCCTTTTTGGGTGCAGATTCAGCTGAACTTGTCGACTGGCGGTGTGAAGCGACTTTAGTTGATTCAAGCCGTACTCAGGCGCAAAGGTCGGGGGGGGGCAATGCACCAATGCTAGATGCCCACGGTTCAGGGCGCACTTGGGGCGGATTCTTGAGTGTAGACGAGGGTGATTCGCCGAACAGCGCCTTGTAGTATGTTGAAAACATCCCTAAATGCCAGAAGCCCCACTTGCAGGCGATGCAGCTGACTGAAGCGTCCGCGCCTCCGTGCAGCAAATCCTTACGTGCGCCGTGCAGGCGCACGTAACGTAGGAAAGTGACCGGACTAATGCCCAGCACGTTCATGAAGGCATGATGGAGACCCCGCCTGCTCATCTTCAGATGAATGCTGAGGTCGCTGACTGAAGGCGCTATATCGCGATTGGTGAGTATGTATTGGCGCGCGCGCTCGACAATCGCGCGATGAATAGAATGGCCGCCCCGGCTGCGCTTGTTCGGCTCTGAGGTCGACAGCAGTGCGGTAAGCGAGGCATTGATTATGGATTCTGTGACTGCCTTAGAGGAAGCGGCATGCTGCAACACTTCCGGTGCGGATTGCACGCAGCACATCACTTCGTGAAGCACCCGCCGATAGCGCGCCGCAGCTGAGGCGCTTAACGTCTGCATCTGTGAGCGAGTCGCGATGCTGGCCACATCCTCACCGAGTATCAATTCGGCATGAGAATGTAGAGTGTTGGCGTCGATCACCGTAACGAAGATGTCGGACACTCTTGGCGTTCGGAAGTGCAATTCTTCTCCCGGCATCAGCGTGAGCAGGCTGTCTTGGTGAACCTGTTGCGCCTGCCAGTAGCCGTCCTGATGGACGGTCACCGGCACGCCGAAGGTGTAGGACGATGCCCGAGGATAGCCAGTCTCGTCGATCACCTGGTCCATGTTTTCACGAAACAGCTGTACTGGTCCGCACGACATCTCAACTATGCGCCCCCGAAATCTTCCAGGGGTCAATTGCAGGTAGTCCTGTGACCACATGGGAAGACTGTCAGCATGTTGAAGAGGATCCTCTGTAACCAAACAACGGATCGTTGAGGTATGCAACGAGTCGATAGCCGAATGGATTTTCAAGGTACCCACACCCGCAACTCCTGTTTTCTCATATACGTTGCTTTGCATAGAACCCGGGGGAGCCGAACAGAGGTCAATCGTGACGAAGGCATCTGAATACCGGTTTGGCATGAGGTTCAAGCCTCGAGGCCGCGAGAACCGGAGTCAGTCGACCCATGCGCCTTGTCAACACTCTTCCTGAAAAGCGAACGAAAGAGGCCGATTATTGATACCGAAACCAAAAATTAGTGCCGTTTCGAGATAACGCACTCAACGACTCTTTTCTAGACTGCACGCGGTAGGCAATCGGCCTGCACTTGTTTTCTTCGCAACAACCAACTCTGAATTTTAGACTTTGTTGCGGGTTTATGGTCGCCCACGAAAATCCAGGAAGAGGTAACAGATGCGTGAAATAAAACACTACAGAGTGCCGTCGCGAACGGCGATTCTCTTCACGATATTGTTGGCAAGATGCGCGGTAAGTGAATCGTTAGCATCTGATGGGACAGCGGAAGCGCTGGTAAATTCAAAGTGCGCAGTGTGTCACTCTGCCAAGGGCGACGGCAAGTGGGACCGCATCAGCGAAAGCCGCCGCACACCGGAAGGCTGGGACATGACGGTCGCCCGCATGAGCTTCGCGCACGGCGTCAAGATGACGCGGGAGGAGCGCAGCAGCATCGTCAAATACCTGTCGGATGCCTACGGCCTGTCGCCGGACGAATCGGCGGCGCACCGCTACATCGTCGACCGTACGCCCAGCGTGGTCGAGCACCCGGAGAACAAGCTGATTGGCGATACCTGCGCGCGCTGCCACTCCTATGGCCGCATCGCGGTACAGCGTCGCACCGAGGAGGATTGGCGCAAGCTGGTGCACTTCCACGTCGGCCAGTTCCCTGTCATCGAGATCCAGGCAGGCGGCCGTGACCGTAACTGGTTCGAGATCGCCAACGGCGAGGCGTCGGTCGAACTGGGCAAGGTTTACGGTTTCGACTCCGACAGCTGGAACAAGTGGAAGGCCCAGAAGCCAGCCGACGCAAGCGGCAGCTGGCGCGTGGTCGGCTACAAGCCGGGCACCGGCGCCTACGAGGGCACGGCCACCGTTCAGCGCACCGGCACCGACGCCTACTCGGTCACCATGGCGCTGCGCTATGAGAACGGCACGAGCGAAACGCTGAAGGGTTCCGCCCTGATTTACACCGGCCACGAATGGCGCGCCACGCTGAAGAGCGGTGACCGCGAGATCAACCAGGTCATGACCCTGGCGGACGGCGGCCGCAGCCTGTCGGGTCGCTGGTTCGAGGCCGACTACGACGCAGTCGGCGGCACCCTGCGCGCCGTGCGTACCGACGGCGCGAAGCCCGAAGTGCTGTCGGTGCAACCGGCGGCGCTGAAGGCCGGTACCCGCACCCGCCTGGTGATCAACGGCGTCGGTCTGGACGGTGACGTGAGTCTGGGCGGCGGCGTCAAGGTGCTGTCGGTGGCCGAGCGCAGCGCGGACCGCGTGGTGGTCGAGGTCGAATCGGAGAAGAACGCCGTGACCGGCCCGCGCGAGGTGAAGGTGGGCAATGCGCGCAGCGGCAATGCGTTCGCGGTCTACCAGCGCGTCGACTACGTGAAGATCACGCCCGATCACCCGATGGCCCGTGTCGGTGACGCCGGCGGCTCGATGAAGAAGGTGCCGGCACAGCTCGAAGCGCTCGGCTACGCCGTCGGCGCAGACGGCAAGAAGGGAACGGCCGATGACGTGCTCATCGGTGCGCTGCCCGCCAGCTGGTCGCTGGACAACCTGAACAAGGTGGCGGCCGAGATGCAGGACGTGAAGTACGCCGGCCGCATCCAGAGCAATGGTCTGTTCGTCACCAACGACGCGGGTCCGAATCCGGATCGCAAGTACCAGGCCAACAACGTGGGCGAGCTGAAGGTGACCGCGACGGTCAAGGACGGCACTCGCACGCTGAAAGCCACCGCGCCGCTGATCGTGACCGTGCAGCGCTGGAACGACCCCCCGATCCGCTGAACGCGGGCCGTCACCGGAATAGCCATCATGTCCGACGCCAACCTGCTCTACGTAGACAGTCACGCCTTCCACGATGTCGAGGTGAAGGGGCGGCGCGTGCTTCTGCACGTGCCCAGCACCGGCATCTTCGATCTCGACGGTGTGACCACCGAGGTGCTCGACTTCGTGCGACCGAAGGCGACCGTGAGCTTCGAGGAGCTGCAGCAGCGCTTCTCGGGGCAAGGTTCGCCCAAGGTGATCGCCGACGCGATCGAAGACCTGAAGTCGCTGGGCGTGCTGCGCGGCGATCCCGCGCAGGCCGACCACGGCACAGGGATCAGCGTGACCGAGTTCCCGCTCAGCACCATCGTGCTGAACGTGAACACCGGCTGCAATCTGAGCTGCACCTACTGCTACAAGGAAGATCTGACCACCCCGTCCAAGGGCGAGAAGCTCGACTTCGACAAGGCGAAGAAGAGCATCGAGCTGCTGCTGAAGGAAGGGGCCAAGCGCGACCGCATCAACGTGGTGTTCTTCGGCGGCGAGCCGCTGTCGAACATGCGGCTGATCAAGGCGGTCACCGCCTACGCGGAAGAACGCTGCCGCGAGGAGGGCAAGCGGGTCGATTTCTCGCTTACCACCAACGCCACGCTGCTCACCGAAGAGATCGCCGACTGGTTCAACGAGCATTCGTTCGGCATCTCGATCAGCATGGACGGCCCGCAGGCTGTGCATGACCTGCGCCGCAAGACCATAGGCGGCAAGGGCACTTACGAGGTGGTGGCGAAGAAGGCGCGCATGCTGCTCTCGCGCTACACCTCGCGCTCGGTCGGTGCTCGGGTGACGCTGACGGCAGGCTATTCCGATGTGGCGGCCATTCACCATCACCTGAAGGACGAGATCGGCTTCGCCGAAGTGGGTTTCGCGCCGGTCACCAGCAACCCGATCACCACCTTCAATCTGGTCGGTGACGAGTTGCGGGCGGTGTTCGACGCGATGAAGACGCTGGGTCGCGAGTATGTCGCGGCAGCGGTCGAGGGCCGGAACATCGGCTTCTCGAACATGCACCAGATGCTGTCCGACCTGTACGAGGGCCGCCGCAAGGCGCTGCCCTGCGGTGCCGGCATCGGGCTGCTGGCGGTCGATCACAAGGGAGAGCTCAACCTCTGCCACCGCTTCACCGGATCGGAGCTGCCGACCTTCGGCAACGTCGACACCGGTATCGCCAAGGCGGAGCTGGGCGCCTTCCTCGAAAGCGCACTCGACCGCTCGGAGCGCGGCTGCTCGACCTGCCGCATCCGCAACCTGTGCTCGGGCGGCTGCTACCACGAGTCCTACGCCAACTTCAGTGACCCGCATTCGCCGGTCTATCACTACTGCGAACTGCTCAGGGAGTGGGTCGACTTCGGCATCGAGGCCTATCTGGAAATCCTCGAGAAGAACCCCGCCTTCCTTCACAAGCACGTCGCGAACAGGAGCTCTGAACTATGAACCGCTTGAAACCGCTGAACCGCAAGGCCCACCAGATCGAAGCCGCCCCGAACGACGAGGCGGTCGACAAGGTGGTCGCGATGACCGCCGCCGTCGCCGGCTGCGCAACCACCTTCGACCCGGGCTGGGAACTGGATCCCTTCCTCGGCGTGGCCGGCCTGTGCCAGCCGATGGAAGCCGATCTGTACGGCTGTTCCGACCCCTGCTGGTGGCCGGCCCAGGTGCCGGACACGCTGCACAACTACCCCGACTGGAACACCGGCAAGGACGACGCGGCGCGCGACTGGAAAGCGCTGCAGAGCGTGTTCCCGAAGTAAGCCCGCGAACGTACAAGAGGAATACCCGACCATGAAGATCAAGACCACGGCGGCCGCACTGGCCGCCAGCTTTGGCGTCGCGCTGTTCGGCGCCCTTCCGACCGCGGCACTGGCGGCCAGGGACTATCTGGTGACCGCGGCGCGTCCCAACCTCGTGTTCGTCGTCGATGCGAAGGAACGCAAGGTGGTGAAGACGCACACCATCCCGAACACCTCGATGGGCAACAGCCCGATCACGCTGGTGCACTCGCGTGACGGCAAGACCGCCTACGTCATTCACAACCGCTGGGAAACCGTGTCCGGCATCGACCTGGACAGCGGCAAGGAAGTGTTCCGCGCCGAACTGTCCGGCGGCGACATCCGCGGCAAGTCACCCTTCCCGATGGACCTCAGCCCGGATGGCAAGGAACTGGCGGTCTATGTGAATCCGACCCAGCTGCTGCCGGGCGAGTACAAGGTGATGGATCCCTACATCGCGATCTACCGCACCGACGCCGGCACCGACGCCGAGCCGGTGCGCAAGCTCAAGGTGCCGCGCCGCGTATCGACGCTGGCCTGGTCGGCCAAGGGCGACACGCTGTACGCCTTCAGCTGGGACATGCTCAAGCTCGACCCGCAGACCGGCGCAGTCAAGGGCCAGCACCCGTGGCGCAGCTGGAAGAACGGCGAGCAGGGCGAGCCGGACACGCTGGCGATCTGGCCGCAGTGGGAACAGACCAATGTGTTCGCCACGCCCTACTACGTGGCCTACGCGAACAAGCCGGAAGGCGATCCGGCCGCACTGCGCGCCGGCATCTGGACGCTGGACCTCGAAAAGGACACGGTGCATTTCAAGGAATTCGAGAACGCCGGTGTCGTGCTGTTTTCCAGCGTGGTGAACCCGGTGCGCCGCGACGAAACCTATACCGTCTATACCCAGCTCACCAAGGTGAACACGAAGACCGGCAAGATGGACCGCGTCGATCTCGACCACACCTACTACAACGTGAATGTGTCGAGCGACGGCAAGGAGCTCTACATCGGCGGCACCCAGGGCGACATCGCGGTGTACGACAGCGCCACGCTGAAGCGCATCGGCAACATCCGCACGCCGGGCGGTGGCGACCAGGTGCTCACCTCGCTGCGCATCTTCCAGCGCTGAGTGGCATGAGAGCGGAAGCACTCCATGTGCCCGCCGCGGGCGCCGCGCCGGTCACGGCGGCGCCTGCGGCGCAGGGCGGCCGCTGTCTCGGCACGCTCTACCGCTGGGCCGGCGCGTTCATCCGGCCGGAGTGGCCGGCGCTGGTCGCCGTGCTTCTGCTCTCACTGCTCGCCGTGCTGGCCGGACTGGCCCAGCCTCTGCTGACCAAGGCGCTGATCGACGACGGCATCCTCGCGCGGGACCGCGCGGCGGTGCTGGCGGCCGGCGCCTGGATGGTGGGGCTGGCGCTGTCCGCGCTGGCGGTCGGCTTCGCCTGCCGCCGCATTCACGTGGCGGCCTCGGCGCGCATTCTCCACCGCATGCGCGAGTCGCTGTTCGCGCATGTGCTGCGGCTGTCCCCGGCCTTCTTCTCGCGCATGCGGCAGGGCGACCTGCTGGCGCGGCTCGAGGGCGATCTCGGTGAGGTACAGCGCTTCGCCGTCGACGCCGTGCTGTCGGCGATCAACTCGGTGCTCACGCTGATCGGCACCGTCGTGCTGCTCTGGCTGCTCAGCCCGAAGCTGGCGCTCTTCCTTGCGTTGTTGATGGTGCTCAACGGCATCGTGCTGTCATGGGTGCGGCCGCGCATCGAGAAGCTGTCTCAGCAGTCGCGCGACGCCGGTGTCGAGGTGTCGAGCTTCCTGGTCGAGAAGGTCGGCGCGGTGCGCTGCATACAGACGCATGCCGCTGAGCGGCGCGAGCTGGAACGGCTCGGCGCCCTGCACGGCACGGTGCGCGAACGCCTGCTGTCGCTGCAGCTGTTCGGCTACCTCGGTGGTGCCTTCCCCAACCTGCTGCTGTCGCTGGCCGTGATCGGCATCTTCGTCGGCGGCAGCCTGGCGATGCTGGCCGGCGACCCGCTGACGCTGGGCACGCTGGTCGCCTTCGCCACCTGCGTGCAGCGCGCCAGCGCGCCGCTGCATGCGCTGATGGGGCTCTACCTGCAATGGCAGCGGGTGAAGGTCGGCCTCAACCGCGTCGACGAGCTGCGCGCGCTCGACGTGCCCGACGATGCCGTGCCGCTGCCGGCGGACGTTCTGCCGACCGGCGATCTGGTCGTGCGCGATCTCGCCTTCAGCTATCCGGGTGCGGCGCGCCCCGCCTTCAGCGGACTGAACCTGACCATACCTGCCGGCGCCCGCGTCTGGCTGCGCGGCGATTCCGGCAGCGGCAAATCCACCTTCATCGATCTGCTGCATCGTCACTTCGAGCCGTCGGCCGGCTGGATATCCATCGGTGGCGTGAACCTCAAGGCCATCGACCGCGCCACGCTGCGCCGGCACGTCGTCGTGGTGTCGCAGGAGGCGGTGCTGTTTACCGGCTCGCTGTTCGACAACATCCGCTACGGCCGGCCCGACGCGTGCCGCGACGAGGTCGAACGGGCGGCGCAGGCGGCCGGTGTGAGCGATTTCCTGTCGCGCCTGCCGGACGGGCTGGACGCCCTGGTCGGTCCGCGCGGCGCATCGCTGTCGGGCGGTGAGCGACAGCGGGTCGCACTGGCGCGCGCGCTGCTGATGTCGCCGACGATGCTGGTGATCGACGAAGGTACCTCCTCGCTCGACGGCGCGCTCGAGCTGCGCACGCTGGCGGCGATCGACGCCCTGCTGCCGCAGACGACGCGCATCGTGGTCAGCCACCGCGACCTGTCGCAGCTCGCCTTCGACTGCGTCATCGACTTTCCGCAGGCGGCCGCATGACGCATGCAGTGCGGGTGGGCCTGATCGACGGCGCGCTGGATCTCAGCCAGGGCGATGCGGTGTACGCGGCGTTCGGCGATGAACCGCTGCGCGCCGACGAGCGCGGCCACGGCAGCCAGATCGCGCGCTGCGTGCTGGCGCACGCGCCGCAGGCCAGGCTGGCGGTCGCACAGGTATTCGGGCGCAGCCGCGAAACGACCGTCGACGCTGTGCTCGACGGCCTGTACTGGCTGATCGGGCAGGGCGTACAGCTGATCAACATGAGCTTCGGCATGCCGGCCGCCAGCCCGCGGCTGGCGCAGGCCTGCCGCGACGCCGCCGACGCTGGCGTCGTGCTGGTCGCCTCTGCACCGGCACGCGGTGCGCCGGTGTACCCGGCCGCCTTCGCGCACTGCATCGCGGTGACCGGCGACGCGCGCTGCGCGCCCGGCGACGTGACGTGGCTGGCGACCGCCGCGGCCGATTTCGGCACCCATCCGCTGATCGAACCGGGCCACCCCGAGCGCGGCGGCGGTGCCAGCATCGCCACCGCGCGGATGAGCGGCCTGGTCGCGGCGATGCTGCAGGCGGGCGTCGCACCCGGCGAACTGTCGACGCGGCTGCAGCGGGCGGCCATCCATGTCGGACCGGAGCGTCGTCATGCCTGATCGCCTGCTGTGGGGCGCCGTGCTGCTGGCGGCGCTGATCTGTACGGTGCTGCCGGCCGCGGGCGACGTGTTGCTCGGCGTCGCCGCTGCGGCTGCACTGTGTGCCGGCGTGACGAGCGCCCGTCGGGCCGCGCTGCTGCGCATGGCCAGCGGCCTGCTGTGGGGCGCGCTGATCGCGCTGGCCGTGCTGTTGCTGGGTGACCGCTTCGACCTGCGTTACGTCTGGATCTACAGCGGCGCCGAACTGCCGCTGCATCTGAAGCTGGCCAATCTGTGGGGCGGAGACGAGGGCACGACGCTGCTGCTGGCGGCCTTCCTCGCCTCGCTGGCGGCGCGCGGTGCCGCCAGCCGCAGCCAGCGCGTCGACGTGGCGGCGCTGCTGGCCGCCTGGTACGCGCTGACCGCCACCTGGCTCGCGCCGTTCGCGGCGACGCCGGTCGAGTGGCTGCACAAGGCGGCGTCGCAGGGCATGAACGCGCACCTGATGAAGGTGTGGATGCTGGTGCACGCGCCGCTCATCCTCGCCGCCTATGCGTGGACGCTGGCGCTGGCTGCGCCGGCCCTGGCTGCGCTCGGCGGGCAGGCGACACGCTGGCCGGGCAGTGCGCTGATGCACGCGAGACGGGCCTGGGCGCTGCTTACCGCCGGCATCGGCTTCGGCATGGTGTGGGCCTTCGAGGACGCGATGTACGGCCAGGTCTGGCACTGGGATCCGGTGCAGACCGCGGTGTTCGCCGTCTGGTGCCTGCTGGCCGCTCATCTGCACGGTGTCGGCGGCTGGCGGCCCGGCCGTACGATGTGGCGCTGGGTGCCCTTCGCCGCGCTGGCGGCGGCGGTGCTGACCGCGGTGGCGATGGGCGTCACGCGCAACGATGCGCTGGCCAGTTCGCATCGCTACGTCGGGGCGTCGACCTGGGCCGCCCACATGGCGCTGGCCACCCTGCTGCTGCTGGCGGGCGTCGTTTCATGGCTGCGCGGCTGGCGTGGCGTGGCGCCGCAGCCCAACGCGGCGCGGCTGAATCTCGCCGCCTGGGGCCTGCGCGCGACGCAGCTCATCTTCGTGTTCATCGGACTGGCGGCGGTGGGCCATCTCGCCTGGGCTTACTTCGCCAGCGTACAGGGGCTGCCGCGGCCGGACGAGCTGAAGCCCTTCTTCGAGACGTTGCGCAGCTGGGCGCGCGGCACCGAGCTGCCGGCGCTGCGCGCGGCCTTCGCGCAGTGGGACGTCGACGGCTACGGGCTGGCGCGCCTGCTGCTGCTGCCCATGGTCGCGGCCGGGCTGGTCGGCGGCTGGTTCTTCGTCCGCCGTCTGTCGGCCGGACTGGGCTGGGTCACGCTGGCCGCCGCCACGCTGGCCTGTGGCGCCGTGTTCGCGCAAGGCGGCCTGCTGGCTCATCACTACGCCGGCAGCGGTGTGCTGTCGCAGCAGATCGTCGCCGTGCTGCCGCGCATCGACGCCGCGCTGATCGCCGGCGCCTATCTGGCGCTCGGCTGCGCCGCCTGGAGCGTGCACGGCGCCTGGCGCAACCGGCGCACCGCCGGCTATCTGCTGCCGCTCGGCCTGCTGCACCTCGGCGCGGTGGTGGCGCTGTGGGGCGGGCTGCTGGCCACTGCACTGAACGGCTATTCGCAGCACCTGATCGACATCGACGGCGACTGGCAGCGCGCGCATCAGGGCTATGCCGTCCGCGTCACCGGCCTCGACGTGGACCGCACGCCCGACGGCGGTCGCACGCAGGGCAAGGGCAGTTTCCGCGCGCTGGCGCAGATCGAGATCTCGACCCCGGAGCAGGGCGTGCTGCAGGGACAGACGCTGTACCGCGACGCCCGCAGCGCCATCGCCGGCTACGCCGGGCCGGTGCGTCAGATCTGCGAAATCCTCGATTACCGCTACGCGCGCTACGCCGACCAGCCGGGCTATGTGCTGCATCCCTTCATCGACCGCGGCTGGGCGCGCGACCTGCAGCTGTGGGTCGCCACTTCGTCCGCGGTGGCGGCGCTGGAAGGCGGGCCGCAGGCCGCGCAGGCGGTGGTGGTGCTGCGCGTGCTGCCGTTCGCGTCGCTGCTGTGGATCGGTCTGACACTGACTTCGCTGGGCGCGCTGTGGCTTGCACTGCGCCCGCAACCCATGCACAGGGAGGTGCAACGATGAGTCCGCTGCTGATACTGGGTGCCGGTCCTGCTGCCAGTCTGCTGGCGATCGCACTGGCGCGGCACGACATACCGGCGCAGGTGATCGGGCGACCGCGCACGGCACCTGCGGTCGAGGGGCTGTCGCAGCGCGTGGTCGAGGCGCTGAAGCAGCTCGGCTGTCATGAGGCGCTGGCGCTGCTCGGCCCGCGCTGGCACCGCGTGTCGAGCTGGAACGCGCAGGAGGTCGAGATGAACGGCGAGTTCGTCGTCGACCGCGTCGCCTTCGATGCCGCGCTGCTGCGCGACGTGCGCGCGGCGGGCATCGAGCTGCACGGCGGCCTGGTGCGTGAACTGGAGCGTGGCGAAGACGGTGGCTGGTGCGTGCGCTGGGAGGACGACGAAGGTCGCCCGCGGCGGACCGAGGCCGCGCTGCTCGCCGAATGCCGCGGCCATACCTCGCCCAAGATGGGGCCCGACCGCTGCGCCGGCCCGACGCTGGTGTCGCTGGGTCGCACCTTCGAGGGCGCGCGGCCGCAGCCGCGCACCACCTTCATCGAATCCTTCCCCTCGGGCTGGGCCTGGGGCGGCGTCGATCCGCACGGCCGGGCCCACATCCAGGTGGTGATGCAG
Organism: Methyloversatilis sp.; assembly: GCA_034004945.1. GTDB lineage: Bacteria > Pseudomonadota > Gammaproteobacteria > Burkholderiales > Rhodocyclaceae > Methyloversatilis. The sequence goes on along the minus strand of JAVEVQ010000051.1, from coordinate 841 downwards.
CCGGCCAGCGTGGCGGCCCTCGGCGGCGATCTCGACCGCGCGCACGCGGCGGGGCTGGCCCAGCTCGTTCGCCTGCCGCAACGGTTCGGCATGCAGATGAAGCCGGCCGGCGCGACGCGGGCGCGTGGCATACAGGCGGCACTGCGCGGCGGAGTCGTCGGCGACGGCTATCTGCGCGTCGGCGACGCCGCCTACACCTGCGACCCGCTGTCCGGTCACGGCATGTTCGAGGCCGCCTCCGGCGCCATCGCCGCGGTGCCGGTAATCAATACCTTGGTACGACGGCCGTTGTCGACAGACTTGGCACTGCGCTACTTCGATGAGCGCGCGGAGTCGGTTTTCCGCTCTCGTGTCGAGGTTGCGCGACAGCACTACATCGCTGAAACACACTGGCAGGATGAACCCTTCTGGTCACGGATGAGTGCAAGCGATTCTTCTCAAGAGACTGTGACGCCTCATTCAAGTCGATCGTACTTTTCTGCGCGACCTGTGGTTGAAGGTGGTTATATCGTCGAGAGACCAATAGTGATCAGCGCTGAGTATCCACGGGGGGTACGCTTCATCGATGGAGTTGACTTAGCGCGTGTGGATGAGCTTTTGCGCAACGGTGTGCCAGTGGTTCCCGAGGTTATCAGTCGATATATATTGATGCCACACGAGAAGATCGCGGGAGCGCTGCAATGGCTGAGGGCGCACGCACTGATTCGTGAGTCGTGAACCGTCGCGGCCTTCGAGGAGGCCCGTTGGGTCAAGTCAGGCCGGCACGAGGTCGGCCTGACGGGGGAGTTGCCGATAGTAGTTCGCCTCTGCCCCAGCTGGCGGAATGTGGCCGATGGAGCTG